>JAHDWL010000003.1:0-135465 GCA_023384355.1 Anaerolineae bacterium
ATCTGATCCAGTATTGATTCAAGATTTTCGCTGAAAGCGGACAGGGCGGCGCGGATATCCGGTCGCCGGGCAATTTCCAGTGGGTTATTCATTCGGCTCGATACGGGTCTAAAACGGGTATCAGGCGGCTCGGCACGCGACCAAACAAATGGACACCTGTGCCGGAGTGTCGTTCTTCATCCACCTGCCCCCGTTCATAAAACAGCGACAATAAATCTCCTCGTTCATACGGGAGGTGAACTTCAATCGGCTGCAACAACTTCACCATCGTTGCCTCGATCAGGATGAGAAGTTCATCGATACCCTTGCCCGTCCGGGCTGAAACGAGCGCAGCCGGTGCGCTGAGATCGAGATCGCGCAGCGTCGCCTCCTGATCCGTCAATCTGTCGGCCTTGTTCAGGGCAATTACCATCGGCAGATGTTCGGCCTCCAACTCGGCCAAGGTGTCTTCCACCGCCTCGATCTGCGCGGCCGCGTTGGGATGGGTCACGTCAACGACATGAAGAAGCAGATCGGCATCGCTGATCTCTTCCAGTGTGGCGCGAAAAGCGGCCACGATCTGCGTCGGCAACTTCTGGATAAAGCCCACAGTGTCGGTGAACAACACCTCGCGACCGCCCGGCATATCGACCTTGCGCGTTGTCGGGTCGAGCGTCGCGAACAACATATCGGCCGCCAGGACGTCTGCGCCGCTTATTTTGTTCAGCAATGTCGACTTGCCCGCGTTAGTGTAGCCGACGATGGCCACGACCTGTAGCTCGGTCTGCTGGCGCTTGGATCTGTGTCGCTCCCGGTGGGCGCGCACGCCGTCCAGCTCTTCCTTGATTTGGGAGATGCGGCGGCCGATCTCCCGGCGGTCAGTCTCCAGCTGCGTCTCGCCGGGGCCACGCAAGCCAACGCCGCCCGTCGCGCCGCCGGCACGCCCACCGGCCTGCCGGGCCAGATGCGTCCACATGCGCGTCAGGCGAGGCAACCGGTACTCCAGTTGGGCCAGTTCCACCTGAAGCTTGCCTTCGCGGGTTTGGGCATGTTGGGCGAATATATCGAGGATGAGTGCCGTCCGATCCAGCACCTTCACATCGTCGCCAAATATTCGCTCCAGCTCGCGCTGGTGGCGGGGCGAAAGCTCATCGTCGAAAATGACGACATCCGCCTGTAATTCTTGCACCAGCAACTTCACTTCATCGACCTTGCCCGGCCCAATATAGGTGGCGCTATTGGGTTTATCGAAACGCTGAATAGCCTGGCCGACGACGTCGATACCGGCCGTGTCCGCCAATCGAGCCAATTCTTCGAGGCTATCCTCAACCGGTAGCAGGGGTTGGCTGTCCCGCAGTTCCGCGCCGACAAGGAACGCATGTTCCCGCGGCGGGGCTGTGTCGTAACCTTTACGAGTGGTTATAGTAGATTTTCTCCTAGTCGACCATTCCGGCGACCGGCAAGGCTCGCGGATGTTCGACCTGATATTCCAGCTGGATTGTCTTCTTTTCGCCGGCGGCCATGTCCAGTTGCCACTTCAATAGATGCAGGTCGGTATGTTCCACCGGTTCCGGCACAGCTCGATCGAGACGGATCTTGATCTGGTCGTGGCGCGACACCGGATATTGATCTTGCACAGATATCCTGGCCGGGTTCGCGAGCAGGTTTTCGAGCTTGATCTCATAACCGTAGAGAATCTGCCGCTGATCGCGCAGCAAGCGTTTGTCAACCTCGCGACGAACAAGCTCACGCTTGACCTTGATCCGCTCCTCTACACCCAGAATCAACTCCACCTCGCCGCCTCCCGGCGTGTAATCAAGGCGATTTTGGCCGATGTACTCCTCGCCAACATAGAGACTCACCGCACCAGGCAGCAGAGGCGCGCCGGTCGTATTTTCCAGCGTCGCCCGGCGGTATACGGCGTCGGTATGCCGGGGAACAGCCAGAAAATCAAGGCGCGGCAACAATTCATATTGACCCAGGGTTGTCTTTTTGGGCGTGCCGTCGCCGGGAATGTTGACCTCGCCGGAAACGACAAAGGTCACAGCCGTGCCGGTCTCCCGGGTTTCGGCCACCTCTACCTCGGCAGACACGACCGGCGGGGCCATAGCCGTCATCATCGGCATCGCCTCATCGGCGGCAGCCATCTCCATGGTTTCCATCCGCGTTCCCTTTGTGACCATATCGGACTTCATGGCTCGCGGCTGGGGATGCAGAACGTCAAGATACCACGGGTTCAGTTCAGGGACACGTTGATTCAACGCGGGGCGCGCCGTCGAAACCGACAGACGAACTCCCACCCAATCCTGTCCGGTGTTTTGGGTGATTTCGGCCAGACTGGTCAACGCAACAACAGCAGCCTCTCCAGCCTTGCCGGTTTCCTGGAGGCGCGCATCGTACAGCGGCCGCCACCCGGCGCGGCCGACCACATAGTTCACCTCCACGGCGAAATCGCCCGCGGCCAACACCTCCACCTCAAGGCGCGCCTCGTAGCGCTGGCGCGGCCGGGCGGAACGAATCTGCTCCAACTCCGCCTGCAACTTCCCCAGTTCGTCCTTCACTACTCGCTGCTCATCCTCGAGGGCACGCAGTTCAACGCGCACGCGAGCGTCCTCCTCTTCGAAAAACCGCATCAGCGCCGCCTGGCTCTCGACCGTGCTGCGTCCGCGGGCCAAGCCCCGGGCAAACTCCGGTGTCGCCGCGCGCAAGCCGTCCAGATGGTTAATCGATGCCTGTTTCACCGCCTGCCGATCCACCAACCTTTGCAGGCGCGATTGCGTTGCGACGACCTGTTCCTCAAGCGCGGCCACACTCGCGGTGGGGGCGGCCGCATAATGGCGGCGCTGGACGTCCACACTGCGCAGCCGGACGCGGGCAGTCCCCCGGCCGGAAGCCCGAACGGATTCAGTCTCCAGCGCCAACGGAAGTTCACCGATGACCAGTTGGTGAACCCCCTCGCTTAATTCGGATCGACCGCGGCAGGTTACCCGCGCGCGATCGGGGTAGACGATGACACTCGTCACGGTAGTCTCGACAGGGATTTCCATTAATACCTCGTAATCGTGTGCCGGGCTCGGCTGGAAGGCCAACCGGAAGCCCAATCAGGCACGTTGGATCGTGGCGACGGCGATATCGGGATCGTATCGCAGCCTATGCTCGCGCGCAAAGCGACGCATGGCAGTCAGTGCACGCTCGGCATAGTGACGGCCGCGTTCTTCCTTGCCGGGTCGCGGCGGCAAAGGCGGCAGGATGCCGAAATTGGCTTTCATCGGCTGGAAATCCTTTACCGCCGAGTGAGTGACGTAATGACAGAGCGCGCCAAGCATCGTCGTCGGTGGTAAAATGACCGGATTCTGGCCTAACAGAAAACGTGCGGCGTTGATCCCCGCCAACAGTCCCGTCCCGGCATTGCCGACGTAACCCTCAACTCCGACGATCTGGCCGGCAAAGAACAGATCCGCCCGGCGGCGATACTGCATGGTCGGCTGGAGCATGGCCGGGGAGTTAATGTACGTGTTGCGGTGCATCATCCCGTATCGGGCAAACTCGGCGTTTTCCAGCCCGGGGATCAGCCTGAGCACGCGCTTCTGATCACCCCATTTCAGATTTGTCTGGAAACCGACAATATTGTAGAGCGAACCGATGAGGTTATCCTGGCGCAACTGGACAACAGCGTGCGGCCGTCGGTTTGTCCGTGGATCGATGAGTCCGACCGGCCGCATCGGGCCAAAAGCCAGTGCATCGCGCCCCCGGCCGGCCATGGCCTCGATAGGCATGCAACCCTCGAAGAAATGCGGATCCTCCTGCTCAAACTGCTTGAGTGTGATCCTCTCGGCTGTCAGCAAGGCATCCACGAAGACCTCATACTCCTCGCGAGTCATCGGGCAGTTGATGTAATCGCCCCCCTCCTGCTCTCCCCGGTCATAGCGGGACTGACGAAATGCGATGGACATGTTGATGGTCTCAGCCTGGACGATAGGCGATACAGCGTCGTAGAAGTAGAGATATTCCTGCCCAGTCAATTGGCCGATGCCAAGGGCAAGCGCCGAAGATGTCAGCGGGCCGCTGGCAATGATGGTTGGCGTGTCGGGAATCGCCTCCACTTCCTCGGTCACAAGGGTAATGCGCGGATGCCCTTGAATACGTTCAGTGACCCGACGGGCAAAACCCTCACGATCAACAGCCAACGACGACCCCGCGGGCACGGCCGTTTCCTCGGCACAGGCCAAAATGAGGGAACCCAGGCCGCGCAGTTCCGCCTTCAACAGGCCGGGAGCCTTATGCGGCAGGTCGGAACCAAGCGAATTGCTGCACACCAACTCCGCCAGCCAGGGTGTCTCGTGGGCTGGGGTCTCGCGCTTCGGCCGCATTTCATACAGGCGAACATAAATACCGGCCTCAGCCGCCTGCCAGGCTGCCTCGCTGCCCGCCAACCCGCCACCTACAACGATCAGTTCATCAGTCATGCGCCTATTTTACCACAGCAAGCACCGGCTACCGGTTAATCCAACGCGCGGGTTCAGGGATCGGGCAATGCTGCTATAATTCAGTCAGTCTTGCGAAGGAATGAATATGGCCAACAGACAAATACCCTTCTCTGTACCCGACGATAAAGGCAAATTTGGCCCCTATGGCGGCCAATTCGTGCCCGAAACATTGATGCCAGCGCTGGAGGAGCTAATCGCCGCCTACGACGAAGCGCGCAATGATCCCGCGTTCGTAACCGAGTTCGAGCATCTCCTGCGAAGTTATGTCGGCCGCCCTTCTCCCCTGACTTACGCCCGGCGATTGTCGGAAAAATTGGGCGGCGCACAAATCTACTTCAAGCGCGAAGACCTGAACCACACGGGGGCGCACAAGATAAACAACGCCCTCGGCCAGGCGCTGCTAGTCCGTCGTATGGGCAAGCAACGGGTGGTTGCCGAAACGGGCGCGGGACAGCACGGGGTGGCCACTGCCACCGTCTGCGCCTTGTTGGGGCTGGAGGGCATCATCTACATGGGTGAGGTCGACATCGCCCGCCAGCAGCCAAACGTGTATCGCATGCGTTTGCTGGGCGCGGAGGTTCGGCCCGTGGCTTCGGGTAGCCGCACCTTGAAGGACGCCATCAACCAGGCCATTCGTGACTGGGTGACGAACGTGGCGACGACCCACTACCTGCTCGGGTCCGTCCTCGGCCCTCATCCCTATCCGGCCATGGTGCGCGATTTCCAAAGCGTTATCGGCCGTGAGGCGCGCGAACAAATTCTGGCTGCGACAGGTCGTTTGCCCGACGCGATCGTCGCCTGCGTGGGCGGCGGCAGTAACGCCATGGGGATTTTCACGGCCTTTCGCGAAGACGAATCCGTCGATCTCATCGGTGTGGAAGCGGGCGGAACGGGCATCGAAGGTGGCCTTCACGCCGCCCGCTTCGCCGATCCCGCCGTATCCCGGATCGGCGTTCTGCACGGCACGAAAAGCTACGTCATGCAAACGGCCGACGGGCAGATCAGGGAGACCCACAGCATCAGCGCCGGCCTCGATTATCCCAGCGTTGGCCCGGAACACGCCTGGCTGCGCGATCAGGAGCGAGCATATTATACGTACGCTACTGACCAGGAGGCATTGGCTGCTTTTCACGAGCTTTCGCGCACCGAGGGGATTATCCCGGCGCTGGAGTCGGCTCATGCCGTGGCCGAAGCGATCAAGCGCGCGCCGACAATGCGCAAGGACGAAATCCTGCTGGTCAACCTGAGCGGCCGCGGCGACAAGGACCTCGATACCGTCATTGGAGCGATGACCGACGTCGGGGAGTCTTAACGTTTTTTCGATTCCAGTCGGGCCAGGCGATGCGTCAGTTCCGATCTCGCGAGGCGGGTATTGGGGGTCAGAGGTAACCGATCGATGAGATCCAGCGCGCGGCGGGTCCAGAGGATCGCCGCAGGTATGTCGCTCGCTTGCCATTCATAATGCTTCGCCAGTTCGACGTGAGCAGAGACATCCCCATCGCTGATCGAGGCCATTTGTTGCCAGGCGATAACGGCATCAGCACGCCGTTCCTTCTTATACATTGCGGCGAGACGCTGCAAGGCCTGATAGTAAACTTCGAGAGGCGCGTCATCATTCATAGCGCCGCGGAGTGTGATTTCCGCCTCTGCATGCAAGCCGAGATCCGCCTGCCAACGTCCCAGGCTAATCTGGTCAAGAGCAGCATCACATTGAGACGTTGCCAGATGGCGAAATATGCGTGCGGCCAACGTCACCATCGAGAGCATATCTATCTCGTTATGATAAAACACGCGCGCCAGCTCACGGGCATCCCCTGTACGAAGGTAGTTATTGTAGAGGGAGGGAATCATCCAGCCGGGGACGTCTTCCTGCGTTCGCTGTAATCCCAGAAGGTTGTGCTCCAGCGCACCGAGGGCGCAGGAGCCGAGGCGTGCGCGGTACAACCGTCGCGCGGGTTGGAGCAGGTCAATATGCGGCAGTTCAGGCAACCGGCCGCGCCGACGGTTGAGCAAGTAACGATTATCCAGCAACGGCACGTCGAAGGATCGACCGTTGAATGTTATTAACCCGCCCTTCCCCTCTATCAGTTCGTCAAGCTGCTGCAGCATCGCCGGCTCGTCGCCGTGATCTCGTAAAAAGTATTGCCGGACGACCAGCACATCTCCACTCACCGTGTTACCGGCAACCAATGAAACGTGCGGTTCAAAGAAAGCAACACCGACCATGAAGGCCAGCGCACCCGCCCCGGCCAATCCCGTCGTCTCCGTGTCCAGGAACAGGAAATCACGAAAATCATGCCCGTTAATGCGATTATCCAGAGCATAACGGACGCCCTGGCCAGGATCGGTGGCCAGCAGGTCTGCCAGCGTATCGTTTCCATGACGATAGTGGACCGGAAAGACACGCTCAACGACAAAGCAGGCGCCTCCCGGTGACTCAACGAGTCGCCCGCCCGGCAATAGCATCTCAAGCGGCCAGGGTCCTTCTCCATCATTAACAGGTGGCGGTATTGCAACCACCGCCGGCTGAGAGGCCGATCGCAGGTGTCGCGCTCCTTTGGTGACGCCAAGCTGGCGCAGCAGGGAACTGATTTCATCGTTCACATGTTCGATTTTACGGTTCTGTAACCACCATGACAAGTGTCTCATCATTCCGGATAAAGGCCTGGTTAGCTCCTGAGGGCGGCATTACCTTTTATCCAATTTCAGGTTTACAATAGTTAAGTATGGGTGCAGACAATCCTTTCTTCCATCGTGGGGCGATCCGGCATGCGGAGGATTTCATCGGCCGCGAGGCAGAATCAAATCAAATACTGGGCTTGTTGCGCAATGGGCAAAGCGTTTCGCTGATCGGCCCCCGGCGAATCGGGAAGAGTTCGCTTCTTCTGCATCTGAGTAACCCCGCCGTTCGCGCCCGGTTCAACCTGAACCGGCCGGAATCCCTGTTTGTGCTGCTGGATTGCCAGGAACTTGCCGGATCGCCGCCGGAAGAAGTCTATGAATTATTTCTGGATGGCCTTCTCGATGCGGCCGTTCAGGCGAATCTGACAATCGACAATGCCGCGCAACCGGGAACCTATCGCGCCCTTGATCGCGCGTTGCAGCAAGTCTATCAACAGGGAACCAGCGTCGTCATCCTGCTCGACGAGTTCGAACTCCTGGCGGCCAATCGGCATTTGACCCCTTACTTCTTCGCCCGGCTGCGTGGATTGACGACAAAATACGGATTGGCTTTCCTGACAGCCAGTCAGAGGCCGCTGTTCGAAATCACGGCCGAGGAAGCTGTTCTCAGCTCGCCTTTTTTCAACATTTTCGTCACGCTGCCGCTCGGAATGTTTAACGAAGCTGAAGCGCGCGGGTTGATCGAAAATCGCCTCTCACGCACCACCGTGTCATTCCCCGAGGAATTAACACGGTATTTGCTTCGGCTGGTCGGCTTCCATCCCCTTTTCATACATATCGGCGGCTACCACACTGTTCAGGCATTGCTGACCGGCGGTCTGGAGATCCAGGCCGACGGCCAATCCGGTGATTCGGTTTTCAATATTCTCGATGGCCCTGTTGAGGTTGAGACAGAATCACACCTCGGCTATTTGTGGCAAAACCTGTCCTCGGAAGACCAGCACGTTCTGGCCATCGCTGATGGCCCTATCGAAAGCTTGCGACATCTGGAACAACAATGCCTGCTGCAAAAATCGGGCGATGAGTATACATATAGTAGCGAAATCCTCCGTCGGTTTGTTCGACGCCAAACCGTAACTGGCCTGATACAGGCAGGGCCGTTTGTCATTGATGAACTGAGACATCAGGTTTGGGGCGACGGTCACGAAATGAATCTGACTACATCCCAATTCAGCATACTCGTCCGGTTATGCCGGCAAGCGGATCATGTCGTTCATGGCGAAGATCTGGAAATGACGGTCTGGGGAGATGTTCTGGTCGATGATCCTGACAGGCTCAAGACGTTGATTAAACGCCTGCGGCGAGCCGTCGATCCCTTGGGGAATTGGATCGTCAGCGAGCGCGGTGTGGGATATGCCTTGCGGCCACCCGAAGAATAACCGGCCAAACGGCCACATCCTTTAAACATTGTCGACTCCCACCCGATTAATCACCTTTTGTTGTCAGTGCGCTTATAAACCCCGCCAACCCGGTGGAACTGTCCGATTGATGGTTCTCACCGCAATATTAGCTGTTGTCGCCCTGGCTTCTTCAACCACCTCTGTCAACGCACAGGAAAGCGATCGCGCCCAGTATTACTGGCAGTATGCTGCCTCTGGAAGATTGGCTTCAGTCTTGACCGTCGATGTCGATGGAGACCTCGTTGATGAATTCCTGATTCTGGATGAAAACGGCCAACTCACACTCCTGTCAACAGATGGACAGCAGAAATGGGCCTATCATAGCCCTGAATTGATAACTGCCACCGGCACATTGAGAACCACCAACACCCAGCGTGATATTGTCGTGGCGGGCACAGATTATCTGATGCTGCTGGATAACAAGGGCACTCAACTCTGGCGATTGCTTCTGGATGTGGGTACTGCACCTGTCGCTATTGAATCAATTGACATCAACCGGGACGGACGGGATGAAATCCTGCTGCTGCTCGGATCGGGTGAATTGCTGGCCTACAGCGACGATGGCGAAAGGGTATGGCAATTCGCTGGACAAGACATTCTCTCAACTGTTGTGAGTCCGAGAATGATCGTCGCCGATTTTGACAACGATGGCGCAGAGGAAATCGCCCTCGGCTTGTTCACACCTCGCCGATTCAGCGAACTCATATTTATCGATGATGGCTCGGTGAAATGGCGCCAGGCCGTATCCCGCCGAATAACGGATCTGACCGAGGTAGCGTTCGACACCACACAAAGCATGATCGCCGTGGGAACAAATTTCGGCCAGCTGGATTTATATTCACCGGATGGGGAGCTCCTCTGGTTTCGAACTGTAAACCGACCCATTTCCAGTCTGGCGGCTATCGATTTACCGAATGAAACCGCGTTGGCGGTCGGCACAGAAGCAGGCAGCGTTATCACCTTTTCAGCCCAGGGCAAACGTCTTTGGACCAATAACCTGGCCAGAGAAGCCGATCGGGGGGTGCTTGCGTTGCTGCCCGTCGGCGCTCGTACCGCGGCCGGCCAAACCTCGCTGGCCGCTGTTCTCGAACCAATTGGTACAACCAGCGAGCTGGCCGATGTTCTCCTGCTGGGCACAAACGGTCAGACACTGACAAAACTAAACGATACCGATCTGCCTTCTGTTACCCAACTGGTCGATGTGAATGGTGATAACCATTACGAACTGTTGTTGGCTCGCTTTGCGACGCTGCAGCTAATTGGTTTGGGAATTGGTGATAGCGAATACGTCCAGGAATGGGAGTACAAGCTTGACGCGGAGCCAACCGCCATGCTTGTAATCGATCTTGATCGAGATGGGGAAGAGGAAATTCTTGTCGGCACGCGCGATGGTCGACTCCACAGTCTGGGCGCCGACCGCACGATACGCTGGTTGAATGCGCCGGGAGATTCGATCGCCTTTTTGACGGCAGTGGAATATTCCCTCACCCACCCATCGCGTATCGCGGTTGTACGACGCCAAAGGTTACCACTCGATGAAACGAGTGAAACAGTTGAAGCGCTTAGCTGGTTAGAGCTTCGCGAACCGACCGGCGAACGCCTATGGGAAGTCGAAATTCCCGAACACGTTACATCCCTTGTAGTCGAAAGTCGTCCCGGCTCGGGTAATGCGACGCTCCTCATCGGCACCGCTTCCAGTTATATAGCCGCATACGATTTGGAGGGAAACCAGCTCTGGAATCAGACCATGGGACAGGCCATAGGGAGCGTGCGGGATATGGTCGTGTTAAACGGGGTCGCCGGTAGTCCCAATTCACTGCTGGTAGCAGGTAATCAGCTAATCTCACGGCTGTCACTTGATAACGGAAGCATCCTTAGCTCCAATTTTGCAGTCTTCGACTCGCCTATTGAGAAAGTTTTTGCAGTACGCCAACCTGACAATGAAGAACTGGCTGTCAACGTGGTGCTGTTTACAGCTGATGGACTTGTCCACGGTCTGAATCAGCAAGGGGCCGAAATGGCCCATATGGGATGGCCGTTTGTGCTCGTTGGCATGCCGGAAGTAATTAAATCTTATGATCAGGGGGCTATTGAAGCTTTTCAGCCAAAAGTGACCACATTCCTGGTGGCAAACCGGGATGGTCGGGTAACCCAGCTGAATCTCACCGATAATCGGCCTGCCCTGATCTGGACATTGGCCGATTTTGGCGCAGTAAAGGCTATTACCTGGGCAGATCTGGATAAAGATGGAAGACCGGACACCGGCGCATTCGGCAATCGCGATGGCGATATACGGCTTTACGATCAGCTACAATCCCGCACACCTCGTCAAATATTAAACCTGCAACTGGCAAGCAGTATTTTCGATCTTTCATTGCTCAGGCGTTCTTCCCGACAATCACCCGATTTAATGGCGATTACCCAAAACGGATTGATCAGGTTGTTCCGCGAGGAAGAAAATCGACCACCTCTATTGTCCGAACCGAAAGCCGATATCGATCAGCGACAGTACTCTTTCCAGGTGTTGGTTAAAGACGTCGAAAATGACGCGGTAGATGTTCAGCTGGAAATGTTCGATGAAGCCAATGACGCCTGGCAGCCAATATCCGAGCAGCGCCTCGACTCAGGTAATGGTCAATTACTCTGGTCGAGTGTAAAAATCCCTGTCGGTTCGGCCAAAGTAAATTACCGATTCCGGTTTACCGACGGTTTTTACCGGGGATATCTCATCCCTCCGGAAGGCCCGACCGTTGCGTCGCTCCCGCCGGCAGAGGGGATGATGCCCGCAGTTTTAGGGTCAGCGAGTGTGCTGGCCATCGCTTTTCTGGTGGCCTATCTTCGGCAGGCACGAACGCCGGCCAATCAGGCTGACCAGTTCTACAAGCGTGTCAGTCAGAATCCGGAACGCACTTTGCCGCTCCTTGAAGAAAAATATGCCTCTCTGCGAGGTTCACCCGATTTCCTGTTGCAATTGGCCAATCGGTCCAGACGAGCGGGCGACCTTAATCTGGCTAACCTTGCTGATGGGTTATTCCTTCTGGGCAATCGGCCACAAGCTGGACTGCCGATTATCACCCGCACACTCGACGACATGGCGGCCGCCGGCAAGGATTGGCAAAAATTGCCGCAGCGAAGGCTGATTTACAAAACTTGCCAGAATATGCTCGATGCGCCATCGATAACCGAACTGGGGTTAGTCCGTCCGCAATTTGTCCATATGCTGACAGTTCTTGAGGAACGAAAAGAGTGGTCGCCAATCCTGGAATCACTTTTGCCGGTCCTCACAAATATGCGTGATAGCGAGCGGGTTGATGCCATCGATGACCGCCTTGTATATCTGAACCAGGCGGCCGTCCGGCTTCGTCAGGTACAGGATCAGGTGAACGAATCCCCCATAAGCATAGACTCTACGCTTACGCGAGCAATAACACGAAGGTGGTCCGGCTTATTGTCGGCCGAGATTGAAGAGCAACGCGGCCGGGCAGAACTCAAGGTAACCCTTAAAACCAAGCGGTTGGCGCCCAGCCCACAGACCCACGTGGCGATGGAGATCTACAATTCCGGACGAGCAGCGGCCGAAAATATCGTCGCTGTCCTCAATGAAAATCCGGCTTATCACGTGCGCAGCGAGCCGCAGACGATTGCCTTCCTGCCATCCGGTCACTCCAGGCAGGTGCGTTTTCTGATCGAGCCTCTGGCGGAAGAGCGGTTTAGAGTGGGATTGTCGCTCACATATGATGACCGCAATCGTCATGACAAAAAAGCGGCATTTGGCGATATGGTCCATTTGCTGCCACCGGTGCGGGAATTCACCCCGATCGCCAACCCTTATTTACCCGGCACACCGCTGCGAAAAGACAGCCCTCTATTCTATGGCCGCGAAGAACTGTTCACCTTTATCGCTGAACACACCGACACTCAAAGCCAACGCAACGTCTTCATGCTCGTGGGGCAAAGGCGAACAGGAAAAACTTCCCTTCTACTGCGATTGGAGGATTGGCTTCCTCCTCATCTGATTCCTGTTTACATCGATTGTCAATCATTAGGCGTATCACCAGGAATGGCGGCCGTGCTTCAGGAATTCGCCTGGCATATCGGCGACCAGCTGGGCGCGCGCGGCCTCGATATAACCGTGCCCGATATAAAGGCCTGGCAGGACGATCCTGCCCGCGTCTTTCAACGTGAATTCCTTCCGGCCGCTCGAGCGCTGTTGCCTGCCGGCACAACCCTCCTCATGGTCTTTGATGAATTTGAGGCATTTGAATCAATGGTCGCCGATGGAATTCTGCCGCGAACATTTTTCCCCTACATGCGGCATTTGATGCAACATAGCACCGGCCTGGGGTTTGTTTTTGTGGGCACGCGCCGTCTGGAAGAAATGAGCGCCGATTACTGGTCGGTGCTGTTCAATATCGCACTATATCGCAAAATAGATTTCCTCAGCCCGGAAGCGGCCGAGCGACTAATTTGTGAGCCGGTTGCGCCAAACCTGATCTATGACGATCTGGCAACTGACAAGATACTGCGCGTCACAGCTGGGCATCCGTATTTTCTGCAACTCGTATGCTATACGCTCGTTAAGCAGGCTAACTTGCAGAAAACCGGATATGTCACCATCTCAGACGTGAACACCGGGCTAGATGAAATGTTGCGTCTGGGCGAAGTCCACTTTGCGTTTCTCTGGCAACGCTCGAACCCGACGGAACGCGCTGTACTGGTTGCGGCCGCTCATTTGATGGATCGCGCTGTTCCTCTCCACCCGGAGGAATTCATTGAGTACCTTCAATCCTACGGTATCGAGTTAAGTCCCGTCGAGACTACCCAGGCTCTTAATAGCCTTGTTGCGCGCGATGTTATGCGGGAGGTTGCCGAAGAGGGAAAGACCTTGTATGAGTTAAAAATCGGTCTGGTAGGGTTGTGGGTTGCGCAGAACAAGAGCCTCAGCAAGCTTCATACCCACCTCGAGCTTTGACAGTTTCAGAGTTCCTTCGGTCGCCATACCCCTCGCAATTTGTTCTTTTTTCCAGCCTTCATATCGCTCCATTTTTCAATGGGTAATTCAATGCATGCTAAGGCGGCCGTCGGCATTCGTTCCGATTGTCCGGTGAGATCTTCCACCAGCTCCTCGATGCCGGGATTATGCCCAACCATCATCACAACCTGGTAATTGTCCGGTACCTGTCGAGCTAACGCGATATAGGTTTCAGATTCGGCCAGGTAAAGTTTCTCGGTGTAGCGGATGTCACCTTCGAATGATGCCGAAATTGCTACCATTTCGGCCGTCGTCGCCGCTCGTTTCGCCGAAGACGAGATGATCAGGTCCGGCACAAGATCTTGAACCCGCAACAACTCGCCTATCCGTGGCGCGTCAAAATGACCACGTTCGTTCAACGGTCTTTCAAAATCCGATAACTGTTCGTTAGCCCAGCTTGACTTGGCATGACGTAGCAATAATAAAGTTTTCATTTCATCGATCACCTGAATATATTGTGGCATCGTAAGAAAAAAGGGGCACGTTTTCGTGCCCCTGATTCCATCACAATTAAATCATCCAGCCCCGGTTAAAGTTCATCGATCGATTCGATGATGCGTCCGACAAGACCATAATCCTTGGCTTGCGCGGCCGACATCCAGAAGTTACGGTCGGTATCTTCTTCCACTCTCTCGATAGTCTGACCCGTTTGGCGAGCGAAAATCTCATTAAGGCGACGGCGCATCTTGATGATTTCCTGGGCCTCGATAGCGATGTCCGACGCCTGCCCGGTCGCTCCGCCTGCGGGTTGATGCAACAAGAAGCGTGTGTTCGGCAAGCTATAACGGTTTTCCACGTCGGCCGCGGCGTAGATCAGCGCACCGGCGCTGGCCACCCAGCCCGTCCCGATAACCTTCACCGTCGACTTCACGAAGCGGATCATGTCATATATGGTGTCGCCCGACTCCACATGACCACCCGGTGAGTTGATGAAAATACGGATTTCTTCCTGAGACTCCGCATCCATTACCAGCAGCCGTTTGGTCACTTCCATGGCAAGGTTCATATCGATTTGCCCATAGATGAGGATGGTGCGGTGCTTTAGCAACCGATCCTCCATGGACCCCGGGCCGCTGTTCTTTTCTTTTTCCGTTGCCGGCTCTTCCCCAGGTTCCTCAACGGGTTCGACTTCGGGGAAGTCATCATCATCGTCTTCGTCCAGCGTGGGAACAATTCCCATGTATTTATTCATTCGCGGTCATTCTCCTCAGGGTCAATTCATCGGCGAAGATTGGAAAACGCCTTCATGCCAGGGTAGACAGCAGCCTCGCCCAGGTCTTCTTCAATCCGCAGGAGTTGATTGTATTTTGCAACCCGATCGCTGCGCGCAGGCGCGCCGGTCTTAATCTGGCCCGCGTTCAGGGCGACAACAAGGTCGGAAATCGTTGCATCCTCGGATTCGCCACTACGATGCGACACGACGGCTGTCCAGCCGTTTCGCTGAACCATATGGACCGACTCAATGGCTTCGGTTAACGTGCCAATCTGGTTGACCTTGCACAGAAGGCTATTGGCGGCCTTGCGGTTGAGAGCCATCTCAATTCTTTTCACGTTGGTCACAAGCAGATCATCGCCGACGATTTGCAAACGATCGCCCAGGCGTTCGACCATGAGTGCCCAGTTATCCCAGTCATCCTCGTGCAATCCATCCTCAATTGAAATGATTGGGTATTTATCAACCCACGACTCCCAGAAGTCGACCATCTCGCGGCCTGTCAGGGTTTTCCCCTCGACCTTTAGATGATACTTGCCGTCCTCATAAAACTCCGACGCGGCCGGGTCCATGGCCAGCATAATCTGCTCACCTGGCTTATAGCCTGCTTCCTTAATCGCTTCCAGAATAAGCTCAATCGCTTCATTGTTGGCCGACACACGCGGCGCGAAGCCGCCTTCGTCGCCGACAGTCGTCCCGTAACCCTTTTTGCTCAGCACTTTTTTGAGGCTGTGATAAATCTCCACGCCCCAGCGGAGTCCTTCGCTATAGGTTGATGCTCCGACAGGCATAACCATGAACTCCTGCATGTCGGTGGCTCCGGCTGCATGTTTACCACCGTTCATAATGTTCATCATCGGTACAGGCAATGTCCGTCCGGTCACCCCACCAAGATAGCGATAGAGGGGTATATTCTGGCTGGCGGCCGCCGCGTGGGCAACGGCCAGTGAAACGCCCAGAATCGCGTTTGCGCCCAGCCGTTCCTTGTTTTCGGTGCCGTCGATCTCGATCATGGCCATATCGATGCCGCTCTGGTCAGTCACCGGCCAGCCGACGATGGCTTCGGCAATCTCATCATTTACAGCATCAACGGCACGCAAAACGCCCTTGCCGTTATATCGTTTTTTGTCATCGTCACGTTTTTCCCATGCTTCATGGACACCGGTGGAAGCACCTGAAGGGACGATAGCGCGGCCAGTAGCGCCTTCAAATAACGCAACCTCAACCTCTACAGTCGGGTTGCCACGCGAATCAAGAACTTCGCGCGCGTGCACAGATTCAATGTAATCCATTGATAATCTCCTTGGGTTTTAAACAAGCTGAAAAGTCGTTGCGGCAGTTAGAACTATACTTAATCTGGGCCATTCCCGCAACCATCGACGGTCTTCCATCCTGCTAATGAGCGGCAGAGATATGCCGCTTGCGAATGTCTTGACCGGACGCTATAACTGCAATTATGATCGATGTTGTGAGCCCTGAACCCGGTCAAAGGCTGACTCTATTCCGGCAAGATACTCTGAACGACCTTAGAGATGTGTTCGATGTTCACCTCGTCTGTTCCCACTTTTCCCGATATGTTGCCAGGTATACAGGGTCACGCGCGCTGGTCGCTTTGGGGGATAGCGATTCTATCTATTATGACTTATGGATTACTGATCCCTCAGAAGTCATCAACCAATATCGCTGGACAAAGGAAGAAGCAGGTATCGACGCATTGGCCGGTTATGAGAAACCAACCCTCATCGACAAACTAGAAGTGCCGGCAATCGAGGTAATATCAAGTCGAATTTGGCAGGATGCTCGACGGCAATTGCTGGCAGCCTCGATTTCTCCCGAATCCCGACCCCACACATCATTCCCACCAATCACCCTGATTTTGCTTGATCCGGCCGATGATATCATAAATGACATCGAAGCTGTTCAGGCCTTGCTCGACCAGATGTGCGTCTTCGTTGAGCGTGCCGTCCTTTTGGGAGAAGTTCAACGTAGAAGCAATGAATTTACGGTAATAACCGAGGTGAGTCGCGCGCTTAGTTCAACTCTGAATATTCAACAAATCTACGAGCTCCTGACCGGACCGATTCTTGATACTTTAAATGTGGAAACCCTGTCCATCGGTCTTGTTGAACCTGTTACGGGCGATATCGTCTTTGTTGATAAATTATTAGGCCCCATGTTCGAGAAGTTGCCTCCGGTCAGATTAAAACGCGGTCAGGGGGTTGCCGGTTGGGTGGCGGAACATCAGGAGCCGGTCATTATCAACAATGCATATTCAGATCAAAGGTTTTTTTCCGGGGTCGACAAGCGCTCGGGGTTTCGGACCTCCTCGATGATCTGTATTCCATTGAAAGTGGATGATCGGGCTATCGGCATTTTGCAGGCGATCAATCGAAAATCCGGGAAGTTTTCCGACCACGATCTGGAACTGATGCAAGGTCTCGGCGGGCCATTGGCCGCAGCCATTGAAAATGCGAATCTAAACGCGACTGTGCTTTCCGAGAAACACCGTCTGAAGACTCTATTCGCCAGTATGACCGAAGGGTTGGCGACGGTCAATCGTGACGGAATCATTATCAACGCCAATGACGCGTTAGCGACGCTGTTCGGCAGCAATGTAGAAGCCTTGGTTGGAGAGTCACTTCGCAATCTCATCGAGGCGCGTGACAGCAATATCGAGGGATTGGTGACGAAGGTTTTCTCCACAACCGACGAGGACGTCATGATGGCGGTCGTTCTCTCGCAGGAAGACGGTCGCTCATTACCGTTATTGATAAATTGTGCGCCCATTGGCGAGGATGGTCAGACTAATGAAGCTATCTTTGTTTTCAGCGATTTGACAGAAATCCGCGAAGTGGAACGTATGCGAGACGACCTCTTCCAGGGAATCACCCATGAACTGCATACGCCACTGGCCACAATCCTCATGTATTCTCGCCTCATGCGCGAGGGCAAAACACGACACCCGGAGAAAGCTGAGCGATTTTTAGGCGTCATCGAGCGCGAAAGCGACCGACTGCAACGAATGATCCGGCAGATGCTGGACCTTGCAAAACTCGATGCCCAGGAGCTAAATCGCACTCCCCAGCCCGTTTCTCTCAATACAGTCTTCGAGGAGATATTGCCGCCTCTGGCCGATCGAGCCGTCCAGAAAGGCCTATTGTACCGGCATAGAATCGAATCCGACTTGCCTCTGGTACTCGGCAACCTTGAGGTCTACGGGGAAATCATTTCCATATTGTTGGACAATGCCATCAAATACACCCCATCCGGCAGCATCATCGTTAATGCCCGTCATGAAAATGATATGGTCATCATCGAAATCATCGATGATGGTATTGGCATTCCACCTGAAGCTATCAATTACCTTTTTAAACCATTCTATCGCGCACAGACGGCCGTCGAACGCGGCATCGCCGGCACCGGGCTTGGTCTTTACATGGTAAAGGAATACCTGCGGGTTTATAATGGGCAAATTGCGGTTCAGAGTACCCCAGGCAAGGGATCGGCTTTTATTATCAAACTTCCGATCGCTTCCGAATAAAACACGAACCAGAAATGCAAAACAACAAGATCTATCTGGACCACGGCGCTACAACCCCTCTCCACCCCAAGGTGTTGGCAGCCATGGCCCCCTATTGGAACGAACTTTACGGCAACCCGTCCTCCTATCATCGAACGGGCGCTGTTGCTGCTCGCGCAGTGGCCACAGCCCGTGAAACGACAGCAGATTTACTTGGCACCCGGAGCGAGTCGGTAATCTTCACCGGTTGCGGTTCTGAGAGTAACAACATCGCCTTGCGAGGCGTCATGACGGCTGCTCGTGCTTCGGGCAAGGGAAATCACCTCATCACCAGCGCGATTGAGCACAGCGCCGTGCTGGAAACTTCCCGTCAGTTACGAGATTACTTCGGTTTCGATCTGTCGATTTTGCCTACCGATAATTGGGGACGGGTACGCTTGTCGGATGTCGAAAAGGCCATACGCCCCGATACAGTGTTGATAAGCGTGATGGCTGCCAACAACGAGATTGGCACAATCCAACCGTGGCGTGAGATTGGCGAGCTGGCCCGCGCGCATAACATTCTGTTCCACACAGACGCGGTGCAACTGGTTGCTTCCCGGCGCTGGCATTTCGATAACGAGCCGATCGACCTGATGACCATTGCGCCCCACAAGTTTTACGGTCCGAAAGGTATAGGCATTTTGCTAATCCGACAGGGCGTAAAGTTGATCTCATCACAAACCGGGGGCGGCCATGAAAACGGTGTGCGAGCAGGGACGCTCAACGTGCCACTCATCGCCGGGGCAGCCGAAGCACTCCGGTTGGCCATGGACGAGCAGGACTCACGAATCGCTCACGTCACATCACTGCGGGATCAGCTTCTCGATCAATTGCCGGCTGCTCTGCCTGGTCTGTGCCTCATAACCGGGCATCTATCGGAAAGGCTGCCCCATCACGCGAGTTTCGCGTTCCGCAATGTAACCGGCAATGACCTCCTAATGCATTTGGATGTCGCCGGGATTGCCGCCAGTAGCGGATCGGCATGCAGCAGCGGCGATCCCAAACCATCGGCTGTGCTGGAATCAGTTGGACTGGGGCCGGAGTGGACAAAAGGCGGTCTGCGCCTCACACTTGGCGCGCAGAACACCACACAGGAGATCGACTATACGATCAATACTTTGACGGGAATAATCCGAAATCTTCTGGCTCTTGAAACGGATTTCGCGGTCGCGACAGTCTGAATCCTGATTATGTCTGAGCATTTCCCTGCATCATCCCAACCGAGAGTCGTCGTCGCCATGAGTGGAGGCGTCGACAGTTCCGTCGCGGCCGCGCTTCTCGTTGAAAAGGGCTACGAAGTGATCGGCATGATGATGCGATTATGGAGCGAGCCGGATTGCGGGCCTTCAACCCCGACCAATCGTTGCTGCACGCCTGACCAGATGGCTGATGCCCGACGCGTTGCCGACCGACTGGGTATCCCATTCTACGTCATCGACGTGCGCGACCAGTTTCGTCGCGCTATCGTCCAATTCTTCATCGATGAGCATGACGCAGGACACACCCCAAACCCGTGCGTCGAATGTAACCGGCAAATCCGCTTTACCTATCTGTTGGAGCGCGCTCTGGCTATGGAAGCCGATTATCTGGCGACTGGTCATTATGCCCGAATTGACCGTGGTCAGCATGGGTATCGCTTGCGTCAGGGAGCAGACCCACACAAAGACCAGTCATATGTGTTGCACACTTTTCGTCAGGACCAACTGGCACGGGTTCTTTTTCCCATTGGGGAATTGACGAAAGAGGAGGTGCGACGAATCGCTCACGAGCACGGGTTGACAGTCGCGACAAAACAGGAAAGCCAGGATCTTTGCTTCCTGAAAGACGGGGATTATCGTCGCTTTATTCGTGACAACAGCCTTCAGATTCATCAGCCCGGTCCAATCCTCGATCAAGACGGCCGTCTCTTGGGCCAGCATAACGGATTGCCTTTCTATACCATCGGCCAGCGAAAGGGTTTGGGTATCGCGGCGTCGGAACCGTTGTTTGTTCTGCGGAAGGACCTTGCCCGGAATGCCCTTATCGTCGGAAACCATTCCGAATTGGGTATCAGAGAGTTAATTGCCGGTGGCGTTAACTGGATCACCGGTGACCCTCCTTCAGGCCCCATTCAAGCAGAAGTAAAAATCCGTTATAAGGCCATGCAAATTAACGCGAAAGTTTCCCCATTATCGGGCGATCGTGTGCATATATCTTTCGACCAGCCGGCCTTTGGGGTGACACCAGGGCAAGCGGCCGTAATTTACGACGGTGATATTTGCCTTGGAGGTGGAATCATTCTTGATGAGAACATCAAAGAAGAATTTCATGAAAATGTAATCCTTGAAATTGAGGACTTCACCGGATGATCGCCATGCCCGAATCAGCGTCAGGGGTAGTATTGGGGTTTCTATTAGCCAGTTTCTATGGCGCGGCGTTTCATCTCGTATTCGGTGGCCCGATCAAACGTATCCTGGTGTACCTGGCAGCTGCATGGGTCGGTTTCTTCATTGGCCAGTTCGTTGGTGATTTCCTGAATTTCGAGCTTCTGAAACTGGGGAAAATCCATCTGGCGAGCGCCAGCATCGGCGCATGGGCGATGTTGCTGGCTGCCTGGTGGTTAATCGGGCAGGATTCGTGAGTGCGATTGGGGCCGGGGCACAATCCTGATATACTATTTCGTTGGGGTGTATGCGATGAATGAAGCACAGTATCCGGTTCCATCCATTACGCGCGAGCCGGACGTGAATAAAGAACCTGTAATACCGATCAAGTTCATCGTGATTGGGGTTATTGTCACATTGGTGCTATCTGTATTATTTATCGCCCTTCTCGTCTATCTCGCAGCAAATTATGCCGGCACGATTATCATCGTGCGTGACATCTTCATAATAGCGCTCGGTTTGATGTCCTGTTTATCAGGTATCGTGCTGATTTTGCTCTTGATCAGCATCATCCGGTTAATTAACATGCTTGAGTTTGAGCTGAAACCCATCTTGCTCAAAACGAATGACACACTGGGAACAATCCGCGGGACAACCGTGTTCATGAGCGAAAATGTCGTCAGGCCGGTGACTACCGCCAGCAGCTATATGGCTGGATTGCGACGTGGAATCTCAACTTTATTCGGGGACCCACGGCGAAATCTGGGAAAATAGCGATCCGAGGAGTATTCAAATAATGGATAATAACGAAAGTGAACTAGGGTCTTTCCTTGCAGGATTTGTAATTGGGGCACTCGTTGGAGCCGCCACCGCGCTCATTTTAGCACCGCAATCCGGCGCAGCTACCCGACAGCAGATTGCCTCCTCGAGCCAGGATTTCCGCCAATCGGCCGATACCTACGCCCGTGAATATCGAGACAAGGCCAACACCATAATCTCCGACACACGCAACAAGGCGTACAACCTGACAGATCAGGTTCAGGAGCAGGTACGGATCGTCCTCGACACCGGTAAGGATCAATCCGAACAGGCCGCGTCGAATCTGAGCAACGGCGAAGCGCCGGTGTAGTTTGTTCAGGTTGCAGCAGGAGGAGCATCTCGCAAGCGATCATCTTCGATAGTATCGCTATTGCGGCAATCTTGTTGATTGGGGCAAGGCTTCTCCTTGAGTAAAAGGCCAGACGATCCTATGCGCGTCGTGTAGTACCGACGGCGTTTCAACCACTTGAGATCGGCCATGGTTAAAGCCGGTCATTCGAAACAACATGATGCAGCCAGTGGAGCCTGTTAAGGACGATCCCCTCCGGATTCTGTTCGATAAACAGGTCAATGAATCAGAACGTGCCCGTCTGAACGAAGCGTTGCAGTTCGCAATACAAGTGTATGGCGACGAGCGGCGGCCGTCCGGTGAATCCTACCTGGATCACGCGCGTAGCGTCACATTAGCCTTATCAGAGTTGGGTATTGACGATCCCGACACAGCGATTGCCGCGTTATTGCACGACACCTTGCAACCCTTCTGTGGCCAGACGGGAAAAGACCTGGAGAAGGAGTTCGGTCGCGAGGTATCATATCTCGTCAAGGGCATTAAAACGCTGGAGGATTATTCCAGGCAAGCCAGCAGTAATCGCCCGGCAACTCAATACGGTTTGGATACCGGCTACGACCGCGACACACTGGAAGCGATCCGGAGAGCGTTGCTCTCAATTGTCGAGGGTGACATTCGGATCATCGTCATCCGCATGGTCGATTGCCTCCAGGATCTGCGCCGGGCACATAATTTACCGCGGGAATTGCAACGCCAGATCGCATACGAAGCAATGAATATCTATGCCCCATTGGCCAATCGGCTGGGTATCTGGCATCTGAAGTCACAGTTGGAGGATTCGTCGTTTCGCTACCTGGAGCCGGAGAAATATCGCGAGATCGCCCGCCAATTGGATGAAAAGCAGGAAGTACGCGCCTTAAAAGTTGAACGCGCGGCCGCCCGATTGCGCAAGCGACTGGCCGACATGGGTCTGAAGGCTACCGTCACCGGTCGCCCGAAGCATATTTACTCTATCTACCGCAAAATGGAACGAAAGGACCTGGACTTCGGTCGGATCTACGACATTCAGGCCTTGCGAGTGATCATCGAACCAGATTACGCCAGGGATGAGAACGTCCCCGACAGTGAATCCGAGTACAGGCGGGGCAAGAGCCGGGCAAGAAAGGAACGCGAAGACATCGAGCGCGACCTGTGCTATCAGGTGTTGGGCGCGGTCCATAGCTTGTGGCAACCAATCCGCGGCGAATTTGATGACTATATCGGGTCACCAAAAGCCAACGGATACAAGTCCTTGCACACGGCCGTCATCGATTCAGAAACCGGTCAAAAGCTGGAAGTCCAGATCCGCACCCAACGAATGCACGAAGAGGCTGAACGCGGGATCGCCGCTCACTGGGCATATAAGGAGAAAGATTCAAAAGTTAGTCCTGCTGCCCAACGTCAAATCCAGAACCTGCGCGAATTGCTGGCAACTCTTCAGGAGGATGAGGAAAGTGTTGATGGTGTACTGGAAGTTGCCAAACTGGAAGAACGCATTCATGTCTACACACCTAATGGACAGGTAATTGACCTGCCGGCCGGTTCCACGCCAATTGATTTTGCCTATCAAATCCATACTGAACTTGGCCATCTGTGCCAGGGCGCTCGGGTCAACGGCAAACTGGTTAGCCTGGATTACCAACTAAATTCCGGCGACAAGGTCGAGATAATCAAGGGGAAGCGTGGCGGACCAAACAGAGACTGGATGAACCCCAGTCTTGGATACACCCGCAACACACGCACGCGCAGCAAAATACGTCAATGGTTTCGGCAACAAGAGCGCGAGCAAAATATTGCTCAGGGGCGAGAGGCCGTTCAGCGCGAACTTAAACGACTAGGTCTTCTGGATGTATACACAGTAGAGGATATTGCTCACGCACTTAAGTTCGATGACATCGATGATTTCTTGTCCAAAGTTGGGTTTGGGGACATTCAGACGGTGCAAATTACAGGCGCTATTGCCGTAATGCAGCAAGCGTTGCGCGCCGAAGACGAAGACTTGCTGCCCCTGTTTAAGCCACCGTCCTCAAGACGCAAAGGTCTTACAGTTCGAGGTGTCGGAGGCCTCCACACCCGGATGGCTGCTTGCTGTCATCCAATCGCGCCCGAACCGATCATCGGCTACATTACACGCGGCCAGGGCGTCACCATCCATACCCAGGCGTGTACCCAACTAAAAGGAATCACCGACAAGGAACGGCTGATTGAAGTCGATTGGGGGACGGACAGTGAAAGTTATCCGATCCCCATCGTCGTCACCGCATACCGGCGAGGCTCGCTCATTGAGGATCTGGTTTCCACATTACGCGGCCAGAATATAAACGTTCCCAAGACAAAGTTGGTGACGATCGACAATATTATGAAAGTCTATCTAATCGCCGAAGTTTCCGATATCCGTCAATTAAACTGGCTTTTGACAAAACTCGAAAACCTGCCCAAGGTTATCAAAGCACAGCGACAGCACTGGTCATAGAAGACCACTACTCCTCTATCGGGCTGGATACCCCCATATCATCAAGCCTGAGGCGTCGCTGATCAGGTTCCTCACCTATCGTCAACTCGAAGGTGAAGCCGTCGAACCGAAATGGTTCGATGCGTTCTTTCTCCCCCTCCGAGAAAACAAGCTGTCCCCAAACAAACCGATCGTCGCGGCCCCGCAGACGCAACTTTGCGCCTTGCCAACGACAGTAATAAACCAGTGGCCCCATACCCCCTCCTAAACCTCAAGGGCTTCGTACTGCTCAAAAATCTGGCGGTATGCTGGGGACGATTTCATAATCTCGAAATGATCGCCAACCGCTTCGACGCGTCCCTTACGCAAGACTACGACCAGATCGGCCCATCGAATTTGCGAAAGACGATGCGTGATAAGAAATGTCGTACGGTTTTCGGCCGCATGTTGGATGGCCTTTTGTATCTGGTCTTCCGTCGCGCTGTCGACTGCCGAGGTTGAGTCATCAAGAATGAGAATGCGCGGGTTTGTCAGAAATGCCCGCGCGAGGGCAATGCGCTGTCGCTGACCACCTGACAGCGTGACACCGCGCCCACCGACGACTGTTTCATAGCCATCCTCAAAGCCGAGAATGAAATCATGGGCCTGGGCTGCCCGCGCGGCCGCCTCTATCTCTTCCCGGGTGGCGCCAGGCGCTCCGAAGGCTATGTTGTCTGCTATGGAACGGGAAAAAAGAAAGATATCCTGCTCGATGATCGAAATCTGCCGGCGCAAAGCGGCAAGGCTCCATTGGCGCACATCAACACCATCCACTAACACCTGACCGCTTTGCACATCATAGGTTCGGTTTATCAACTTGACCAGCGAACTTTTACCGGCCCCGGTCTGTCCGACGATGGCCACGGTCTGGCCGGGCTTGACTGTAAAATCGATGCCCTGCAGGACGGGAGCTTCGGGCAGATGGCCAAAGGACACATTTTCGAAGCGTACCTCCCCGGAAATCGATTCAGCGTAACCATCCGGGTTTTCATCAAGATTGGTTTCGGTGTTTATTAGTTCCAGAATACGCCTGGCCCCGGCCATACCGAGCGACACACGCGAATACGCCATCAAAGAAATGTTGGTCGGGAATCCGAACAGAGAGAGGAGGCCGATGTAGCCTACCACATCACCGACCTGAATTTGACCGGCATATAATAATATCAGCGCATGGGCAAACCCTATTCCCTCGGTAATCCCCAATAGTAGCAGGGGTAAAAACTTGGCCTCCTCGCGCCCCTGGGCGACAGTGGCATCGCGGTAAGTTTTGGCATTTGATTCGAAACGCTCAAATTCCGCGAACTCCTGGGCTGTCGATTTCACCATTTCGATGCCGTCGATTGCTTCAGCCAGACGGGCGTTAAGGTTGCCGAACGATATTCGCACGCGATCCGAGATTCGCGACAATACTTTCATGTAATGAGCCAGCGCTATCACGTAGCTGACCAGGAAGAATAACGGCGCCAGGATGAGTTGCCAGGAATATCGCGGTGCGAGCAGAACCGGCATGATCAGGAAATTTGCCGAACCGACAACAAGATTTATCCCGGGATACATCATCAGATTCAGCTCACGTACGTCATTAGTGGCGCGCGCCATAGTATCCCCAACGGGCTGTAAGTCATGAAAAGTCATGCTCTTGCCCAACAGGCTGATGTACAACTCCTGACGTGTGTCGCGTTCCAGGCGTTCACCGATCAATGAACTGGAGAAGTTGCGACCCAATTGGAGGATTGCCCGAACGACCTGGCTTATAAGTATACCGATAGCCGCCATCGCGATAGTGTTCATATCGGCCGGCTTCTCAAGAGCGGCGTCAAAGGCAATACCAATGAGGATCGGCATCACGGCCGCCAATGCCGCATTGCCGAATGCTCCCGCCACCATAACGATGAAATATCCCCAGTTACGGCTAAGGTGAGAGAGGACCCATCGGGCAGGAGACTGATGATTAGCCGATTTTTGTGTCTGAATTACGAACTCGCCCATGCAACTCCGCCACACTATTCCGTATATAGTCAGGGATCGGGGTTTGATTATCCCATAACCTGTTTATTGGTCACATTTAATTCACAAAGGAAGTTGGCCCAACCCGAATTCTTGGTTACCATTGGAGTAGCAGAAATACTTTACGAACCCTTGTGGACGGACCAAATCCCCGATTCTACCTCTTTTATTACTCATCTACCCTCAGTTCGAGAATTGGGAAACAAACCTTTCAGGTTCGAGCGAGTTTCACTGAAATCCTCCGCCCACCAAGCGATTTCCGGTTTCGATCTTGTCAGGCAATATTGATATCGAACTGGGCAAAATACAAAGGACACCAAATGAAAAATAGAAATGAACCTGGATTCAGGCTCTTTGAGTCGCGCAATATTTCCGCAGATAGCTCAGTAATCACTCACAAGCTCAATAGTCTGAGAAGCATCATCGCGATTTCGTTGCTGGCAATCATCACTATGATCGCCGCCCCTGTTCATGGCGAAACCTGGGATTCGCAGGAAAACCTGACGATCAAACTTGATACATTAACCGGCCCCAATGGATTTCGTATCGAGGGACTCGACAAAGGAGATCAAGCCGGCAGGTCGATCAATCTCGCCGGGGACATTAACCACGATGGTTTCGATGATTATATTATCGGCGCGCCGGCAGCTAATCCTGAGGGGGTCCAAGGAGCCGGTGAAGCTTATATCATTTTCGGCGGCATAACGAACCCTGCATCATTTCCACTCGCCAATTTAAACGGGATAAACGGCTTTCGGGTTACTGGCGGAACCTATTATGATGAGACCGGCTATGCCGTAAGCGGCGCAGGCGACGTCAATAATGACGGCTACGATGATGTGCTCATCGGGGCGCCAGGGGCCGATCCAACCGAAGATCTTATGGAAGCAGGATCGGCGTACGTAATTTTCGGGCGGGGCAGTTTTTCCCCGACCGTCAATCTTGGTTCATTAAATGGCTCAGACGGGTTCAGGATCAATGGCATCATTGCAGACGACCGCACAGGGTCAAGTGTGGGTTCAGCCGGTGATGTCAATGGCGATGGGTTTGACGATTTAATCATCGGCGCAACCGACGCTTCCCCGGGAGGCAAGATGCAGGCCGGGCAAGCTTTCATTGTGTTCGGCCGGGTGACCTACCCACCTGTTTTTGAATTATCCGGTTTGAACGGATCAAATGGTTTCCAGGTTTCAGGTAACGACGCGGGATCCAATATCGGCAAGACGGTTAATAGCGCTGGCGATTTTAATGGTGACGGATACGGTGATTTTCTGTTAACAGCAGGATATTTCCTGACAACCAGATCGCTTGAAAGCGGAATCGTCTACGTCATTTTTGGTAACCCAAGCTTTACAGCCAAGTTCAATTTAAAAGATATCAACGGCACGAACGGCGTTCAAATCGAGGGAATCGCGAATGGGGATAATTCCGGCCGCGCTGCGGCTGCTGCCGGGGATGTCAACGGCGATGGTCGCGACGATCTGATCATCGGGGCGCCGTATGCCTCAGATCGGAGAGGAGAAGCCTACGTCGTCTTTGGACATGACTCATATTCCAAGTCACTGCCTCTCGACGGACTGAATGGGACAAATGGATTTCGCGTCGTCGGGAATAATGATGAGGGAGAGGAAAGTGGAGAAGCCGGAACCGCTGTCGGTGCGGCCGATATTAACGGCGACGGTTTGGAAGATGTCATCATTGGAGTGTCGCTGGCCGGAAAAGGCAGCACGCGTTTTGCCGGCAAGGTCTATGTCCTGCTGGGAGCCACAAGCTTCGCTCCGGTTCTGACTCTTGGTTCTCCGGATAACAATGGCCTGGAATTACTCGGGGTGACCGCCGGTGATCAGGCCGGCAAATCCATCAGCACTGCTGGCGACATCAATGGTGACGGATTTGATGAATTCCTGATCGGCGCGCCAAATGCAGGGCCGGCCATCAAAAGCGATCTGGGTTACGTCTACCTCATTCAGGGCGGTCCGACTCTTGGCCTGACGCTTCCTGTCACCCACCCTGGCTCTCCAGGCAATGACAATATTAACGGGACATCGGGTAAGGACATCATCCTCGGCGGACGTGGAAATGATCAGGTTAACGCCATGGCCAACAATGACACGATTAAGGGTGGGGCCGGCGATGATATTATGACCGGCGAGACGGGCAGCGACCGCCATTTCGGCGGTAACGGAGAAGATACGGTATCTTATTCAGGGTCGGTGGGAGGCGTTTCCATAAACCTCTTCACCGGTGAAACGAGCGGGGGAGACGCGAGTGGTGATTATCTTCGTTCAGTTGAACGGATCATCGGTTCGTCGGCCAACGATACCCTCATCGGCGACACGTCTGCCAATCTTCTTGAAGGTGGCCCTGGGGATGATACCCTGACCGGCGGCAAAGGCGATGATGCCTTCCGCTACAGCACAGCAAGCGGTCACGACACGATTGCTGACTTCGTATCAGGAGCCGGCAGCGACGATTACCTCGATTTCACGACCAACGCAGCGATAACCGGTATCCACGATCTGAACATTTCTGTCTCCGGGTTGGACACCCTGATAACACTGCCCAGTGGCGACACTATCAAACTGCTGAATGTGGCCAAGTCCACCCTGCATGCGGATGATTATCGATTTAAAGGAGCGCCGTATGCGAGAGACGACTTTTATACGATTACGGTGAACAAGACACTGGATGTCCCGGCCCCGGGTGTCCTCGCGAACGATGAAAATCCGGCCGCGAGTCCTCTCACGGCCCATATCGTCAACTTGCCGAATAACGGAACAGTGACATTGCAGTCTAACGGCAGCTTCAGCTATAAGCCAAACAAGAATTTCGTCGGCCACGATGAGTTCACTTATTTAGCTGATAATGGTCAACCATCAAACGAAGGACACGTGAGCATTGAAGTAACACTGACGCAGCCGGTAGCCAGGGATGATGCTTATACGGTCAAACTCGGCGAGACGCTGACAGTGCCAGCGCCGGGAATTCTGGACAACGATGAGTCCGCAGGCGGCCCACCGCTTGAAGCGGTCCTACTTCAGGAACCCGTCGATGGTGTTCTCGTGTTGAACGGAAACGGCTCATTCAGTTATACACCGTCTGTTGATTACTCATCCCAGGACAGTTTTACTTACCACGCCAGCAACGGGATACCGTCCAACGTCGCAACAGTCACGATCACGATACTGGATCCCGTTGGGCCGCCGGTGGCAATTGATGACGCTTATGAACTGATGGAGGGAGAAACCCTGACCGTTCCCGCGCCCGGTGTGCTGGGCAACGACGTTAATCCCTTGCCGGGCAGTATGACCGCAACCGGAGCATCAAGTCCATCCCATGGCACGCTTGCCATGAAACCGGACGGATCATTCACCTATACACCTGAAGAGGGCTTTTCGGGAATTGACAGCTTTACGTATAAGGCAAACAACGGGAAGATGTCCAATCCGGCAACTGTAACATTGACAGTCAGAGGCGAACCGGTGAGCGAATATCGCCTGTTGTTACCCAGCATCTTGCGACACTGACCAAGGGAGAAGAAGGGTTTCATTTGGTACGGCATGTCCAGTCAGGAAAAATGTGCCGTTGAACCGTTTGATCCGTTACCCAAAACCTTCAAATCGATAGTACCGGCTGGGGCAACACCCGGCCGGTACATAACTTTGGATTTGCCCAATAGCGCATCCCATACGTCGCCCAATGAATCGGCCAGTGCAACAGTTCGATTGAACTGATTCGCGATATCCTGTGGAGAAATATTGTCCAGGGATATGATATCAGGGTGATCGAACATGACGCGGGGCAAGACGACCAGATCGCCACATCCTGATTCCCGCAGCTGGTTGATCACGTCGCCGGCGTTCAAAAGGCCGGACACAGTGATAGTCTCTCCCAATTTCTCGTTACGAATTGTCACGACTTTCACATCACAACCCGTCAGCGCTGCAAATTCGGCCGCCTTGTTGCGCAACGTCGGGGCAAACAATGCCGCAGTGGCCAAGGTTAAAGTTTGGGGAGCGGGCATCTGGCGGGTGTCGGCGATCTCCTTGCTCACGACCTCCCAATCATCGAGGAAGGCCCTTACCATGCCCAGGCCATTTTCATGGAGTTCATGTCCATCGTATGCTTCAAGGGTAGGGACTTCCCGGCCGGTCACCAGATACCATTCATCTGTCGGATAAATGAACCGGATTCCAAACCTGTCGAGAAAATCCGATTGTAATGATTCGACAAAGTCGAGGGTCTGGGCGGCCTCGGCCACCGTATGCGGGCGCATGCCGTACTTGTGGTGTTTCGTCAGGCCAACCGGGACTACGCTGACGGATACCACGCCTCCATACTCTTCATCACCCGGCCAAAGTTCTGCCAATTCCTGGATGGATCGGGCTAACCATTCCCCGTCGTTAACACCCGGAACGATCACCAGTTGCGTATGAACCTCAATGTGACGCTCAGCCAGCCAACGTAATTGTTCAAGAATGTCACCGGCATTCTGGTTGCGCAAAAAACGCCGCCGGCGTTCGGTGTCGGTCACATGAACCGAGACATATAAAGGCGACAGTCGCATGGTCTCGATCCGCCACCAATCATGATCGTTCAGATTAGTCAGCGTGACATAGTGACCAAAGAGGAATGAATAGCGATAATCGTCGTCCTTAACGTATAGAGTTCGGCGATAATGCGGTCCCATCTGTAAAACAAAGCAAAACTCACACAGATTGGTGCAGCGACGTATATCAACATCAAAAGTGGGATGAGCAAACTCAAGCCCCAGAGGTTGATGGTAATTCCGTTCGGCCTCAAACTGGAGAATTACATCATTCCGACGAATCACCAATTCCAGCTCTTCTTCGGCCGAGTAAAACTGAACATCGATGATATCCTCTACAGCCTGACCGTTAATCGCCAGTAGTTCATCGCCCGGCCGCAAATCGAGATCGGCGGCAACACTGCCCGGGATAATCCCAACAATTCGCCCCCCAGAGAAAGTCTCCGGATCGATTTCCTGAAACAGAGCCATCAGACTAACTCCTCGGCTGCGTAATTCAGGTAGCGAACGAGAATATCATTCACAACTTCCTCGGCCGTCCTGCCGGTCGTGTCGATTGTCTTCGCGTCGGACGCGGGACGAAGCGGAGAATGTTCACGGTTGCTGTCAATTCGATCACGACGAACCACATCGGCAAGTATGGCCTCGTAATCATCTTCACCTCCCTGACGCAGACGGTCAAGCAGGCGGCGATGCGCGCGCTCCTCCGGTGTTGCGGTGATGTACAACTTCAGAGCTGCGTCAGGCATAACGACCGTACCAATGTCTCGACCGATCATGACCACCCGCCCAAGACGGCCGACATTTCGTTGCCGCCGCACCATCTCGGCGCGAACATCAGGATAGGAAGAAACCAGGGAAACTGTGGCGTCCACCTCCGGCGAGCGCAAGTCCCAGGTCACATCAACACCATCAAGCAACACGGTATATTGGCGGCCGTCGGTCTCGCCGGCCAGCGGGACAATGTCAAGCTCGCATTCACCGGCCAGACGCACAACGCCCCTCTCATCTTCCGGCCGGATACCATTACGCAAGGCAGCCAGGGTCAAAGCGCGATACATCGAGCCTGTATCCAGGCAGAGGTAACCCAGCTTTTGGGCCAACATCAGGCCAATTGTCGATTTTCCCGATGCGGCAGGTCCATCTATCGCAATAACATCAGGCAGTTGGTAGTTCTGCACAGGACACCTGTTTTAAGTTTATTGGCCGGTTTTATTCGCAAATTTTCTTCCGAAAACCTGACCGCTCATCGGTGCGCCGTTGAACGCTCCGGCTTTTAATTCGTTGACCTCATTGGCAGTTAAATAACGCCACTTTCCTGGTTCAAGATCGCCGAGGCTCAGCGGACCAATCCGCTCGCGGATGAGCCGGCGGACAGGATGCCCCAATGCGGCGGCAATTCTACGGATCTGGCGTTTGCGGCCCTCGCGCAGGATAATCCGCAGTCGGGTGCTATCAAGGTCATGCTCGACGACCTCAATCGGAGCCGGGGCGGTAATGCGTCCATCCAGCATGACCCCACGTCGCCACTGATCCAGTTTTTTCTCGGGAATCCTGCCTTCCACGGTCACATCATATACCTTCTCATGACCGTAACGCGGATGTGTCAGGCGATGAGCCAACGCGCCGTCATTGGTCATCAGTACCAACCCCTCGCTGGGCTTATCAAGCCGGCCCACCGGATAAATGTGGTATTCCGCGCCGAGATCTATCAGGTCCCGAACGGTGGTGCGACCTTCCATCATTTCATCTTCCAGCGAGGAGATGATGCCACGAGGTTTGTTAAGAGCAATATAGATCAAAGGCTGGAAGTCAGCGTCTCCCCTTACCGGGAACAACGGCCGCCCATCAACCTCCACGAGATCGCGTTCGGGGTCAGCCTTATCGCCTAACAGGGCGACTTTGCCGTTTACCCGCACCCGTCCCTCGATGATAATCGCTTCAGATGAACGACGCGAACCTATATTGGCCCGCGACATCAACTTTTGTAATCGTTCTTCCAAGATGGCGACCCTACGCTCAGATGAGATAACATTCGACGCTCTTCCTGCAGTGCTATTCTTCCTCGTCATCCAGTGACGGCATATCCGTCAAGGCGCTGAGGCCGAAGGATTGCAGAAAATCAGGGGTTGTTCCGTAGATGATTGGCCGGCCGGGTTTCTCCAGCCGCCCCAGCTCCTCGATCAACCCCTTGCTGAGGAGCGAACGCAACGCCCCATCGGAGTTCACGCCGCGCAGTTGATCGACTTGCGGTCGGGTAACCGGTTGCGAGTAAGCGACGATTGCCAGGACCTCCAATGCAGCCTGGCTCAACCGGGTTGTGGTTTCCAGCCCGAGGAACCGTTCAACAACCGCGCTCGCCTCGGGCGCTGTCGTCAACTGCACCGCTCCACCACTGCTCCATTGTAACCGAAGGCCGCGCCTTCCGTATTCGGTTTCCAGCTCACGCAATAATCCCTCAATCCTGGCGGGGGTGACTTCCAACGCCGTGGCAAGCCGCGTGGTAGGTACAGGACCACTGGCTACGAACAGGAGACTCTCCAGCAGCACAATCGCCGGCGGAGCGTGAACGGCATCGTCGTTCATCGTTATTGGTTCAGGCGTGTTCATTCCCTCTTATATGCGCGCGAATGTCCCGCAATGCGGGACAATTGGCCGCTGAATGGATATCATATCGATAATATCACAACTCCCCCTTAATGGAACGTATCATGTCTTCACCCATCGAATATGCTTATAACAACCGCTCTAACCACCTGGCTGAACTCTTTGAGTTTCTGCGCATTCCTAGTGTCAGCACTCAACCGGGTCACAAAGAGGACACAGCTCGCGCGGCCACCTGGCTCACGGAGTCAATGAAAAGAATCGGCCTGGAGAACGTCCATACGTTTGCGACTGATCGTCACCCTCTCGTTTACGCTGACTGGCTTCACGCCGGACCGGAAGCACCCACCGTGCTTGTCTATGGACATTATGACGTTCAACCGCCGGAACCTCTGGAGTTATGGGATTCCCCGCCGTTCGAGCCGGTTATACGCGATGATTACGTCTATGCTCGCGGGTCTTCTGATGACAAGGGGCAGGTTTATATCCATATCAAAGCGGCCGAGGCCTATCTTAAAGCAAACGGCCGCCTGCCGGTAAACCTGAAATTTATCATCGAGGGTGAAGAGGAAATCGGCAGCGAGGGGTTGCACAAGTTCATCCCACAACATCGGGACTTGCTGGCGGCCGATTCGGCGCTTGTCTCTGATACGGCGATGTTGGGCCGCGGCAAACCGGCCTTGGTCTACGGCTTGCGCGGCAACTGTCATATTCTGGTCGACATCACCGGGCCGGGGCGCGATTTACACTCCGGCACATACGGCGGCGGGATAAACAACCCGCTCAATGCGATGAGCCATCTCATCGCGCGGCTCAAGGATGAGCGTGGGCATATCCTCATTCCGGGTTTCTACGACCGCGTCCGCCCCCTGACCGTTGGAGAACGCGAGTTACTGGCCAACTTCCCGCTTGATGAGGCAGCCTGGCTGGTCGAAACCGGTGCACCGGAAATTTGGGGAGAGCCTGAATATTCGCTCGTTGAACGGATTTCCGCGAGGCCCACGCTCGACGTCACCGGTCTCATCGGCGGCTATACCGGGGAAGGCACAAAAACCGTTTTGCCCTCCCATGCCCACGCCAAAATCTCCATGCGCCTGGTGCCCGATCAAGACCCCAAGGAGATAGCTGAATTATTCCAGCAATTTGCCCGCTCCATATTGCCACCGAGCGTGAAGGTAACGATGCGAGGCGGTGGATCAAAGCCCGCTCTCATCGACAGGGATACGCCACCAATGCGCGCGGCCGCTGCCGCCTATGAAGCGACCTTTCATCATCCCGCCGTGTTCATGCGGGAAGGCGGATCGATACCGGTCGTCAACCAGTTCGAATCTGACCTGAAGCTGCCGACGGTTCTCATGGGGTTTGGTCTCCCGGGAGATCATATCCATTCGCCCAATGAACGGTTTTACGTGCCCAACTTCTTCGCCGGGATTGAGACCAGCATCCGCTATCTGGAATTACTGCGACAAACAGAATAAGGGTCCCACGCTGGTGATGCAGAACTCACCCGCTGACGTGGATTGAAGCCGCGGGTGGGTTCACATGATTTGAAAGCCGGTTTGCACGTCAGTCGGCTTTCAGAGGTAATTACTCAGGCTCGAACAGGCCCGGCAAACAACAGCAATGTCGTCCGCTTCTCGCCGGCTTCGGTGATCACCCATATACGGTGTTGCCTAACCGAATACGCAGAAACAACCGCATCCATTCCAGTCAGAATGTTAACCTTGTTCGCCAGACCAGTGTCGTGGAGCAGTCCCGGATCGTGACTTAACATTTCATCATCAACGTCCAGATTGATAAATTCGCCAAACTCTCCAAAATCACCTGAGGCATGTCGCTCCAGCAAGTCGCGAATCTCGTCGTTGGTTATCCGCGTCGAGATGCCGGTGGTCAGAACAACCTGACCCAGGTCAATGAGGTGGCCGGCTGCAGCATAGGGTGCGGCTTCATTCAGCACACCTTCCGTTTCCGACAGTCGAAAAAAACCGATGTCGCGACTGTATCCCAGGTCAGCATAGGGAATAAATTCACCGTCCACGAACTCAACCCCTATCTCCTCGTCCTGGACACGCGGCTTCGGCAGGAAGCGATAGTCCCGACCACGATAGAAGAATAATTGCCGAGCCTCATCGGCAACAACGCGAATGATATGGGGCTTTTCGGACATACTACCTCCATCATGTGAAGGGAGGGATCATGGGCCTATCCCTCAAACATATTCCATTGAACCTGAACCTATTGTAAAACTGTATGGGAAAAACAGGGGAAAATTCCACGGCCTTTTCACGCCACCCGGCATGATAAGCACCAAATTACCGGAACATAATTACATACGATCCGGGGAAGCCATTAATCCGTTTTTCTCTTGGAAAACACGACCCTGCACGTTATTCTTATTATCAGACAAGCCCCTGCGGCATCAATTGATAAACCCGGACATCCGGAAATATCATCGCCCCGCTGAGACGAATCAAATATCGTTCCATACAGAAATCAGAGTTATCAAGGCACCAACATTTTCAATTTGAGGCAGGAGGTATCATGACCAACCTGACAGAGCTGCACCAATCAGGTCAATCGACCTGGCTAAACTATCTTCGCAACAACTTCATCCGATCGGGAGAACTGGCCGACAAGATACGGCTTGGTATCCAGGGCGTAACAGCTAACGCCGAGGTCTACGAACGAGCGATCGCCGGCAGCAGCGATTACGACGAAGCAATCCGCCGCGCTGTTGCTGAGGGTACGCCGGCCCGCCTCATCCATCAATCGCTGATGGTCGATGATATCCAGCGAGCGGCCGACGTACTTCACCCTGTCTATGAGGGATCAAACCGACTCGACGGCTTCGTGAGTTTCGAGCTTGAACCCGCTGTATTCACCGATGTCACTACCGCCGTAGCCGAAATTCGCCACGTGATGCACCTCATCGACCGTAACAACGTCATGGTCGAAGTTCCCGCCACGCCGGTTGGCATCGACATCATTCGCGCCCTGACGGTGGACGGGATTTCAGTCAACGCGACCCACCTGTTTTCCGTCACCGACTTCGAAAAGGTGGCTCAATCCTATCTCGATGGAATCTCGGAATACATCAGTAACCATAGCGTCTGGCACGCGGCACCGACAGCTGTGGCCTCATTCTCGCTGAGTTCTCTTGATTCAGCCGTCGACGGCGAACTCATAAAGCGAGGCCGCCCCGACTTGACCGGCAAAACCGCAATCGCCATGGCCAAAGTCATTTACGAGCGGAATAAATCTCTATTCAGCACTCCGGAATGGGTCAAATTATCCGCCAAAGGCGCGCGACCGCTCAGGCCAAAATGGACCCGCGTAACCCCGCGCGATTTCAGCTTCCCTGAGGATTACTACGTCAACAATCTCGTTGGCCCGGACACAGTCATCACCTTCTCCCCGGTCAGCCTTAGCAAATTTCTGAGGCAAGGCGCGGTTGAAAAGACACTCGCCGACGGTCTGGAATCGGCTCAGGCGCACCTCGCGGAACTCACCGCAATAGGGATCGACCTGGATAAAATCTCGGCCCAACTAAAACAAAAATACCTGACGGCTTCTGACCAGCGCTTCCAGGCGCTTGTGGGAGCGGTGATGCTCAAGCGAGACCAACTTGACGTCGAGTGGCGCCCGATGGTGGCCGATTATGGTAACGAGGGGCCGACCATTGAAAAGGCGCTCCAGAACCTTTGCCGCCAGAAAATCGTCTGCCGCATCTGGTCCCACGACTACACCGTCTGGAAACCAAAACCCACAGAGATCACCAATCGAATGGGCTGGCTCCACATCATGGATACCATGGCCGAAAAAGTGGATCGCATGGTCTCCATCAAGAACCGGGTCATTGCCGAGGGTTATTCCCACGCCCTCCTTCTGGGCATGGGCGGTTCCAGCCTCGCGCCGGAGCTGTTCCAAAAGACGCTCGGCCGCCCTTCGCGGCCGGCAAATATGCCTTTCCCCTATCTGGATATGGTCGTCGTCGATACCACCGACGCCGATGCCATCCGCGCGGCCGAAGCAGCAGTTGACCTGACCAAAACACTTGTCATCGTCAGCACCAAGTCCGGCGGAACGGTGGAAACGCTATCAGCTTTCAAATACTTCTATAACCGTCTGGCAGAGGTAGTAGGCGAGACTGAAGTTGGTGAGCACTTCATCGGTATCACCGATCCTGGCAGCAAAATCGTGGATTTAGCCGCGCGATACAAATTTCGCGATCTGTTTATCAATGATCCCAATATCGGCGGACGGTATTCGGCACTCTCCTATTTTGGGCTGGTGCCGGCCGCCCTCGTCGGCGTAGACGTTGCCGGGTTGCTGGAGCGCGCGTCCGTTATGGCTTCGAACACCGCTGCCTGCCATTGCGACGCCATCGCAGGGAATATGGCCGCTCAATTGGGTACAGCAATGGGCACACTCGCCAATGTGGGGCGCGATAAGCTGACGTTCTTTATTTCCGAACCCCTGATCAGTTTTGGTGACTGGGTTGAGCAACTCATCGCCGAAAGCCTGGGCAAGGAAGGCAAGGGCATACTCCCCGTGGTGAACGAACCGCTCGCGCCGGTCGAGACATATGCGGCCGATCGGGTGTTCGTGCACCTGCGACTGGAGGGGGACAAGAAATACGACGACTTCGTGTCCCGTCTGGCGGAGGCGGGCCACCCGATCATCACGTTCCATCTGCAGGATCTTTACGATTTGGGCGGGCAATTCTTCCTTTGGGAAATGGCAACAGCCATCGCCGGACATTACCTCGGGATCAATCCCTTTGATCAGCCCAACGTGGAAGCCGCCAAGGTTAAAGCGCGAACCGTTGTGGCCGAATATGCCGAGAAAGGCACCCTGCCTGCAGGTGAATTCGCGCCGCTCAATGCTGAAAGCCTGTTAAAGTTCCTTGATAAGGCCAAACCAGGTGATTATGTGTGCATTCAGGCCTATGTCCAGGCTACACCAGCGGCCGAAGAGGCGTTGCAGACCTTGCGGCAGGCGATCCACCTTCATACCGGGCTGGCCACGACCTCCGGGTTCGGTCCCCGCTTCCTTCATTCCACCGGCCAATTGCACAAGGGGGATATGGGTAACGGGTTATTCATTCAGTTCATCTCAGACGCGCAAGAGGATGTTGCCATCCCGGATGAGGCCGGCGCGGCTGCATCAAACATGAGCTTCAATGTTCTCAAGAAAGCCCAGGCTTTGGGAGATGCCCAGGCTCTGCACGACGCGCGCCGACGTGTCATATCCTTCAACGTAGGTCAGGACACAATCGGAGCAATCGAGGAACTGGCGGCTGGAATCTGATTCAATACCACCGGCGCGCGGGAAATCCCCGCTTCCCGCGCGCCTGCGAATCATACTTGAATGCTTAATTCAAGCTATAGCTGGCCCGATTTTGCTGGGTTGCCCACTGCATCGTATATAAATTGAAATAACGACCCCGTTTGGCCAGCAATTCCTGATGCGTGCCATGTTCAACGATGTTGCCGTGATCGAGCACGACAATCTGATCCGCGTTGACGATGGTACTTAACCGGTGGGCAATCACAAAGCTTGTCCGACCTTCCATGAGCGTGTCGAGAGCTCGTTGGATAATGCGCTCGGTAGCTGTGTCGACGCTGCTCGTCGCCTCGTCCAAAATAAGGATGCGCGGGTCAGCCAGCAGCGCCCGCGCAAATGAGACCAACTGTCGCTGACCCACGCTGAGATTGCTGCCGTTCTCGCCCACTTCCGAATCGTAGCCGTCGGGCATGCGTATGATAAATTCGTGCGCGCCGACGGCCCTGGATGCATTTAGAACTTCCTCATCGGTTGCGTCCAAACGGCCGTAGCGGATGTTATCAGCCACTGAACCGGTGAAGAGAAACGTGTCCTGCAGAACGATCCCCAATTGTTGGCGCAGGCTGTCACTGGTCACTTCCCGCACATCATGGCCGTCGATGGTCAACATACCGCCGGTCACATCATAGAACCGGGAAAGCAACCGGATGATTGTGCTCTTGCCCGCTCCGGTTTCACCGACCAGGGCGATACGCTCGCCCGGCATGGCGTGAAGGTTGATCCCGTTGAGAATTGTGCGCCCATCACGATTGTAGGCGAAAGATACGTTCCTGAACTCCACCTCGCCGCGAATCTGCGGCAATGGCTGCGCGTCCGGCAAATCAACGAGGTCGGGCTGAAGATCCAGCAATTCGAATAACCGCTCCGAGGCAGCCATGGTCGCCTGGAAGGTGTTGTAACGTTGGGCCAGCTCACGAATGGGGTCGAAAAATCGCTCGACATAGAGAACAAACGCCACCAGGGTCCCAGCTGTGAGCGCGTCATCGAGTACCAGCCAGCCACCGACGCCGATGACGAGCGCCGTAGCAAGCGAGCCGATGAAATCCACCCCCGGGAAGAAAATAGCTGCAAGTCGCGTAGCCTGTAAGTTGGCATCGAAGAACGACATATTGAGGTCGTCGAAATGCTGGAAGTTCCGCTCTTCACGAGTGAAGCTCTTGGTCACCCGAATGCCTGTGATAGACTCGTTGAGGAATCCGTTGATCAACGCCAGCCTCTGGCGCGTAGCACGATACGCCTGACGCACGCGGTCGCGCCAGTAATTGGTGAGAATAATCATCAGCGGCATGACCGAAAAGGCGACCAATGCCAGTTGCCAATTGAGAAACAACATGATGATGACGATGCCAACCAGGTTGAAAACCGAGCGAAACAGGCCGGTGATCGACCAGGTAACGAAGTCAAGCAAAACGCCGACATCCCCAATCAGACGGCTCATCAACCGGCCAACGCTGTAGTTGCTGTAGAAATTCAGCGTCAACCGGTGCAGATGCCTGAACAACTCACTGCGGACATCAGCGACAATCTTGGTGCCCACAAAAGCCATGATTCGCACTCGCGCGCGGTTAGTTAGCCACTCGCCGACTGTGGTGAATAAAAACACCAACGTCCAGAATCTGAGTATCTCCATCGATCCGGCGCGGATGCCGTCATCGATGGCGAAGCCGATAATCGCGGGACCGGCAACCCCCAGAAGCGAGCTGACGGTCATCAGGATAACCGCAATAATCAGGCTTGCCTTGTAGGGCACCATATACGTGCCCAGTCGGCGAACAAGGCGGCCGTCATAGGCTTTACCCAATAACTCATCGTCATCGCGCAACAGTTGTTTGATTTTTGCTTCGCGCGCCTCGCGCTCGACCTGAGTCACTGTCAAATGGGAGTGATCTGCAACCGGGGAATTGGGTTGTTGGCTTGTGGTCATGATCTCGGCCCTCCCTTTGCCGCATCGGTCGCCACTCCCACCTGGAGATTCACAAACTCCTCCTGATCCTTCAGTTGAAGATCATATATCTGACGGTAAAGCCCATCATTAGCCAGCAACTCCTCGTGGCTTCCACGTTCAACGACACGTCCCTCGTTGATAACGAGGATGCTGTCCGCATGCTTCAGCGTCAGCAACCGTTGCGCGATGATGAAAGTCGTCCGTCCCACCATCAATTCCGCCAATGCTTCCTGGATTAAATGCTCCGTTTCCGTATCGACACTACTCGTCGAATCGTCAAGTATGAGGATTCGCGGGTCAGCCAGCAAGGCGCGGGCGATGGCGATGCGCTGCTTCTGCCCACCGCTCAACGTGACGCCACGTTCGCCGACGCGGGTGTCATATCCTTTCTCAAGCTCAAGTATAAAATCATGAGCACGTGCCACTTTGGCCGCAGCGATGATTTCATCCATATCGGCTTCCGTTCGCCCATAGGCGATATTCTCCCTGACTGTTTGACTGAACAGGAAGGGTTCCTGCAGAACTATGCCGATATGACTACGCAGGCTTTTCAGCTTCAGATCGCGCACATCACGCCCATCCACAAGCACACGCCCGCTTGTGCAATCGTAGAAACGCGGAATCAGGTTGGTCACCGTCGACTTCCCGGAACCCGTCGGCCCGATCAAGGCGATACGAGCGCCGGGTGGCGCGTGGAAATCAATATCAGTTAAAACCGGTAATTTATCCCTATAAGCGAAGGAGACGTGCTCGAATTTGACATCTCCTATTACCGCGGTGAGTTCCACCGCATCGGGGCGCTCAGCCAGTTCGCGTGGCAAGTCCATAATTTCGAACACGCGTGAAGCGCTGGCCCCGGCAGTTGCCGCAAGATTTACGAGAAACCCAAGTCTCTGAACAGGCGCATTGAGCATCAAAACATACGAGATCAATGCGAACAGGGTTCCAACTGTGATGCTGCCCTCCAGAGCCGGCGGTCCAGCAAACCAGAGAAGGAGGAAAATGCTCAGCATGACGAGAAATGTCATGAACGGCCAGTTATTGGCCCACTTCTTGATCAACCCTTCGCGCCGGTAGAACCATTCGTTGTTTTCGCGATCGAATTTATCCAACTCGTGTGGTTCGCGAGCGAAGGCTTTCACAACATGGATGCCTGTGAGGCTCTCCTGCATCACATTCGACAAAATGCCCATCTGCTCCTGAATCCGCTTGAACATCGGCTCAACCGTCGTACCGAAACGGACGGTGGTGAAGATCAGGACAGGAAACGGGATCAGTGCCAGTAACGTCAAAGGAACCGACTCGATCAGCATTGCAATGATGACGCCAACCATCAGCAGGATCGTAGCGACCAAATCCATGAGACCGATCCCCACAAATCTTTCCGACTCGCTGATGTCGCTCGTGGCACGACTCATCAAATCGCCTGTGTGGCTCTGGTCATGAAATGCAAACGGCTGATATTGCACTGCGTTGTAGAAATCGTTTCGCAAATCGTAGGCAACACGATGGGTCAGCCATTCACCATAATAGCGTTGAAGAAACCCAAGAATCCCGCGCACGATGGCAATGCCGATGATGATAAACCCTGCATAAACCAAATAAGACCCCTGCCCTTGCGAGAGGCCATAGTCAATTGCCCAGGCAATAATCTGGGGGACAAAAAGATTAAGCAGGGTGCTAATCAGCATTGCCCCATAAGCGAGTGCGCCAAAACCGCCATAAGGGCGAAGATATCCAAGCAATCGCCAAGTGGCTGAGATACGGCGACGATCGGCCGCTTTTTCTTCAATCACATTAATACCCCCTATCGGAGCTATTGGACACAATCGAACATCTGGATGATGAGGACGGTGGGTTTTATATCGGGTTTCCGAATCGATTGTGAGATGATTATAACACACCGATCGAACGATGTTAGGTAATTATCTAACGAAAGCTGCGGATTCCTAAGGAATCCGATCGGCTATTTTTCGGCCAATGTGCTTGCGGTCAGGCTGTAATCTGCTACAATCAAATCGGTTTGTGATGGAAAACACAACTGGAGGCTAACGTTCATGTTGGTAAAAAGACTTATTCTGGCGGTCATTTCCTTGGCAGTCGGTTTTGGCCTGACGTTATTGATCACAAAGTTAATCGGCACAACCCCGGCTGAGTTTGGTCCCATCTATATGTTCTTTACGACCTTATCTTTGGCGATCGCTCTCGGAATCTGGCTCGACAAATTCATGGGCACCCAAATTCTGCCGAAGTAGGAGCCACCGCCTCCCCCCGCTGACTTATTTTTAAGCCTCCCACCCCCAGGTTGAGGCTTTTTTTGTTTCACAACAGGAAGGTTATCAAATGACTGCGTCTATCATTGACGGCAAAGCAATTGCCGAAAAAATGCGCGAACAGGTTCGGCAGGCTGTTGTTCGAATGCAGGAAGAATATGGGTACACGCCTGGCCTGGCGACGGTTCTCGTGGGTGAAAACCCCGCTTCGGCTACCTATGTGCGCAGCAAGCGCAAGACTTGTGAAGAGTTGGGAATTCGGTCCATTGGACACGAGCTGCCTGCAGACGCCACCCAGCAGCAGGTTGAGAATCTCGTCGCTAACCTCAACGCTGATCCCACGATTAACGGTATTCTGGTGCAGTTGCCGTTGCCCAAGCATCTGGATGAGGAAGGAGTCCTGAACAGCATCAGCCTTGAAAAGGACGTCGATGGCTTCCATCCGGTGAACATCGGCCGCCTTGCCATGAAAGGCCGCGATCCGCTTTTTATCCCGTGTACGCCATATGGCTGCATCGTGTTATTGGAAGAAAGCGGCATCCAGATTCGGGGAGCCGAAGCCGTAGTCGTCGGCCGCTCCAATATCGTCGGGCTTCCAGTAGCCATGCTTCTCCAAAAGCGCGACGCGACAGTAACCATTTGCCATAGCCGAACCCGCGACCTGGCAGAGCACGTTCGCCGCGCCGACATCGTCATCGCTGCAATCGGCCAGACCGAGATGATCACCGGTGATATGCTCAAGCCGGGCGCGGCCGTCATTGACGTTGGGATCAATCAGAAGCCCGACCCATCCGCCAAGCGTGGCTACCGGTTGGTCGGCGACGTTGATTTTGAATCGGCGAAGGAAGTCGCCGGGGCAATCACCCCCGTGCCCGGTGGGGTTGGCCCCATGACAATCGCCATGCTCATGAAAAACACGTTGCGCGCGGCCGAGATCGCCCTCTCCAAACAGGATCACTAATCTCGGCAACGCAACATGGGAGCATACCCTTGAGTCGGGAGTTTGAACAGGAAGGGTTTTGGCGCGGACGCCGGGTATTCATCACCGGTTGTACCGGCTTTCTTGGTTCCTGGCTAACGGCCGCGCTGCTGGAACGTGGCGCGGCCGTTACTGGTCTGGTTCGATTCCGTGAACCGGAATCGCAACTCGTTCGGACAGGGCTTATCGGGCGCATCGACCAGATTACAGGTGAATTGCTTGATTACGATCTATTGAAAAGGACGCTGGTCGAAAAAGAAATCGACACGGTATTCCATCTGGCCGGGCAGACGATTGTCAGTGTCGCCAACCGCGAACCGGTCCAGACATTTGAGACGAACATCCGGGGAACATGGCTCTTGCTGGAGGCTGTTCGCCAAACCCCGACTGTTCGCGGCGTGGTTGTTGCCAGCAGTGAAAAAGCGTATGGCGAACAGGCGACATTACCTTATATTGAAGAGTATCCCCTGCAAGGCCGTCATCCTTACGAGGTATCCAAAAGCTGCGCCGACCTCATCGCCCAATCTTTTGCCCATACATTTGGGTTAGCAATCGCCGTCACCCGCTGCTCCAACTTGTTCGGCGGGGGCGATCTTAGCTGGAACCGTCTCATTCCCGGCACGATTCAGAGTGTCCTGAGTGGAGAAAAACCGGTCATTCGCTCGGATGGTTCATTTCGCCGGGACTATCTCTATGTGGCGGATGCAGTCCGGGGTTACCTGATGCTGGCTGAGAAACTGACCGAGCCCGGCGTTCGTGGCGAGCCTTTTAATCTCGGCTCCGGCTGCGCTGTTTCCGCACTTGAAGTAGTGCAGACAATCGTCGCCCTTTCAGGCAACCCGAACCTTGAGCCGGTAATTCTTAACGAAGTGAAAAACGAAATCCTCGACGAGTTCCTAAGCCCGGAAAAAGCCAGACGAGCGATTGGCTGGCGACCGCAATACACGCTGGCGGGTGGCCTGAAAGAGACGATGGCCTGGTACAAGACCTTTTTGAATTTATGAGCCGACCGCGTGTCCTCGTCACCGGGGCTGCTGGCTTCATTGCCCGGACTCTCGTTCCACGTCTTGTCGAACATGCCGATGTCACACTCCTGTTAAGGGAAAAGTTCGGCAGCAGCCGCACATTGCCGCCACAACTCAGTCAAGTGCGTGCCAGGGTAGAAACGGTCGTCGCGGATTTGCGGGATTACCAGCTAACAGCGCACGCGTTGCGTCAAGCCCGCCCTGAACGAGTCATCCATTTGGCGGCTGTCGGGGTGAGTGACCCGTTTTTAGACGTCAATGTCGCCCTCGCCCATAATGTTATCGGTACACTGAATCTGGTGCGTGCGTGCTTCGAAGGCAACGGGCCAGAGGTCCAGCAGCTGATTGTCGCGCGAACACCCGGCGAATGCACCGCCATGAATATCTATGCCGCGAGCAAAGCAGCAGCGTGGAGTTTCTGTCAGATGTATTCCAACACTGCCGGTTGGCCGATACATGGCGCGATGATTTATCAGGCATATGGTTCCGACCAGCCTTCCCACATGCTCATCCCAGCAGCTCTCCGGATGGCTAAATCAGGAGAGGACTTCCCAATGACCAGCGGCGCACAGAAAAAGGATTGGGTCCACGTCGATGATGTATGTGCCGGCATTGTTTCATTGCTTGGCACGGACTTGCCACCCGGCACAACCGTTGAGTTGGGCACAGGCATAGCAACAAGCGTACGGGAGATCGTCGAGCAGTTGTATGCAATCGTCGGCCGTGGCGGGCGACCAATTCCGGGCGCGCTCCTCGACAGACCGGGCGAAGAAACAGAACAATACGCTGACGCAGAATCCACAGCAACCCAAATCGGATGGCGCGCCGCGATCTCCTTGACTGAAGGCCTTACCGGATTAGCGAACAATCCAAGCCAGTGACGACTGATTTTCGCGAAACATACCATTGGCAATTCAACCGTTCACCACTAGAATAGCCCTTGTTCAGTGACAGTAAAACCTGACGGCTTTGGAGCGGAGTTCAATCCGGCGCGTGGCGAATTATTGTGAAATCCAATCGAAACTGTCTGGTTAACCTATGATGCGGCCCCTTTACACCCCTATCCTCCACGGACTGGAATTGAACCACAATGCGATGGCCACCCTTTGAACATATTTTCTTCGATTGCGATTCGACTTTAACAACTGTGGAAGGCATCGATGTTCTGGCCGAGAGCATGGGCAAGCGACAGCGCGTTGAGATACTCACACAGGCGGCGATGGACGGGACCATCGAATTGGATGATATTTATTCCAAGCGCCTGAAGACACTGCGGCCGACTCGTCGGCAAGTGCTGGATATCCGCCATCACTACAGACAAAACATCGTTGAAGACGCAGCTCACGTGGTGGCTGCCCTCCAGGCTCTTGGACACAAGGTTTATATTATCAGTGGTGGGTTGTTCGAACCGGTTGCCGAATTTGGCGCCTACCTCGGCGTACCTCGAGAGCGTATCCGCGCCGTGGGCATCGCCTACAACGAATTATCCGGGCATTGGTGGGATAGAACGGAAACAGACGACAAACGCTACATGGCATATACCCATGACGCGCTCACTTTCAGTAACGGGAAAGCCCAGATTGTTCGCGAGCTACTGGGCGACCAACGCGGTCGCTCACTACTCATCGGCGACGGCAACAGCGATCTATTGGCCAGCCCGGCCGTTGATTTGTTCGTCGGGTATGGCGGCGTTGTCACCCGGCCCATCGTTCGCGACAAAGCGCCCGTTTTCATCCAGTGTACCAGCATGGCCCCGTTATTAGGGTTGGCCGGCGGCCCGGCCGAATTACGCATCCTTAGCAAGTGGTCGATGTTCTATCAATCACTCAGTTTAAAAGCACACTATCTGATCCAAAAAGGAGTCCTGAAATTTAACGATGAACACCTCGAAACAAAATTCAGGGGAGCATTCCTCCCCTCGCAGTGATAAACACATCAAGCTATTTATCCCCGGCCCGTCGGAAGTGCGAGCCGAGATTCTTGACGCTCAAGCGAACTGGATGATCGGCCATCGCATGCCCGAATGTGCCGATCTGGTCGGCAGTATCCTGCCGAAGCTCTCGCAAGTCTTTTACACCAAACAAACAGTTCTGATTACCGCCTCATCGGGCACAGGTCTGTGGGAGGCGGCCGCGCGTAATTGCATCGCCAAGAAAGCCCTGACTTGCGACAATGGCGCATTTGCCTCGCGTTTCAGCGATGTTGTCGGGTTGAACGGGAAGGAAATGGAAGTTCTATCCGTCCCATGGGGCCAACCGGTATTGCCGGAACAGGTCATCGAACGCCTGGCGACCGGTGAATTCGATGCCGTCACGCTCGTCCATAACGAGACGAGCACCGGTGTGACCAGCCCCATCAAGGAGATAGCCCAGGCGATTCGGGCCTTACCGAACGGACAGGACATTATGATCCTCGTCGACTCAGTCAGTGGTCTGGCTGGGGCGCGTATCGAGATGGACGCCTGGGATCTGGATGTCGTGCTGGCCTCCAGCCAAAAGGCATTCGCCCTTCCACCCGGGCTGGCCTTCTGCGCCGTATCCGACCGCGCAATGGCCAAGGCCAGGACGGTACCGGCCCGTGGCTACTACTTTGATTTCATTAGCCTGGCCAAATCGATCGCCAAGAACCAGACACCGGCAACACCAGCCGTTTCGCTACTGTATGCCCTGGACCGCCAACTTGACGACATTATGGCCGAAGGGTTAGATAACAGGTTTGCCCGCCATCTGGCCATGCGCGACCGGACGCTGGAATGGCTGCGCGGCAAGGGGTTCGAGATTTTCGCCGCAGCCGGCTACGAATCACCGACCGTCTCCTGTGCCGCCAATAATCTGGATATTGATATATCTGCCCTGAACAAGTATCTGCGCGGCCACGGGATGATCATCTCCAACGGCTATGGCGATCTGAAGGGCAAGACGTTCCGCATCGCCCATATGGGTGACACCCAGATGAACGAGATGGAAGAGCTATTTACGGCGATGGACGGATTCTTCGCCTGATCGCGCGCATTAAAGAGGGCATACTACCATGTACCACATACTCGTATCCGATAAATTAGGCACGGCCGCGCTCGACAAGTTGAAGGAATACCCCGACGTCGTTGTCGACGTCAAAACCGGCCTCTCAAAGGAGCAACTGCTTGAGATCATACCGGAGTACGATGGCCTCATCGTGCGCAGCGGCACGCAAGTGACCGCAGATGTCCTGGCGGCCGGGAAGAAGTTGCGTGTCGTCGGCCGGGCTGGTGTGGGGGTGGATAACATCGATATCAAAGCGGCGTCGATGTATGGGATCATCGTGATGAACACTCCCGGCGCCAATAGCATGGCCACGGCAGAATTGGCTGTGGCCCTGATGCTGGCCGCCAGCCGGAACATCCCGCAAGCCCACGCTTCGATGAGTGCCGGCGAGTGGCGGCGAGCCGACTTTGTCGGCACCCAGCTCTATCGAAAGGTACTGGGTATCATCGGTTTTGGTCGGGTGGGAAAACTTGTTGCCGAGCGTGCCAAAGCCTTCGGCATGGAAGTACTGGCCTATGATCCGGTTATCCTGGAAGAGGCCGCCCGGGACATGGGGGTCTTGCTGGTCGAACTGGACGAATTGCTGGCAAAGTCTGATTACATTACACTCCATGCCGCGCTCGTCCCGGCCACCAACAAACTCATCAATGCGACAACGATCAGCCAGATGAAGGACGGTGCGATTCTGATCAATGCCGCTCGCGGAAAGTTGATTGACGAGCAGGCTCTGGCCGACGCCCTCAGGAGCGGCAAACTGGCGGCCGCGGCCATCGACGTTTATTCCTCAGAACCTCCAACAGCAGAGAACCCTCTCATTAGTCTTCCGAATGTCGTCCACATTCCCCACCTCGGCGCGAGCACGCGCGAGGCTGAGCGGGAGGTGGGCATTCAGATCGCCGCCCAAGTCGTGTCCGCCCTGCGCGGAACCGATTTTTCCTACGCGGTCAATATGCCGTTTGAGCTTGAGGGAGACTTCGCCAGCGTCAAGCCTTACCTCGACCTGGCCGAAACGCTCGGCAGATTACATGCCGGTCTGGCCGACAAACCTATCCAGCGCCTCGAGATCGAAGTGCAAGGTGACGTTGTAGGTGGCTTGGTGCGGGCAATCGGCGCGGGTTTGCTGAAAGGTGTCCTGGCTGCGGACAGTCCAGTCCCGGTGAATTACATCAACGCGCCGACCCTGGCGAATGAACGTGGCATCTCAACCACCCAGGCGCTGGGGCTTAACAATCTTGATTATCCCAACCTGGTCACATGTCGCGCAATTTGGGACGGCGGACACCGGCTGCTTGCGGGTGTGCTTTTCGGCGGCAGCGAGCCACGCATCGTGCAGATCGACGAATACAGATTGGAAGCCCGTCCTGAAGGGATTGTCCTGATCATGCAGAACCAGGACGTTCCCGGTGTCATCGGCCAGGTAGGAACGCTGTTAGCCAATCACAGCGTGAACATCGGTGAATGGCGGCTTGGTCGGGTGCACCCTGGTGGGGAAGCCCTGTCGTTTATCAACCTCGACAGCGAGCCCTCAGAGGCAGTTCTCAGTGAATTAGCCCATATCAAGGCCGTCACCCAGGCGAAGGTCGTGATTCTTTAACCATCGCTGCACCGGGAAAACGAAAGGCCGCGTCCGATGAATGGACGCGGCTTTTTTTGGTCAAAATTGAAATCGATTCGGATTACTTTTTAGGGATAATCCTGACGCGGCGTTGTTTACCCTCGCCCGTACTCTCAGTGTAGACATCCGGAGCATCCCGCAATGTCATGTGAATAATTCGCCGCTCATAAGCTGACATCGGCTCCAGACCGATTGGCTCGCCGCGTTGCCGGGCCTTATCCGCCATACGTTCGGCAAGACGGGTCAGTGCTTGTTCCCGCCGCTGCCGGAACCCTTCGACATCAACCACGAAGTTGGCCCGGCGGTGGAGCTTATGGGCAACCATCAGCCGGCTCAGGAACTGCAACGAGTCCAGCGTCTCGCCGCGTGGCCCGATGAGAACGCCCAGATCATCCCCACTAATGTCGATAATATTGACACGTTGCCCTGTCAAATCATCCGGCTCAGTGAGAAACCCCTTCACCAGCCCCTTAACACGCATTTTTTCCAGTAACTCAGAAATGATCGCGACAGCTGCATCCTGTTCTGCCTCCAGGCTTTCAGCTGTTGCCTCCTCAGTCATTCCGTCATCGCTGTCCTCATCGGTCGAAACCTTGCGCGACGTTCGCGAATCCTGCTTCGGCGTGGCCGTGGGAGGGATCGAATCTCGCGTGGGGGGTGCAGTTTTAGCAGCAGGTGGGACAATCGACGTAGCAGCGGCCGCAGGTGGTTCAGGTTCAGCCGTCACGACAGTCAGATAGACGATCGCTTCCCGGCTACCGATGCCCAGTAAGCCCCGGCTACCCTCATCAATCACAATGACCTTAACCTGATCCCGCTCAAGGCCAAGTTTTTGCAGCCCGGTCGCGATGGCCGCCTCGACCGTCGCGCCGCGTGATTCAATTTCCTTGTTTGAACTTGAAGTCATTGTCGATCACCGTTTTGCCGATCCTTTCTTGCGTTTTCCGGCAGATTGGCTACCGGACGAAGTCTTGTTCTTCCCGCCTGTTCCATTCGATGATTGCTTCGCTTTTGACTCAATAGATTTGGCGGGTTTTTCGACTTCCCCTTCGATTACATACGGGCTGCTGGGCCCTTTGGCGGCGCGTTCTGCTTTTTCCCTGTCCATGATCCGGCGCATGTAAAGACCCTGGAAGATACCGATGATGTTGGCAAGGATAAAGTAAATGGATAAACCAGACGGAAACTGCAACGAGAAGAACCCAAACATCAATGGCATGGTATATTGCATCGATTGGGTCATCGCAGCCGCAGGGTTGTCCTCCTGGCTCTGACCCTTTGTCGAAGGAGCCAGTAACTTCTGTTGGATAAACATGCTTCCAAAAACCAGGATCGGCAATACAAAGAATGGATCGGGTTGGCTCAGGTTCATCCAGAGGAACATGTTCTCGACGGGGATCAGTTGCGTCAGGTTGATCGCCGGGTAGACGCGGGGAACCAGCTCGAACAGAGCCTGCGGCGTCGTGCCCAGGACGATAATGATCGCCTGATACAAACCAATAAGGATCGGGAACTGCAATAGAGTCGGCAAACATCCACTGAGCGTGTCGGCCGGATTGTAGCCAATCTTGCGGAACTCTTCCTGCATTTTCTGAGGATTGTCCCGATATTTCTTCTGAATCGCCTGTATTTGCGGCTGCATCTCCTGGGTTCGTATCATCGACCGTTGCTGGCGCATATTGAGCGGCAACGTCAGAGCACGTATCAGGACGGTAAATACGGCGATCGCCAGAATGAAGTTATTGCCCAGCAAATCATAAAAGAAAAGCAGGGCATTGATCATGGGGTTGACGATCAGGGTATCCCACATGGTGGCGTTTCTCTTGAGATCAGTTAGCTTCCTCCGGCAATTGATATTGCCAGAGTTCCTGGCCCGTCGCCAGGTCAAATCCAATGAGCAGGGTATCGGCGTTTTGCATACCCACGACGATGGTGTTATCACCTACTAAAACAGGTGTCGCCAAAAGTGGGGCAGTTGTCGTATTTGTCCAAATTTCAGTGCCGTCGGCAGTTGAATAAGCAGACAATGCGCCGGCCGGCGAATCGCTATTCGTCTGGGAAGCAATGTAGAGTGTTTCACCCACAACAACCGGGGTCGACTGAATCAATGCCCCCGTCGCGATGGTCCATTTTTGTTCGCCGGTCAGTGCATCAGCGGCAAATATATTGCCTTTAATGTCACTGTAGTAAATCGTGCCGTCCGCAAGCGCCGCCGCTCCCCATACCCAATCGGTTGCCGGGGCAGCCCACCGCTCTTCACCACTGAAGATGTCAAGGGCGTGGACGTTGCCGTCGAAACTGGATACATAGAGGAGATCATCACCCAATACCGGTTTGCTCGGCAAGGCGCCGCCTAATTTTGTTTCCCAGATTTTGTCGCCTGTGTCGGCATTTATGGCATAAACCGACCAATCCATCGAAGCGACATAGAGAGTGCCGTTGCGATAGGACGGTTGACCCCATACGGCATGACCGGTTTCAAAATCCCACAACTCAGTGCCATCATTGACATCGAGCGCCAGAACGTGATTATCGGCAGTGCCGACGTAAACGCGGTCTTCTACTTGGAGTGGTGGTGCGACAATTTTGTCGGTGGCTGATTCTGAGTTTTTCCATAACTCGGTGGGGGTGCCGGATTCCACATTTTCGAGCGAATAGATGGAAACCGTTACCTTTGGGGACAGGAATCCGCCGGCTTGTCCATAATCACCGAAAATGACTCGTCCCTCATCGGCCGACGGCGCGGAGTAGAATTGAACCGAGCCATTTTCGGCTGGATAGATCCAGTCTTGTGACTCAGTCTCAGGGTTATAGGCCAGCACTCGCGGACCAAACGCCAGATAGACCCTCTTTCCATCTGAGGAAAGCCCGGCCCAGTTTGTATTGGCGATTCGACCGCTGCAAGCGGCGAGTAATATGCTCCCTGCTGCCAATAGCAACAGCAAGAGCGCAGGCCGCCGAAGCGACCAACTCAATCGAGACAATGAACACCTCCGTCAGGGCACCGGGTCATAACCGCCGGGGTTGAATGGATTACAGCGGGCGATACGTTTGACCGCCATCCAGCTGCCTTTTAGAAATCCGTATTTCTCGATTGCCTGGTAACCGTAGACAGAACACGAAGGTGTGAACCGACAACTGGGCGGAAGCACTCGTGAAATCGTTTTCTGGTAAAGTCGTATGAGCAACAATGCAATTGTTTTCACGACACCGTTCCTCCGGATCGGGGCATTGCCCTTTTGCTGCTCATTACGCCGGCGTTAATTAACAGTTGCATCACAGCGCCCTCCAACTCTGAATGGCTGGCCGTGACAGCTCCCGCGCGGGCTACAAACAGGCAATCGAAACCCGGTTCCAGCATATCAAGATGACGACGGACAATCTCGCGCAAACGCCGTTTCACGCGGTTTCGCCGGGTCGCCTTGCCGATGTGTCGGCCTACAGAAAAAGCGAACCGACTGTCCGGCAAGACCTCATGGGATTGAGTGTAAACGAACAGGACAATGAAAGAATGCTGCCACCGTCGTCCGCGTTGCCTGGTGAGAGCCACATCGGCCGACCGGCTCAGGCGAAATTGGGGCGGAAGCATCGAATATCAAATTATGTTAGACAGGATATCAGCCGCCACCATACCGTTTTACGGAGCGATAGGCGGTCGCTGAGGTGCCGTTCCAGTTGACGCGCTTGACATGGCTGTTCATGGAAACAGTCAGAACGCGGCGGCCGCGAGCACGACGACGCTTAAGGACATCGCGGCCACCTTTTGTCTCCATACGCGTGCGGAAACCGTGTACGCGCATGCGACGACGAATCTTTGGTTGATATGTACGTTTAGTCATCTCGTTCTCTCCAAAAAAACAGGGCTTAAATGCCCTGTCGTCTCAAGCTAATTGATTGAAACCTGGTTCATATATTTCGCTGGAAAACCAGGGAAGCAATGCTTCATTATATCGCATCGATGTCGAGGCGGTCAACTGCCTATCAGAATTCGCCTCGTTTATTTTCGCCTGGCAAGTCGGCCCACAAATTCGCACACTGGAAGCGAGCTAATCATCCATACGGGTGATATGAGCGCCTAACAGACGCAGCTTCTCCTCGATTCGCTCGTAGCCGCGGTCAATTTGCTGGATGTTGTGGATCGTACTGGTTCCGCGCGCGCAGAGAGCGGCCAGAACCATCGCCATCCCGGCACGAATATCCGGACTTGGCACACCTGATGGATTGGCAAACAGTCGGCTGGGACCCTGCACCAGCACCCGATGCGGATCGCACAGGACCACCCTTGCACCCATAAATGTAAGATGATCAACAAAAAAGAAACGACTTTCGTACATCCAGTCATGGAGCAGAATCGAGCCAGTGGCCTGTGTGCCGATGACGACAGCGATACTCATCAGATCAGGCGGGAAACCAGGCCAGGGTAATGGTTTGATCTCCACAATGCGGCCGCCCAGCCCTTCCCGAATCACCATCTCCTGGTTGCCGGGCACCACTATATCCTCGCCGTCATCCTCCCAGCGTACACCAAAGCGCTCATAGACAAGGCGTATCATGCCGAGATTGCGCGGCTGAGCGTCACGAATGCGAATTTCGCTACGGGTGACCGCCGCCATACCGATAAAACTCCCCACCTCCATGAAGTCGGAACCGATACGATATTCAGTGCCACGCAGCTTATCCACGCCATGGATGGTGAGACGGTTAGTGCCCATTCCTTCGATCTGTGCGCCCATACTGCTGAGAAACTGGCAAAGGTCGCGGACGTGGGGTTCGCAGGCAGCGTTGTCGATGACCGTCTCCCCGGGAGCAAGAACGGCCGCCATGACGGCATTCTCGGTCGCTGTCACGCTGGCCTCGGCCAACAGCAAATGGCCTGCGCCCCGCAGATGCGGGGCTTCCATTTTGAACACGCCGCGCCGGCTCATGCTGACATTAGCACCAAGCGCGGTCAGGGCCTGCACGTGGGTATCGAGCGGTCGGCCGCCGATCACGTCACCGCCCGGAACGGGCAAGCTCACACGTCCCATGCGAGCAAGCATTGGGCCGGCAAAAACAAATGAGGCGCGCGTTCGTCCCGCCAATTCAGGGTTCAATTCCCATTTTTTGACGTTTTGGGCGTGAATTCGCCAGCTACCACCACCAAGATCTGCCAGCTCAACCCCCAGATCGCGCAAGATCAGGATCGTGTTTTCCACGTCGCGGATCTTTGGTATGTTATGCAAAGTGACTGGCTCATCCGTCAGTAAGCAGGCCGGCAACAGCTTGAGGGCTGCGTTTTTGTTTCCGCTGACGGTTATCTCACCATATAACGGGTGGCCGCCCTCGATGATAAATTTACTCATGACCATTTCCTTGCCGGTCAATTTCGGCCGGCGTAATTTCTCATTGTATCAGCCCACTATGAAGCGACAAACGGGCTATAATTCGACTCATGTCCACAGTAGTAGTTAACGGTTGCCCGGTACACTTCATTGATAATGAGCGGGAAGACTGCAAAACCTCCTTGCTCATGATCCACGGTGCCGGCGCCTCTCTCGACATGTGGCCTTCGGAATTTTATGAATTGCCTAAAACGCGCGTGATGGCTCTGGACCTGCCGGGACACGGTCACTCTCCCCCACCCGGTCGCCGCTCGATCGAACAGTATGCAACCGTTGTCGAGGCATTCATCACAACATTGAATCTGCCCAACCCTGTTCTACTCGGACACTCGATGGGCAGCGCGATCGCCATGACGATCGTCCGTCGGCATGTTGTGACACTTGCCGGCCTCATCCTTTTTGGCGCAAGTGCTCGGATGCCCGTCTCTCCGTTTATACTGGAGGGATCGATTAACTCCTTAAACGAAGTTGCGATGTTTATCTCCGACAAAGGGATCACGGACGCACCGATTTCCCGGCGCGATGTGGTTCGCCGGCAAATTCTGGCGACCGGTACGATGACCACTTTCGGTGATTTTCTGGCATGCAGCCGCTACGATATGCGCGCGAGCCTCTCGCAAATCGATGTCCCCACCCTGGTGATCGCCGGTCGTCAGGATGTTTTGACGCCATTAAAGTTCTCTCAATCCCTGGCCACTGGATTGCCCAAGTCAGATCTTGTGATCCTCGAAAACGTGGGGCATTATGCGATGCTGGAACGCCTCGATTTGGTTCTGGCCAGCATAGAGGAATTTATTAATCGTCCGGGGAGTGAATCGGCGTTCGTCGGATCTGCCTAACCCGGTTTCCCGGATACCCTTAGTAAAAGGGGAGCGATGGCTCTTGCCGCGCGGCCGCGATGACTGATCCGGTGCTTTTCGCTCGCCGGCAGTTGAGCCATGGTCAATCCGTATTCCGGCAAAAAGAAAACCGGGTCGTAACCGAACCCGCCCTCGCCGGCGGGCGCACGCGCGATGACCCCATCACAAGCCCCTTCCGTTGTTCCCAATATAGCGCCATTCGGCGCGGCCAGCACCAGCACACACCTGAATCGAGCCGTTCGATGAAAGTCTGGCACGTCGGCCATGTTCTGGAGCAAAAGGCTATATCTCTGCGGGAAAGTCAGCCCCGGCCCACCATACCGCGCGGTCAGCACTCCCGGCTGACCTGACAGCGCGTCCACCTCCAGACCGGAATCGTCGGCCAGCGTCAGCAACCCTGTCTGCTGCGCGTAGGCGACCGCTTTTAGCGTGGCATTAGCGATAAATGTGTCACCGGTCTCGGGAACATCATCAGAAATGCCCACAGCTTCAAGTGTTAACCAATCAACCTGGTTGCCCAGGATGTCGGCATACTCGGCTATCTTGCCCTTGTTATGAGTCGCCACCAGAATTCGCCCGTCTTCAAGCTTAATCACTTCTGATACCCTTGTCCGTCCCCTGCGCGCAAACGCATGCCTGTGATATACTCACATTCTATCCCGAACCGAATTGGAAGGTGTATTATGAAATTATCACGCCTGCGCTTTAATTTCGGCTTCCTTTTGGAAGCGGATTACGGCACCGTCCGGCGGATCGACCTTGACTATCCCAGCATCAGGCTGAGCGAAGATGTGACCTTGACCCCGTTACAGGGGTCTTTTACGGCGTCGCGCACGACGGAAGGTATCTATATTCAGGGGGAGATGGCAAGCTCGATGAGTCTCGAGTGCGTCCGTTGTCTTGAAGAAGCCATTGTGCCAATCCATATCACCCTCGACGAGCTGTACTACTACCCACCGCAGCATGCGCCCGCCGGAGAACATCATGTGGGCGAAGACGGCATGATCGATCTGGCCCCTCTTGTCCGCGAGCTTAGCCTGCTCAGTCTGCCTATCAAGGTGCTGTGCAAACCGGATTGTCATGGTCTGTGTCAGGAATGTGGCGCAAACCTGAATTTGGGTGAGTGTGGTTGCCCTGATGAGGCAATTGACCCGCGCCTGGCATCGCTCGGCGCCCTGCTCAGAACTGTCCCCAACGATAATTGAAACAAGGTTCCAACAATAACATTACATGTTTTACGATGAGGCAAAAATACACGTGCGCAGTGGCGACGGTGGCGACGGCATGATCAGCTTTCGGCGCGAGAAATTCGTGCGCCAGGGCGGCCCGGACGGTGGCGACGGCGGCCGGGGCGGCGATATTATTTTTATCGCCTCCAGCCATCTGAACAGCCTGGCCACGTTCCAGCGCAACAGACATTATCGGGCAGGCAACGGCACCCATGGAACAGTCCAGCGAATGACTGGTGCAAATGGTGAAGACCTTCGGCTTCAAGCGCCCCTCGGCACGATAATTCGCAACGCCGATACAGGTGAAATCCTGGCCGATTTAACCGAGCCTGGGCAAGAAGTCGTCATCCTCGCCGGAGGTCGCGGCGGCCGTGGCAACCAGCACTTCGCGACCAGCCGGCATCAGGCACCACGTATCGCTGAACGAGGCGAGCCGGGAGAAGAGTTGTGGTTGGCGCTGGAGTTGAAGCTCATTGCCGATGTTGGTCTGGTTGGGGTGCCCAACGCCGGCAAATCTACTCTCCTTTCCGTCATCAGCGCCGCCAGGCCCAAGATTGGGGATTATCCATTCACCACCCTGCAACCGAGTCTTGGAGTGGTCACGGTTGACGAATACGATACCATCGTCGTCGCCGACATCCCCGGCCTGATCGAAGGCGCGTCGGTGGGCGTTGGCCTTGGCCATGATTTCCTGCGCCATATCGAAAGAACCCGCACCATCATCCACCTTCTGGACGGAAACGGCGAAGACCCCCTGGCCGACTGGGTTATGATTAACAGTGAATTGGCGTTATATAATCCCACGCTGGCAACCAAACCGCAGGTCGTCGTCCTCAATAAAATCGACCTGCCCCACGCCCGCGAGCGAGAACCACAAATACGAAAGACAATCCAGGCCGCCGGATTCCCGTTCATGACCATATCGGCCGTGACCGGCGATGGAGTCAAGGCGTTACTCTACGAAGTCAAACGGATGGTTGATGCCCAACCGCAAACGCTGCCGACGGCCGCCGACGAACCTATCATTATTCGCCCGCCGGCTGCTGAGAAACCGTTCACGATCAAACGTGAAGGAAGCAATACCTGGCGAGTCAAGGGCAAGGAGATCGAGCGGATCGCTTCGATGACTTACTTTGAATTCGACGACTCATTGCTCCGTTTCCAGACGGCGCTTGAAAAGACAGGCATCACCGCCGCGTTGACCGAGGCAGGGGTAAAAGTCGGCGACACAGTATTCATTGGCGATCAGGAATTGGAGTGGGCGGAATAGACTCCCATGATCGCCCCCGCAAAATACATGGAAGAATCGCCGGAACTACTACTGCGAAAGACCATCCTGCATGAGGGCAATCTGGTGGAGGCTTCGTTTCAGGGATTTCGCTCAGAACCTGATCATCCCTGGAAGCGGATCACGATCCGGCCGGTGCTAATCAAGGGCGAACGTCACCTGCAGTTCGCTTATTTCAACGGCAAGCAGGAAATTGCCAAGAACTACAGTGGGCAAAACGCGGAAACCAGGCTGTCGGAGTTGCTTTCCATGCCCTACAGGAGCGCGATCGTAGTAACGACAGACAGGACGATCCGCGTTCAATTTAGCAAGAAAGGGCGGCCAATCATTCATCTGGAGCAGCACCGGGGAACGATACTGCTGGATATGGCCCACGACCGACCAAAACCGGGCATTTTGCCCGAAAATCAGCCGCCGCCCTTTCTGCGTGAGATTGGTGTGGCAACGGCCGACGGCCGCATCCGCGCAAGTCAACAGCGCAAGTTCAACCAGATCAACGAGTTTCTGCGTCTCATCGATGAGACGGGCGAGGTAGAACAAATCATAACGCGGCCTATTCAGGTCGCCGATCTGGGCTGCGGCAGCGCCGCACTCACTTTCGCCACTTACCATTACCTCAGCGATATCAAAAACCTCCCGGTTGTGATGGTTGGAGTTGACGCCAAGGCTCATCTTATGGAGCGACACCAGGACACAGCCGATCGTCTGCACTGGAAAGGCATGTTATTCACGACCAGCCAAATCATCGATTACAAACCGTCGGAATCGCCCGATATCGTCCTGGCCCTCCACGCATGTGACACGGCTACGGATGAAGCCCTGGCGCAGGCTGTCCGCTGGGGCAGCCACCTGATTTTTAGCGCGCCCTGCTGTCACCATCATTTGCAGGCACAGTTGGCATCGAATAATCCACCCGACCCTTTCCGGCCCGTTCTTCGTCATGGCATACTGCGTGAGCGCCTGGGCGACCTATTGACTGATTCATTTCGCGCCCACATTTTGCGACTGTTGGGTTACCGGACGGATGTAATCGAGTTCGTGGCTGGAGAACATACCCCAAAGAATCTGATGATTCGCGGAATCCGGGTGGACAATCCCGCGCCGCGGGTCCTCATCGAAGAGTACCGGCAACTCAAGCAGTATTGGGGTGTGACTCCCTATCTGGAAGAGTTGCTCGCAGACGAACTGGATCCAATTCTGGCCGCCTGAAACAAGTAGTAGTTGAATACTGACTATGGGAAACGAGAGACACGCATCCCTGATCCTAACAAATGGACGGTTCCTTACGATGAACCCGGCCGAGCCGGAGGTAACGGCAGTCGCCATTCGGGGCGGCCGTATCATGGTCACCGGCAGCGACGATGACGTGAAACCTCTGCTGGCCCAGGGCGGCGAACAGGTCGATCTGGGTGGCCGATTCGTCACGCCCGGTCTGGTGGATGCCCACGTACATTTTCAGCACTTCGCCCTGAGCCTGCAAGCCATCGACCTGGAAGGGGTTGAGTCGCGCGCGGCGGCGCTGGAGCGCGTCGCGACTTTCGCCATGGAGCACCCCGGCACCGGCTGGTTGCGTGGTCGGGGGTGGTCGCAAGACACCTGGCCTGATCGCGCCTTCCCGACAGCAGCTGACCTCGACGCTATAGTCCCCGACAGGCCCGTTTGCCTCTCGCACAAGAGTGGTCACGCTGCATGGGTCAACACTCCTGCGCTCAGACTGGCGCGAATTAACGAAACAACGGCCGATCCGCCCGGTGGCCAAATACAGCGTGATGCCACAGGCCGGCCGACAGGCATCCTCTTTGAGGACGCTATTGACCTGGTTGCAACCCATATTCCGCGCCCATCAACCGCTGAAATCGCCGCCGCCATGCGGCGAGCGCAGGAACATTGCTGGTCCGTTGGTCTCACGGGTGTGCACGATTTCGACGGTCGCGATTGCTTTGTGGCGCTCCAGATGCTCCGCGAAACGGGCGAACTTGGGTTGCGCGTTGTAAAGAACATTCCGGTTTATCGCCTGGAGTTCGCCTTGGGCATCGGCCTGCGGTCCGGTTTCGGCGATGAGTGGTTGCGAATTGGCGGGGTCAAGATTTTTGCCGACGGCGCGCTCGGTTCCCGCACGGCAGCGATGATCGCTCCCTACGAGGGCGAACCGGACAATCTGGGCATCGTTGTGACCGACGCCGAGGAGATGCTGGATAAAGCGAGGCAAGCCAGCGCGGGCGGCCTGAGCCTGACCGTCCACGCCATCGGGGATCGGGCCAACCACGACGTACTGAATGTCTATCAATTCCTTAGGCGCGAGGAAAATGCGCAAGGCAGGCCCAGGTTGCGCCATCGCATCGAACATGTGCAAATACTTCACCCCGATGACATTCAACGCCTGGCTTCGCTGGATATAATCGCTTCGATGCAGCCAACCCACGCCACATCCGATATGGATATGGCCGATCGCTATTGGGGTTCACGGGCGCAATACAGCTATGCCTGGCGCACTTTGTGGGACAGCGGCGCGTTGGTGGTCTTCGGGTCGGATGCCCCCGTGGAACGAATCGATCCGCTACCCGGTATCCACGCGGCGGTCACGCGCCGGCGCGCCTCAGGCTACCCGGGTGAGAGGGGTTGGCGTCCCGAAGAGCGCCTGACGCTCGAACAAACGCTATATGCCTTCACAACCGCCGCGGCTATCACTGCCGGACAAGAGACCCATCAGGGCGCTATATCCGCCGGCAAGCTGGCAGATTTGACGGTCTTCGAGCAGGATCTCCGTTCCACCCCGCCTGACGAATGGTTGAATAGCGGCATCGCCGGAACAATCGTTGACGGTGTATTTCGACACCGAACCTTCTAAACAATCACAAAACCCGGTGATTGTTGTAGTTTGACATGCCCGTCGGGTGACTCGACGAAATCTCGCTATATTACGCCTTTTTTCGTCTCAGTCACCAGATAATCAACAACAGCCCGGAGCGCCTCCTCGCGGTTGTCGTCACCCCCATGCTCATGATAGACACGAAGCTGGCGATCGGCACTGGTACCATCGCGAAGGATGTTGTAGACATGCTCCACTTCGTTACGGCTATCGAGTTCATCCACAACATCGTTAAGCAGTTCCAACAGCTCGCCCATTAGTTGGGGAAACGGTACTGCTGATTCGATTCCAAAGTCAATCAGCTCGCCGTCAATCCCGTAACGCACCGCGCGCCATTTGTTCTCGGTTATATGTGCATGCCGGTATTGTCGCCACGACATATTCTGCTTCCGCAACTTGAGCAACTTGGCGCAAATCGCCTGGAATAGTGCCGCGATACAGATGCAGTCATCGACATTGGTGCAAATATCGCTGATGCGGAACTCCAACGTGGTATAAACCGGATGCGGCCGCAGGTCCCACCAGATCTTGGCCCGCTTGTCGAGCTTGCCGAACGCCCCAACCCGCTCCAGCATCTGCTCATAATGCTTGTAATCTGACCACGAAAGAAAGGAATGCGGGATACCCGTGCGCGGCAATGATTCGAATACGACGCTGCGATAAGACTTGAGGCCGGTGTTATACCCCCGCCAGAACGGGGAACTCGTCGATAATGCCAACAGATGTGGAATAAAGTAGCGAGCCTGATTCATGGTGGCGATCATGATCTCGCGTGATTCGGGATCATCGCCAAAGCCGACGTGGACGTGCATCCCGAAGATCAGCAGTTGTCTGGCGACGCCCTGCATGTCGTCAAGAAGTTCCTTGTACCGCGTACCCTCGGTGATAATCTGATCTTCCCATCGCGCGAACGGGTGGGTTGAGGCTGCAGCAATCGCCAATCCGTTCTCATCCGCCAGTTCAAGGACGTCACGGCGGAGCCGAACGATCTCCGATCGCGCTTCCTTGATGTTTTGGCAGATGTGGCTTCCTACCTCCACCTGGGATTGCATCAATTCCGGTTTCAAATCGAGCTTCTTGGGTCGAATCTGGTCCTGGGTCAGTAGCTCGCTGATGTAGGCGCGCAGATTCCGCGTTTCGGGGTCGATGATCTGGTATTCCTCTTCAATGCCGAGAGTCAGGGGTTGAGTTGGAACTGACATGATATTACTTCTCCACATCGCCGGCAGAGTAATTTATTTTCGACTCGGTCAAACCAACGCCGGGGTCCTTCTGGGCGGGGATTATAGCACGGTCAACAACCGCACAGGTATAAATCCCCGCCCAATAATTCATGCTATTTAGATCTTTCCATTCCTTGCAGGTAGGAAACGAGCAAGCGCACGCCAAAACCGGTTCCACCAGCCGGGGTATAATCTCCTGCCTTCTCTGACAAGGCCATCCCGGCGATGTCCAGATGTGCCCACGGGTAGTTGGTGAACTCGCGCAGGAAGGTGGCCGACGTGCCCACGCCACCGAAGCGGCCGCCGCTGTTCTTCATATCGGCCACATCGGAGTTGATCGACCGGCGATAATCATCATAGAGAGGCAGTTGCCATATGCGTTCGGACGTTGCCCCGGAAGCGGAGAGCAACCGATCTTTCAATGTGTCATCGTTGCAGAACAACCCCGCCGCGACACCGCCGCCCAACGCGATCACACACGCCCCGGTCAGGGTCGCCAGATCGATAACTGCATCGGGTTTATAGGATTCAGCATATACCAGCGCGTCCGCCAGCACCATCCGGCCTTCGGCGTCCGTGCTTATGATCTCAATCGTCTTGCCGTTTGACGCCTTGATGACATCGGCCGGGCGGTAGGCGTTGGCATCGGGCATATTCTCCGTGCACGGCGTGATGCCGATGACGCGCAGGGGTACATTGAGTCGCCCCACCGTCTCCATTGCGCCAAACACGGCCGCCGCCCCACCCATGTCGGATTTCATGTCGCCCATTCGCTCGGACGGCTTGATGGAGATGCCGCCGGTGTCAAAGGTGATACCCTTGCCGACCAAAACCACCGTCGGTAAATCAGTCCGATCAGCGTTGTGCTCGAGGATGACAAATTTCGGCGGTTCGCCCGCGCCTTGCGCCACAGCCAGATAAGCCCCCATGTGACGCTCAGCGGCCCATTCCCGGTCACCGATGATGACATTGAAGCCGTGATCCGAGGCGATCTTTTCGGCAGCAGCTGCCAGACGGGAGGGTGTCGCAACATTCGGCGGCATATTGACGAGATCGCGCGCCAAACTTACGCCCGCGGCAATCGCTACGGCGGTTGCCGCCCCGGCCGATATTGCCTCAATCCGCTCCCCGTCATACTCGACCAGGGTGAGCGTTTGGACATCATTCTGCGGTTCTTTTTTCTTGTCGGCGTCAAACCGGTAGGCAGCCAGCAGCGATCCTTCTACTGTGGCCTGGGCGGCGGCAGCGACATCCAGGCCACCGATGCCGGCGCCGTGAACGATGGACGCAACATTCCGGGCGTTCAGATCGCGAGCGCGCTTGATTGCGGCCGCCGCGGCTCGTCGCACCCCTTCCAGGTCGAACCCGTCAGCCTTACCCAACCCCACGACCACAACCCGACGCGCAGCGATCGCGCCACGAGGATAAACTACCGTTATCTCCCCTGACTCGCCTTTGAAATCCCCACCGGCGATGAGGTCGGATATTGCACCACCCAGCGCCGCGTCAACTGCTCCGGTAGCTCCGCCCGGCACAGTGACCCCCTCAAACAGGTTGACAATAATTGTGTCAGACGTGGCATCAACAATATTTCCTTTCTCGATCTTGATATCCATCATTTCTCCCTATCAGAGCCAGGCATGATATGGCTCAAGTTTGATCAAATTCAATTTTCCCATCGATCTCCATACTCGCCAATCGACCGATGCGTGAGATATCCTCACCCTCGTATCAGCTGTATATACGAATATGCGAATATGTTGACAAATAGCCGGTCAATTTAGGATGCAAAAGATATTTTGGGTACAATACGAATTCCCACAGAATTCCATCAAGGAGTATCCCATGATTATCGGTGTACCAAAGGAAATCAAAAATAACGAATACCGCGTGGCCATGACACCTGCCGGCGTGCAACAATTGGTTGAGCAGGGCCACACAGTGCTTGTCGAGGCTTCGGCCGGTGATGGAAGTCGCTTCCTGGACGATCATTACACACGGATTGGTGCCAAAATCGTGCCTACCGCGGCCGATGCGTGGTCCGCGGAAATGGTCGTCAAGGTCAAGGAGCCGATTGCCGTCGAGTACCAGTTCTTGCGATCAGACCTGGTTCTGTTCACCTATCTCCATCTGGCGGCCGAGGAAAAGCTGACCCACGCCATGGTCGATTCCGGCGTGACAGGCATCGCCTATGAAACTGTTGAAGCCCCCGACGGCAGCCTGCCGCTCCTGACGCCCATGAGCGAGGTTGCGGGCCGCATGTCGATCCAGGTCGGCGCGCATTTTCTGGAGCGTTCTCATCTGGGTCGCGGTATTTTGATGGGCGGTGTGGCCGGCGTGCCGGGTGCGAACGTGGTCATTATCGGCGGCGGTGTCGTGGGCACTAACGCAGCCCAAATCGCTCTGGGCATGGAGGCCAACGTCACAATCCTCGACACGAACCTCGATCGTCTCAGATTTCTTGAACATGTCCTCCACGGACGGCTGACGACGGTAGCCTCAAACTCGTACAATATCGCCGAGGCGGTTCGCAACGCCGATCTCGTCGTCGGCGGCGTGCTAATCAAGGGTGCTCGCGCTCCTCGTCTGGTGACCCGGGAAATGGTCTCGACCATGAACCTCGGGAGCGTCATCGTCGATGTCGCCGTCGACCAGGGCGGATGTGTCGAGACGATCCACGTCACAACCCACTCCGATCCGGTCTACGTGGTCGACGGCGTGGTTCACTACGGGGTGGCCAACATGCCGGGAGCTGTTCCGCGCACCAGTACCCTCGCACTGAGCAACGCTACACTGCCCTACGTCCGCCGTCTGGCGCGCAACGGCGCTGAGGCATCGATGGCCGAGGACCCCGGACTGGCCAAGGGTCTCAACACATACCAGGGGAAAGTTACTTATCAGGCCGTGGCCGAGGCTTTCGGCCTGGAATACAGCGCATACGAGGCCTGAACATCGAATCGATCGGCCGCTTCAGAGGTTTGCCGAAGCGGCCATAATCCTTTGTAATCAATTCGACCAAATCTTGTCGTCAGTAACTCCAATCATGCTCCTCAGGTGAAACCGGCGTCGCCAATTTGTTCGATGACAGGATACCGATTTACGTTTGCGTGACGATTTATTGGACATAAAACCCGTTTAAGCATTGTGGATCTTCTTGCAATCACCGCTCAACTATCCGTCGTAAACGGGACAATCCTCGATGAGGGACCGGTCTCCGGCCTCCTTGCCCAACCCGCGCCACCAAAACCGGCCCGCGGCCGCGAACGCGATTTCCTGTTCATTCACCTCACCCTCTCTGGCCCATCGGACGAGACAGACGAGCTGAATCATGAACTGGTTGACGATCTGACCAGACGTTTCTTCGCCGCATCCGGAAGTGTCACATCCGCCCTGCGTCGCGCTGTCATCGAGACGAATGACCAGTTGCTACGCCACAACATATCAGTCAAGACGCCGCGAGAAGGCGCGCTTAGTTGCGCGGTTCTGCATAACGACGAGCTATACACGCTCCAGGTCGGCGAAGGGCTAACATTTTTAGGCCACAACTTCGGCGTGGAGCGAATGCCGGCCCGACTACCGCAGCAAATAACGCCGTTGGGGCGTACCGCCGGAATCGACATACGGTTCGCCTACCACCGGCTGCAGCCCGGCGATATGATGTTGATGTGCGAGCCGCGGTTAACTCGATTGACGGGGGATGAGCTTGCGCCGGTCCTGGTCGATACTGAAATCGAGAGTGGGCTGGAATCGTTAATAACGATATTGGCCACAGATTCCGCCCGTCTCCTGCTGGTTGAATTCGCGGACGAACTGCCCTCCACCCTGCCACTCACCTTTCAACACAGCAAGCAATCCGCCCCCAAGCCGGCTACGACGAAACCCCCGTCGGGCCAGGCAAAAAACAAAAGTGAGCCAGCCGGGCAGAAAACCGCAAGTCCGGTTCCCTCGCGTCATGTTCCGGTAACCGGACAGCAGGTGGAAGGCATGACACCGCCGGAGACGGCAAATGATGGTCCCGCCGACTTCGAGACAAGCGCTCGCCGGGTCGCCTCAAGCTCGGCCAGAAGGCTGTCCCGCTTCACCGGCTGGCTGGCGGAGATCCTCACCCGATTAACGAAAAAGAGTGACGATGAACCTGCCATCCATTGGGCCATCCCGGCAACTGTTGCCCTGATTGTTCCCTTGATAGTCGGCGCGATCATCACCAGTGTTTACCTGCAACGGGACACTGTGGCCGAAGTTGCGGCGATAAAGCAGCAGATGATGGACGAGTTATCGGCGGCCGACAACGTGGCAGGGAACACCGGCGAGGCACAGTCGCATTACCTGAAAGTCATCGCACTGGCGGCCAAGGTCGAGGAGATGCGGCCTGAGGACCAGGAAGTTGCCAATATGAGGTCAGAAGCTTTTTCCGCACTCGACCAAATAGATGGCGTCAGCCGGTTGTCAGCTGTCAGCTATTTTAGTTACGCACCCGGCGCAAATCTGACACGGATCACCCTGCGCCGATCAGGGGGCGGCATCGCCGTGCTGGATCAGGTTCAGAATCGTGTTCTGTTCCATCAAACTGATGACACTTTTGAAGACCTTACCACGGAAGAGCCGATCACCATCGGCTTCGGCGGTCAGGTAGTCGGGGCAAATACGATCGGCCGGATATTCGACATCCTCTGGATGGCGGGGAGCGCGTCAGAAACACGCGACAGCATTGGAATGGTTGATACAAGCGGTGGATTATTTCATTTTTACCCCAATTTGGCTGATACCAGTGGCGTCATACTGGGTAACAGCAGCGCATGGATCAATCCGGTATCGATGGCGACCTATCTCGATCGGTTGTATGTTCTGGACAGCGGCGCAAAACAAATATGGAAATATTACACGTCCACCGGCTACACGCAGCTTGCGGGTGATGAGGCTATATCATTCAGCGACGAAGCTGATCTTGATCTGGCGGTTGACTTTGACTTGTATGCAGAGGACGGTAGCCTGATCGTTCTTTACGGCGATGGGCGCATTCGTTATTACGATACGCGCTCCGGCCGTGTGCAATGGGACCAATCGACCCTGGCACAGAACGGGCTGGCAACTCCGCTCATCGCCCCCAGCAGGGTAAAGATTGTGGGAACCGGTCTCAATGCCTCAATCTACGTCCTTGATCCGGGCAGCGGTCGCCTGGTCCAGTTGAGTCGGGGCGGTACGGTATTGACCCAATACCGCATCATGGACGATGCAGGCAATGATATCCTGACCAGGGCATCGGATTTCGATGTGGTTGATTCACCCATGCGGGTTTTCGTTGTGGCGAACGAGAGAATTTATCTGGCGGAGCGAAACTAGATCGGCAGTTTACCTGCCCGTGAATTGCGCGTCGCGCTTCTCAAGGAACGCGCTGATTCCCTCGCGATTGTCATGGCTGCGGGCGGCAATCCCTTGTATGTGGGCTTCATATTCCAGCGCCTCGTCGAGTGTGGAATCCCAACTGCGATTCATCGCACGCTTTGTCAAGCCATAAGCCAACGTGGGGCCAACGGCAAACCGGCGCGCCCAGGCTGCGCTGATCTCCGGTAACTGATCGGTCGGAACCACCTGATTGACCATTCCCCACTCCAGCGCCTTGCCGGCCGGGACGCGATCGGCCGTAATCGCCATCTCATACGCCCGGGCATAGCCGATGAGCCGGGGTAAAAACCAGTTTATACCGCTGTCGGGGATGAGGCCAATACGGCTGAAGGCCAGCATGAACGACGCACTGTCAGCGGCAATGCGAATATCGGCCGCCAGGGCCACCCCACAGCCCGCACCGGCGGCGATGCCGTTGATCGCCCCGACGACAGGTTTTTCAAGCGACACCATCTGCCGTATGAGGCGGTGATAGCCGTGACGAAGGTGCTCCCCAATCGAGATGCCTTCGCCACGCTCCTGAAAGTCACCAAGGTCCTGACCCGAGGAAAACCCGCGCCCCGCGCCGGTGATCACCACGCAGCGCACGGCCGCATCCCGACCCGCGCTCTTGAAGGCGTCGGTTGTCTCGTCGATCATCAAATCGTTGAAAGCGTTGAGCTTACCGGGGCGATTCAGGGTGATAGTTCCTACCCCATCACCAACTTCATAAATGATCGTTTCGTAGGCCAAGGTAAGTCCTCCCTGGGTTGACCAAACTAAAACGGGATGTCGGGATCCATATCGTCGATGTCATCAGCATCATCGACTTCCTCAACATCATGCATTTCCCAGGGCATCGTCACCCACAAAAGGAGCAATTCTCCCTCATCAATTTTAGTCAATCGCAACGCCACAACGTCAAGCTGTTGGCGCAAGCGCATATCATCCGGATAGTCCAGTCGCACCGGCCGGCCTTCGCTCCAGGCGTGACGGCATCGCTCGACGATATCCTCACCGTTGCCCGTCCTCAACTGGCACAGGGCAACATCTGTCTCTCGCGGGCCTTCATAGATTGATTGAACCCAACCTTGTGGGTTGGGCATAAAGTCAGGCGTGGGGCCTTCGATGATCGTTATTAGTTCGGGTTCCATGTGGGGTCTCAACCTGCTCGCCAAATTCTCTACCGCGAGTCAAGTCTACTGAGAATATGTTGCGATGGCAAGTGAGGAATTGACAAAGTTAATTTATTTCATCCTCGTGAACATGGTCTTTAATTTGTTCTACTGCGCCAGGATTATCGGCTGCGGATCGGGCAAGAATCAGCCATGTGAATGGGTACGCATGCCGATCGTCGGCCGGATGCTCTTCGCGATATGTTTCCCGCCACGCGGCGACGTCGAAATCGGGGAAATAGACATCTCCCTCGACCGCGCCACGCACACGGGTTAAATAGAGCCGGTCGACAACGGGCATCAGCTCACGGAACAAAGCCGCCCCACCGACGACGATGATCTCCTCAACCTCTCCGGCCGCCCGCAACGCAGCATCAATCGAACCGACAACCACCGCGCCCGGAGCCTGATAATCAGGATTGCGAGTCACAACGATATTCAACCGTCCGGGCAGTGGGCGAAAACGAGCGGGCAAGGAATCATAGGTCTTGCGCCCCATGATGCAAGGTTTGCCCATTGTGTGATCGCGAAACCAGCGCATATCGTCAGGCAACCGCCAGGGCAGATCATTATCCCGGCCGATCAGCCGGTTGTCATCCATCGCCACAACAAAGGCTATGCGCGGTCTCTTCATCATCGTCCTCTACACGGCAATCGGCGCGGCGATACGGGGATGCGACTGGTAATCTCCCAACGTGAAATCTTCATACCGGAAATCGAAAATTGAGCGAACGGTCGGGTTCAGCGCCATGGTCGGGAGCGGAAACGGTTCCCGCGTGAGCTGCAAATTCACCTGTTCAAGATGGTTCAGGTACAGGTGGGCATCACCAAGCGTATGAACAAACTCCCCCGGCACCAGATCCGTCACCTGGGCTACCATCATGAGCAACAGGGCATAGGACGCGATATTGAACGGCACACCGAGGAAAATATCGGCGCTCCGCTGATACAACTGACAGGAAAGCCGGCCATCGGCCACGTAAAACTGGAAGAGGCAATGACAAGGAGGCAAAGCCATCCGGTCAATCTCGCCGACATTCCAGGCGCTGACGATATGCCGGCGCGAATCGGGTTTGGATTTGATCTGCTCAACAACCTGAGCGATTTGATCGATCGTGTGACCGTCGGCCGCGGCCCACGAACGCCACTGGTGGCCGTAAACCGGTCCCAGTTCGCCCGTTTCGTCCGCCCATTCATCCCATATGGTCACGCCGTTTTCCTGGAGCGAGCGCACATTCGTCTCGCCGCGCAGGAACCACAACAGCTCGTGAATTATTGAGCGCAAATGCACCTTCTTGGTTGTCACCAGAGGGAAGCCGTCAACCAGATCAAAGCGCATTTGATAGCCGAATACACTGATCGTCCCGACGCCGGTGCGATCCTCCTTGCGGGTTCCGTTTTCAAGGACATGGCGCATCAAATCGAGATATTGCTTCATGATCCGCCTCCATGTTCGAGGTTCGCCGGAGTATAGCATATGGCAAGCGGAGGGCGACAAGCCGGTTGTATAGCCGGGCATTGGCGGTTACAATAAGGTCCTGTGCGCCCCTGGGGTGGTGGCGAAATGGCAGACGCAGCGGACTTAAAATCCGCCGGGGTAACACCCATGTGGGTTCGAGTCCCACCCGCCCTACTCGATGATTGACAACCTGGATTACTATCGTGGATTTATTGCCGGCTCGATTGTGATCGACATAACCGGCGGCAGTCGTCTGTGGACATTTGACGAGAGCAACTCGCGCTCTTCATTACCCCCAATAATATGACCGGCCTCGCGCGGCAATCCGACCTTGTAAGGCAGGCGGCGAGCGCCCTTCAGCAGGTCGCTGAAAGCGTCGGATTCGATCCCCAACAGCACGCCATCATCATTGGAGTCTCCGGTGGCCCCGATTCAGCAGCCCTCCTCCACGTTCTGACCCGACTCTTACCAACTGAAAACCTCATCGTCGCTCATCTCGATCATGGCCTGCGCCCAACCTCCGCGGCCGAAGCGACCCGTGTGGCCGACATGGCCAAAGACATGCGCTGTCACACCAGCAGGGTCGACGTTGACCACTTGGCCAGAGATCGCAAATTGACGCTGGAAGAAGCCGGGCGAATTGCCCGCTATGATTTTCTGGCGAGTGTGGCCCAACAGGAAGGCACACCCTACATCGCCGTCGGCCATCATGCGGATGACCAGGTCGAGACCGTGCTGATGCACATCCTGCGCGGCAGCGGATTGACCGGATTGCGCGGAATGTCTCCGGCGAGTGTCTTGCCAGGGCATCCGGGATTTTGGCTGCTGCGGCCGTTGCTCGGAACCACCCGCGCAGAAATCGAAAACTATTGCGTCGAGAACGACCTCAACCCCATCCATGACAAGAGCAACGCTGACAAAACATTTGCACGCAACCGCCTCCGACATGATTTGCTGCCCGAACTGGAAAGGCACAATCCCCAGATACGGCAACGTCTGCTCGAAATGGCCGACATTATCTCCGGCGATGACGACTTGCTCAACCATCTCGCCGAGGAGGCGTGGCTTGATGTAGTCGACGAACGTGGTCGAGAGGCGATCTATATGCGACGCCACGTGTGGAATGCCTGCCCGTTGGCGCTGCGACGCCGCTTGCTCCGCCGCGCCATCGTCGAGCTTAACCCAACCGCGCGCGATGCAGGCTTCCGCGGTCTGGAGGCGGCCCGGCTGGTTGCTGAAAAAGGGATCACGGGCACACGGGCAATGCTGCCAGGCGGTCTGCTTCTTCGGGTCAGTTATGATTGGCTGATTATTGCCGGTGAGGCCTCCGATCTGGCATCAGGTTTTCCGCAAATTACAGCCGACGGCTCGATAAAGCTGCCGGTGCCGGGCGTTGTTGAGCTGGCCAACGGTTGGCGAATTGAGGCGGATCATGTTGACGCGATTGATGAAGACACGATCCTGGCCACCAGCGATAGATGGACCGTCTATATCACAAACAGGGTAATCGGTGAGCTACAAATTCGCTCCCGCAAGAAGGGGGAACGGATGCGGCCGTTAGGCATGGACGGCGAGACCTCGCTCAAAGAAATAATGATCGACCGGAAAATTCCGGCGTACCTTCGCGAACGTTGGCCGGTGATCGCCACACCTGATCAGGTCGTCTGGCTACCCGGCCACATCCTGGATTCCCGCGCGAGGGTCCTGGCCGGCGACGACGCGGTGCGGCTGAGCTGTCATCACGGTGTGTCAGGGCGGGTTGACGTGCCACCCCTGTAACAGTATACTAGCGTTTCAGGTCGGGAAACGGGGCGTAGCTCAGCTTGGCAGAGCGCTCGGTTTGGGACCGAGAGGCCGCCGGTTCGAGTCCGGCCGCCCCGACAGTCATGCGGCAGTGGTGTAGTGGTAACACAACAGCCTTCCAAGCTGTTTTCACGGGTTCGAATCCCGTCTGCCGCTCAAGTAAAGTCCGGGTTCGGCGACATCCTTCACCCTTTAGGCGATTGGCCGAATTCCTCGCTCAATGCTCTTCTAAAACGGGCCTGTAGCTCAACGGCAGAGCGGTCGGCTCATAACCGATTGGTTCAAGGTTCGAATCCTTGCGGGCCCACCACATTTTTCATATCTAGTCCACACTTCCCCTCAGGATAGGAATCCAGGGATTCACGTCAGTAAGCCGCTCGTCCAGGATCGCCAGCGGTCGATTCGTGAAGGCGTCATAGAGCGTCAGAGCGCCGGTCAGCGTCTGCCCGCTTACGGCTCTTTCAGCCGCCATCACCCGGTGGGGCGACCGGACGAACACGCCATCCACCCACTTTAATGTTGGGATCGCCCCCATCGCCGGCACTGAATCCTGCAAATCCCACCAGGCCCAATGTACGCCATCCGGTTCCAGCCCGATAAGCCGCACGGAGACGATAAGGTCACGGTTGATCGCCTGTCCACTGAAAAACTCCTGATCGAGGACGGCAGACTCACCCGGCGTCAACGCCAGGCCGTCATTCACTTCCCCCGTCCAGACAATCCCCTGGCCCAGTGGAACGTAATATCCATCGGTCTTCCCTCGCGGGAACCGCCAGGTATTCACAGACACCCCCCATGGACCACGATAAGGCGGCAATTCTGCCATCATACTCGCGTCATCATCCAGCACTTGTGTGGCATAACTTGTTCCCCCGGTCGCCCAATGCAGGTACAGGCGGGATCGACCGGGCAGGGTATGATCCCAGTCATAACCGATCAACACTTCATCGGGGTTATCGACCAGGGCGCGCGCGGTTCTGTTGCGTGTGAACAATCGGTGCAATGGGGGTACCAGATCAACTGATGTCAGCAGTTCGCGCCCGCCGCCCTCACCCGTTGCGCCTAGATTGAGCGTTGATGGGCCTGTCGGAATGCCGGGTCGTGGGGTCAGGCGGAACTGGGTTAGCGTCAAGCCATCGGCCGCTGCGACCGATCGATCGTCCTGCCCATAGAGAACGCCGTCCGATCCGACCAGATGTAAATACAATCCGTACATATCCCGCTCGACCAATGGCTCCCAGGCCACCGTGACCACCATCTCCTGACCGGCAGCGATTGATCTCTCCGGCTCCTCGACATGATATCCGACCACCTTAACAGCATCGCCCAACGATATCGAAGTGGCAGTAAAATCTTCCGGCAGCCCGGTTCTGGTTATCTGGGGAAACAGTAGCGCTTCGCCGATTGGTTCAGGGACGGGCAAGCCATCCAACTGCGCCGCAGGCACCCAGGTCGTAATTACCGGCCGGCCGGTTTCAAAAACTTCCCTCGCCCTTCTTTCCCACGTCACATCATAAGGTTCGCCTTCGGGATAGACAAACTGAACGTCCACGTCCGGCCGGAGTCCCTCGACTTCCTGCAGGTACCACAACGGCGTCGCCCAGTGCCAGTGGGCCAGTATCGTGCTGTTGGGTGGCGCATCGGCCAGGAGCGGGCCGGCGTATTCACGCGCGGAGACTCCTTCGTGTTCGGCTCCAGAGGCGACCCGGTTCTGGACAGCTTGATGAAGACAACTCGCGATCACCAGCGCAACGAACAGGATCAAGGCGGCTCTTAGCACAACACCAACCTGCCCGACGCGATCGACCATCCAGCCAATTGCGCACCCAATCAACAAGGCGGCCGCGGCATAGGCCGGGATCATATACTCAACCGTCTGTGGGGCGCGATATGTCGCGGCCACCAGCGTGAAGACGGCAAACGCGCCCCCCAACAGAAAGGCGAGCGATCTGTCCTGCCACAGAAGGACGACCAGTCCGACAAACATGGCCGCCAGCAACCAGACCTCGAACTGAAAGGACAGGACGTTGCCCATGATTCGGAGACGCTGGACAAAGTCAGACGGCGCGGTGAAATAAAACAGATCGCCGCGAAAGCCTGTCGCCAGCACGTGCTCAATGAATCCCGGCCAGGTCGCCAAATCCGGCGCCGCGCCACGGACATCGGCCGCGGCCCGCAACGGCAAATAGAGCAACGGCAAAAGACCCAACAACGCCGCTCCGACCGGCCACACCCAGCGTCGCGGTTGGCGCAAAATGGATCGATCGACCAGAACGATAAACGCCAGTCCAATAGCGACCAGAAAAACCAGCGAGACATGGTGGGTCACGCCGAGACCCATTAAAAGACCACTGGCTACCAGCCATCGACCTGCGGCGGTTGCATCGTCGCGGGAAATTGCCTCCCGATAGGAGACCAGAGAGAGAATGATGAGGGCGGCGAATAGTCCCGTCAGGCTGCGGACGTTGGCCGTGGTAGCCTGCGACCAGAAAGTGGTGGCTGTTCCCAAAGCAACCGCGGCGATTAAACCCGGCAGATGACGGCGTGTGATAATCGTGCCGGTTATATAGACAACGGCGACGGTCAGGGCGCTGGTTACGGCAGAGAAGAGATTAACGGCATATGCCGGCGAAACGAACGGCAGCAGACGGGTAACCGCGTGCGCCATTATTGTGTACAGGGGAAAGCCCGGAGGATGGGCGACCCCAAGCTGCGCCGCCACAACCTGGAGTTCACCGCTGTCGGCCGCCAGAACGTCAGGAGCGAGCGTTGTTAAATACAGGAGGAAAAATACCGCCGCGATAACGCACGCAGCAAGCACCATCAACCAGCGTGCGGGCGCTGCAGATCGTCCCAATGGATCTGCAAACCTATTGCGGTAAACAACCTCATTCAACAGAAAGGCGACCAGCGCAACCAGGAAGGCATAAAAAGCCAACTGCGGCATTGGTTCGGGATACACGATGTAAACCAGCAGGATGAGCGCCGGCCAGGTTCGTGCAACAGGCAAGCGGGCAAGCAGCCACATCCCCAGCAATCCAAAACCGACGGCCAGACCGACGGCCGCCCAAACGGAAGGCAAGCCAAACCATTCCCCGACAACACGACTGAGGAAAACACCTGCGACCAGGCCCGGCACATAGCCGAACCAGCCACGCCGGTCGATACGGTTCGACACACCAGTTTTTATGGTTCCAGTCATCGGCACCTTTCGAGTATCACATCCACCATTTTACAACTCGTCACGAGATCAGATCTTGTTTTGGTCGCCAAAATCGGGATTATCCGGCAATTTCAGAGTATGATAGTGCCTATGTATCACATTCGGCGTTCGACATTTCTTCTCGGCTTCATCATCGCAGCCCTGTCTGCTCTCATCGTCTGGTATTATCAGAAAAGCACATCCGTCGAGGATGGCGCTCTCGACCTGTTGAATCGCTATGCCAACGCGCAGGCCCGCATCAAGGAGCTTGAATCACAGTTGGCGACCAATGACTAAAAAGACCGACCCAATCCTATTGATTCAACAAGCCGGCCATTTTCCACTTGCCAGACATGTGAGGCGAAGCGGGAAATGAAATAACGGTCGTGAACCACCGCCAGGATGGTGCCCGGGAAATGGGTTAAGGCCTCCTCAAACCGGGTACGAGACGGAATGTCCAGATGGTTGATTGGTTCATCCAGCAGAAGAAAGGTACAACCCTCCGCAACCAGTTTGGCCAGCGCCAGGCGGCTTCTTTCACCAAAACTCAGATTACTGATCGGCATCAACGAATCGTCGTCCTTAAACAGGAAATAATGCAAAAATGAGCGAGCCTCCGTCTCGGTCATCGCCGCGGCTCTCAGAATTGTTTCCAATGCCGTGAGCCCGGCATCAAAACGATCCTGTTCCTGTGTCATATATCCCATTTTGACGCTTGCCCCCAGCTTTACCCGTCCAGCCAACGGGGGTATCTGACCAGCGATCGTCTTCAACAATGTGGTTTTGCCCGCGCCGTTCGGGCCGGTCAGAACGACCCGCTGGCCACTGGTAATAGTCAGATTTAGATTTGAGAGCAGGGTAACGTCCCCATAACCCACCGACAGATCCTGGAGACGAACGACGTCATGCCCGATATGGGTCGATTCGACGGCCGAAAAATCAAGTTTCATCTGCCACGTCCGCTCAGGCTTGTCAACGCGCTCATCGGACTCCAGGTAACGTTCCAGCTTTTTTTCTCTCGATGCTGCCTTGCGCGCCACCTTTTTGGCTATCCGTCGTACCCCGGGTTGATTGGGGTGTGTTGTAATTTCAACATATCGGGCTTGCTCCCTTGTCCTGACAATGTCTTGCCGCAGACGCATGATTTCATATTCCTGATCCTTCCAGGCCGATAATTGTCGCTCGCGTTGTTCAGTGACTTGCTCCAGGTAGTCGCTGTAATTCCCGTGATAAGCGCGCAAAGTATGATGGATTGGATCGATATCCAGAATCGTCGAAACGGTGCGATCGAGAAAAGTTCGATCGTGAGACACAATCAACGCCGCGCCGTCGTAAGTTGCCAGCCACGCTTCCAACCACTCAAGCATCTTGATGTCCAGGTGGTTGGTCGGCTCATCGAGCAGCAAGACTTCGGGGTCTCTCAGCAAGACGAGAGCCAGCGCCAGGCGTGTCTTCTGCCCACCGCTCAGGAGACCGACAGGCTGACAGGTTTCAATTGAATCAAGCCCCATGTTAGACAGAATTGAGGACAGGAGACCCCCCTGGGCGCTGTTCATTCGGGTCAGTACCCGGTCATAGGCGGTTTGGAGTTCGGCCTGGTCAGGGTCCTCGGCCAAGGCGGCCGCAATCGTCGCAAGTTCATCTTCAAGAAATCGGGGATCATCTACGGCATCGTTGAGAACCTCGCCAATCGTTCGAGAAGGGTTGAACTCTAGCGCTTGATGCAAGTAACCCAAACGCAATCCGGATGGCGTGAACAGCACATTCCCGCTGTCGGCTGTTTCTTCCCCGGCAATAATGCGCATTAGTGTTGTTTTGCCGGTGCCGTTATGCCCGATCAAACCAGCACGCTCGCCTGGCCCGATAGAGAATGTTATATCTTTTAGAAGTGGTACGTGGTTAAACGATTTGGAAATCCGATTGACGGTAAGCATGAGTTCACAATCCCTTGGCAATCCGCGCAGGTTAGCTGCGCGAATCCCATGCAGAAATCCTGATGAAGAGGCAGGACTTATCGCGTTAACAGTCAGGGAATATAAAGTGAACTCAGTTTTTCATTGGATATCAAATCGTGAAGGATGATGGGATTATGCCATAATCTCCAATCGCATACAAGGCGGGTTTCTGCGTCAGTCCCCAACGATTGAGTCAAACAGCGCGTCCAAATCCTCGTCGGAATAGAAGTGGATGATGACGCGCCCCCCCTTCTCGCCTTTCTCGATATTGACTCTGGTGCCCAGTGCCGACTCAAATCGGTCCTGAATCTCGATCAGTTCAGGCGGAAGCTGCTTGCGCGGCCTGGGCTCGGGCCGGCTCTCAGCCATAAGGCTTGTCACCAGCGTTTCGGTCTGGCGGACGCTCAGGCCCAGTTTGACGACCTGATTCATCGCGCCCACCTGCATTTCGGCCGTCGGCAGCGGCAGCAGTGCCCGCGCGTGCGCGCCACTAAGGCGGCCGTCGTTTACCGCAATCTGGATACTGTCCGGCAGGGTAAGTAATCGCACAAGGTTGGCGACCGTGGAACGCGCCTTGCCCACCCGTTCGGCGACTTCTTCCTGGGTCAGCCCGAACTCATCCATAAGCTGGCGATAGGCATGCGCCTCTTCCATCGGGTTCAGGTCGGCGCGTTGAATATTCTCGATCAGGGCCAACTCCAGCATATCCTGCGACGTCGACTCCTTGACGATGACCGGCACTTGCTCCAGTCCGGCCAGGCGAGACGCCCGCCAGCGCCGCTCCCCGGCGATTAACACAAACCCCTCGACAGTTTCGGTGACGACCAGGGGCTGAATCAGACCGTGAGTCCGAATCGATTCCGCCAGTTCCTCCAGCTTATCCTGATCAAAGCTCGACCGAGGCTGGTGCGGGTTAGGAATTATTCGCTCGATGGGAACCTGCATGACGGCATCACTTCGCGCCGGCCGTTCGCCGGATGTCGCGAAGAGCGCGTCCAACCCGCGGCCGAGGGCCTGTCGCTTAGCCGGCATGTTCACCTCCACCATTGCGGCGATCGCCGTTCAGAAGCTCCGTTGTCAACAACCTGTAGGCTACCGCTCCCGGAGACTGTGGCGCGTAATAATTGATGGGTTGCCCGAAGCTCGGGGCCTCGCTCAGGCGAATATTGCGGGGAATGATGGTACGAAAGACCTTATTCGGAAAATGGCGTCGTACTTCCTCCACCACCTGCCGGCTCAGATTAGTCCGGCTATCGTACATGGTCATCATGACGCCCCGAATTTGCAGACCCGGATTCAGGTATTCCTGGACAAGTTGAATCGTCTTGGTCAATTGGCTCAAGCCTTCCAGGGGCAGGTATTCACACTGGACAGGGATGAGAACACCGTCGCGCGCGGCCGTCAGGGCGTTTATTGTCAACAATCCCAGACTTGGCGGGCTATCGATAAGTATGTAATCGAAATCATCGTCCACCTCGGCCAGCGCTCGCTGCAGGCGATATTCGCGGCCGATGGCGTGGACAAGTTCGACCTCCGCGCCCGCCAGAGCAGGATTTGAGGGAAGCAAATCGATGCCAAACTGGTCATGATGGACCCGAATTGGGGACACCGCCACCTGATCGACCAGCAATTGATACGTCGATGATTCAAACTGATTCTTTTCGTATCCCAGGGATGATGTCGCGTTCGCCTGGGGGTCCAGATCGACGAGGAGGACTCGACGACCACTGCCGGCCAGGTAAGCGCACAAATTCACGACCGTCGTCGTCTTGCCGACCCCGCCTTTTTGGTTCGCTATCGCATAGATGCGGGCCATGAAGTACCTAACTAAGCCTGATGCACCGTGTCGCCCGTCCGGTTAAAATGCTCATCCACAAAATCGCGAATGGCGATCATCTTGTCCGGCAGTCCGCGACATGTTACGGAACGAGCGGCAACCTGATTGGCGAATTCTGCTGCAGCCCAGAAGTCGCCGTTAGTCTGATAAAGCCGTAGAAGATATGCCGTGGCAAAAATATCACCTGCTCCGGTCGAATCCACTGCTGTGACGGCAGGTGCCGGGAAGTGGCGCGTTTCGCCCTGGGTAAACACGTCACACCCCTTGGGGCCGTCCGTTATGACCAGGATTTTGGCCAAACGGGAATAATTCTCAATGAGTTGCGAGTTGGGCAAATCTTCCCTGCTAAGAAAAGTCACGGCCGCCTTGGGCAGGGTCACTTCCGCCGATTCCCAGCCAACCTTGTAAACATGCCCGCGTTCATCCCAACGCCGCATCCATCCTTGGGGTCCAACACCTACCAGACTATTGCTGAAATATTCTATAAGGGCAGAGTCAACCTCGTTGGCGATTGGCCCGATAAAGACAACAGGCGTGCGAGTCCAAATGGAGGGTATGTGGCTGACAGTCAGGTCTCCGGCAACGGCGTGGATGGTCTGGATGCGTCCGGAAGGGGTATAGACATTCTCAAAAACTGTGGTGGCGGCGGAATTGACAGTATGGATCGCAATCCCCGCCAAATCGTCGCCCCACCCATCGACCTCAGCGGCACTGGTCACGATCCCGACGCGGAACCCCATAACTTTGGCTACAGATGCGGTATAAGCCGCCGCCCCGCCGATGACGAACCCGCCAGGCACCACATCGAGGCACACATGGCCAATAGTTAAAAAATCAACCGGTAAGATCGCGACATCGGTTTGCATCGACGCATTCTACCTTAGGCGAACCGGGATCGACAACACTTTCCTGTTGCATGTGTTGGGCTTTGCGGCTAAGATTTTACAGATGGCCAGGAAATGGTTTGATTCCCCGGTATTTCGAACGCGGCCCCTGTTCAGCGTGACCCAGGTCATTCTCGTGCTCGTCGTCGCCGGAGGCATCATCATCGCCATCGACTTCAACAACCGGGCACAGGCCGGAAGACTGGTGGGCAACGACGAAGAAGCCCTCCAGTCACAGATCGAAAGGGAAGCAACGCGGCAAGTCGAACTCATGGTCACCCTCGAATACGTGAGCAGCGACGATTATGCCGCGTCCTACGCTCGCAACGAACGTGGTATGATCCTGCCCGGCGAGAGGAGAATTGTGCCCATTCTTCAGGAGGCCCCTCCTGAATCAACGCCCATAGCGCCGGCGACACCCGATCCGGCGAGCCAGGCCCGCCCATGGCAAGGGTGGTGGCGTTTAATGACCGATGCCCCACAGCCAATACGTAAATGAGCAAAAAGCCGGTTTTCAAGCCGGCTTTTTTTGTAGTATCGCTCAGACTGACGTAACCCAAAGAGATTTCATCAGTTCATATCCGATGACGACCTCTTCGCGGCCGACGCGCAATCGCATTGGTCCGTTAAACGGCGCTCGCCCTAATATCTCAAACTGAACCCCCGGTATCAAACCAAGGCTGGCGATATATTGCAGCTTTTCCGGCTCGTGTGTTCGAACCCGGCTCACGTGTCCCTGGTGCCCAACTCCGAGGTTAACAATGCAAACGTCATCAACTTCCGGTAGCTGCCCCTCCCGATCGGGGATCGGCTCGCCATGCGGACAGCGTTGCGGAAATCCGGTCATTTCAGCCATGCGATCAGCCAGACGGTCATTCAGCCCCGCGCCAAGCCCCCCGGCATGTTCATGAACTTCATCCCACGAAAACCCCATCACGTTCACGAGGAATACCTCGAGAATTCGATGGCGACGGACCTCGCGCAAAGCCTCCTCACGACCAAGTTGCGTCAGTTCAACGCCCTGATAAGGCACATGCTTGACATAACCTGCACTTTGCAACCTGCGCAACATACGCGGGATAGCCGGTGGTGAGACATCAAGACGCTCAGCCAGACTGGTCGTGCTGACCGTCGGCGAATCCTCCTGCAACCGGTAGATTTCTGCCAGGTAAACGCGCATCGCTGCGCTGGGTTCCATGATATCCCGATGGTGTTCCATGCAGGTTAATTTGCCTGCGCCAATTGCGCCAAAGTAGTCTCGATTAACTCGACTAAATCCTTCAACATTGGCTCATCGAAGCGAAAAGCCGCACCAGCGGCCGCAAAAAGGGCCGGCAGAGGGCGCGTCCCACCCAGCGCCAACGCCGCCCGATAGGTAGCCACTGCTCCGCTTTGGTCGGTCAACGCGTTGCGCCAAACCTGTAACGCGCCAACCTGGGCCATGCCGTATTCAATGTAATAAAACGGCACGTGAAAGATGTGTAACTTTCGGTGCCAACCGCTGACCCGTTCATCCTCAAAGCCGTTCCAGTCGATACCTATCATGAAACGATCCCACAAATCGCCCCACGCGGCGTCGCATGCTGCGGGGTCATGGGCAACTTCGGGGTTAGTGTATACCCAGTGCTGGAAGCCGTCAACGACCGCCATATAGGGCAGAAACTTCAAAATCCCTTCCAAATGTTCAATGCGCGCCCGTGCCGCCTCCTGTGTAGTGTAGAAACCATTGTACGCCTTGGTCAGATACGGAGCAGCCAGTAGTTCCATACTCATGGAAGCAACTTCACAAAACTCCATTGGTGCGTCGGTTTGCCAGATATACGGCAAGTTAAAGCTCTCAAAAGCGTGGAAGGCATGCCCGGCCTCATGTAGCATTGTCTGCAAGTCGTCATGGGTGCCATTACCGTTCATGAAGATGTACGGACGCTTTCGCCACGGCAACGAACTGCAATAGCCGCCCAACGCCTTGCCGTTACGTGTGTCCAGATCAAGTAGGCCATCCTCTGCCATGGTCGCAAAATATCGGGCTAGCGTCTCATCCACATGCTCAAATATATTCAGACTGCCCTGAATGAGGGCATCCTGTCCTTTGTACGGAGCCAATGGCGGGTCATCACCTGCATCCACCGCCTCATCCCACGGCCGGAGCACATCAACACCGAGTTGCTTCCGCTTGCGCTCGTACACACGGGCGGCCGCAGGCACAACGACCGTCTCGATTGCATTCTGGAAGCGGATCGAGTCTTCCGGCGTGTAATCAAACCGGTTATATGCTTTATAGGCGTAAGCACGATAATCGGGGAAACCGGCGTTCCGCGCGATCTGGTCACGCAAGGATAACATCTTGTTGTAGAGTTCGTTCAGTAGTTCGCGTTTGCCGAGCCATAAAGCCATCGTGGCTCGCCATGCTCTCTCCCGAACAGCCCGATCCCGATCCAATAACAGGGATTTTAGCTGATAGAGATTCTTCTCTTCTCCGTCCCAATCCGATTTCAAATCCCCGGTAATCTTGTCGTATTCATTCCCAAGCTTGGCCAGCTCGGTCATCAACGGGATATTCTCCTCACGGAAGAGCTCAGCCTGGTTACGCATCCTGGCCATGGGCAGCTCCATGTCTTCGCCTAATTCTTTGTCGCTGGCAACGAAGGCAAGGAGGCGCTCCTTCAATGCCTGATCAGCCCGGCGATAACCCGGCTCAATATTTTCGACGAAATTCAGGAAAGCCTGCTCTTTCTGGGCATCGGCCGTGTCGAGTGTCGACTCGATATAGGTAATCGAGCCGAATTCATCAATGACCCTACCCAGTCTGGACCATTCGCTGAGCCATTGGTGAATATTGTCCGAGTCAAGGGAGGTTGACATGATCTGGTCGTATCTTGCCTGGAATACGTCCCAATTTGTGGAATCAACCGGGAACGGCAGGTTGGGAATAGGAGATAATGACATTGGGGAACTCTCTTCGTTGGTTTTGGGTATTGCGGTTCGTAAAAGATTTGACCGCCTGCGTTCGGCATGGACGCCAAGGATTTTACCAAAAAAGAAAGCCCTTGCGAACGCAAGAGCTTCTGTGACATGGAGTCTATATTTTCAATTTTGAGAGGCGACGACCGGATTCGAACCGGTGATCGAGGTTTTGCAGACCTCTGCCTTGCCACTTGGCCACGTCGCCATAACAAGACGGCAGGCCTCGCGGCCTGCCGTTCATTCAGAGCGGGCGACGGGATTCGAACCCGTGGCCTTCTCCTTGGCAAGGAGACGTTCTACCACTGAACCACGCCCGCATTAACTCAACCTTGAAGCGATGCCAGGACCCAGACTCGAACTGGGGACACCTTCATTTTCAGTGAAGTGCTCTACCAACTGAGCTATCCCGGCCAGTGGGAATTGCCTGTCTTGTTAATGGTAAAGCCATTCTATCGGAATGGCGGAAGCCTGTCAAGTCGATTTAACCTGCGACAACTCCAGCCTTGCGTTGACATTCCTCCTGATTGTGGCCACAATTAAACGCGGGAGCGGTTGTGTCCCGGTGGATGCCCTCGTCTTCAAAACGAGTGGTCGGCTACGCTGAGTAGGCGGTGGTGGGTTCGACTCCCATCCGCTCCCGCTCATCCTCAATTTCGGCAGAGTCTACAAACGGCGCAGTGAATGGCCAAGTCTGGTCAGCTCATCAATTTGGTCAGAAAGCTGCGCGCCGGGACCGGGTTCTGTGGTTCCCCTTCCCTCGCTTTCCCGGCAGGCTGGCCTTCAACAATTTCCTTGCCTTTCTTCTCGTCATCCGGATCGGTCGGGTAGTAGTGCTTGTAATACTGGTAATATTCACTACTCCGTTTGTTAATTCGATTTAATACGACACCGGACACATTGGCGTTAACTTCCTGAAGACGCATAGCCGCATGTTTCAATTGGCTTTGCCGAGTCGATCCGGCTCTTGCCACTAATACAACGCTGTCTACCCGAGTGCTCATCACGACGGCATCAGTGACAGCCAGGATCGGCGGTGTATCAATAAGGACGTAATCAAACCTGGTGGCCAGTGCTTTTATAAGCGTTTTCATCCTGTTGGAGCCGACCAGCTCTGCCGGGTTGGGCGGCAAATCACCAGTCGTCATGAGAAAAAGACCGGCTATAGACGTTGCCTGAACCGCCCGACTCAGCTGGGAATACATATCCCCAAGCCGCGAAGAATCAAAGGATGGCGGCATATCCAGCAACAAATTTGTCAACCCGTAAGAAGACGATTTATTGAATAACTTTTGCTGTGTTGGGCGACGGAGGTCAGCATCGATGAGCAACACCCGATAGCTGCTCTGGGCCAGAACAACCGCGAGATTGGCAGACGTGAAGCTTTTGCCTTCCTTCGGTCCCGCACTGGTGACAACAAGCGTACGTGTGAGCTGATCCACATTAGAGAAGAGTACAGCCGTGCGTAAAGAGCGATATGCCTCGGCGATTGGAGAGCGTGGATTGTCGATAGTGACCAATCCGGTGCGTCCATTACTGCTTGTCTTGCCCTCGGAAATCCCGGTCAGTGTCGGCAGGCCCGTTGATCGGTGAATGTCTTCCGATGATTTCACCGTATCGTCAAGATATTCCATCAGGTAAGCAGCTCCGACGCCGAGCGAAAAACCTATCGCGGCCGCAGTCAGGACCGTCATCAAGATCTCCGGGCCGATGGGGACGGTCGGCAACATGGCCGGTTCGATGACGCTGAGGCTGTTGGCAGCACCCTGGGATGAGCTGGCCAATAGCGAGGCATAATTCGCCTGGAGGGTATTCTGTTTGTCCTCAAGGGCGCGAATCTGGTCTTGCAAATCGGTGATTTGCCGCGCGCTAAAAAGGCCGGCCAGTTCAGATTGCTTGGCTATGATCTCGGTACTCGTCTCCTGAATCTTCAATTCGAGATCGTCAAGCTGCTGAACGATGAACGTTTGCCTGCCCGGATCACCCTCCAGGTTCGTGTTGGTCGGAGTTCTCCTAATCAACTGATTTGCCAGCTCATTGGCGACAATCATCGCTCGCTCGGGGCTGGTGTCGTCGACCCGAATCTCCAATAATTGAGTGTTGGCAACGGGTTTGGCTGTAAACTCCGGTAACCAGGTCAACCCAAGCTCATCCATGACAGACTGACGGACGATATCGCGTTGGGCGATATCGCTATAGGTCTGGGCCAATTGTTGACTAAGCCAGAAATCGTTGCCGTCCGGATTTGGGTTGTTGATCGCGCTTCCGATCAGCAGCGTCGTTTTCGCCTGGTAAACCGGCGGTTGCTGGCTCACCGCGAAGAAACTAGTCGCCCCCGCAACCAGGGTGGAGATCAGAATGAGCCACCACCACTTTATAAGAGGTCTTATGTATGCCCGTAGCTCCATTTTTCCTCACTAAACTTTTAGAGGCGGGTACATCCCGAACAAGGCTATGCCGGCGTCACAGGTAAGTACCCCAATAATACGATTTAGCGGCAAACTATTCCGTATAGATTGCGTTAATAAACAATGTCTGAGGTCTGTCCTCAAGCTGCTGTATCACGTGAGAGAATCCGAGCGAGGGTCACAGCGACCGAAGCCATCAGTATGCGCCTTTTCCCTTGATGACAACAACCGTCGTCCGCATCAGGATATATAGGTCGAGCCATATACTCCAGTTGCGAATATAACGCATGTCCAGTTGAACGCGGTCGCGATACGAGATATCTGACCGGCCGCTAACTTGCCACAGACCGGTGATCCCTGGGGGAACAGTGAGGAGATTGATGTCCCACTGTTCGTACATAGCGAGTTCATCCTGCGTGATCATGCGAGGCCCAACGACAGACATTTGACGCATGAGCACGTTAAGAAATTGCGGCAGTTCGTCGAGGCTGTGTTTACGTAAAAACCGGCCGACTCGCGTCACCCTTGGATCATCCTTGAGTTTACGCGACATCTCCAGCTCCGATTTCAGTTCGGGATGAGCCTCGATGATCGCGTCACCATTGGCATGCATCGTGCGAAATTTGTAGGCATCAAAAACAGTTCCATTCAACCCCATCACCCGTCTGCGGTAAAATACGTTACCAGGTGAGTCGAGTTTGATTGCTATGGCAATGGCTATCTGGAGCGGCATCGTCAACGCAAGAAATCCGACAGCCAGAAAGATGTCGAGGGCAGTCTTCAGGGTTCGGTCAGCGCCGGTTAAACGCACCTGATTAATTCGCAAGAGGGGAACCGAAGCCATCTCTTTTACTTCCAGGCCCGTGGTTATCACTTCAAACAGACCACTCGACAGCCTGAGATTCACATCACGGGATACCCCATATCGTTTGAAGATTGCCAGAATCTGCTCCTGGGTCAGTGCGCTGGTGGCCAATATCAATTCACCTATCTGGTGTTGCCTTACCAGTTCTTCCAGTTGATCAATCGTCCCCATGACAGGTAAGGTCCCGGGAGCGATTTTGTCCTCAATTAGCTCGGTAGAAATGAACCCCTGAACTGCCAGTCCCGAGGTTTCCCACACGAGGAGCTGCTCGGCCAATGAGTAACCCTCGGCATTGTTGCCGATAATGAGCGCGGGGCTTAGGAAGTAGCCACGGCGTCGCAGCCCGTAAACCACCCGTCTAAGCACAAAACGCCCGACAATAACAAGAGCTGTGGCATACATCCAGGCTAACAGAACCCATCCACGAGCGGGGTCCGAGTCCGGCTGGAGAAATCCGAAAATTACAATGACCAGCATGCCTACAGCGATAGCCCGGAATACACCTGAATATTCTCGCGTCCCGCCTAATAAGGTTTGCTCGAGGTAAAGGCCATGAATTGTGAATACAAAAAGCCAGAGGGGGACAAAGCCGAAGGCAATGACGTAGAAAGGCGGGATTGTAGGCCTCGAGCCCAGGTTGAAAATCGATAAAGGGATGTTGAACCGTGTCCAGGCCGCGAGTAACAAGGCCAGAAAGCTCAGGGATACGTCGGAGATTATCAACGTTGCACGATACACCCCCCACTGAACGCGAGGGGATAATGTGGCCACTGAGCGGTGATAGACGCCGATTCCACCTATACTGTTCGTATCATCAACCAACTTAATCGAAGATTCCATTAAACACCTCCTGAAACGTTTTCCCCTTCAACCCCATCTCACCGGGTGGCGTCGATGGCAGCAATAGTGATACGGTCGAGGTTGGAGTTAGAAAACGTCGATGTCCACTGCCCAGCCAAACCTCCGGGCTGTGGGTGTAGGTACGGTTAGCACCTCGCTAATTAAACTTCGCCGAGAGAAACCATCTTCTTGTCAAATGCAGGAAGGCAAAAAGCCCTTGCCCCCTCTTGTTGAACCTCTTGATATAGCGCCGATAAATCCTTGCCGACTTTAGACCAGCTATGATTTGTCACAACATAAGCCCGGCCGGCCCGCGCGATCGCCTCTCTTTTGTGATCAGATTCCAACAGGGAAATGACAGCCGACGCAAACGCTTGATCACTGTCTTCAACCAGCAAATCAATTCCCGGCGAGGCCATTAACCCTCCGAGCGCCGCCGAGGTCGTAATCACCGCAGTGCCACACGCCATCGCCTCCAGGATTTTGTTCTGGATTCCTGCGCTATAGACGATCGGCGCGACAGCTAGAGTAGCCCTTGCCAGATGTGGTTGAATATCCGGCACCGCTCCTGTGACTGTTATCCTTGGATCAGCTCCCAAGGCAAGCACCGCCGGAGCAGGGTCCTGGCCGACAATCGTCAGGCGCACGTCAGACCTGACAGACCACACCAGCGGCATCACATCACGCACAAGACTTACAGCCATCGTTACATTAGCGTGATAGCTCATCTTGCCACTCAGGATGAGTGTCGCCGGCTCCCTGGTGACGGAAGGATCAGGTTGAAAGGCGACCAAATCCACGCCATTCGGGAGAACATGGATTGGGCTGGGGATTCTTCCGCGGCCGACGGCCAGATCAGACAAGGCATCGCGGTCAACCGGCGATGTAGTCAGCACCCTGTCAAACCCGGATACCAGACGGCTTTCGTATTGCTCTGTTCGCGGCAATTCAAACCGTGTCACCATGCGGTTAAACCGCGCTGAACTTTGCCGCGACGCTTGACGAAACAAGTGGCTGATGCAGTCAACGCTATCCCAAACGATTGGCGTTGTTGCGCCAATTCCATCAACAACCTTTTTGGCCAGCAAACCATACCGCGCCCCCCGCAGATGCTCCACATGAATCACGTCGAATGTTTCATCGCCCAACAAGGTTTGCAGGGTTTTCGCCAGGCCGGGATGCCAGCAATAGGCTGCCTGAAGCGGCTCACCGGTCGCCATTGCCTGCGCGATATTGACCAGTGGGCGGATGCGGCCGAGCGGAACGGCGATGACCCGCATTGCTCGAGATCGCAACGCAACCGCTTCTTCCAACTCTGTAGCATCACCTGCCACCGTGAGGACCGTCAGGCTATGCCCCTCGGCCGCAAGCGCACGAATCAAGTTAAATGGGCGGGTTCGAATGCGTGTCGGAAAGTATGGGACGATGAAGAGAATTCGCATTGTCCTCTATGCCCTATAAAGGTTTACGGCCAATAATCGCAACGATATCACCCAGGTTCAGACCGAACTGTTTTTGCCAAATTGGCGTCCCCTGTAGCAGGTTTGTCATTCCGTTTATGACTCCCTGTGGCATCGTGCGGCCGCCCCAGGTTGAAACGAAATGGCGCACGCTCATTTTTCTTGTAGGGGAGTAAATCTCTACAACCTCCAGATCGTATTTTCGGAAGATAAGGTCCAGAGTTGAGGGAGAAAAGAAATTCAGGTGATCGGCAACAAAATGTCGATGGCGTTTACCCAATAACGACACGCTCCAGGTGTCAATATTCGGAACCTCGATTAGCAAAACCCCTCCCGGCTTAAGAGCCTTCTGCAAACGAGACAAATCACCTGCTGGATCAGGTAGATGCTCGAATACCTGAAATGAGGTTATAACGTCGAAGAAATCGTCCTGATATGTCCCATCGCGAAGGATATCCGTCAATACCTCGGCTCCGGCCTTGGCCCTTGAATACAGGGCATGCCCAGGAAGAGGTTCCAGCCCGTATGGAGTCCAGCCGCGTGCCTTGGCCGCATCCAGAAAAAAACCCCAACCGCATCCGAAATCCAACAGGCGCCCAGGGGGCGGGCAATACCGGGCAATTCGTTCGAGGGCATCAACAGCGTTCGCTTGTAAAGCCGGCGCTTCAGCCAGTTTTGCCGTTAGCTCTGTTTCCTCCCAACAATCCGCCAAATCGTCGAGGTCCCGGCTACATCGCAGGCGATCTTCAACCTGCCTCGCGGATAATTCATCGATAATACTGCGGTTATTTTCGACCGATTGAACAAAAATAAATCCACAATGATCACAACGTACAATCCGGCCTGGCGATCTCAACGGATAATAAAGCGGCTGGAACGCAGCATTGTCGCAGATGATGCAAGAATTTATCTCACGAGACATAGGCTTTCGATGACCAGTCTGTGGTTCCTCCCCAAAAAAGCGCGTTAAATCGCCGACGATTATGGTGATGATCTTCGCAAGGCAAGTTGTCTATTATCCAGATACCCCCAGGCGACCGAACCGGCCAATCCAGCATATATCAGCATGATAGCATCCACCGGCAACCTGTAACGAACCAATGCCCATGAGAGCAAATGGATCACCGTGTAAAACGAGACGAAGAGCAAGAGCAAGGATGCATTAGCCAGGGTTCTTCGACGAACTTTGCCATTCATCAACGAGTAAATCAGCCCGACCAGTATCAATGGCAAAAAAAGCCCAAAGCTGCCGACGCGTGAGATGTTGCTGGCCATCCCCGATTCGGTCGACGGCCAAAACATGAAATAGACAGGGATGCGACTAAGAGAGAGCCTGATATAGCGCCACGGATCCGCGCTCACAAACTGCAAGCCACGCGCCATTAGCGCCTGTTCAAGCGCCGGTTCATCGAGGTGGCGTAGCTCAACCGGGATGAGATCCTCGTATGTGCCCAACTCCGGAGGCAGGATTGCCTCGAATCGGGTTCCGTACACGGGATGATTCCCCCAGAAGAAAGCGTATCCGGCGTTGGTATTGAGCAAAACGAAACGGTCGAAACGGCTGAAGTTATAAAGGGTAAAAGGCAAGATCATAATGGTGACAATACCGATTGTTATCACTGACGGCCGCCATGGAGCATGATTGCTGCGAAAAAAAGCAGTCAGCCTGTGCGTTACTGCCAAAACCCCTCCCGACCGTGCAGTCGCTGATGAAAGATCGGTAAAACGGACCGTCCACAACCAGATGAGCAAAAGGGGGACGAGCAATAAAAACAATTGTCGCAGCAGGATGACAGATCCAAGGGCCAGCCCAAGAGCGATAGTCAATCGTATCTCATGATTCGGCGAGACATTTCGCAATCGCAGCAGTAGATAGAGCGCCGCCATGATTGCCGTGATATAGAACGGCTCGGTCATTAGCGTCGCCGCGTAGTAAATGAAGTAGATGTAAACCGCCGTGAACGCGGCCGCCATTAGGCCTGCTCGTTCACCAAATACATGCCGCCCAAGCAAGTACGCCAGATAGGGTTGGAGAATGCCAACGGTGACGGCTTGAATGAGGCGGGCCACGAGGGGATTGGGACCGAAAAAGGCATAAACTGCCGCGAGGTAGAGGGTGTAAATAAAGCTCCAATGAGCGGTGGGCGCGCCGGCGGCCGTCATTGGCCACGAAGCCTGTTCAAACGAGAAACCCTGCCCGTCCAGAACTCGCAATGCCAGAGCGTGATACGAAACCTGATCGAAAGTGCCGGGGAGTACTTCGACTGTGTTACCAATATAGAATGCGGTGACGATCCGCACGAGGACACCTATCGCAAGAATAACAGGCAACAGGTATGGGCGAGTCCGAGAAGTGATCGGGGCCTCCGTTCGACTATCGATCAGTGTTCGCGTAGATTCCATTTATAGCCGCCTAATGAATAACCCGGGACGGATAAATTGCGTCCCAAGACGAATACATCCGGCGCCAGTCATAATCGGCCGCAACTGCTTTTCGGCCACCGATCGCCAAAACCCGGCTGAGCTCCGGGCATGTAAGAACATCTCCTACGGCGGCCGCCAGTTGCTCCGGCTCGTCTGCGATGAGCAAGTTTTCGCCTTCATGATAGGCAATGCCCTCAGCACCGATGGTTGTCGAGACGACCGGCAAACCCCAGGCCCAGGCGTCGAGGATCTTCACACGCATCCCCCCACCGGCGTGCAGTGGCACGATAAACACGGCTGTCTCGCGCAAAAAGGGAACCGGATCATCAACGAAACCGGTGACATCAATCCCGTCCCGCGTCGCCAGATCGGCCGGAGGTGACTTTCCGATGACGGTCAGGACAGCATCGGGACAGGTAGCCCGAACGCGCGGCCAAACCTCCCGCGCAAACCAGACGATTCCGGCAGCGTTGGGCGGCCAGTGGAGGCCACCGAGGAAAGTAACCCGATGCGGCTGCTCGACCCGAGGCACGACGGATGTTTCCGACGGGTCGACACAGATGGGGATCACATGGTTCACCGGACCGTCGGGGGCGTCAGTCGAACCGACCGCGGCACGATCTTCCTCGGTCACCCAGACGACCGCATCGAACCGGCGACAGGTTTCTACCTCATAACGACGCATGATCCTCGCCTCGCGCCGCAAAATCATCCGCCGGATCTGGTTCTCGCCATTCTCAGCCAGTCGTTGAGGGATAAGGTAAACGGCGTTATGCTGATCGAGCACGAGCCGGGGCCTTGTTGCGCCGACCGCCTCTCCCGCCGCCAGAGCGTAAGGCGCCATCCAGAGTTGGTCGGCATGGATCGCGTCGAACTCTCCTGTCGCGGCCAACTCCTGCACTTTCGCGTACATCCCGTCTACATGATCCCGCGCGATCAGGAATGGCGCGCCGGAAATCAGGGAACGAATCAGATGGCGGGCATCGCGAACCCGCGAACGAGTCAACGGGATCGCATGTACCGAGGAACAGAACGAACGTAAGTGATCCATATTCGCCCGCGTGTCGGTCTCCCGGCTGAAGGCCAGCAAGGTCACCGCGTGTCCAGCTTCGGCCAGATGTCGAAGGACGTAGTAGCTGCGAACCTTAGGCCCGGCATCAAGCGGGTAGGGGACGAGTTGGGAGAGAAACAGGATGCGCATTAGCCCCGCAATCGAGTTGAAATATCAAAGAGTAAAACTAACTTTAGAGAATCCCGCTGTTCCAATTGCTCTTAACCCAGGACACGCGGCATCAGGCAATTCCTCCATAATCACATCGCCGGAAGATCTTTCAATACCTGAAGATAACCCTTCGACATCGTTCTGGCGCGATTTTTCTGTAGGCCATTTCCCTCAAATAACGCCCGAACCAACCACAATACGCAACGAATCAACACAGCCAGGATTATCGTTAGTTTCAATAGAAAAATGCCAAATCGATTACTGCCAGGTGATTCACGATAAAACCGGCAGTAACTGTGGTAAAGATGGGGAAGATTACGCGATGGTTGCTGACGCATGCTATGCTGGCCATAGTGGACAACTGTCACAGTCGGCAACAGTACGAGACGCCACCCAGCTAACCGCGCCCTGCGACACCAATCGGTTTCCTCAAGAAACAGGAAGTATCCTTCGTCTAATGGACCGACAGCATCCCAGGCTTCTCGTGGAATAAGCATACATGCCCCCAAAAGATGATCGACCGAGCGCACTGAAGTTAACGGTTCGGATATCAGTTCCGTGCGTCGAACAAACGGTAACCAAGGGAGCTTCCACAAATAGAAGGCATCAATAGCCGCTGTCATCAGGCCAGGATAGCCGTGCCAGCCAGAGCGCTGTGGGGAGCCGTCCGGATTGAGCAAACGAGGGCCTATTGCAGCGACATCCGGATTTTGTCCAGAAAACAAGACCATCTCGTCCAGTGCGCCGGGTGATACCTCGGCATCAGGATTTAGCAGCAACAGATAGCGTCCGCGAGCTAATTTGGCCGCCTGGTTATTTGCAGCGGCAAACCCCATGTTCTCATTATTGAGAACCAATCTGGTCTGGGGAAATTTGGCACGAACCAACGCTACGCTCTCGTCTGTTGACGCATTGTCCACTACTATCGTTTCAACCTGAAGGTCTGTGACCTGCCGTATCGAGTTCAGACATCCCGTTAATCTCTCCTGGGCGTTCCAGTTAACAATGAGGACTGAAACATCGATTGACTGGTCATCCATCAAGATCGGCACCATATCTGATCAAAGTAAATTTCCATCACCTAAAGGCGCAGAATATCCGAACCCAAATGGTGAATCATCGATAAGTCGAGGCGGATTCTGACCTTGTTGGCCATGCGAGAAGCGGACGATAAAAACGGCAATGCCAACATTCGCACGCCAATCCTTGATACCGCCAGGAAGATTAAGACCATACTTAAACAGACGGCAGACCGCAGACCATAGGCCAGTCTAAAAAAATGAACCTTGCTCCGGTATAATCGGCTATAACATTCGGTCGATTTCCTGTTCGTGCTCGCTCCCCCGATATGAATAATGTTGACATCCGGTAAATACCAGATTTGCCATCCTGCTCGCCTCATCCGCCAACACAAGTCGGTCTCTTCACTATAAAGCGCGTATGATTCATCGAGATGGCCGACCTGATCGATGGTCGAGCGCCGTACCATAATCGCAGCGCCGGCGACCCAATCCACCTGCTCGGCCATGCTTCCGGGTTTCGGACGCGGACTGGGGGCGTTTGGGCCTATGGTCCAGCGGGCAATGCCGGTAAACAGGGACACTTCAGACCACAAGCTTGGGAATTGCGCAAACGAGCCTTGGAAACTTCCGTCCGGATTGAGTAATGTAGGGCCTGCTGCCCCAACCTGTGGATGCCTCTCAAGAAAATCAATCATGGCATCAATTGCACCGGGGGTAACGATCGCATCGCTGTTTAAAAGAAAGCAGTATTTACCCTTACTGGCACAAATCCCCTGATTATTACCCCCTGCATAGCCTTTATTCTCCACGCTTCGGATCAAGCGAACTTCTGGAAATCGAGACTCGATTGCCGTCACGCTCTCATCGGCCGAGGCGTTGTCAACAACGATTACCTCGTAGGCCACAGCTGGCGGATGGGCAAATACCGACTTCAGACATTGTGTTGTCAACTCACAGGTGTTCCAATTAACGACGATGATAGACAGTAACATGTCAGGTCGTCCCGGAGATACCTTGAGCTTTGTACAAGGACAACAATCCACCTAAAAACAGCCAAAACAAAACGCTGGCCCGCATGCCTTCCAGCCCGATGTTATAGACAAACGGCAGGAACCAGTCGCCCAATAGCCCACTGATCAGCGTCGCGATGAGACCCGCAATACACGCGGCAGCGTAACCTCGTCCAAAGCCATTCGGCAATCGCCTATAAAGCCGCCACCCCGCTCTCGCCAAACTGGCCGAAAACGCGACGAATAAAAATGTTCCGACAATCCCCACCTGGGCAATAAGATCGACCCAATTGTTATGCGAAGAAAATTTCACGCTCCACGCCCCGCCCCAGCCCATGATGGTAGCTTGCTGAACATAAAAATAATAATTCGATGGCCCCAAACCCAGCAACGGGTTCGCCGAAGCGGTATCCAGGACAATCTGCCAGGCTTGCCGCCGAGCCAACCAGCTTTCGTTGCTGGTAGCCAAAGTCCAGAAATGGTCGAACTCGAAGAAAAAAACCAGTGTCGCTATAAACAGAAAGGCCCATCCCCATCGTGGATACTTGAGCCATACCAGTAGCAGCAAGGCGACCAGAGGGGGCGCCCAGCCCGAAGCCCATTCGCCGTTTCTCATGAAGCCGAACAGCAACGTGACAGCAGCCACCGCCGCCAATAACAGACGAGTATGAATAGTCAGTGATGTATGAAAAAGAGCCAGACCTGCCGCCAGCGTTACCAGCCAAATCCAGAAAACGCTACCCATCGCCCCAATCGTCACAAACCGTGTGATGCTGCTGCGCATTGAAGGCACAAACTGAAGGACAACAATCGACGCACCGATGAAAATGAACATATATACGAGGCGAGCCAGCCAACGCTCATCAAGCAGGTGAGCTGCCAATAGGAACGCAGCCGAAGAGACAAAGAAGACCATCACGCCGCCAAGTTGCGCGGCAGTCCCGGCTCCGGGAATGTCGAACCATGACAGTCGGCCAACAATGAGAGCCAGAATGACGGTGATGTTCAACGCCAGCAGAAAATAGATGGAGGAGTGGCGATGTATGCGAATTGCCCTGTGCCTCAGGGCCATGGTAAGCAACCAGATCCCCGTCATGAGCGGCACCATCAAGATGACAGGGTTGAGACTGGTGCCTGTACCTGTGCCGACGCTCAGCGGAACCATCATTGCGGCAAATACAAGAGCCAGAACGCCCAATGCCGGCCGTCTCAGATAGAGAAGCAATCCCAACATCGCCGGCCCCAGGCTTAACAGGATAAGAGATAGCTTACCCGGCGGGTCCAGATATGCCAGCCCGGCACTGGCGAACAGGAGAGCCAGAATTATTGCCGGACGTATCCAGTTGACGGGTTGAATTGACGCCCTGGAATCCCTCACGGCACTCTCCCGGCGGTTGTTCCTGGCAACGGCTGGACGTCCCTCGAGGTCGCCGCTAAAGGCTGGACCTCTGGCATTGTCACCGCACGATCAACAGCGACTTTTTCCACCAATTCAAGGAACTCCGGCAAAATGATGTTCCAATCGTACTGTCGGCGTATCAGATCGCAAGCGTTATTCACGAGATTTTGGCGCAGATCGAGATCGCGCAGCAGACGAAGGACGGCCGCCGCAAACGCTTCCGGTGTGTCGGCCAGCAGAATATCGCGCCCGTCGACTGCATCCAGCCCCTCGGCTCCTTTTGTAGTGGACACGACGGGCGTTCCCAGAGCCATCGCCTCTAGTATCTTCAGGCGCGTTCCACCCCCTTGCAGGATGGGCGCTATGCTAACGGCCGCCCCCGCTATCGCTGACTGAATATCCTCAATATAACCGGTAAGAGTGACGTTTTCGACAGAAGGGAGTACCTTCCCGGCATGGTCGCCGGTAATAATCAGCCGCGTGTTCGGAAGCTCTTGACGCACCAGCGGGAAGACCCGGCCGGTAAACCATTCCATCGCCTCATAATTAACATCGTAGGTGAATGCCCCGGCGAAGATCAACGTCTGCGGATTCCGGATGACAGTCCCAATCGGTCGATTCGCCAGGTCAACGCCGTTGGGGACGATCCTCACGGTTTCGAAGGTTGACGTGATTTGCTTAAGGATCGCCCGCTCACGCCCGGAGACAACGGTGACGGCAGCGAAACGGGGCAGCAACCCGCGGACATAAGCGCAGAGCTTGGCCCACATGAGGTGTTGTCGCAGGATTGTGTTCACCGAGCCGTTATTCGGAACCGGTGGCATGTAAATGCCCAGCTCAATCTCCTCGAGGACAGCCGGCACACTCTGGAAACAGGGCCAATACGCCGCCATCGTCAGTTGCGCGGCGACGACAACATCATAGCGACCCGTTTCGATCTCCTGCGAGATCAGACCGGCCATTTCGACTGAATAGGTATCCACTATCGAACGCGGCCGCGAACTGAAGAAACCCAATCGGGAGCGAAGACTGGCCGGGTCAAAATCGCGCCACGGCACGAGATGGACGGCCGACAGAATCCGCCGCGCTGCAGTCAGCCCTTCGGGAGTTATCGGCCGCCGCTGGAAGCTGATCAGCGTCACATCGTGCCGCGCTGCCAGACTGCGCAACAAGGCGTGGATACGCAACTCCGAGCCATTGGCGGGAGGAAAGGGAAACCAGGGGGAAAGGAACAGAACCTTCATCGACTACTCGTCATGGTCATCAGCAGGCTTTCCAACCCATCGACCGTGCGCACAATGTCGAACCGCTCAAATATGATCTCACGGCCGCGAGCCGCGAGTTTGCCGCGCAGCGACTCATCGACAATCAACCGGACCAACTGTTCCGCCAGTCCGGCCGCGTCGCCGGAATCAAACGTCAAGCCGGTTTCCCCATCCACGAGCACCTCACCTGTGCCTCCAGTTGTCGTTCCCACGACGGCGAGTCCTGCTGCCATGCCTTCAAACACAGCGCGGGAAAGAGGCTCTTCCCATTGCGAGGGAAAGACGAGGATATGACCCCGGCCAAGAAACTCCGGCAACACGGGCCGGGGAACAAATCCCGCGAATGTGACCGGCAAGCTCTTTGTCGCGGCAAACGTCCGAAGTTGATGCTCATAATCCGCACTGCCTGCCCCTATGATCATTAGTTCGAATGGACTTGATAGGCATTCCCGCACCAGTACAAGCGCTTCAAGGATGGTATGAACGCCCTTTTCAGGCACGAGTCGCCCGGCGTAAATCAGGCGAATCGGGGAATTTTCCTCGACAGCCGGCGACCCAATATCGGCAAACTCCGTTGTATCTATGCCGTTGTAGATTACGGGCGTCTGCTCGGCGATTATTCCGGCCTGACTCAACCTGTCTCGCGTGGCAAAGCTGACACACGCCGCATTCCTGAAAGCGAGTTTGGGCACAGGTTCGGCCATCAACCGGGGCAGAAACCACCGGGTCAGAAGCTTTTTGGGCAAGGAGGCAGCAGCATGCCGCGCAGGCTCCCGCAGACGCTGGATATACGCATTCGGCAAGGTGGGCCAATAATCGCAAAGGTAGTAGGCCGTTGGAAGCAGCTTCTCGGACCTTTCCGGAACATTGCGCGATACATTCCACATTCCCCAAACCAGCGCGGCATCCGGCTCGAAGTCAGCAACGATGCAATCCAGCGCGGCCACGTTCTGGCGCGCGATCTTCTCTCGATCAAATGCCAGCCGCAGCGCGGTGGGTAACAAACCCCCATTGACTTCCAGCTTCAATTCCCGATACACGCGAACCGGATCGTCAGGGAGATCAATACCGCCCTGGGTCGTCAGAACTGCAATTTTGTGCCCTCGGGCGCAAAGCGCGTGAGCTACCTCGTGACACAGTTGCTCATATCCACCGCGACCATTTGGCGGGTAGAAGTTGGACAAGAAGAGGTAGCGCATGGAGGAACCGATGCAATCAAATAATCGCGCGAACTGCGTCGCGAAAAGCGACAGCGGTATGTTCCCATGTATAGTGCTCGCGGACCTTCCTTGCAACTTCAGGAGATCTTGGACGGTCCAGGGCTTCAAGAACCGCCCGGCGGATGTCTGCCGGTTGATCCGGAGCACAAACCGTCACCCCTTCACCGAGATACTCCCAAACAGGCGCGGCTGTGCTGGCAACCACTCGGGAACCGCAGGCAGCAGCCTCCAGACTAACCAGCCCGGGACGTTCCGACCAGCTTGGCAATACGTGGGCAGCGGCATGGCCGAAAGTTGCTGCCAGCTCTCTCGCGATAAGGTGTCCTGTAAATATTACGTTACCTCTAATGCGCGCAATCCGTTCAACTTCGGCACAGTAGTCAGGTTCATAGGGTGAGGGATCGCCGGCGATGACAATCGGAATGGGCAGATCACCCAGAGCCTTCAACAAGCCCATCTGATTCTTCCGGGCGCTGATCAGACCCGCTGACAGCAAATACGAACCACGCCATTCCTGTAATGGCGCCGGCAGGTGTTCGACTTTCTGCCCAGTGTCAATATTGAATTGTTCCCGGTCTATCCCCAACCGAATGATCGTGGCGTGCAGGTCCTGCGATCGAAACCAGTTTTTCAGATGATCCAGCTCATAACGGGTATTCGGCAGCAGGTGGGCCGCCCCCAGCAGGCAACGTTGCCTATGCCACACGTCATCCCGGGCACGAAGTCTGGCGCCTCGTGCCATGAAGACGCGCTCGGTAGCGCGACGACCGATAGCGCGAGACAACCTGTACCAATTGCCACGCCCACGCAAGGTCAGATGGTAGCTCAGCCGCAGGCCTTCTTCATAAAACGGGCAGATAACAAGAGGAATACCCCGTTTGCTCGCCCAATCGGCGGCCCGTTCGGCGGTATCAATCTGATAGATCTGGGTCAGGAAGACAGCATCAGCCTTATCATGAGCATCCAACACATCCACCGGGACGAACTCAAGGTCAACACCCAACCCTCGCAGGCTGTCCCCGAGCTTGCCGGCAAAGTAAACATCGCCTCCGCGCACGGTCTGGGAATCAACGCGCGGAACGTAAAGAATCTTCATTCAACACCAAAGATCGAGAGAAAAACTTCACAATGAAAATGAAATAACATCCAGTGTCGCCGCTGAATAATGATGTCTACAAACGAATGAGCGTTCGGCCAAGAGGCTCGCTACATTCGCCGGGACGGGCCTAATGCCGGCGTCATGCAGCGCCTTGACGCCATTTTCGGAGATCGTTCAACAGACCTGCCGGCATCAGAGTCTTGATGAACGTTCCGCCAACGGTTCGATCCTGCAGCGATGACGGATTTTCGCGGATGACTGACCACAAACAGGCGCGAGCGAGGGTGTGGCGTTGCTCATGATAACCGGCAAGGCCCAGGGCAGTGAACGCCGCCCGCCGGCCCGCTTCCCTCTGAGCCGGCTGATACTTGTTATTCAGATGATTAAGAATCTGATCGATCCTGGTCCGCGCGGCCGATTCATCCAGCTCGTCATTTAAAACCTCATCCGCGCCTTCATGAGGAGCCTGTTCTGCATAGGCGATCCGGTAATATGTGTCAATTTCGCCGATCGTTGGGGGGTGACAGGAAACGGCTGTGTCAAAATCAGCCAATGCCTGCTCCACATCTCCCTGCCCGAATCGGCTGACGCACATATCCACATAGGCCGTCGCATAACTCTGGCCTCGAATCGCCTGCAAAGGATCGTCTGGACTGATTGTTGCCCACGTGGCGTCCAACAATTGAATGGTTCCCCGTTGGTCAATGGCTTTGGATCGGCTGTCGGGCTGCCAGTGATAGTAAGCGACAAGTCGGGGAACATGAATGAACCGGCAACCGCCAAGCGCCAACCTTAGCCAAAGCTGCCAATCCTCCACGGAGCCGGATTTTCTAAAGCCACCAATTCCGGCCACCAACGCCGTGGGGACGAGGGCAGCGTGGATACAAAAGGGGTTATATAGCAGCAAGGTCGCCGGCCCGTCTCCTCGAGCAAACCGGCTACTGTGAACCCGACCGACATTGCCGAATAAATCAACCAACGCCCAATCGCCATGAGCAATAACATCGCCCCCTTGCCGCTCTCGAAATCCATTCAGAAGCACCTCCAGGCAGTCTTTCGCCCACCAATCACCGGCATCAAGAAATATCAGGTACTCGCCGCGAGCCAGATTGATGCCATGATTGCGGGCTGCTGATGGCCCCTGATTGGATTGTTGCACAAATCTGATTCGTTCATCCGGATGAGCAGCAACTACGGCGGGTGTGTCGTCCGATGATCCATCATCAATGATGATATGCTCCCAATCGTTGAAAGTTTGGGATTGAACGCTGGCAATGGTGCGGCCGATATGTCCGGCAGCATTATAGGCAGGCGTAATAACAGAGATGGTCGGCATAATATTTATTGCGCTAAAGATCGGACAAGGATTGACCAAACACCGCGGTTCGTCACAAACATCGGGTTTCGTTTCAGGCCGGACACGATGAGGCGGGGAACCCGATCAGTTTTCCCGCCCTGATAACTTTCAAAAGCTTCAGCCATGTCGATTTCGGCCAGTTCCTGCCGAAGCTCTGCCGAAGTGATGCCTCCAAGCGAACGCTTCATGTAAGCACATTCCCGGGCTCGCTCAAACACATTCAGACGGCCGGTCAGCGAAAGAGGGTGCTCGCGATATTTGTAAAGGATTTCCGGCTCGGCCTGCATTTTGAATCGACGACTGACGCGGAGCCAATATTCATAGTCCTCGATGTTCCTCAGTTCGGAACTAAAACGCCCGGTTTGTTCCCAGACCGCTCGACGGTATAAAAAACATGCTCCGACGACATCTTTCTCCCAAAGCCGATCCGGCCCCAATGCAGGAACCACATCTGTTATCCGGCCGCTATCATCGATGAGGTAATAGCCGGTATAAACAAAATCAACATCAGGCCGCTCAACCAGGATGTCAACCATTTTCTCGATAGCATGCGGGAGATACAGGTTATCATCCGAGGTCCAGGTCAACAGATCCCCAATACCGGCCGCCATGCCGGTATTAATGGCCTCGGCCAGACCTTTGTTCGTTTCATGCTCGATGACTCTTAGCCGCTCGTCAGAATATCGAGCGATAATCTCCCGGGTGTTATCTGTTGAACCATCAATAACGACGATTAATTCCAGGTCGGACCACGTCTGGCCGAGGCAACTTTCGAGCGCGCTGCCCAGATAACGGGCGCCGTTGTAGGTTGGCATCACAATGCTAACTTTCATGAGACTCCATGATTCAGCAGCGCGTTGACGATCCGCTCCGCCGCCTTTCCATCACCAAAGACATCGACCGGCCGGGCCATCTGTGCGTAACAAGCGGTGTCAGTCAAGACCCCGGACACATCCCGGATAATGCTCTCCGGTTCGGTTCCGACGATCCGGGCGACACCGGCAGTCACAGCCTCCGGCCGTTCGGTCACCTCGCGTAGCACGAACACCGGCTTGCCGAGACAGGCCCCCTCTTCCTGGAGTCCTCCCGAATCGGTAAGGATTAAATGGCTATTTTCCATCAGCCAGATAAAGGACAGGTAATCCAGCGGCGGCAAAAGCGAGATCGACGGCTCTTCCGCAAGCAATTCATACACGGGCTGCCGGATGTTGGGGTTGGGGTGAACGGGATAGACGATATGCACGTCATTCAGTCTGACGATTCCCTTCAGCGCTGCGCAAATATCACGAATCGGCCGACCAAAGTTCTCGCGGCGATGGGCGGTAACGAGAATAAGTCGCTTGTCTTTCGGCAGTGCCGATAGAGAGCCATCTACCTGAATCTCGGATAACCTGGCGCGCACACTCTGCAACGCGTCCACAACCGTGTTTCCAGTCACCTGAACCGTGGCCGGATCAATGCCTTCCCGCAACAGGTTCTCCCTTGCGGCCACTGTGGGCGCGAAATGCAAATCTGCCAGATGCCCGGCGATAACCCGGTTTGCCTCTTCGGGAAAAGGGTTTTGACGGTCATAACTACGCAATCCTGCCTCGACGTGGCCCACCCGCACGCGAGCGTAATGGGCGGTCACGGCGGTAGCCATCACCGTCGTTGTATCGCCCTGAACCAGCACCCAATCCGGCCGCTCCTGCTGCAATATCGGTTCCAAACGGAGCATCACTTCGGCCGCAACACCGGTTGGGGTCTGGTTGGGGCGCATCACGCGCAGGTCAATATCCGGCGCGATGCCGAACCAGTCGAGGATTGGTGCCATGAGATCGTCGTGTTGTCCCGTCGAGAGCACCACGACCTCGATGCCCTGTATCTGCCGCAGGCAGTTAATCACAGGCGATAACTTCACGGCTTCGGGGCGGGTGCCGAAGATGGGCATTATCTTTAACGTATGATTACCATCCATCAGCCAGGTAAAGCCCTTCCAAATCCGGATAATTAACAACAATTTCTGAAAGCGGCTGGGTAATCCGCTTTTTCGTCATTGGTCTCATGCCCTCTTCGTATCTCAATCCCAGAAACTCAACAACACGGCGCAGTTCGCCATCCGTATTGGTGGTTAATTCCTCGAAATCAATATCCAGGTGGGGGACATCACTGAAAAAACGGGAATATCTTTTTACTTCAGCAATGTAACGGGCCGAAAAATCTGCAAATTCATCACGGGATACCACGACTGAATTTTGCTTTAGAAGTTCAGCTTGCTCGTCCTCCAGCACGTGCCACCTGTTTTCACCTCGAGCCACCAATCCTGACACATACATCGCCAGGATGTCCCGCCTTTTCAGATGAATGATCTGCACATCCAAATCGATTAACTTTTGCAGGAATGCCAGGCAGTCCGAGTCGGGGCATTGTGAGTACAGCAATTTGATGCCGACAGCACGAGTAACCGGCGCATAATCTACAAACACATATTTAAAAAGGTAGTCGATTGGGTCTCTTTCAATCGCCGCCAGTCTCGCGGGATCTTCCGTAAAAAGCCCAATGTTAAACACTTCGCTATGAGATAAAATCCGGGTGTGGCGTTGCAAACAGGTATGCAACATCGTTGACCCCGTGCGGCCCTCAGTAAATATTGCGAACTTTTTGTATCGACGATTGACCAAGCGTCGTTTTAATTGCCGCACGTGGTTGATGGAATAGCTTATTGGTTTCACTTCAGGATGGATCTCCGCAGAATTGACCAACCACCACGATTCAGAAGCCAGGTCGGGTCCTGGCGCGCCACATCCAGCCACGAACGGCATAACGCGCCCGTCTGACGATCCTTGTAGGCGGTATAAAAGGCTTTCTTCGCGCCGATAACGGTCATTGTGCGGCTCAACTCCGGAGACGTATCGGCCAGCGTTGCCGCTACGAACCCGGAAAACCGACTGTCGCCCCAGACATTCGCCTGAAGCCCGACCACAATCTCGGCCAACCCACGACCGTTCTCAGCTAACAGCGTCGGGTTGGTGGCAACAGCACGCTTGACACGGTCGCACGCGCAATCTTCCCATCCGCCGGCTACCAGTCGCGATGCCTCAGACAGATCAATGCGGGCATCGATCTCAGCTCTTCGGGCGCGTAAATCGTCCGGCATCCGGGAATCAGCGAAAGCTTTGTCCAACGCACGACGCGAAAAAGCGAAGTGTTCTTCGGGTGAGCGGCTCATGTTATTGGCGTGCACACGATATTGACACACGACAGCGGGTTCCCAGGCCATTGGGCAACCCGCCAGGGCCAGTCGATACCAGAGATCCATGTCCTCACAATATGCGAACTGTTCATCGAAACCGCCGACCCGATCAAACCAGTCGCGACGCATTAGCACAGCGTGGACGGGAGCCAGCCCGGCGAACAGAATTGATTCCAATGAGATACACGGGGAATCGATCCACGGGTGGCACTCCTGCAGAAGCAGGCCCGTATCATCAATATATTGGTGTCCGGAGGCAACCAGACCAAGGTCAGGTCTCGCCTCAAGGCAACCTACCTGCGCGCTTAACTTATCGGGCAGAAACAGATCGTCGCTGTCGAGGAAAGCAAGATATTCCCCACCGGCCACACGAATACCCGCGTTACGAGCTGCCGGAAGCTTGCGATTTTCTTGCTCTACATAGATGATTGACTCATTATAAGGACGAAGCACCTCAATTGTGTTATCCGTCGAGCCATCATTGACAACAATAATTTCAAAATCACGATAGCTTTGGTTCAGCACACTATCGATGGCTTTAGAAATATATATTGCGGCATTATAGGCGGGGACGATGACGCTGACGGTAGTCATTATTGGTCTTATGACTGAATTTCTTCGGTTGAATCAACGAGAGACAATTCAAATGTACAGGGAACAATTCCATCAGCCCTGATTCCGAACATCTGTGGAGTCACATTCTCTGTCACATCGAACAAGATCGCGGCAGGAATCCAGTCAATAACTTGACCGGGATAGTTGGACATCCATAGACCAAGAACGTAGGTCCCCGGATTCAGATGCAGCTCATCGATCACGAATCGGCACTTGTTTAATCCTTCCTGTACAGAGAATAATAACCCCTTGGAAATCGAGTCAGCATTGATTAACTTTGTACCATTCTGATCGAATACAGTGATTGCCAAACTGGAAACGGTTCGGGCTTCATTCGAATGAATCAGCAATTCAGCGTGCAGTTGTCCCCCGGAGACTATTTCCCCCTTGCCCTCTTCGTCACCGAAAATCCTTACGCCGGCAAACCTGGCCCATCCATCACCAATTCGCTGGACATCGTCAACAGATGTCCAGGAGGAAAACGCTGCAACCCGGGTTGAATCATATTTGTAACGCTCAATCACCGAGGCTGCGTCCCCAAACAATTCGACCTCGCCTTTATTCATCAGAATCCCTTTCCTGCAAAGTCGTTGAATTGCATCCATGTTGTGACTGACGAACAACACCGTTCGCCCTTCATTGACGACTGCTCCCATCTTCCCCAGCGCCTTTTTCTGGAACGAAGCATCCCCCACGGCCAACACCTCATCTACCAGCAGTATCTCCGGCTCCAGATAGGCGGCTACGGCAAACGCCAGCCGCACGTACATGCCGCTGCTATAGCGCTTCACCGGCGTATCAAGAAATTTCTCGACCTCGCTAAAGGCAACGATCTCATCGAACTTGCGAGCGATCTCCTCACGACGCATGCCCAGAATAGCCCCGTTGAGGTAAATATTCTCGCGGCCGGTCAACTCGGGGTGGAAGCCGGTGCCGACCTCCAGCAGCGACCCGACGCGGCCGTGAATCTCAGCCCGACCGCCGGTCGGCTCGGTGATCTGTGACAGGATTTTGAGCAGCGTGCTCTTGCCCGCACCGTTATGGCCGATGATGCCCACAACTTCACCGGGTTTGATCTCGAAGGAGACATCGCGCAAGGCCCAGAAGGTATCGTCCGTGTCATCACCTCGCTTGCGGCTGAACAGGCCGGCCAGCGAGTCGCGTAGCGTGTCGTGGCGCTGCCGGGCACGGCCGATTGTGTAACGTTTGCTCAGGTTTTCAACGCGGATGGCGATATCGTTCATTGTTCGATGGTAACGGCAGCCAGATAACCGGACGGAAATCAGGCGCTACACAATATCGGCGAAAGTGCGCTCCGTTGTGCGGAAATAGAACAGCCCGGTGATCAGGACCAGAGTGGTGATGACAATCGATAGCCCAAACAGGCGACCGGGCGGCTCTTGCCCCAGCAACGCCCAGCGAAAACCTTCCACAACGCCGGTCATCGGATTTAACCCCAGAAGCCAACGGTACTGCTCCGGGATGAGCGTGCTACCGTAGGCGACCGGCGTAGCGTAGAGCCAGATCTGGATGAGAAAAGGCACGAGGTAATTGACGTCACGATAGCGCACGTTGAGCGCCGCCAGCCATAGCCCGAAGCCCAGCGCTGTGGCCATGGCCAGCAGCAGGAAAGCGGGCAGGAGCGCCACTGCCGCTGTCGGCTGGATGCTATAGATAATCAGCATCACGACCAGCAGGATGAACCCAATGGCAAGGTCCACCAACCCGCTGAACACGCCGGTCAATGGGATTATGAGCCGAGGAAAATAGACCTTGGTGATGAGGTGTGCGTTTCCCACGAGGCTTGTCGATGTGCGTGTGAGCGCCCCGGCGAAATATTGCCACGGGATAAGACCGGTCAAGGCAAAAACCGGATAAGGCACATCGCCGGACGGCACGTCGAGCAGAAGCCCGAACAGCACGGTGAAGACCAAAGTCGTCAGCAACGGCTGCAGGACGACCCACGCAACCCCCAGCGCCGTCTGTTTGTAGCGCACCTTCACATCGCGCCAGACCAGGAAATAGAGCAACTCGCGATATACCCATAGCCGATGAAGTTGCAGGGTGAAATGGCCGCGCCCCGGTTCAATAACCAGTACCGGCGTCTCGTGGCCAGGCGTCGGTTGTGGCTCGAAGGTTGAGCGCACTGGTGGCCCAGACTGTTCCACGTTCATATTCCCATACCTAACGCGAGCGAACCACCTTAATCAGCAAGATCAGTACCAATAGAACCAATGCAGCCACCGACGCAATTAACAACGACCGTGCTGGAGTTCCGGAAATATCCGTCTCTCGTGGCGGCAGGCTCGCCACATCGATGGTCGGCGACGCAACCACGGTCGGCGTCGACACAATCCCGGTCTCGGCTTCCGGCGTGTCCGTCGCGGCGGGGGACAGCTCTATTGAAGGAAGAGGGGGTGTTCCAGTGTCCAGTTCGGTATGCCAGAGGCGCTCCCGATCATCCCAAAACACGGCGTGGAGTACGTGGCCGCCCGTTATCGTCAATGCGGGCTGTTCGATCACATCGCTGGCCATAGCCTCCCGGCCGGAAATACATTCCGGTGCAGACCAGACCGAATCCCTCCATGTCAGGTAGTAAGCGCAACCCCCATAAGTCGTAAGCATATGGAGCGTGCCGCCGGAATCGACAGCCAATTGAGGTGGACCTTCCATACCGCCTCGCCCGGCCTCAACTGGCGCTGTCACAGGCGACCAGGTCAGCCCGCCATCATCCGACCACCGATGATATCGGCCGCCGACGCCCACAAAACCATTCCAGGCCACGTGAATCCGGCCTGTTCCCTCAACGGCTACGTTTCCCTGTACGTAGTTCCTCCCGGCCAGCTCAATCGGTCGCGACCACGATTCGCCACCATCGGCTGAATTGGCATAATAAACCCCGGTGGGCGGCCAACCCCGCGGCGATTCCATCTCTGTCCAGACAACATGGATTATTCCATCCGGACCAATGGCGAGTCGGGCATAGTCGGCCGAAGCATTTGCACCGGCAGCCGGCGAGACGTTCACAAGCGATGACCATATATCCGGCTCTGCGTCATGACGAATATGATACACACCGCTCGAACCAGTGCCTGGATACGCTACATGCACACTATCATTTGAAGCCACAACGATTTGTGCATTCAGATTAGCCACTGCAATAGGGGTCGGCTCTTCCCATCCCCGCGCTGTTGCTGCAGATTGAACTTCGGCCAGACTGTAAAACAGGGTACTGCCTGGGCCAACCCAGGTTAAATGAGCCAAGCCTTTTGAATCAACCGCGATTGTTGGGCTGACAGTCATGGCCATTGCGATGATATCCTGTGCCTGGCCCCAATCCCCGCCACGGTCATCCATATAAAAGATGGTCTCAAGGTTAATTCGTTCGTTGCTGGCTTCGCGCTGGTATTCCCGCCAAACGAGATGAGTGACACCGGCAGCATCTGAAATCAGGTATGGCGAATCAATCGTCTCGGTCGTCTCATAAATCAGCTCCGGCGTCGACCACCTCGCCGTGCTCTGGGCTTGACCGGGGAACGCGCGTGCCGGCAATGTACCTGCCAGTAATAGCAAGGCGAACATCATGCAGGCGCGCAACGGGAAATGGGGGATTTGTTTCATCGCCCCCCACGGCGAATGGCGCGCAAGCCGATAATCACAGCGATTAGCACGATTAGGACGGCGGGAATGATGGCAATGGCCATCTGGCCGGTGCGACTGCCTGCCCCGGGCAAGGCGGACAGCAGGCCGTCATCGGGAGCAGTCGGCACCACGATGGTCGGCGTGGGCTGCAGAGTTGCCACCGGCGCTGCGGTCGCTGCGGGAGTCGCAGTGGCGGGGGGAGGCACCGGAGTGGGCAAGACGGAAGCAGGTAGATCAAGCGGCCGAACTATGGAGAAAAGCCCGCCGGTGGTTTTTGTCGCGCCGGCTCCCGGTATTTCCATCGCATAAGTAGATACCAAACGGCCGGTGACATCTACGATGGCGGTCATCTGCCCGCCATCGGCCAGATTGGTCGCCAACGGGTCAGCGATATCCCAACCCAAGCCATTGTATGTCCAGCTTTGCAAAGCTCCGCCATCATTGCCGACGACATGCAGTTGGCCGGCCGAATCAATGGCCATGGCAGGATTGTCAGCATCGTCCAGGCTGCCTACCTGTGCCCCCTCCGACCAGGTGATGCCGCTGTCGGCCGAGAGGGAATGACGTATCAACAGACGCCCGTTAGCAGGTTCAGCCCATAGCTGATGCACAACGGACGCGCCGTACCCTTGCAGCGCAGCCCAAAGCGCAGGTGCGTCGACGGCCGGGTTAACTGGCGACCATGTCGCGCCGCCATCGCTCGACCGGCTGTACCCCAAACCCAGGGTTGCATTCCCGGGCGGCAGGTCGCGTTGGGTCCACAGGCCGTGTAATTGCCCGTCACCGGTCTCGGTCAGATATACCTGGCCTACCGCAGGCCAGCCGGCAGCCGCGCCATTGAAAGCCTGGCTTGGGGATGACCACGACAAACCTTGATTGGCCGAACGTATCAGATAGACCCCGCGCGGTTCGTTCAGTGCCACGGTGTAGGCGATCATCAGTTCGCCGCTGCGCCTTGAGAGAAGAGTCACATCGTCAATATCGTCCATATCGTTCGTCACCGCCACAGGCGTCGACCATTCCGTCGGTCGCCCTGCGTCGGCGCGAGCGAAATATAGGTCAGAATCGGCTCGAAACGCCAGATACAGACGCAATCCATCACTGGTAACGGCGAACTCCTCGATTTGACCGGCATCCGACGTGACAATTGCCCGCCCTTGCGACCATCCCGTTTCGTTGCGTGCGGCATGAAAAATCTGGTCTCCGCCCTGCTCAAACCAGAAGGCATGCGTGCCGCCGCCGCCGTCTGTGGTCAAACCAACCTCGGCAATGGGCGCGGACGCTGCCGCAACGGCCACCGGCCCTTCCCATACAGCAGGCGGGGGGAACCAGGTCGCTGTATCGCCCAACGGCTTCGATGTCCACCAGATATCGGCTCCCGTGCCGCGATCACACCCCGCGATACTCAGCCGGTCACCGACCGTACCGGCGCTAAGGCATTGCAAGTCAATCCGCTGGTTTGTGTCAGGATTCGTCATGCCCACAAGAGCGTCCTGCAATCGGGGAGTACTCCACCGCATCCCGTCCCAAGCCATAATGTAAGTACTCATCGCGGACGGCGCCCCGGAATTGCCGGATTGTTGTATGGTTCCGACCAGATAAAGTAACCCGTCATCCCGGACAAACTGGGCAGATGCGAGACAGTCTTCGATGCCAGGGATTGCCTGCGGTGATGTCCAGGAAGTAGTATCCGCCGGACGCGAGCGATAGTACTGAGTGCATTCACTGCCGGATTGGTGCCCCGCGCGCCAGATGATCACAGGACTGTTGGAGAGATTACCGACTGAGATCTCGCCGGGGCCGAGGACCGTGGGCGTATCCCCAGGGGCACGTCGATCGACTTCAAAGGGAGCTTCCCATGTAGCGCCGCCGTCGCCTGAGGCCGCCACAAAGACTTGCTCCCGGGCAGGATCGTCCCACACGACATATAACTGGTTTGAATCCGACGCACTTATCGATACATTTGCGGTTTCTTCAGTCACCCCCCGTAAATAGCGCGAAGTGTATAGTGGGCGGCTTTCACCCCAGGTTTGGCTACCTGTCGAAAATCGTCGGTAATAAACACCGGCCGGCCGATCGGCCGTGTCGAACTGGCGGACGTAGGCCAGATGAACGCCACTCGCGTTCGCCGAGGCCGCAGGACTGATACCACTGGATTCCAGTGCCTCAGGTGCGGACCACGCGTCGAACTGGGCAAAAGAGCCGGCCGGGACCCTGCTATATCTTAGGGTTCCCGCGCTTTCGGTCACCGTATCGACCCAAAATGCGTGAATATTGCCGTTAGTATCAGCCAACAGCGTAGGCTTAAAGAGTGGCGTCGACGTCTGGGGCGGCAGGTCGGGGAAGTAACGCCGGGTAAAGAACGGCAGTTCAACCACTCTGGGTTCGCTCCACCCATCGGGACCGCCGACGGCGTAGACAAAACCCGCGATGGAGTCCTCCCAGAGGACATGCTGGCGCCCAACGCTGTCTATGATGAGCTGCGGTGCAGTCGTCGAACCTGAGCGCGACAGGTTGACCGGCGCAGCCCAGTCGTCTCCATCCTGCGTCAGAAAAAGGTTCACGCTGAGAGATGACGGTTCGGAACGATTCCGCGCCACAGGGTAGAGTTCGGCCCTATCCATCTGCGGAGTGGCCACCAAGAGCCCCGCGATCAACAAGAGAAAGGGTAAAGATAACGTTCCAGGCATAGTATTGTCAGGGTGCGGGGCGTTCGTTCAGCAAACGAAGTGCATCCTCGGCTCGAGCGCTGAAAATAGGTTGACCTTGCTCCAGCCACCAGCCTCGGTAAACCTCTAATTCTGTATAGGCTTCAGCGGCATCGGGGAACATCATTAGCGCCTGCTCAGGATGACCGGCCCAGATGTACGCATAGGCCAGATTCTTGCGAATACCGCGGTGATCGGTATCGAGTAAATAGGCGTTGTACAACGCATCGCTGGCCGTATCATAATCCCGTTCCAGCATAGCGATGAGGCCGAGTCTGTGCCAAGCCGTGCGGTTGTCGCGATTGTACAGGAGCGCGCGCTCGAAATAACGCCGTGCGGAGTCCAGAGATGTCGATTCATGGCCATCGCTCCATCTGCCCGAAGGGAAACCGGCCAGCTCAACGCGGTTCATTTCGAGCGCACCGAGGTTAGACTGCCAAGCGCTCAGGATCGGGCGACGATAGCTCACGAGAATAAACGCCGTCAAAATCGCCAAAACCGCGACTGCTACGAGCGCGGGCATCGTTATCTTGCGCGCGTATTCAAGCCAACCCATCCTCCGCGGAAACAGAAATGCCGTCAAGCCGGCGGGAAGCCAAAGCAGTAGCGCCCCACGACTCCCGTAGAGCGGGTCGTCGACAAGGCCATGCAAACACAGGACTACCCAAGTCGCAAACGTCGCCCCACACAGGAGGGAAAAGCCTTGCGCGGAATGACGATAGGCTGAAAGATGCGGATCGGATAACCACCAGAACGATGTCAGAATAATGGCCAACAACATCAGGATGCCGACTACTCCTTGCTCAATGGTTACATCGAGAAAAAGGTCGTGGCTATGATAAAGGATGTAATATGGTATATCCTGGATGTACTGTGAATAAATCCCTTCAAATGACGCCAGACCGCTGCCGATCAACGGGAAGTCGCCCGCCAGATCGATCGCATCCTGAACGATACTGAGCCGATTACCCACACTGGAAGGACCGGGAAGGCGTTCAAGGGTACCAATCAGGCCGCCGGGACTCGTCAATGTCACCGACAGAAAAGTCCCCAGGGCCAGCAACAGGCCGAGACCCAACGTTTTTCGCCTGGTGAGGGAAATAGAGCCGGCAACCCGACCCGCGGCCAACCACATCAGCCAGGCCAGCAGACCACCCGCAAGCGCTATCCACGCCCCGCGAGATGTGGTGAACGCCAGACCAATGAACATCATGCCGAGCGATAGGACAGCAAGGATGATGATATGTGCCCGCGCTTTGGTTATCCCTCTAACGGCTACGGCTAACGCGAAGGGGAATAACATTGCCAATATTCCCCCGGCAACGTTTGGATGAAGGCGATGCAGATTGTTCAGCGCTGCCGGGCGGGCTTCCATCAATCCCAAACCAATCCGGTTCAACGATTCGACTTTTGCCGGAACGGCGATCCAATCGTTTGTAAGCATGAAATACAAACCCAACAGACCGCCAAACAGAGCAAATCCGGTCAGGATGGGCCAAATATTGGCCGATCTCTGTCCGGATAACGCATAGTAGAGAACAATACCACCAACGACGAGCCAGAACTTCTCCCAGGCGAGAGTCTGATCATACCCGGCCCACGCACCAACAAGCGCGCTGACCAGAAAGCCAAACACCAACGGATCGAAACGAGTTCGAGGCAGAGGAAACTGCCCACTGAACAGTCGTGCCAACCACGGTAATCCGGCCAATACGAGAGGCCACGGTCCGGCGCGACCGTCGCTCAGATACCAGATCCACCCGGCCATCGCAGCACAAGCGAAATGAAACCAGGCGAACCGGCGACTGTTAATCAACGTGCGCCATGGTCGTCCTTCTTCGTTCCTGACCGGCGAAGCCAATCCCTCACCCATAAATTTACGCTCAGCCTGCCCCGGCCGGCGATCCGGTATCGGTTGATATCCAATTCAAATGTTGCAAACCGACATTGAGAGCCGAACGAAGTGTCGACGGGTCCGATACAAGCATTTTCAAATAAGTGACCATCGGCCCGGGGCGCATGGCCCATTCCCGGAAGGCTCGCTTTTGCCAGTAGAGCAAGCGCTCAGCCGGCAGACCCGGATAATCCAGCACTGTTCCCTTGTCCATGTCTACCTGCTCCCAGCGTGTGCCGGGCCGGAACCATCCATTTTCAACAACCTCAAAGAAGAAGGGCGTTCCCGGGTAAGGAGCTGCGACATGAAACAGGGCGATGTCCAGTGGCAGACGTTTGGAGAAATCGATCGTTTGGCGGATGGTCTCCTCAGTCTCACCCGGTAGTCCGATGATGAAGTAGCCCCAGTTTCGAATGCCCGCCTTTCTGGCCCAGGTTAGCGAGCGCTCGGCCGTCGCTGTGTAGGCCCCTTTGCGCGCATGGCGCAAGATTTGCTCGTTGCCGCTCTCGATGCCCCATGAGATGAGCCAATTTCCCGCCCGGGCCATCATTTGCAGCATTTCTTCATCAACATAATCCACCCGGCTGTTACACGTCCAGCGAATATTGATCTTTTCATCAATCATCATCCGGCACAATCCCATCACCTGATCGCGGCTGACCGTGAAGAGATCGGCATACATGTGGATGTTGTTCATGCCCAGCTTTTTGAGAAGCCATAGCTCTTCCATGATATGTTCGGGAGAGCGCAGTCGGGTGGTGAACTGATAACTCACATGCTTGATGCAAAAGGTGCAGCCGGCAGGACACCCACGGCTGGATACGATGAAGGTAAAAGGCCCATGGATCATCGGCATGCGGTAGGCATCCAATGGCAACAAGTGATGTAGCGGTTGGGGCATATCGTCGAGATCACGCAAAAACGGCCGCGAGGGATTAATGACGATCTGCTCGCCCTCTCTCCAGCCCACCCCCTTGATCCCATGCATCTCCACACGGCCGTTCGGGTCAATCGCTGGACGATAGAGGGGATCATGTTTATCAAACATTTTCGCGATTGCCGGCGGTCGTTGCTCGACCTTGTCTTCCAGGTGATCCAGCAGATCGCGAATTGTCAGGTCCGGTTCGCCAATCAGCACATAATCCAGAACGGGGTAGGAACGCAATGTCTCTCCCGGGATGGGAGTCACATGGGTACCGAATGCAATTGTCCGCGCACCGCGAGCCTTGGCCAGGAAGCAACCGTACATGTCGTTTTCCAGCGTCGGAGCGGTGACTTGTGTCAGGTAATATTTTGGATTGATTTCATCCAGCTTTCGTGTGAAGTCCGGCCAACTCATGCGTTCGGCATTGGCATCAATAATGGCGACAGTATGTTCAGGGTAGACCATCGCAGCCAATTGGGCCAGCGACACTTGCGGCCAGACCATATTTTCGCGGGTGCGGCGGCCGACCCGATGCTGACTGCGTATCCACAACCCACCGTCGGGAGTCGGCGGGTTTACAAATAGAATATCTACTCCATACCTGCGATGTGAATCGGTGCTCAGGTTTCCACGGACAATTTCGTCCGCGCTGGGGAATTCAGCCATGCGTAACCTGGGAACGGTCCGCGAGCCTAAATTCTCACGTCTTGGGTCTTGGGTTTCTGTTTCAGCCATCGCGATTAACGCCTCCGACTCCATCATATTTGGGGCTCCCGGCCAACCATGTCTCACGGACCGCCTGTGTATTTAGTTCATCCAGGACACGCATTACCAGCCAGAAGATCACGAGTTCGACCCCCAGCAAGATTAGCATCGCGCTTGCAAGACCATAAAGCCACAATCGGCCCATGTCCCAACCTCTAATGCCCAGGAGACTCGCGATGATAGCAATAGATAACCCTATCAAGATCGAGGTTATCCCCAGCCAACCGAAATGGCGATCGAGAGGCACAGCTAGCAAGGGTTTGCCGAACATGCCTTGTTCAACGGGCCGGCCGCGAAACAGGGCGACAAGATAATTAAATAATATGCCAAGCATGAACAGGTTAACCCCGACCATGCCGGCGACAGTCCCTGCATAGAGAGCAATTACATCCCAGGATGTCAGCACCGTAATGCCGGATAATCGCATGAAGACCAGCGCCAGAACACATAGCAAGCCGATCGAAATCCCGACTAGTCCCAACAAACCGAAAACTCGAACCGGGTTATATTGCAACACTGTCCAGAGCATTGAGCGCAGGAAGAGGGAGCCATCATGCACAACGCTCAACTTGGAGCGACCCACCCGCTCGGAATATGGAATCGGTACTTCAGCGACCTGGATGCCTTCATGGATCGCGCGGGTGCTCATGACTGGAGTGAGATTAAGACCATCCGGTAACGGGTAGAGGCGGTCAAGAATCTGACGTCGAAATACGCGCATTCCGCTCGCGCTGTCCGTAACCTGATGTCTGCCCACAAGGGACAGAAGGCGGGCGAAAAATATATTGCCTGCCCGGCGAGTGACCGGCATCCGGCTGTCAGCGCCGGCCATCCTTGTGCCAATCACAAGCTCAGCACCATTCATGGCAACCGTGCACAATTGGGGGAAATATTCGGGTGGATAGGTCCCGTCGGCATCCAGAAAACCGATTAAATCTCCCCTGGCCCGGTTGAACCCCGTCTTCAGTGCTGCCCCATAACCTTTATTTTGCAGGTGTTGGATCAAGTGAACACCAGCGATACCGCCTGCTATATGAGCTGTCTTGTCGGCCGAGCCATCATCAATAACCAACAATTCCAATTCGGCGACGCCGGCCTTCAACAAACTTTCCCGCGTAGCGAGCACACGTTCGGCTATCTCAGCGATACCGGATTCTTCATTAAAGGCCGGGATGACAACTGTTAAAGCGGTCATAATAAGATCACCTTGGTGAGACATTCAGACCGACGAAACCTGGGGTTACCGGATATCATGATAAACGTGATAGGGCTTATTCGCGCGAGCATGTCCATCTATGTCTTTCAACACCCGCGCCGGCACCCCTCCCACAACCGTATGTGGGGGAACATTGGCGGTAACAACAGCCCCTGCGGCAACGACCGCGCCTGCGCCAACACGCACGCCGTCGGTGATTATCGCGCCCGCGCCAATCCAGACATCATCCTCAATCACGATCCCTTCGGCTGTAATCCCTTGTTGAACAAACGAACTGTCAGGATCGTCAAAAACATGGTTGACCGCGATTATTTGTGAGAAGGGGGATGTATAAACCCTGTCGCCGATGAATACGCCCCCCTGTCCCCGGATCACTGTGTATTCACCGATCAGGCTATCGCAACCGATCTGAATCCGGGAATGAGGGATATTTCGGAAATTATAGACATGAAGGATTGCCCCATGCATGACGATAGTCCGCTCACCAATATCGATTCCCCCCGGGCAAGCATGCAGATATACGCCCTCATCCAGGTATACGCCATGGGCGAGATGGATATTATCGGCGAAGCGTAACCTGACGTTTCGTTCAATTGCCGACCAGCCACCCATCTTTATTATCAGCCTGTACAGAATTGCTCGAATGCCAATTCCAACTATCGTCGGGACCCAGCCCACTAGAAAAAACAGTGTCTGTTCAATGATGTATCGTGTTGGGCTTGATGCCTGTCGTGAAAGGTAAAGTCGGACCATTAATTTCAGACTTGTGTCGTAAATTTATCCCTGAAACCTAAGGCAGCGAGAATTACTGTTCACGCCGATTGAACCCAATCGTGGGGCAAGCTCCGCCCCATCGACATACATAGCTGCCAATTACCAAAAAACCTATGATCGCCTGGTCGTCGTGTGGATGAAACAAATTGGGCGAAAGGCACTCCGTCGAACTATCCCCCATCACATCGTAGCGCCCCGGCACTTTCACAACAGGCGTAACAGCTGAGAGGGTAGTTCGGTCCACCTGCACGAGAGTTCCGAGGTGAAGCTGCAATAAATAACGCCTTTGCCAAGATCGTGCCCAACTTTCCCAAAGCTGCCAACCGGGAACAGTCCTCGCTGAAAATTCATGACGACATTCGCTGTCGCCACAACAACCTGGCTGTTTATCCTTACGATACAGTAAACCGGTTTTCTGGAACGTAAAATCGTGGTGAAAAGATTGGGAACAATTAGTCCATATATAACGCCAGATTCCCACGTCTTCGGGAACAGCCTCCAGAGGAGGCAGATCCCGCAAACTAGTCCGTTGTCACGTCCAGACCGTAATTGGCTGCCTGCAACGTTTCCGGGGCAGTGGCCGCCACAATGAGAATCGGCCGCCGATCGCCCGGCAATGCCTGATATGAAAACGCGAACTGCCCGGACTCGGGCACCGGCAACCTTTCAATAGTTGGGCGGCCGTCTGCATCAAAGGTAATCAATTGCAGCCACCAACTTTGTGGAAGATCGGCCGTGGCCCTCGTAAACCCCTCAGGGATCCAACCGTCATCCAGCGTTTCGGCGTCATCGAAAAAACCGATCTCAGGGATGGTGATATCGTCCAACGCAAAACCGCCATAGGTCAGAATGGGATCGGTCACATACTCAAATCGAATCAAGATCTCCTGACCGGCCAAATGCGACAGATCGATGGTCTCGCTCATCCATCGGCCGAGCCGGCCAGTGTAAAACCGTTCCGTTAACGCCCGATCTGCCGGATCATCGACCTGCGCCTGGCCCTGCATGTTCTCGGCCGAAAGCCCCTGCCATGTCTTCCCACCGTCCGTAGAAACCGAAACATAGGCAAAATCATAGCCGTGCTCGATGTCGGCAAACACCTGATACCGCAAGGAGGCTTTATCCACATCCCGCAAATCGACCACTCTGGTCAAACGCGGATTGCTGTCGTTTGCCCGATTGGCGTACCAGAAGGATTCACCCGAAAAGGCGTCCGTTCCCAGCAAAGAGACATTTTGTGCGCCTGAAAAGTCAACCGCAAATTCGCCGCTTGAAGGCAGTTCATAATAGTCGGCGGCGAACTGGCTTACTGTAGTGTCGAAGGTAGCCGGTATGGTATTCACATCCGTCATAGCCACTGGGCTCAGCTCAGGGCCTGACCAACGATACTCATCAGCCAAATCGGGGACATCATGAAGCGCCATCGTCGCCAGCCAGTCAACCCAGAGATCAAGCCCTGTAAAGTCAAGGCCAGATTCGGCGGATACATCATCCACGGCCGACAGCCCCGGGTGACGGCTGTCGAGATACTTCCTGAATAGACTCGCGCCTAAACGGTCATACAAATAGCGACTGACCAGATAACCCTGGCCATAATGGGGGATCGTATTTCCCTCGGTCCAGCTATTCAATTGTTGGTCGGGATTTTCGAGAAACAAGTTGCCCCTCGCCTGAGGAATTAAAGAAAACCCCGCCAAATCCTCAGCCAGCAGCGCTCCGCCTTCAACAACCCAATCCTCATCGCCACCGTCATATTCCTCGCCCAACATATGGCGCAACTCGTGGGCCAATACGTCGAGATAATTGTCTGTTCCGAATTGCCGGGTGTTCATGACAAACATCGCTCGCTCATTTGATTGTGGGTCGATGCTGCGCGGAATCAGATCGCGAGAGGAAAAGTACCCGGCCAATCGACAATAATCAGGGTCATCGCATAGCACATTGGGGGAAGCATGAACAATATGAACCCGACCGCCAGGCGGTTCGACGAGACCGAAATACGCGAACAATGTCTCATAGATCTCGTCAAATGCGGCTGTCTCTTTGGCCAACAGGGTTTGATCAGGGTTAACGGAACCCGGCCCTGTATCGAACCAGAAGTATGCGTTCTCGCCGACACTCATCAGTTCGGCGTCAATCCGGCTGACTGTGTTACTATCGACATTGCCGATATAAAACGAATCAATCGCGCCCGGCTCCAGAATGGGTTGCAGCTGCGGGGTGGCGACGATCGGATCCGCTCCGAGGTAAGCGACGGCCAGCGCGATATCGTCGCGCTCAGGGGGGACAACCTCGAACAATTCCCGCGATGTGGCCGCACGGGCATCAGCAATCGGTATCGCCGGCGACAAATTTGCTTCAGCAGTAGCGGTAATAATGGGGATCGCTGCGGTTGGAGACGAGGCAACCAGGGGCGTCACGTAATCCGCCGTGACCATCGCTGAAGGCTCAACAGTGGGCTGGCTGGTCACCAGGGTTACCGTCATTGGAATCGGGGTAACGGTCGGGTGAAACAATTGAGATACACTGCACGCGCTCAGACAAATCACCGAACCGATGATAATTACGGACTTATAGATAGGAGACATGAGCGGGGATTTTACCCGTCGCTCACAGCCTCCGGTACAAGATATCAGTTCATTCAGCCGATTCTTACCATCACGGGTACAATTAATTCATGCTCTCTCTGGAACAACAAGATCATTGGCGAGAAATCTATCGCCGGAGCCACCCGAACTGGCAGCCGGCGACAGAGATATTCGCCGCATTCGTGCGCCGGGAACTCAGGCCGGATTCCAGGTTATTGGATCTGGGTTGCGGCCGCGGCGGAATTGTGGAGCAACTTGGCCACCCTCCGGCCCGGATGACCGGGATCGATCCTGACTACCTTTCACTGCATCAGCACCGGCTAATTTCAATGCCACGAGCTGCAGCTCTGAGTGACCAACTTCCATTTGCCGCGGATTCCTTTGATATCGTGATCGCCGGCTGGTTACTGGAACATTTAGTCGCTCCATCCCGGTCGTTTTCGGCCATCTGTCGCGTTCTGCGGCCAGGCGGAGCTTTCATTTTCATCACCCCCAACGCCGGGCATCCAGTCGCCTGGCTCAACCGCGTGGCGGGGAGACTGGGACAACTACAAGGTTGGCTGGTGTCCCGGATTTACAATCGATCCGAGGCGGACACATTCTCCACATATTATCAGGCGAACTCCCCGGCTGCCATCGCCGGGTTAACCAGCGACGCGGGACTGACGCTTGAATCTATCGAATATATCGCTGACCCATCCTATCTGGCTTTCAACCGTCTCCTCTACAACGGCATGAGCGCCATCGACGACTATCTTCCGCCAACACGTCGCATTCACATCGTCGGCCTCGTCCGAAAACAGGCAAGATCAAAAAGTTGACTATTCGGCGACACAATCGCAACGCAAGTCTACAATACAGACAATGGATTCACTGCCCCTGCATCGACGAATGGTCTACCGCTATCTAGGTCGTGCGTATTCGATAACGCATTCTCTTGCCACCAGGACAATTCTCGGGCTTCGTCTCGTCAATCTTGTTCGATGGCCACCCGTTCTGCTGTTTCTTTATGGGTGGCTAACCGGTTGGCCCATAGGCGTCCAGGCAGGCTTGATTCTGCTGATCGGCTGGACCAACTATTCGTTTTGGCAGGCCAAACGCGACAATTACACCCGCTTCATCGTGAATAAGGATTTCACAATCGTCACAGTCGATGAAACCAGGCTGCTCCCACCAAACAAGAGGATCGCGGCAAGAGCAACCGGGTTGTTCAGCGTAAGCGGTCGGGAATCCAACCTGCTCCTGCGGCCGGCAGCCTACTGGTACGTCCCCCTGGGCGAGCATGTCGTGATGGCCGAGGAAAAGCCGGGTAAATTCCTCTATCAGTTCTTCAGCGCGCAAAGCTTGCAGAATATCCAGAACGGATGGCTGTTGTTTGGATCAGAACCGATTGACGCACTTGCAATTACTTTTCTCGCCAGGTGGGGACCAGATTACACCCGGTTTGGTCAGGTTTACGAAGACGGCAGTGACGCCGATCTGCCACCTCCGAGGCGCGTCACTATCTATATCTGTCCTTTGGACAAAGAAACCGGTGAGGCAATTCGTCATACTATCGTTGCCGATGCGCGGCGAGCGCGTCAGAACATCGGTTGATGTTTTCGTTAGCCGGATTAGATGATCATAGGTATATTAAAAGACCATGAATGAATCCGAAGCGGTTCTCGTTGTGGAGCGTGGGCCGGTGCCAACGACCCAGGTCCCTTTGCAATCCGAGCAAATGACAGTCGGCCGCAGCGCGGGCAATGACCTGGTCCTGGTCGACCCCGAAGTCTCCCGGCGTCATATACGTATCATTCGGAGGGCTGACGGTTTCGCCGTCGAGGACTCCGGCAGCACAAACGGCACCTTCGTCAACGGTCAGCGGATTACCCATCTGACCCTCTTGCAAGACGGCGATACGATTGACTTGGGCGACACGGTTCGACTGCGTTTCGTGGCATTGACGGAGACGGCGGCATCTCTGGAAGAATCGGCCAAACCCGACACCGCCGAACGACCCACACAAGCTTATTCTCCCGCGACAACGCCACCTGCCATCGCGCAGCCCATGCAACAACCACAGCCGCGCCCACAACCCCCGGCACAATATCAAGCGGCCGCACTTCCTTCTTATTCCGCGCTTGCTCACCAATCCCCACCTGTCTATGGCGAGCAGGAATCTCGCCGAGGGCGAGGCTTGTTGATCGGTTGTGGTCTGCTTGTCGCGTTTCTATTGGTCTGCGCAGGAACATTCCTGATTCTGGACGCCTACGACCAGGGACGCCTGTTGTATTGCGGACCACTGAGCCCATTCTTCGAAGTCATTCTTGGACCGTTCGGTTATAACCCGATGTGTCCCTGAACCTCAGCCATCCTCTGCAACAGCGACAAAGCCAACAGCATTGACTACCATACCAAAACTTCGACTCATTGATTTTCAACCAGTATTTCATCGCGGAGAGCGAATGTGGTTGCTGCGTGACCCATGGCAACTAAGCGAAAGGCAATTGATTGTCCCTCAAGCGCTGGCGCAAATGCTCCTCCTGTGCGACGGCACACGCACACCCGGCGAAATTCAGGCTGACCTTACGAGCCAGCTGGGCATGCCGGTTTCCCTGGATATAGTCGAGGACGCCTTAAGCCAACTCGATGAGAATTATTTGCTGGACAATTCAAGATATCGGGATAAGCGCGCTCGTCTGCTCGAAGAATATCGCGCAGCACCTTTTCGCGCTCCCGCGCTTGCCGGTCATGGCTATCCGGCTGATCCCCGGGAGTTGACTGCCTACTTTCAGGGATTTGAGGCCGAAATCGAGAACAATAGCGTATCACCATGGTCCGCAGGCCGGGGCATCGTCTCGCCGCATATAGACTACCAACGCGGCGGGCTTGTCTATGCCCATACCTGGCGTCAGGCATCTCCAACAATCCTTGAAGCCGATCTCGTCCTGATATTCGGCACCGACCACAACGGCACTCCCGGCAGCATCACCCTCACCCGGCAGTCTTACGCCACACCATTCGGTATCTTGCCCAACGACGTACAGCTGATCAATGAGCTGGCCACCGCCATCGGCGAAGGAACAGCCTTTGAGGAGGAGCTAAACCATCGGAACGAGCATTCAGTTGAATTGTCAGCCGTCTGGTTGCACCACACGTTCCGCCAACACGGCAAAAAGCCCTGCGCAATGGTGCCGATCCTGGTCGGATCCTTCCATCAATTTCTGAGCAACGGCTCTCATCCGGCCAACGACGACAAATTCAATCGGTTTCTGGGCGCATTAACCCGCGCGACGGCCGACCGTCGGGTTGTCGCCGTTGGGTCAGTCGACCTGGCCCATGTCGGCCCGGCGTTTGGAGATTCTTTCGGTATGGATGCATCCCGACGTGCGCACCTTAGGGACGAAGATCAGGCTCTTATGACGTCCATTGAGCTGGGTGACGCTGCCGGATTCTTTCAACAGATCAAATCCGTCGGGGACAGGAACCGAATTTGCGGGTTCGCGCCCTTATATCTGATGTTGCGCTACCTAAACACCACGGCAGGTCGAAAGGTCGCTTACGATCAATGCCCTGCTGATGAGAATAACACCTCCCTCGTTTCCATCTGTGGTTTACTCCTTCGCTGACCTCTTTTTTTATCCAACATCGGGATCAGCTGCATACAATCAAATAAGGACTGAATGTAAAAACATTCCCAAGCCATGCCTGCTGTATTGACTTCACAATCTTACTGTTGTATTGTTGCAACATGTTGTAGTATCCCGCATGGCACTTTCAACATACAACCGATGGATCTTGGGGAACACAAGTCGGTTCACGTCAGCGGTGGGAAATATGAGTAAAGAGACCTTGTTGGACAGTTATTTGGATGTTGATCAGGTCGGTCGGCGGCTGAACATTCACCCTGAATCCGTTCGTCGCCTCATCCGGGACGGCAAGTTGCCGGCAATTAAATTCGGCAACAAGTGGTTAGTGGAAAGGTCTGTCCTGGAACAATTCGCCAGCGGGTACGACGGCCGGCCGGGGAATAAAGCCACATTGTTCTAGTCGATCTCCGACGCAAAGCTTTCGTACCATTTACGTAATTCAGAAGGAAGGGATAGAGGATGGAACAAACAACGAAAACGGATTGCGCCGCCAGCATCCGTGTCATCGGTGTTGGAGGAGCAGGCAGCAATGCGGTTAACCGCATGATCGCCGAGGGTGTCAAGGGTGTCGACTTTATTGCCGTCAACACTGATAACCAGGCTCTCTCCCATTCCGATGCACCGGTTCGCGTGCGGATAGGTGACAAACTGACCCGCGGGCTTGGTGCCGGTGGCTTTCCCGACCAGGGGGAGAAAGCGGCCAACGAATCAATCGATGAACTTGAATCCGTGCTGCAAGGCTCGGACATGGTGTTCGTCACCGCCGGCATGGGTGGCGGCACGGGAACCGGCGCCGCGCCGGTCGTCGCCAGGGTAGCCCGCGAGCTTGGCGCCCTGACAATCGGCGTCGTCACACGGCCGTTCCATTTTGAGGGCAGCCGGCGCGCGGCGGCCGCCGAAAAGGGCATCGAACAACTCCAAAAACATGTCGATACATTGATCATCATCCCCAATGACCGGTTGCTGGACATTACGGACAAGCGCATGCCGCTCCACGAGTCGTTCCAGTTAGCCGATGACGTCCTGCGTCAGGGCATCCAGGGGATCACCGAACTCATCACAGTCCCCGGTCTCATTAACCTTGACTTCGCGGACGTGAAGACGATCATGACCCAGGGTGGCGCGGCGCTAATGGCCGTGGGACGCGGAACAGGCGAAGACCGGGCGCGCATCGCCGCCGAACAAGCCGTCAGTTCGCGTTTGCTGGACGTGACGATCGACGGGGCGCAAGGTGTCTTGTTCAACATCACAGGTGGCACGACGCTCAGCCTCTACGAGGTCAGCCAGGCGGCCGAAGTCATTCGCGAGACAACCCACCCCGACGCCAACGTGATATTCGGCGCGGTTGTCGATGAGACGATGGGCGACGAAATTCGCATCACCGTCATCGCCACCCGATTTGACCAGATTCACATGCGCCGGCAAATGCTGCAACGTAATGACACGGGGCTTTTCGAGACGGCCGCTCGCCAGGTGCGAGCATCAGACCGCAACACCAAACCAGCCGGCGAAATGACCCAGACGGCCGAACGGGTGGAAGAACCCGCCGTCCAGGAGTCAGTACCCCGTTTCGCGCCGGGGAATCTGGAAGTTCCTGCCTTTCTCCGTCGCAAGTAGCGAATCCTGGCCGCCCGCCTCATTAAACGGGCTGGGCGCTAAATAAGCTTGCTCGCAGGCAACATCCCCTCTCTGCAGCTCCCCCTGTTTCGCAGGACAGGGGGAGCAATCTTTTCCGGACAAACCTGCGTTCCTCACTCAGAGCTTTCCAGAAAAGTGAATTGCGACCCTCCCGAGACCCAGCACTCCGCACCGTCCGCATCAGTCGGGCATTGAATAAGCCACCAGCCGCTCTGAGGATCACGACCCAGAACGGTCACCCGGGCATCTTCCAACAGAAAGCCAACCCGATCAAACCGAACTCCCGGCCCGGATCGAATGTTAAGATCGACCAGTATTCGCAAGCTGCCCCGGACCTCTTCAACCGGGGCCGCGCCTGGCAACGTTACAGTTGGAGCCAACCCAGGCGAAGGGACGGGATCGAGGGTCTCAGTGGTCGCGGTGGGGTTTGGCGGTGGCGGTAATCCACCTGCCCCTCCGGCAAACGCATTGCACGCCAACGACGAAAACAAGATCAATATGATTCCAAATCCGACGATCGCCCGATCGCTCATCATAACCTCCACCTCGACGTCCGAGCCGTCTGTACCGAACTATTATAGTTACGGATAGCGAACTGCCTAAACAAACGCCATGGGCACTCCTCGCCAGCATGAATTACTCCGATCGCCCCTGTCGCTTCTCTCGGTTATAATCCTCCCGAGGAAAAGGACAAACCACCTATGAGCTTTCGCCGGTTCATCGACCTGGTTGCCGCCAGCGGCGACCTGATAACTATTGACAAGCCCGTCAGCACAACCTACGAGATCGCCAACGTAGCCCACGCCCTGGAAGGGAGGCCTGTCTTGTTCACCAACATCGCCGGCTATCCCGGTTGGCGGAGTTGCGCCGGCCCGTGTTCCGATCGCCGCTATTTCAGTATGGCTCTGGGTGTGGAGATGACTGACTTGATGCATCGGATGACGGATGCTATCGCCAACCCCGTCGCTCCGCCTATCGTCCAGACCGCTCCTTGCCAGGAAGTTATCCGCGAGGACGTCAATCTGTTCGATTTACCCATTGTGCTCCACCTGCCGGAGGATGGCGGTCACTATATCGCCAGCAACGTCGTCATCATCAACGATCCCGATCTCGGCCGCAACATGTGCTATCACCGGTTGTTGCGTCTTGACGAGCGCCGTTTCGCCGCGCGGATTGTCGAGAATCGCGGCACCTATAATGCCTTGCAAAAGACCGACGGGGAGCTGCCGGTCGCAATCTGCATCGGCGTGTCTCTCGGCGTCCATCTGGCAGCCTCCATGTCGCCGCCACCCAACGTGGATGAACTTGGCGTGGCCAACGCATTGTCACCGACGCCTCTCGTCAAATGCATCACGAACGACCTCTATGTTCCGGCGGATGCAGAAATCGTGCTCGAAGGGCGCATCACCCGGCAACTGATGAGTGAGGGGCCATTCATGGATCTGACGGAGACAATGGACACCACCCGCATGCAGCCAGTCATCGAGATTGACCTGGTCACTCATCGTCGCGATCCAATCTACCACATCCTCCTACCCGGTGGGTTGGAACACAAGCTGCTCATGGGTATGCCCAAGGAACCTACAATTTTCGCTGCCGTCAATCAGGTGACTCGCTGCACGGGAGTCGCCATCACGCCCGGAGGCACATCATGGTTGCACGCTGTGGTTCAAATCGACAAACAGGGGCCTGATGACGGGAAGCTCGCCATCGAAGCCGCGTTCAGGGGACACGGTTCCTTGAAGCATGTATGGATCGTCGATTCCGACGTCGACATCTACGACCCGGCACAGGTGGAGTGGGCTTTGGCAACGAGGTTCCAGGCTGATCACGACCTGTATGTCTATGCGAATCAGCCAGGGAGCTCATTGGATCCCTCCGGCATCCACGTCCCCGGCCAGAAAAGCCTTACGGCCAAGATGGGGCTGGACTGCACCATTCCTTGGGGTGCCGATCTTCATCTATATCGACGCGGCGATTACGGGCACGTGAATCTGCGCGATTATCTTCCCTGATTAGGCCATGAGGCTGCCACCTCATGGTAAATTTACTGATAACATGACAACTCAACAGACGATAAATCTAAACGAAGCGCAGCAAGCCATGCTCCGGGGCGACCACGGCCGCGCCCGGCAAATGGCCATGCGCCTGTTGATCGACCTCGCGGCGATGGCCGGGACCGATCGGCTGACGCCTATCAGCAGCGCACATCTCTCGGGCGTGTCGCCGCTGACCGGCGGCCTTGGCTTGCGCCAATTTTTGGTCCGGCTGGCCGAGGACCCCGGCGAGGGCGTATCCGTACCGACCACCCTCAACGCGGCCGGGTGCGACGAAAATCAGTTCCCGGAGATGAGAATCGTCGTGCCGGATTTTCTTGCTCATCATCACGAGATCGTTAACTCTTACGCCCGTCTGGGTGTAAATACCATTCAATCCTGTGTCCCCTATGAATGGGACGAAGTTCAGCCGACGCTCAATCCGGATGTTCCTGCAGCCTGGGCCGAATCAAACGCTATCTGTTTCGCCAATTCCTACTGTGGAATGCGCACGAACCGGGAATCAGGCCTTTCGGCTCTGGCATGCGCCCTCACCGGCTACGCCCCTGACTACGGGCTTTTGGCCGAGGACGGCCGCCGGCCCAACCTGGCCGTCACAGTGACCGCCAAACTCGAAGACCCGACCGACTTCTCATTGCTTGGCGACTGGATCGGCAAGCAACGAAAGCCGGGATGGCGCATGCCGTATGGGCCGATTCCGGCCATCGTCGGCTTGCCGGAAAACCCGAACCATGAGCAACGCAAGGCATTGAGCGCCGCCGCCGCCAACTATGGCAGCCCGCTTCTCTACATCCAGCCGGATGATGAATTTCCCGATGGCGACTACCAGGATCGACTCCTGTTCGGGCCGGATGAGCTGGCCAAGCGCTACGCGGAGCTTCGGCCGGAAGCGCCGGTCTCACTGGTCGTCCTCGGTTGTCCGCAGGCCTCTGTCGGAGAGCTGAGAGCAATCGCCGGGCTTTTGCGCGGACGTCATGTGACGGCCGAACCCACTCCACCCGGCGCGCCACCGCCACTATGGGTATTCACCTCGGCGGCAGCCATGGCGATCGCCGAAAAAACCGGACTGGCGGCCGTTATCCGCGAGAGCGGCGCGCTGTTGCTGGAAAACACCTGCCCCGAAGTTGTGCCCTACGACCAGTCCTGGGTCAAACTCGTCCTGACCAACTCGATGAAAGCCGAGCATTATATCAAGTCGGGCTTGAACGGAATACCCACCGCCGTCATGAACCTGGCCGATTGCGTGGCGGTTGCGACCGGCGATATGATCATTGCGGATAATCGGCCACGCGTCGAGATACCCGACCAGACTACCCAACGTCCCGCGCCGACCAAATCATCCCTGAAAGTCTCGTCCCAAGAGAGTGCCGTAGGGCACGTCCCCACACAGGTTGCGGCTAACGGCCGTGGCTTGCCCTCACAAGGTGACTTCAGGATCGTCGGCGAGGCGTTTGTGACCGATACACCGATCACATTTCTGGGTTATGTAAATCGCGAAACCGGCGTCATCGAGGAAGAAGGCCATCCGGTGAACGGGCAAAGCCTTGCCGGAAAAGTGGCCATTTTCCCGCGCGGCACCGGTTCCAGCGTCGCGCCCTATGTCCTGCTGGAGTTGTACTATCGCGGCAAGGCACCAGTCGCCATCATCAATAGCGAGATCGACCAGCAAACAGCCCCCGCTTGCTCGCTGGAAGGGATCCCTTACGCCTACAGCTTCGACGCCGATGTCACTGGAATCGTTTCGACCGGTGATACAGTCTCCCTGGAGAGAGTCGGTGACACTGTACGCCTGCAAGTGCTGGCAAGAGCGGAATAAATGCCCGAATTGCTCAATTTCTTGCTGGCTGCCGCGATAATTCTGATCGCCGCCAAAGCCGGCGGTTACGTCAGCATCCGGTTAGGCCAGCCCTCGGTCTTGGGCGAGTTGATCGTCGGTCTGCTGCTTGGCCCGACAGTTCTCAATATGTTCGTGACCGTCCCCTGGTTCGTCGGGGATACTCATCTCACTGATTCCCTGACCTTGTTTGCCGAAATCGGCGTCCTGCTCCTCATGTTTCTGGCAGGTCTGGAGCTGGAATTGGGCGAACTGTTACGAGCGGGAAAGGTCGCATCGCTGGCGGGAACACTGGGTGTAATCGTACCGTTGATTCTGGGATATCTGACCGCGCGTCTCTTCGGCATGGGGTCGACTGAAGCGGTGTTCATCGGTCTCGCACTCGCGCCGACCAGCGTCAGCATTTCGGCGCAAACGCTCATGGAGCTGGGCGTGCTGCGGAGCAATGTCGGCCTGGGCCTGCTGGGAGCGGCTGTCCTTGACGACGTGCTCGTAGTCCTGGCACTATCGGTCGCTTCCGTCCTGTTTGGCGTCAGCGGCGAAACCGGTAGTCTGTGGATCATTCTCGGACGAATGCTCCTGTTTCTGGCCGGCGCAACAGCGGTTGGAATGTATGTATTACCTCCCCTGCTTCGACGAGTAAGCAAGTTACCTGTCAGTCAAGTAATCACCGCGTTCTCGCTGATCGTCTGTTTGCTGTTCGCCTGGGCTTCCGAGGCTCTGGGCGGTGTCGCCGCAATCACCGGCGCGTTCATGGCCGGCCTTTTCCTGGCCCGCACCCCGTATGTAAACCGGATAGAGGAAGGTGTGTCCGCCATGGCGTATGGCCTTTTTGTGCCTATTTTCATGGTCAACATCGGCCTGCAAGCCAACCTGCGAGATATTAGCGGCAACCTGTGGATGTTTGCCCTGGCCCTCACCCTCGTCGCGATCGCCACGAAAGTCATCGGCAGCGGCGGCGGCGCAATGCTGGCCGGGTTCAATCGACTGGACTCCCTGCGCTTGGGGATTGGCATGATTTCCCGCGGAGAAGTTGGGTTGATTGTCGCCTCAGTCGCGCTGTCGCAGGGGATGATTCAGCAAGAGATATTCTCGGTCGTGGTCTTCATGATCATCGTGGGTACCCTGGTAACGCCGCTACTGTTGCGACAAGTCTATCGAGGAGATAATCCCGGACCCGCGAAGGGGAAAAAAGAGGTGGCAGGGAATACCGGTGTCGAATATGATCCCGCATCCAGGGAGGACTGATTACGATGTATTATCTTGTCATGCTGGTAATTGACGATCTCAATCAGGAGATGGATATCTTCGATGCGTGGGAAGACGCCGGCGTTGGCGGGATCACCATCATCGATAGCACCGGCCTGGCCCGTGTTCGGCACAAGGAAAGCCTGCGTGGCGATTTTCCCCTGATGCCAAGCTTGCGCTCTTTCTTCCAGAGCCGAGAGGAGCATCATCGAACAATATTTTCGATCGTCGAGGGTGAGGAGATGATTGAGAAATTATTGCAAGCCACAGAATCCGTCACCGGAAAATTGAGCCAGCCGCAAACAGGTATTATGTTCGCGATGCCTCTCTCTTTCGTGGCCGGGGTCCCGCGTCGCAACAGTCCTGACAAAGATGATCCAAACGCGGAAAAATAAAGCGGGGATGAAAGACGTAGTGGGCGCGAAGGGACTTGAACCCCTGACCTCACGGATGTGAACCGTGCGCTCTAACCAACTGAGCTACGCGCCCATGCATCGGAAAGTATACCAGAAATGCGGTAATCGCCAAGAAATTTGAGGCATCATGACACATCAATCGCCTAGCAGACTCCTAATTCGGCTCTCGCTGATATTATTTTCATCGATATTGGTTGGCATCACCGGCTGCCGGAATTCCGGCAACAGCTCGCTGCCGTTTATCGAGACTTTCGATGAGCAGGGGAACTGGGGAACCGGCGAAGACGCTTACTCCGTTGGCGCGGTAACGAATGGCGTTTATGACTTGAAGGTCATTGAAAACGACATCAGTCGCTGGGTGTCGGCGGGCAAGAACTTCAGCGACGGCATCTACGAAGTCGAAGCCACGCCCGTCGAAGGCCCGCTCGACAACGGCTACGGACTTATCTTTCGCGCCGATGTGGAGAAAGGCAACTTCTATCTGTTCGAGGTCTCTTCCGACGGCTACGTCTGGATCGGCCGATTTAACAACGGCGTAGCGGACAACCAATCCATGATTGGCGGGGGGTGGATCGAATCACCCGCCGTCCTGCGCGGTTTGAACGTAACCAACAAACTGCGTGTGCAAGCCGAGGCGGGCAATCTGATCTTTTTCGTCAACGATCAGGAGGTCGGTCGGGTGACTGACAACACGTTTACTTCGGGTGACGTCGGTATCTTCGTCCAGACGCTTGGCGGCGGTGGCGTGCGCGTCCTGTTTGATAATCTGAGCGTCAAACCCTTGCCCAAAACTTAATCATGCCGGAACCTTCATTACCCTTCGTCAAATTTGTGTTATGATGGGACTATAGCCTGGTGACCCACTCCAGGCCGGTTACATGCAGTCTATCCCACAAACCGTATAACTATGCTCGAAACCCAAACAGACAAACAGCGCAAGACACAACAATCCAGACAACTGGTCATGAGCGCGGCCGAAGTGCTGCGCGACTACACCTTGGCCGTGCAAAGCCGGCAAGCCAGCTTGCTCGGTCGTCGCGAAGTGCTTAACGGCCGGGCCAAGTTCGGCATATTCGGCGACGGCAAGGAAGTCGCCCAGATAGCGATGGCCAAGGCTTTTCGCAAGGGCGATTTTCGCGCGGGGTATTACCGCGATCAGACATTTATGTTCGCCATCGGCGAAACGACCATCCAGCAATTCTTCGCCCAGCTTTACGCTCATTCGAACGTAACTGCCGATCCAAATTCCGCCGGGCGACAGATGAACGCGCACTTCGCCACACGACTCCTCAACGAGGACGGCACGTGGCAGGACTTGACGGAGCGTTTCAATTCCTCGGCCGACCTGTCGCCGACCGCGGCACAAATGCCGAAGCTTGTCGGACTGGGCTACGCTTCGCACCTCTACCGCGAACTGGATGAGCTGCAACACCTCACCCGATTTTCGCATCACGGCGACGAAGTTGCCTTCGGCACCATCGGCAACGCCTCAACGGCCGAAGGGCATTTCTGGGAGGCGATCAACGCCATCGGCGTCCTGAAAGCCCCGGTGATCATCTCAATTTGGGACGACGAGTACGGCATATCCGTGCCCAACAAGCATCAGATCACCAAAGGCAACCTGACCGAGCTCCTTGCCGGTTTCCGGCGGGATCCGGGAACTGACGGGGGCTACGAGATCTACACCGTTAAGGGCTGGGATTACCCGGCGCTCATTGAGACCTACGCCCGGGCGGCCGATCTCACGCGCGCGGAACAAGTGCCGGTCATCATCCACGTCATCGAGATGACCCAACCGCTTGGTCACTCGACATCAGGAAGCCACGAACGATACAAATCGACCGAACGGTTGGCCTGGGAAAAAGAGTTCGACTGCCTGCGCAAAATGCGCGAATGGATTATCGACCAGCGGATCGCCCCATCCGGCGAGCTGGACAACATCGAGCGCAACGCCGAAAAACTGGTGGAGAATTTTCGGATTAAAGCGTGGCAGGCATTCACCCGCCCGATCTACGATGAAAGACGTCAGGCAGCGGAGCTATTCGAGCGCATCGAAGCCACTTCGCCCGAGGCGGAACAGATAGCTACGATCCGCAGGCAGTTGCTTGCCCGGGAGACTTTGCTACGCCGCGACATCATGACGGCCGTCCGCGAGGTGCTTGTTCTCACACGCGCCGAATCGCGAGGAGACGGCACCCCACACGCCGCACTTCTGGAGTGGAAACGGAAGCAGGACGATTCAAACAAGGAGCGTTATGACTCCTACCTGTACAGCCGGTCGGCCGAATCGCCTCTTCATGTCAGCGAGGTGAAGCCCGTCTACAACGATGACGCACCGCTCGTGCCCGGATCACAAATCCTGAACGCAGCTTTTGATTCGCTGCTGGCTCGCGACCCGCGCGTCATCGCTTTTGGCGAGGATGTCGGTCTGCTGGGCGGCGTGAATCAAACCTGGGCCGGACTGCAGGCCAAATACGGCAAGTTGCGCGTATCCGACACGGGCATACGCGAGGCCACTATCGTCGGTCAGGCGATCGGTCTCGCTCTGCGCGGCCTCCGCCCGATTGCCGAGATTCAATACCTCGATTATCTGCTGTACGGCTTGCAAGTCCTCTCCGACGATCTGGCCACGCTTCATTGGCGGACGCGGGGCGGTCAGAAAGCGCCGGTCGTCATCAGCACCCGCGGCCATCGTCTGGAGGGTATCTGGCACGCCGGTTCACCGATGGCGGCCGTGATCAACCTGCTGCGAGGCATCTATATTTGCGTCCCGCGCGACATGACCCAGGCCGCGGGTTTCTACAACACGTTAATGCTGGGCGACAATCCGGGCCTTGTGGTGGAGGTCCTGAACGGCTACCGCCTTAAGGAACGCATGCCGACCAATATCGGCGATATCACCGTGCCCCTGGGAATGCCGGAGATTCTGCGCGAAGGAGAGGATGTCACCCTGGTCACTTACGGCGCGGCCTGTCGCATCGCCCTCGACTCGGCCGAGGCGTTAAGCAGCGCCGGCATCGACGTGGAAATAATCGACGTTCAGACGCTGTTGCCATTCGATATCCATGGCTCCATCATCAAATCCTTGATGAAGACAAGCCGCATCGTATTCCTTGATGAGGACGTGCCCGGCGGGACAACGGCCTACATGCTTCAGGAAGTCATCGAGCACCAGGGTGGGTTCGAATGGCTCGACTGCATGCCGCGCACGATCTCATCGAAGCAACACCGACCGGCTTACGGATCAGATGGGGCATACTTCTCCAAGCCAAACGCGGAAGATGTATTTGCGATTATCTACGACATGATGAACGAGGCTAACCCGGCCCGTTATCCGAGTTTCCAGTAAACATTAGGGAGTTAACACATGGCGTATGGGGTAACACTGCCGGAAATGGGTGAAGGAGTCATCGAGGGCACGCTGTCCCGCTGGCTTGTGAAGGAAGGGGATCGCATCGAGCAATACGCGCCGATTGCCGAGGTCGAAACTGACAAGGTGACGACCGAAACCACCAGTGAATCAGGCGGCGTGGTGCTCAAATTACTCGTGAATGAAGGTCAAACAGTGCCGGTCGGCACCGTGCTGGCCTATATTGGCGAAGCGGGCGAAAACATTCCGGGCAACGGCGCAACCAAAGATGCACTCCCCAAACTGGAAGCGGCCTCTGATTCACCACAAGAAGAGCAACAGGCACCTCCGGCAACGCCAGCGATTGCCACCGGTGGCGTTTACACCGGCCGGATTAGCCCGGTCGTCGGCCGTATCGCCTCCGAGCATGGTGTTGATTTGGGCCAGATCGTGGGCACGGGCCGCGATGGCCGTATCACGAAAGAAGATGTACTGGCCTACATCGAAGCCGGCGGAAAAGCGGTCGAGCCCCAACCAGCGGAAGTCAAACCCCAACCCGAAGCGAAACAGCAGCCGCAGGCTGTGCCGGCAGAGCGACAGGAGCCCGTAACCCCACGCCAGGCATCATTGTCGCCGGTCGATGGGGCTGTAGATCTTCTGCCACTCACCAGTATCCGTCGCTCCATCGCCGAGCATATGGTGCGCAGCAAGCATGTCAGCCCCCACGTGACCACGGTGTTTGAAATTGACTTTGCCGCCGTGGCTGCCCACCGCAAGGCATACAAGGACAGCTTTGCCCGCGACGGCGCCCGCCTCACTTTCACTGCCTATATCGTGGCCGCTACAGTCCATGCCCTGAAAGTCCATCCGCTGGTCAACAGCAGTTGGTCCGATGAGGGCATCCTGCTCAGGCGCGAGATCAATATCGGCATGGCTACCGCCATCGACGACGGTCTGATCGTGCCGGTTATCAAGCACGCCGATAGCCTGAACCTGCTGGGGTTGGCGCGGACAATCAACGATCTTGCCGATCGTGCACGCGGCAAGCAACTCCGGCCCGAAGACGTCAAGGGTGGGACGTTCTCGATCACCAACCACGGCACGACAGGCAGCCTGTTCGCCACACCGATCATCAACCAGCCTCAGTGTGGTATCCTGGGTGTGGGAGCAATCGAGAAGCGCGTCAAGGTGATCGATGACGCCATCGCCATCCGGCCAATGGCGTACATCAGCTTTGCCTTCGATCACCGGATACTCGATGGGGCGTCGGCCGATAATTTCGTCAGCACGATCAAGAAGCAGATAGAGAACTGGGCGTGACCCAAACCCGCGCGGGCAGGTCACGCGCCTATTGGCGGGATTAGCGAACTTCAGACGCGACTACCGCTTGCCACTGTTCTCTAAGCGCACCCGGCACGCGAACCGGCCGGAGCGTTTTGAGGTCGGCGAAATACCCGCTTTGGCGAGCCGACGCGCAAACACGATCGCCGACGACAATTTCGGCCGCCAGCGTCCAGCGTGTACGCGCCATCTCATCTACCCACATGTGACCCGTGACCGCGTCGCCGATTCGCACCGGCCAGCGGTAATCGATCTCCGTCCTCGTCAATATCGGACTGATGCCCGTGGCCAGGATCTCATCGATCGGCAGAATATCGGCCAATATCTCCGAGCGCAGATCCTCAAGCCAGCGAAGGTAAACGATATTGTGGACGATGCTGGCGAAATCCACATCGTAGGTGCGAACGGTAATCGGCCGTTCAATCAGTAATGGTTTCATCCGTCTCAACCAAAGCGTCGCAACAGATAGTCCACGACAACGCGGTCGATTGTGTCGCCGGTGCCGTCCCAACGCTCCTCAAGATTTTCGCTGCCGACGAGGGCCATGAGTGACGCCCGCGTCGTATCGTCGAAAGTACCGCTCACGGGGCCGTTGTAATGCCCGGTGCGGTTCAGCACGACCTGAAGTTCTCCGGCGACGGCCGCGAGCGGGATCAGGTTATCGGGGTTGACCGTGCCGAAGAGCAGGTGATGCATGTCTACCAAATCGGATAGTTTTTCGATCGGATCGGGATGGTCGTCGACCCGCAGATCGAGATAGCGATCATGAT
>JAHDWL010000003.1:135475-171906 GCA_023384355.1 Anaerolineae bacterium
TGCCACCGTAACCGCCGTTGTGGCGCACGACGAGGACGCCGGCCGCCTGCCGGCCGCGGCTGTCTCCCCCTGCCGCCTGCCCGGCCGCCAACGCGGTGACCAGCCAATCGGCCAGCTCGCCTGCACCACGTCGCGATTCTTCAAAGGATGCGGCCATCGCTTCGACCGTCCCGGGCACAAGAATATTGCCCTGGCAGGTAAACCCGTCGCCGACGATGTGCCCTGCCCAATCGTAACATCCTTCGCCGGTGAAGGCGGCGGCGTGCCCATTGCGATCTACCATACCTACCTGCCGCAAGGCGCGTTGCTCGTCGCTCCCGGTCAGATGGGCAATCGTGTCGGCCGCGCTTTGTCCGTCTCCCATCATCGCCAATCCGTCGATGCCATAGGCAACATTGGCGAAGGATTGCGTTGCAACCGCTCCCGCGCCGGCGCGCGCCCACGAGACCACGGCCGCGCATGCCAGAAATTTCGACTGGACAGCGACGCCCCACTCTCCCCTACCGGGATCGTAAGCCGCGATCGAGAACGTTGCGATCGGCAGTACTGATGACGTCACGATCATCCCTCCCCTGACTCTTTATCCGATGTCAATGCTACTTCCAGGACTTCCTCAATGCGATCGACCAGGACAAAATGTACGTCCTGCCGCAGATTTTTCGGTATTTCCATTAGATCCCGCTCGTTCTTGCGCGGCAGTATGAAGGTGTGTATTCCTGCTCGTCGGGCAGCCAGCGCCTTCTCACGCACACCGCCGACCGGCAGCACCCGGCCGCGCAATGTGATCTCGCCGGTCATAGCCACGTCGCGTCGGATGGGTCGTTCGGTGAAAGCCGATATGAGCGCCGTCGCCAGCGTCGCCCCGGCCGAAGGACCATCCTTGGGCACCGCGCCTTCAGGCAGATGGATGTGGATATCGGTCCTCTCAAACCGTTCCGGCGCAATCCCCAGCGCTTCGGCCTGGCTGCGCGTGTAGGTGAGGGCCGCCTGGGCGCTCTCGCGCATCACTTCACCCAACTGGCCGGTCAGGGTCAGGCTCCCCTTGCCCGGCATCAGATTCACTTCGATAGTCATCAGTTCTCCGCCCGCGGCCGTCCATGCCGCGCCGGTGGCGACGCCGATCTCGTCAACATCTGATCGGGTGTCTTCGAGGAATCGCGGCGGCCCGAGCAACTCGCGCACCTTTTCGGAAGTGATTTGCCGGGGATAGCGCTTCCCTTCGGCCACCTGCCGGGCGATTTTGCGGGCGACGTTAGCGACCTCCCGCTCAAGATTACGCACGCCCGCTTCCCGCGTATATTCCCGAATCAGGGTTTTCAAACCATCTTCCTCAAAGCGTATTTTTTTGTCGGCCAATCCATGCTGTTCAAGCTGCTGGGGCACCAGAAACTGATGCAGAATTCCCAGCTTTTCTTCTTCGAGATAGCTGGAAAATTCGATGACCTCCATGCGATCCTGCAGGGCGTGGGGGATGGAATCAAGATAATTGGCGGTCGTGACAAACAGTACGCGCGATAGGTCGTACTCCAGACCCAGGTAATGATCGACGAACGAATAGTTCTGCTCCGGGTCCAGCACCTCCAGCAGCGCCGCGGATGGGTCGCCGCGGAAATCAGCGCCCAGCTTGTCCACTTCATCCAGCATGAACAGCGGGTTACGTGTGCCGACACGTCGCATCGCCTGAATAATCCGGCCGGGCATCGCGCCGATGTAGGTGCGCCTGTGGCCACGGATTTCAGCCTCATCGCGCACACCGCCCAAACTGATGCGCACAAACTCGCGCCCAAGCGCCTGAGCAATGGAGCGCCCCAGAGAGGTCTTGCCCGTACCCGGCGGTCCCACAAAACACAGAATCGGGCTGCGCATATTGTCTGAGGCAATCCGGCGGACGGCGATGTATTCAAGGATGCGATCCTTCACCCGCTCCAAACCGTAATGGTCAGCGTCAAGCACCTCGGCGGCGTTACGCACGTCCAGATTGTCGGCCGATTCCTCCACCCACGGCAAATCCAGAATCCAGTCGATATAGGTGCGAATGATGCCGATTTCCGGCGACATGGGCGGCATGGCGTTGAGTCGGGCCAATTCTTTCTCGGTCTTGGCTCGCACTTCCTGCGGCAGGTTCTTCCTGTCAACCGCCTCGCGCAACTCGCTGAGTTCCTGACCAAAAACATCAAGTTCGCCCAACTCGCCCTGGATGATGCGCATCTGTTCGCGCAGAAAATGCTCGCGATGGGAGCGGTCGACCTCCTGCTGCACCTGGTTCTGGATTTCGTCCTCCAGTTCCAACACGTCCAGCTCCTTGGCAAGGAGCACGCTAATCGTCTGCAGGCGCGTGTGAGCGTCGAGGATTTCCAGTATCTCCTGCCGGATACCTACCGGCACGGGCAAAGCCGAGGCGATAAAATCGGCCAGCCAGCCCGGCTCATTGAGGTTCAACGCGTAGGTGTAAGCCTCTTCGGGCAGGTTGTGATTCAGTCCCACGACCTTTTCAAACAGAGCCAACACAGCGCGCATAAGGGATTCCGTATTAGACTTCCACTCGTCTGTCTCCTCGATTACCCGGGCGCGAACTCGCATGTAAGGCGTTCGTTGGGTGAATTCGAGGATCTCCACGCGGCGACGACCCTGAGCGAGAACGCTGGTCGTCTCATCGGGCATATGCAGAACCCGGCCGATGCTGACTTCCGTACCAACTTCGTACAGTCCGTCCTCATCCGGATCAAGTTCATTTAAATCACGTTGCGCGGCGACGATCAGGTTCTCGTGTTTCTGGCTGGCGGCATTGATCGCGGCCAGTGAGCGCTCGCGCCCAATGAAAAGCGGCATGACCATCTGGGGAAACAGGACCAAATCGCGCAGGGCAAGAAACGGGCACTCGATCAGGCCATTCTTGTCCTTGGTGACAGGCTGATCAAATATCTCGTCCCCCAGATCAGGGAAAAGTTCGGGGAAGTCGGGGAACTGATTGAAATCGAAGTCATCCATAGGTATTGTTTTCGGATTGTATTTTGTCCCAATGATTAAGCAAATCGCCAATGACGATGATGGAACCTGTGGCCAGAACGAGATCGCCCGGCTGGGCTATCCGCAAGGCCACCGTCAGCCCCTCGGCGACGGAATGGGTTATTGTCGCCTCCTTGTCCAGCTGCGCGGCCATCTCGGCCAATCTTTCCGGGGTCGCCGAACGGGGGTGATTGGATGTGGTCATGATCACGTAGTCGGCCATCGGCAACAATCGCGACAACATGCCGGCGACGTTTTTATCCTCAGGCGCGCCAAAGATGAGGATCAGACGCCGATATTGGTAGTCGCTGGCCAGGGCTGACACAAGCCGCGCGGCCGAGTCATCATTATGGGCACAGTCGATCAATACCGCCGGTTTGTCCGCTCCCGTCTGCAACAATTGCAGGCGGCCGTCCCATTGCACCGTGGCCAATCCCTCGCGCAAGTTGGACAGTGTGAGCGTGGGAAACCGCATATGCACCTTCTCCAGGGTCGCCAGTGCTACCGCGGCATTACCCAGTTGGTGTTCACCTGAGAGTGAAACGACGAATTCGGCCCCTGACGGGATGAAGGTGGGATCCGCAGATTGGTCGACGATGAGTCGTTGCCTTTCCACCTGACTAAAGGGCGTGCGCACCGCGCGATAGCGCCAGTCCCGCCCGACGACGGTTATCGGCGCTTCTCGCTCCGCGGCAATTCTCTCCAGTGTCGCCAGCGCCTCCGGCTTCTGATCGGCCACCACTACGGGAACCCCCGGCTTGATGATACCCCCCTTTTCATAGGCAATTTGCGCCAGTGTATCACCGAGCAGTTGGGTGTGATCGAGGCTCAGGCTGGTAATGACCGACACTTCGGGCGTCAGGACATTCGTCGCATCGAGCCGCCCACCCAGGCCGACCTCAACCACGGCCACATCGACGGCCGCCTCAGCGAAATGAACAAAAGCGATGGCGGTCACGATCTCGAACCAGGTGATGCCGGGCGACTGCTCGATGAACCCGCGAACGTCGTCCAGGTGACGCACGAAGGCTTCCTCTGGTATCCGGCCGTCGGGATCGTCGGTTGTAATAACCCGTATACGCTCGCGAAAATCACGCAGATGAGGCGAGGTGTACAACCCCACGCGCAGCCCCGCGGCGCGCAGACACGCAGCGCACATTGCGGCCACCGATCCCTTGCCTTTCGTCCCGGCAATGTGCAGCGAAGGGTAGCGATCTTGCGGGTTGCCGAGGTGCGTCAACAGGCGTCGTGGGCGATCGACGTCAATCTTGCTGGCCTGATACCGATCGAGCGACTTCTGCTCAAAGTTGATAAAACTGTATAGATAATCAATCGCCTGCTGATACGATTCCATAGTCCGAATTGTAACCCATCCAGGCCATCAAGGTAGTGGTTGCGCGTTGACAGCCCCTTGGAGGAGGGTTAAACTCGGCCGCTTATGGGGTTCATCGTATGGCTGTAATTCATTCGATTCACGGGGCGCTGTCAAATACCGCCTGGCTATTTTTTCTGATCATCGGGCTTTGGGGGCTTTTTCGCGCAATTCGCGGACAGGCCGTAAACGGCAACTATCTCGGCGCGGCCTTCATCGGCCAGCTTATTTTCGTTGCCCAGGCTGTGTTAGGGGCAGTCTTATGGCTTGGTGGGTACAGCGCCGGCATCCAGCGCTCGGGCATTCATCTTCTCTACGGGGTCTTTGCCCTTGTTTTCCTGCCGTTCATCTATTTGTCAGTACTGCGCGGAGACGATACCAACCGCGCCCAATGGGTATTGGCCTTCACAACGTTGTTTCTTTTCGGGATTGCGCTGCGAGCCATTACAACCGCGGCCTGACGCGATTCATTCGACATCCGGAGGGACCAGCCCTTTGGCAAGTCCCCCGGATGCCGTTAAAAACCTTCCACCGTTTCCAATGTCGGGCCAACCGGGTCCGGAATGCCTGTACCGGTCACCGCCGCATGGACCTGTCTGTCCTTATCAATGTTGACGACCGACGGGATGAAAAAGCCGACAACACCGGCGACGATGGTGATCAGCCCGCCAATAACAAAGAGCGTTTGCACGCCGATAATATCCGCCAGCGGTCCGGCCACGATCAGACCTAAAGGCATCATAGCCGTCGCCGCGCTGCCGATCAGCGTGAACACACGTCCTTGCATCGACGGTTCGACGGCCGCCTGGAAAATAGCCATCATCGATCCGTTGGTCAGCGAACTCATGATGCCGCCAGCCAGCATGCCGACCAACGCCAATCCGAAGAGCGAGGCAGGCGCCAGCCCCACAAGCATCACACTAACACCGATACCCGCCAATCCAATCAATAATGTATAGGTACGCTTTTTAAATCCGCCCCACACGCCCAAAAGGAGACCGCCCAACAGAATACCAACCCCGAAGCCGGCCTCGATCAACCCCAAATGCCAGGCTGTGCCGTCGAAATGTTCCGTCACAAGCAACGGCATGAAGCTGTTCATGGGGCTCAGCACCATGTTCACCAGCATGGCCATGCCGGCCATTATCAGCAATCCGCGCCAATTAATCATGTAGCGAAATCCGGCCCGCAGGTCATCGAAGTACGTAGGTTGATCCTCCGCAGACGAGTCTTCCTTCCCGCGTTGCGGTTGCGGAACATCGACGATCAGGATGGTGCCTATTGCCAGTATCGCGGTGATGATATCAATGAAAAGGATACCTTCCATCGGGAGGAGCGAAAGCAGAAGCGCCCCAAGCGGTGCGGCGGCGATGCTCATCCCTCCGTTGAGTATCTGGTTGAGTCCCTGTATACGGGTCAGGTGCTCTGGTGGAACCATGAGGGAAGTTGACGCGGTCATCGCCGGGTAATGGAAAGCCCCACCCAGCGCGCGAACGAACAAGACAACATAAATTTGCCAGGTTTCGACACCACCGGCCCAATAGAGATATACCAGTGCCAGGGTCGAGAGGGCCACTACGGCATCAGCCACAATCATCGTCCACTTGCGATTCCAGCGATCGACCAGAGGGCCCACGAACGGCCCAAGGACTACCTGAGGCACAAGGCCAACGATCGAGGCAATCGCCAGTACGGTCGCCGAACCGGTTTGCTGAGTCAGCCACCAAATAAGGGCAAATTGCACAAGTTGGCTACCCAGCAGGGAGAAAACCTGCCCTACCCACAAAGTCATGAATGGGCGCAGCGATTTGGGAGAGTCGTTCGTGGTCATCAGTAGGTCATCCATTTTGTTGGATTCAGCAGAAAGAATATTTTCCAGTATAGGATACATATTATTTATATATTTGTCAATATTATTGATATAGTAGTGAATATATTTAATTGAGCATGAAATAATTTCGATGGCGTCATTATTTCGAACCCACTGTTGACACATCAGTGTACGGGTAAGGATTTTCCCCGACCAAGCGCGGCGTCTTAACTTCCCAACCGATAGCACGCTCAAGAACGCGGGCAGACTCCACAAAAAATAGGATGGCGGCTCAAACTGAAGTATAATCGCCAGGGAATACGGTCATCAATCGAATTCGGCCGCTGGTCAACAAGCCACAAGATTGGTTCCCGAACAGATAAATCCACGACAACGAAGTGCGTCTGTTGATAAAACAACATGCGAGTGAGCTTTTCGCTGCCTTGCAGATCGATTACTGTTTATAATGAAACTCAAATCCCCCAAAGACCTGGCCCGAATGCGAAACGCGGGTCGCCTGGTCGCCGAGTGCTTCGCCATACTTGAAGAAAACGTGAAGCCCGGCGTCACCCTGAAAGCCCTCGACAGTCTCGTCGAGACCCATATCTACAAGATTGGCGCGGAGCCGCTTTATAAAGGTTACCGCGGCAGCCGGCGAGAACATCCTCCCTTTCCCGGCGTCATATGCGCCTCGGTGAATCACGAAATATGCCACGGGATTCCGGATGATCGCGTGCTGGAAGAGGGGGATATCGTCGGCATCGACATCGGCCTGCGCCTCAAGGGTTTCTGCGGTGATGCGTGCGTCACCTATCCGGTTGGCCGGGTCGCTCCCCACGTCGATCGGTTGTTGGCCATCGGCCGCGAAGCCCTTCACCTGGGCATCAATGCTGCCCAATACAACAATCGGCTGAACGATATCGGCCGCGCCATTGAAGATTACGCCGACACGCAGGGAGTGACGGTCGTTCACGAGTGGGGTGGTCACGGTATCGGCCGCGTCCTGCACGAGAATTTATCAGTGTCCCACGTCCGGCAATCTGACCCGGGGCCACGACTCCTGCCCGGCATGACCTTCACGATCGAGCCGATGATCAACGAAGGCACCTATGAGTGGATCCTCATGCCTGACGGCTGGACGGTTATCACCGCCGACGGCAAACTCTCCGTGCAGTTCGAACACATGCTGGCAATCACCCACAACGGCCCCGACATCCTCACCCGTCTATAGATTAATCAGGATACCTGTTTACCTTGGCCTACCTGCTTCAGGGGCTGATCCTCGGGACGACCGCGGCCGCCCAGCCTGGCCCCCTTCAGGCATTTCTGCTGTCGCTCATCGCCCGCGACGGCTGGCGGCGGACCATGCCGGCGGCGTTTGCGCCGCTCATCAGCGACGGGCCGATCATCCTGATCGTGCTTCTTATCCTCACCCGTCTGCCGGGATGGCTTCTCTCCGCGCTCCAGCTCGCGGGTGGGACCTATTTGCTGTTTCTGGCGTGGGGCGCATCGCAGTCATTCAAAGCCGGCGCACCGGCCGATTCAGGTGAAGCGGCTTTGGTGGACGGGAGCGTCACGAAGAACATTCTGAAGGCGGCCCTGATGAATTTCCTCAGCCTAGGACCCTACATCTATTGGGCAACTGTCGCCGGGCCGATCTTCATTGAGGCGTGGCGGCAAGCGCCAACCTCAGGGCTGGCTTTTCTCTTGGGCTTTTACGCCGCCCTCATTGGCGGTCTCATGATTTTTATCCTGATTTTCGGGGCAGCAGGAAAAGTCGATCCGCGCGTCAATCGCGCCCTGGGTCTCGTATCGGTCGTCGGACTGTTCGCATTCGGGCTATATCAGATTGTCAACGGGGTGGCCGGATTGGGGGCAGGCGTTCCCTGAGGCGCGCCTGCCCCAGCCGGTCAGACGACTATGTTAATCAGGCTGCCGCGGGCGACGATAACCTTACGCGGCGTTTGTCCGGCCAGCGCGCGCAGAACCTTCTCCGAATCAAGAGCGACCCGACGCAGTTCCTCTTCGTCCAGCCCGGCCGGCACGTCAATTTTATCGCGCGTCTTGCCGTTGATCTGGATGATCAGGCTGATCGTTTCCTCGCGCGCCACATCCTCGTCCCATTGCGGCCATGATTGGGTGTGGATGCTATAGGGGCGTCCCCGCTGTGCCCATAACTCCTCGGTGATATGGGGCGAGATCGGCGCCAGAAGCAGCAGCAAGGTATCAACTGCCTCGTCCCAGGCGGCCAAACTCACGTCGGCCGCGCGCTGGGCGGCTGTGATCGTATTGCGCAGTTCCATTATTGCGGCCACGGCCGTGTTGAAGGAGAACTCATCCAGGTCCTGGGTCACCTTGCGGATCGTCTGGTGGGTTTTCCGGCGAAGAGCGCGCGTCGCTGCCGCATCTTCCTTGACCGGTGAATATTCAGCGCGGCCGATTTCCCACACATCCTGCAGCAACCGTTGCGGCCCCTTGATACCACCATAGTTCCACGGTCCGCCCTGATCCCACTTGGCGAAGAACATCAGGTAAGCCCGGACGGTATCCGCGCCAAATTGAGCCACCAGTTCGTCCGGATTCACGACGTTGCCCTTGCTCTTGGACATGCGCTGAATCTCCAGATGATGCCGGAGCTGATTGAGACTGTTCTCGCCCTCAATGGACGGTATCTCGATCACGGCGTCAGGCGCTACCTCGACCGTCATCGGGGTGTCGCCCGCCACGTCGACTTGCAGGATGTTCTCGGTGCGCTTTATGATTTCGCCGATTACCGAATCCTCGCTCACTCCACTGGGGAGCGAGTTCGGTTCGACTACCTGAACCCGACTCGCCACCAGCACATTATTCGCCCGCCGGCCGGTCGCGACGATGAAATCGCCCCGTCGCTCGGCGCCCAGGATCTGCCCCTGATTGCGCAGCATGGTCATCGGCTCATCGAACTGCCTTCGCGGATCGCGCCCGTTGGCGCGCATCAGGGCATCAACCTCGCCAAACAGCCCCAAATCACGCATGGCCTTGGTGAAGAACCGCGTGTAGAGCAGATGCATGGTGGCGTGTTCCGCGCCACCGGTATAGACGTCCACCGGCAACCAGTAGGCCGCCTCGGCCGGATCGAACGGGCCGCCATCGTACCCGGGGCTGAGGTAGCGATACTGGTACCACGATGAGCACATGAACGTGTCCATCGTGTCCGTCTCGCGCTGGGCCGGGTTGCCTTCCGCGTCAGTCGTGTGCAGAAACCCTTCGTGGGATCGCAGTGGGCTTTGACCGGTCGGCATGAAATGGACATCATCGGGAAGCAGCACCGGCAATTGATCATCCGGCACCATCTCAATCGTCCCTTCGGCAGTGTAAATGGCCGGGATCGGCGCGCCCCAATAACGCTGGCGGCTGATGAGCCAGTCGCGCATCCGGTAATTGACGGATTTCCCGCCGATACCGCGCCCCGCCAGCCAATCGGCGACGGCGTTGACCGATGGGTTGGCCCATCCCTTGTCGGCCGTCACCGGCGTGCCGTTGAACTGGCCGCTGTTGATCATCGCCCCAGGGCCGACGTAAGCAGATTCCATCGCCTCGCCGTCCAGGTCCTCTCCAAACGGCTGGATTACCGGCACAATCGGCAAGTCATATTTTCGGGCGAACTCAAAGTCCCTTTGGTCATGGGCGGGCACAGCCATGATCGCCCCGGTCCCGTAGGTGCTCAACACGTAGTCGGCGATCCAGACGGGGACGCGGGCACCATTCACCGGATTGATAGCATAGCCACCAGTGAAAACGCCCGTCTTCTCCCGTGTGTCGGACAGGCGCTCGATCTCGGTCGCCCGCGCCGCCTGGTCTCGATAAGCCGTTACAGCCTCCTGCCGGTCATCGGTCGTCAATACATCCACCAGATCGTGCTCCGGAGCCAGGACCATGAATGTCGCTCCCCAGAGCGTGTCCGGCCGCGTGGTGTAGATCTCGATCGGGTCGCCGTCCTCGCTCGTGAAGAACACGCGCGCGCCCTCGCTGCGGCCGATCCAGTTGGTCTGCATCATCTTGACCGGCTCCGGCCAATCCAGAGGAGAAAAGTCCAGCAGTTCATCGCAGTAGCGTGTGATGGCAAAGAACCATTGCTCCATCATCTTCTGGATGACAGGTTGTCCGGTCCGCTCATCCTTGCCGTCGATGACCTGTTCATTGGCCAATACCGTTTGCAGGGTTTCCGACCAGTTGACCAGGCCCTCGCCACGATAAGCCAGGTCGTTCTCGAAAAACTTCGTGAAGAACCATTCCGTCCAGCGGTAATAGGCGGGGTCACAACTGACCGCCTCGCGCTCCCAATCGAACATCGCGCCCATGCTGCGCAGTTGCCCGCGCATCCGCTCGATATTGGCGTAGGTCCATTTCCTGGGCGGAATATTGCGCTGGATTGCGGCGTTTTCAGCCGGCAAGCCGAAGGCGTCGAAACCCATGGGGAACAGCACGTTGTAGCCGCGCATGCGCATAAACCGCGCCCGCGCGTCGGAGGGCGTCATGGCGAACCAATGGCCGATATGCAAATCGCCGCTCGGGTAAGGCAGCATGGTCAGCGCGTAATGCTTGGGTTTGCTCCAGTCAACGACGGAACGATAGAGATGATCGTCATCCCATTTATTCTGCCATTTCGGCTCAATCACGGCCGGATTGTATGATTCACTCATAGCCAGAACTCCACAACGACCAACGATAAATTATGAAAATTTCAAACAAAAAACCCCTTTCGTTCAGAGACGAAAGGGGTTCCGCGGTACCACTCTGATTGACGGTACAATAGTGGACCTGAAGGGGTTCGAACCCTTGACCTCCACAATGCCATTGTGGCGCTCTCCCAATTGAGCTACAGGCCCATACCATCCACTTTAACACGTAACGGGTGTAAACCGGCACCGGCTATATTATCACCGATGCAGCTCCCAGGCGAGTTCGGCATCATTCGTCGCCCTTACAGCCCTGGGGCAACTCTCTGTTCAGACGTGCCTACTACTCCTGTTCACAGCCTTTGTATCTTCGGTTGTAAGCTACCGTGTGGGCGCAAGCGCCTCGGCTGTCAGATGGACCTGAAGGGATTCGAACCCTTGGCCTCTACAGTGCGATTGTAGCGCTCTCCCAGCTGAGCTACAGGCCCAACAGCAAGAAGGGATTCTAGCCCAGAGGGGGTCGATTGTCAAGCAGACATGAGACTTTTTCGGTTTGAAAACCTGGGCGATGGTGAGATTTGACCGGGATGCAGGACGCGAATAAGATTACTGACCCATAGGAATTTTCGGTTTACGGAAGTCAACAAGTGCGAAAACACATCATCACCCTCGAATATTGCGTCCCCTGAAACTATTGGCCGCGCGCCGCCCGTGTGGCGGACGAAATCCTCTCCCAATATCAGCACGTCATCGAGAGCTTCAAGTTAATCACCGGCGACAAAGGAGTATTCATCTTCACTGTTGACGGTGACATATTATTCTCGAAAAAGGTTGCCGGCCGCCACGCCGATCCGGGCGAGATACTAAAACTCTTCCAGAAGCACATCGGTCCCGGCGTGGAACCGTATCCGCAAGAGCTTTAGGTGAGCGCGATCACGCATCCTCATAGGTGAAGAAGCCGCGACCGGTCTTCTGCCCCAACAGATTGGCCGCGACCATTCGGCGCAACAACGGGGACGGCCGGTAGCGGTCGTCACCCCACTCCTCGAACAGGCCCGTCATAACCCCCAGGACCGCGTCCAGCCCAATGACGTCAGCCCATGCAAGCGGGCCGATTGGGTAATTCATCCCCAGGCGCATCGCCTTGTCGATGTCAGCCGCCGTAGCTACCCCTTCCATTAATAGGCTCGCGGCCTCATTGATCAGGCAGCAAACCGTCCTCGCCCGCACCAGTCCCGGCCCGTCGGCCACGATGATCGTCTCCTGCCCCAACCCGCGCCAGAACAGCTCCGCCTGCACCAACGCCGACTCGGCGGTCTGGAGCGCCTCTGCCAGTTCGATGATACCCTCATCCGGCACGGGCGGCAGGACAGCAAAGCCAACCACCCGTTCGGGGCGATCGGTCCACGATGCCGCCTGGGTGGCGCTGGTCGCCAGGCAGGACGTCAGGATAAGCGCGTCGTCAGGCAGCATCGTCCCCATGGCCAGTAATAACTCCTGCTTCGCGGCCGCGGATTCGTTGTGCAACTCAATCGCGATTTCGACCTCGGACATGCCGTCCAATTCATAACCCGCCTCGACCGCGCCCAGAAAATCTTCCACCAAAAAGACCCGTACATCGTGGGCCGCCCGGCGGCACAGACGTTCGACCTCATCAATGAAAGGGAGTTCGCCGGCAATCAATATCTTCATCTTGTTATCACCACCATCATGCCTGTCCGTTCGCCTGACCATCGACACCGGATAAAAATTCGAGCACACAGGCGTTAAATCGGTCAGCCTGGTCGATCGGCGTGGCATGGCCGGAATCTTCGATTACCTTCAATTGGGCATTTGGGATTAAAGCGACATATTTTCGCTTGGCTTCCAGCGGCGTATAGTCCCTGTCGCCCGCGATCACCATGACTGGACAACTTATGGAGCCGACGCGATCTAGCACACTCCAACCGATGAGCGCGCGCATGGAGGCGAGATAGGCGTCCTTGTCGTTTTTCGCCCATCGTTCGATCAACTGGGCGCGCATGAATTCCTGATCAGGTTTGGGAAACAGGCGCTTGCTGAGGAAGCGACCCGTCCGTGCCGGTCCAAACAGTTGAGCCAGTAACAGGCGCTGTTTGATGTTCAGCTTCTCACCAAACGATTGGGCGACGAGCGCCGGGGCGCTGTTCACGATTACCATGCTCCGCACCCGATCGGGATGGTCAACCGCCAGTTGAAAGGCAATCATCCCGCCCATTGACAAGCCAATAATATGGGTTGATTTTATTCCCAGCCCGTCAAGCAGCCCCAGAACATCAGTGGCCATCATCGCCACAGAGTACGGGCCGTGGGGCTTATCGGAATGCCCGTGTCCGCGCATATCGGCCGCAATCACGCGATAGCGCTGCGCCAGCGCAGGTATCTGCAAAGCCCAATCCTCAGCGCAGGAACCCAGCCCATGCAACAAGAGGACCGGTTCCCCCTGCCCTACAGTTTCATAATATAAGTCAATCCCGTTTGTGTGGAATGTCGGCATATTCACCCTGCAAATTTGATTGAACAACTACCAAAGACGGAAACTCTCGGCGCAGCCATTGCACCAGGGCGGCTATCGCCAGATGGACACCGCGTGTTGGTCGCGGAAACCCGATCTCGGCCAGCCCGATGACGATCTCGCCCGTCGCGCGTGCCCGGATCTCCAGACCGATACGCTGCAATATTGGCCCTTCATTGATGTAGGTCTCGATTAGAAGCTTGCCGTCGTGAAACGACTGAAAGGCCTCGACAAACCGGATATACGTCGATTCCTGTTCAACGACCGCCGGTCGAAAATACCTCCCAATCTCGGAAGTGTCGGCGGGTAAGCGAATGATAACATGGGGCATAGGCAGCTCCTTGGGGATTGGGAAATGATCTTCGGCCGGCACTTCGTTACGTCGCCACTTATAAAAATAGGGCACACGCCCCTCGGCCAACGCCACCTGCTGATACTTGGTCTGGACACGGCCCTCGTCGACCCGCGTGAACGCTACATCAAGATCGCTTTCAAAGTGAGGTGAGCGTTGCAAAACGGCGGTGATTTGCCCGGCATAATCGACGTGATCCGTCGCGATCTCCAGGCGAGCGCCGGCAAACATCCGGCTGGCCAGCAGACACAGGAACTCGTCATCGATGAGACGGCGATCTCGATGGTTCTTCTTTGGCCACGGATCGGGAAAATTAATAACAACGCCCGCCACGCTATCCGGCACACACAGCGCTTGCAGCGTCGATTCCGCGCTTGCCTGAAAGAGTCGAACATTTGTCAACCCGCCTCTGGCGACCTTTTCGGCAGCGTTGCGAATGGAAGGTAAGGCGATTTCCAATCCGATGATGTTGGCTTTGGGATTCCGACGAGCCATGTCCACGAGAAACAGACCGCTGCCGAAGCCTATTTCCATCAGGAGTGGTCCCTCACGGCCGAAGATGGCTGACCAGTCGGCAGGCCACGACAGTTGCTCGACCTTGTACCAATCGAGTGATTCCATTAAATCCATTATATGCTGCGCGCCGGTTCAGGCCAACGTGCGCGGTTGCGTGCCCGGAATATATGGGCCACAATATGACGTCCGGGGCAGCCAGATATCTAAATATTGTGATAATTCCTTCATCGGTCACACCTGTTCCACTTTCTTCCGGAGAGGCATCACGATCAAGAATTATCAAATGGATGGTAGAGAGAATTGATGCAACGTGAAATACACGTTTTAGGCGTGCCAATGGATCTGGGACAGAGTCGCCGGGGGGTCGATACCGGCCCAAGCGCCGTACGGTACGCCAATTTGAAAGGGCGATTGGAGCAATTGGGACACATCGTGTACGACGAGGGTAACGTCGCCGTACCTAACCCTGAAGAACACGTCGCCGAAGGGACAGGGCGAAGATTACGCGCTGTCACATCCGTTTGCCAGACACTCTACGAACGCTCCGCCCCGTGGATCGATGACGGCAAATTCGCCATCTTTCTGGGAGGTGACCACAGCATCAGCATCGGCTCTGTGGCTGCGGCCGCGTCCGCAAAGGATGGCCCTATCGGCGTGATCTGGATCGACGCCCACAGCGACTTCAATATCCCGGAAACATCGCCAAGTGGCAACATCCACGGCATGCCCGTGGCCGCGTTGCTGGGCGAGGGACCGGAAGCGCTCGTCAACATCGGCACGCCGGGCGCTAAGCTGAAGAACTCGCAGATTGTCCAGATTGGCATCCGCAACCTGGACCCTGTCGAACGGGAACGGCTGATTCGTAGCGGCATCCACGTCTTCACCATGCGCCATATCGACGAATTCGGCATGGCCGTCGTGGCTCGCCAGGCCCTCGACCGGCTGAGGCACTTGTCGCGAATCCATATTAGTCTGGATTTGGACAGTCTCGATCCCAGCGAAGCGCCCGGCGTCGGAACCCCCGTGCCCGGCGGCATGACCTACCGTGAGGCCCACCTTCTGATGGAAATCCTCGGCGATAGCGGTCGGGTCGAATCGCTGGATATTGTTGAAATCAATCCCATCCTGGATGAGATGAACAAGACAGCCGAACTTGCGGTTGGTCTGGCAGCATCATTGCTTGGTCAGCGGATCTTGTGATTGAGGTTGAAGTAGATGGCAGCTATGACTCGCGGGCTTGGAGCGGAGAAATACGATCGCGTCTACAGCGATAGCGATCTGGTCAAGCGAATTCTCAATTACTTCCGCCCGCACAAGACAAAAGTAATCATTGTCACAATAGCAATTTTCCTGCTGGCGGCATCTGGCGCGTTGTTACCAATCCTGATCGCAAGCAGCTTGAACAGCGGCACCGAAGGCTCGGCGTTTCCGGTATGGTTGGTAATTCTGGTATTTTTCATCGGAATCGCAACCTGGGCACTCTCGGGCATACGTCGTTACCTGTCAGCACAGGTCATTGCCGACGTAGTTGTAACCATGCGGGATGACGCCTTCGACGCGGCAATCCATCAGGACTTGTCGTTCTTCGATGAATACAGCACCGGCCGCATCGTCAGCCGCATCACCAGCGACACGCAGGATTTTGGCGAGGTCGTCACCATCGCCATGGATGTTATAAACCAGCTTGCCGTGGCGTTTATCCTCATATTTGTCCTCTTTACGATTGATGTGCGCCTGACTCTTGCCGTTCTGGCCATGACACCCATTGTCGCTCTGGTGGCCCTGGCCTTTCGGCGGCTGGCTCGCGATGTGACCCGACAAAGTTCACGGGCTTTGGCCGAAGTGAACAAATCGATCCAGGAAGCCGTGAGCGGTATTCGGGTGGCAAAGAATTTTCGTCAGGAAGCCGCAATATATGACGAGTTCATGCAGGTCAATAACCAGTCGTACAGCATCAATATTCGTCGCGCGTTCGTCCTGTCGAACATTTTCCCTACACTCAACGCCCTGGCCGGTTTGGGAACGGCCATGCTTGTCTATTTCGGCGGGCGCAGCACAGTGACCGGCGCTATCTCCATTGCCGCCTGGTATCTTTTTATCACCACAGTCGACCGTTTCTGGTTCCCGGTGACGAACCTGTCAGCATTTTGGAGTCAATTCCAGGCCGGACTGGCATCAACAGAACGAGTCTTCGGACTAATCGACGCCGAGTCCAGCGTCACCCAGACGGACAATCTCCCGGTAGAATCATTAAACGGGGATATCAACTTCGATAATGTATTTTTTCGCTACTCCAACAAGGAACAGATACTCAACGGATTTAATTTGCACATCCTGCCCGGCGAAAGTGTCGCCCTTGTGGGTCATACCGGAGCGGGAAAATCCAGCATCATCAAACTGATCGCTCGCTTTTACGAGTTCCAGGAAGGACGGATTACGGTCGATGGCCGTGACATCCGCACCCTGGACCTGATCGCCTACCGGAAACAATTAGGTATCGTATCCCAGGTCCCATTTCTCTTTGCCGGAACAGTCGCTGAAAATATTCGTTATGCTTGCCCCGAAGCGTCTGATGAGCATATCGAGCAAATGGCCCGGAAGATTGGCAACGGTGAATGGCTGGATACTCTGCCGGACGGTATCTGGAGTGACGTAGGCGAGCGCGGTAGCCGATTGTCGATGGGCCAACGCCAGCTCGTGGCCCTGACCCGCGTCCTGGTTCAGCAACCCAGGATCTTCGTCCTGGACGAAGCTACCGCCAGCGTGGATCCTTTCACTGAATCACAAATCCAGCACGCCCTTGACCTCATCATGGCCAACAGCACGGCGATCATCATCGCCCACCGCCTATCCACCGTGCGCTCGGCCGACAGGATCATCGTACTGAAAAAGGGACAGATTATCGAAGAGGGCAGCCATCGTTCGCTAATGGTGGAAGGTGGCCATTACGCCGAGCTTTATGACACTTACTTCCGGCATCAATCGCCCCATTCCGCGCAAGCGATGGAACGACCGAGATAAGGCGGGACGCGCGCTAAACGCAAAAGACTACTTATGGAGTCGGCTCAGCCGTAGAAAGAAAATCGCGCGCTACCCATCCCTCGACCCCGGCTTCGGTTCGGACCTGCTGCCAAAGTAAATCATCAGCCGTTTCCTGCCCGGCCAACAACGTCACAACCGTCCCGTCCAACAACCATTCCAGCTGCTCGCCGGTTGTACTTGGCGCGCCACGTAACCAGACACCGACGCCACTGCTCACAGTGGCCGTGACAGGCGCGGTTGTTGCTGTTGGCGCGGCCGTGAGTTCGGGCGAAGGTGACGGCTCAGGACCGGACGGTGTTGGAGCTATGGTGCTCTCCAGCACCGGGAGTGTCGCGACAACAGGAGGTTTAGTAGGGACAACCACAGCAGGAACCGTCGGGGTAGGTTCAGGTGAGGTTACAACCCGGGAAACGAGTGGCTTGACGGCAAATATGCCTAGGAAGATTAGGCCGACGACGAAAAACATGACGGCTCGAAGACCATTTACCTGGCCATCGCGTCTGGCTTCCGCCTGCCCCACATTATAGGCCTGGCGGTGAATGTTCGATCTCGCACCCACCGCCTTCATCACGAAGTACAGGGCTGCCAAAATCGAAACGGCCGCCGCCGAAAGAAGAATAACGTTCAGTACTACGTTCACGTTCGTAAAACGAAACCAGGATCAGGCTGGTTATATATCAACTCTATCAGGTTAGGGCGAATCGGCAAGGGTAGCCTTAGCTTCTTCCCATAGAGCATCAAGTTCTGAAAACGAGAGAGTCTCCCAGTCCAGGCCTCGTTCAGTTATGAAGCGCTCGATCTGCTGAAATCTGGCCGTGAAGCGATTGTTCGCCTCGCGTAATGCGCTTTCGGCCTCAATCCCCAGCCACTGCGCCAGATTGGCCACGACAAATAGAATATCTCCCAATTCAAGACGCTTCTCATCGTCGGTTGCAGCCGTCCGAAGCTCGTTGATTTCTTCTTCCAGCTTATCGTATACGCCACTAATGTCCGGCCAGTCGAACCCGGCTCTGGCTGCCCTGGATTGTATCTTTTGGGAACGAACTAGCGCCGGAAAAATCAGCGGTACACCGGAAAGACGTGATTCAACTGCGGTGGGTTGCCCTGCTTTCTCCTGCTCTTTCAGCAACTCCCAATTTCGCAGGACCTCAGCCGAGGTGCTTACTTGCCAATCGCCCCACACGTGGGGATGGCGACGCTTCAGTTTTGCCTCGATTCCGGCAATGACATCCGTCAACGTGAAATCACCCGCTTCGGATGCCATCTGCGTCTGCATGACAATGTGATAGAGCAAATCGCCCAGTTCCTCGCGCAAATTGTCCCGATCGTCGGCATCGAGAGCAGCCAGTACCTCATACGCTTCTTCCAGAAAACCACCACGCATACTCTGGGGCGTCTGCTCTTGATCCCATGGGCAACCACCGGGACTGCGCAAGGTGGCGACCGTCTCAGCCAAATTTGCCAATCCCGCCTTAATGGGTAATGCCGGAATGTAGAGGCTGGTTAAATGATCAATGCGCGCGCTGCGGTCGAATTCATGAAGCGCAAACCATTCAACAATTTGTTCATTCTGGCCGGCCAAATGAACCAGCGCGACACGATGATTGGGCGGGTATAAATTGAGGAGCACGAGCTTAAGCTCGCCGGCCAGAAAACGGCTATAGACCTGGCCCAGCAATACAGGAACATCCGGGTTGATCGACGGGTAAAGCAGAGCGGAAAGTTCGATAGCGTCGAACAATTGCAATCCGTCAAGGCCATCTACTCCCAGCGCGGAAAGAGTCGGCTCGATAAAACTGATGCCGGGGAGAATCCGGATGGAGATGCCGGCTTCAGCCGCGCCGCGGGCAATGGCGGCGACTGTCGTTTCGCCAATATGGGGATCGCCTGGTACCGCATAGATGATATCTGACTGCGATCCCGCGCGCAGCACTTCAGCGGCAATGCGTCGATATACCTCATCAAAATGTTCGGAACTTTGATAAATTCCGTCGAAGGTATGGCGCACCAAGTGGGGTGGAAGCTCAGCGACAGCCGGGTGGCGGGCTGTGCGCAGGTAGACGGCATCGGCCGCGGAAAGGAGATGCCAGACCTGACGAGTAATCAGGCCGGCATCTCCGGGTCCGAGACCAACAATTGTGATGGTCATCTGTGAAAGGACTACTAATCGGACAGGCCGATTGTAGCCCAGCAAACCCTAAGCGTTGGTGGCTTAGCGCTTGGTATAGGTCGGGGCCTTGCGGGCACGTTTGAGGCCGGGCTTTTTGCGTTCCTTCACGCGGGCATCCCGCGTCAAATGATCCCCGGCACGCAAAGGCGCGCGCAATTCCTCATCATATTTGACGATTGCGCGAGCCAGCCCCAGACGAACGGCGCTGGTTTGCCCGGTGATGCCGCCACCCTGCACCAGTACGGTCACATCGACCTTACCCATCAGACCGCTGTCTTCCAGAGGGCCAATGAGTGTCTGATAGTCACCATAGCGGGGGAAATATTCCTGCACCGGTTTGTCATTAACGATGAAAGACGGTCCTTCTTCCAGACCAGCCTCACGAACGTAAATGCGCACACGAGCCGAGGACTCCTTGCGCCGACCGATTCCCTCGATATATTCGCTCATAAATAATTCCTCTTACGCGGTAAGAACCGTATACCCTACAGCTCCAGGGGCTGGGGTTGTTGCGCCTGATGAGGATGCTCTTCACCGGCATAAACCTTCAACTTCTTGAACATCTTGCGGCCAAGCGCATTCTTGGGCAGCATGCCGCGCACGGCCGACTCGACCACACGCTCCGGATGTTGCTGCAGCTGGTCACGCAAGCTGATCTCTTTCAACCCGCCAATGTAGAGCGAGTGCCGATAATATTTTTTCTGCTCAAGCCGGCGGCCGGTCACAGCGATCTTGTCGGCGTTGAGGACGATAACAAAATCGCCGCAATCCACTGCCGGGCTATAAATCGGCTTGTGCTTGCCGCGCAGAATCGTGGCCACACTTGACGCCAGGCGACCCAATGTCTGCCCCTCGGCGTCAACAACGTACCAAGCGCGCTCGACCTCTGCAGGTTTGGTTACGTAAGTTTTCATCTCATTCCTCCACCGGCGGGTGGCCGGATAATCAGGTCCATATCAGTTATTATATTCCACAGATACCAGATAAAGCCCGTGGGCCGGAGCCGCCGTTCCCGAACGTTTCCGCTCACACGACACAATTGCATCGGCAAAATCGTCTTTCGACCATCCGCCTGTGCCTACCATCTTCAGCGAGCCGACGACGCTGCGCACCATGCGCTGCAAAAAAGCGTTGGCGCAAATCCGGAAGATGACCATCTCATCCTCACGTCGCCAAATCGCCGAATGTACCTCCCGAACAGTGTTATCACCGACGGGTGCGCGGCCGAACGTTGCAAAGTCGTGAACCCCAATCAGAAGTTTTGCGGCTTCGTTCATTCGGTCAACATCCAGCGTGCGAGCCACATGCCATGCACGCCAGCGCAACAGCGGCCGCCGCACGGGCACGTTCAGGATATAGTATTCGTAGCATCTTCGGCGAGCGTCAAACCTGGGGTGAAACCCCGGCTCCGCCTCGACCAGTTCGACCACGGCAATATCCGGCGGCAAATTGGCATTAAGCGCCCGTTGGAGCGCTCCAGGCCCATGCTTACCCGGCCATTCAATTGTAAAGCTTATGACCTGTCCCAGCGCATGAACGCCGGTATCTGTTCGCCCCGCCCCCAGAACCCGAATCGGGCGGTCTGCCAGACGGGCCAGGGCATCTTCAAGTTCGGCCTGAATCGAAGGGACACCGTGTCTTTGTCGCTGGAAACCGTTATAGGCGGTCCCATCGTACTGGACAATCGCCCGAAATGTTCGGGCTACGGTTTGGTCAACCTTCGACGCAGGCTCCACACGTCTGCTTAATCCTCGACAAGCATCACCACGGCCATGTCGGCGTTGTCGCCCGGCCGCCGGCCAATCTTCACCATGCGGGTGTAGCCGCCGGGCCGGTTGGCATAGCGTGGCGCAATCTCCTCAAAAAGTTTGCGGACGACATCGACCTCTTCGAACGATCCGTCTTCACCTTCCTGGGTGCGCGAATTCGGCAGACGGGCAGCGGCCAGCCTGCGGGCGTGGATTGACGAAGCCGGCTGTTCGCTGGACGATGACAGCCCACGCTTGGCCAGGGTGATCATTTTTTCCGCCGCGGGCCGAATCGTCCGGGCCTTGGCCTCGGTCGTGGTAATCTTTTCGAATACCAGCAAGTCGGCGACCAGATTTCGCCGCAACGCGTTGCGATGGGCGGTATCTCGATTTAGCTTGCGGCCATGTACTTTATGTCGCATTATAAACTCCTCTATCAGCCACCGAAGGCTCAAGCCGACCGCTTGACCTCATCTTCTTCCGCCAGAAAGCCCTTCAGGCGCAGCTGTTGCTTCAATTCGTCCAGCGATTTATCGCCGAAATTGCGAATCGCCAACATCGTTTCTTCCCCACGGTCGAGCATTTCGAGCATCTCGCCGACCTTTGTAATGCCGGTCCGCTTAAGCGAATTGAACACGCGGACGCTTAGGTCCAGCTGTTCAATCGGCGTATCGTAAATCTCGTTGGGAATGGTTTCTTCTTCTCTTACTTCCTCAACAGCCACGAAGGACTCTTCGCTCACGCCGGCAATCGGTCGCAGGTGCTGCATCAGGATTTGCGAGGCCTGGGCCAAAGCTTCCTCGGGCTTAATAGTGCCGTCTGTCCAAATCTCCAGAACCGTGCGATCGTAATCAGCCACCTGACCAACGCGCGCTTTTTCAACCTCATAGGCTACGCGGCGGATCGGACTGAATATTGCATCGACCGGGAGCTCGCCAATCGGCAGCCGACCACGATCTTCCGCCGGGGAATAACCTCGTCCAGTCTCCGCCATCAGCTCGATTTCGAGGAATGTATCATCCGAGTCGACTGTGAACAGATACAGGTCGGGATTGATTATCTCCACTTCCGGCGGAAGCTGAATGTCGGCCGCGGTTACCGGCCCTGCGCCCTGAACCTCAAGGCGCATACGAGCGATGTCGGTATTCATCAACCGCAACCGTAGTTGTTTCATATGCAGGATGAACTGCATCATGTCTTCACGCACGCCCGGTATAGCCGAAAACTCATGCGGCACATCGGTCACGCGAATCGAGGTGACGGCCGCACCGGGCAAAGAGGCCAGCAACACGCGACGCAAAGCGTTGCCAAGCGTGGTTCCATAGCCCCGCTCCAGCGGTCCTATCACGAAACGGCCATATTCAGCTGACATAGCCGTACTTTCGATCTTTGGCATAACAAGATTATTGATAGTCAAGGCGATTACCTCCCTGTTGGGAACCCGCCGGCGAGATAAGCTCTCTCAGAGCTTTCTTCCACTGCGATCGTCTCCCATGCATCGGTCTGTTTCTGATTGAGCAATTGCCGTTAACGGGAGTAGTACTCGACGATCAACTGTTCGTTGAGCGAGATGTCGATATCTTCGCGGGCAGGTGCATGCAGCACACGACCCGACAGGTTGCCGGCATCCACCGTCAACCATCGAGGTACACGACGATCATCCAGGTTCTGCCGCAAATCCTTGAAATAGGTGCGACGGGTGCTCTCCGGACGAACAGCAACAACGTCCCCGGGAGTAACCAGAGCCGACGGGATATTGGTCTTGCGGTTGTTCAGCAGGATGTGGCCATGCTGCACCAATTGGCGCGCCTGGGCACGCGAATCGGCGAGACCCAACCGGTACACAACGTTGTCGAGACGGCACTCCAGTATGACCAGCAAGTTGTAGCCGGTTAGGCCCTTCTGACGGGAGGCGCGCTCAAAATAGCGATTGAACTGCCGTTCCAGCACGCCGTAAATACGACGGGCCTTCTGCTTCTCGCGCAACTGCAATAGATAGTCCGACGCGCGACCGCGGCGGAACTGGTTCTCACGACCATGCTGCCCCGGCGGATAGCCGCGACGTTCGACCGAACACTTCGGGGTCAAGCATCTTGATCCCTTCAGGAATAACTTTTCACCCTCGCGCCGGCATAGCCGACAAACGGGTCCAGAATAACGTGCCAATTCAGGTACCTCCTATTGAGTACCGATCGCCGCCCAGTATATATTTCGAGCCGCGATCAGGGTTGAGAGAGGTTTACAGGTTTGGCCACCCTTCTTCCCTCTCCACAACCTGGATTGATAATTTATATACGACGCTTCTTCGGCGGCCGACAGCCATTGTGCGGAACCGGCGTGATGTCCTGAATGGATGTCACCTTGATTCCACTGGCCTGAATCGCTCGAATTGCCGCCTCACGGCCCGGCCCGGGCCCTTTGACGACGACATCAACTTCCTGAACGCCATTATCCACAGCCAGGCGGGCCGCGTTTTGACCGGCCAGACGTGCGGCATACGGCGTGCTCTTGCGCGAGCCCTTGAACCCGGCTGCGCCGGCGCTGGACCAGGAAACAGTGTTGCCCTTGGTATCCGTAATCGTCACGATGGTGTTGTTGAAGGCGGCGTAGATATGAGCCTGCCCTTTGGGCACCATCTTCCTGATTTTCTTGCGCGTTGTTTGTGCTTGTCTTCTACGTCCCATCATTCCTCCAACAATCGACGAACTAAATCAGGACCCCCTGACATAGCTCGTCGTTCGTTAAGTCATCTAAATATTACTTGCCGCCCTTGCGACGACCGCGCCCGGCAACTGTCTTCTTGGGGCCTTTGCGCGTTCGTGAGTTTGTACGCGTCCGCTGCCCGCGAGCCGGCAAATGGCGTCGATGACGCAGGCCACGGTAGCTGCCGATTTCCCCAAGGCGCTTGATGTTCATCGCCGTTTCACGACGCAGATCACCTTCAACCACATATTCCTTCTCGACAAGCTGGCGCAAGCGGGTAACTTCCGCCTCGGACAAATCGCGAACGCGCGTGTCCGGGTTCACTTCGGCTTGTTCGAGAATCTGATGGCTGGATGTCCGGCCGATTCCATATATATATGTCAGGCTAATTTCTACGCGCTTGTTGCGCGGGATGTCCACACCTGCAATACGAGCCATTCTGTCTCTCCCTTAACCCTGACGCTGCTTGTGATTTGGATCGGTGCAAATCACGCGCACCAGGCCATTCCGCTTGATGATCTTGCATTTCGGGCAACGCCGCTTGACAGATGATGTTACTTTCATGATTCCACTCTCTCTACACCCGGCTGCAACCGAGCCTAATTCCATCAGGAAGCCTGCTCGATTATCCGGCGCAGCTCCTGTTGAACGGCCTCAATATCTTGTTGGCCATTCACATTAACTACCAGACCGCGCTGCCGGTAATAATCCAGCAACGGTTTTGTCTGCTCTTCGTATACATGCATTCGATGACGGATTGTTTCTTCCGTATCATCAGCACGGCCTTCGATTTGTGCCCGTTTAAATAGCCGGGCCACAAGCTCTTCACCATCGACCACAATGTTGGGCACGACGGTGATATGACCGCCCAATTGTAACAGCAATTGGTCAAGTGCGTCAGCCTGAGCCTGCGTGCGCGGAAAACCATCAAGAATGGCCCCATTTGCCGCGTCAGCCTGTCCCAGGCGATCTTTCACCATAGCAACCGTGACTTCGTCGGGAACCAGTGCACCTCTGTCCATGTAGGTTCGGGCCAGTTTGCCCAACTCGGTCTCGTTTTTCAGATTGTAACGAAACAAATCTCCGGTCGACACCTGCGGTAATCCGAGCGATTGCTCCAGCATCTTGGCCTGGGTGCCTTTTCCTGCTCCCGGCGGGCCAATCAAGATGATGAACCTCATGACTTGATGAACCCTTCGTAATGCCGCATGAGCAGTTGAGCTTCGAGTTGGCGCATCGTATCAATGACGACACCGACGACGATGATCAACCCTGAGCCGCTGATGACCAGTACGCTTTGTTGCAAGCCCTCGATCTGCAGGATCGTCCCAATTACCGCCATGATGCCGGGCAATATGGCTATCAGACCCAGGAAGAGCGCGCCAACCAGCGTGATCCGCCGAACAACCGACATGATGTAGTTCTCGGTCCGCTTACCGGGACGAATTCCAGGGATAAAGCCACCCTGCCGCTGCAGTGTCTCCGGCAGGTTTTGTTGCCGGATCATGACATCAGTATAAAAGAACGTGAAGGCCACAACCAACAGGAAGTAGAGCACCCAGTAAGACGCAAACGCAAAAGGAGCGACTGTCGGGTCCTGCTGTGTTCCGAACATGCTGACCGCTGATGCGATCCTGTCGATAATATTGCCGCTGCCGGAGATGAACAAGCCGGCGATAAGCGGGAAGAAGGTCAGGATTGATTGGGCAAAGATAATCGGGATCATGCCCGCCGTGTTGACTTTCAACGGTATATAGGTGCTCTGACCCTGATAAATCTTACGCCCACGAACGCGACGGCCATATTGAACAGCAATTCGTCGCGTACCTTCCTGGATGATGACGATGACCAGTACAGTCAATACCAGATAAAGCAAAAAGGTAACAAGCGAAAAAACGAGCGCTGTGCTCTCCAGCGTCAACATCTGACCCAGGCTTGGCAAAATCCCGGCAACGATACCGCCGAAGATGATGAGCGAGATGCCCTGCCCAACGCCTTCTTCAGTAATGCGCTCGCCAATCCAGATGGCGAACATCGTCCCGCCGACCATCGCGACCAGCGTGGTGAGCGTCGGCAGAAGATTTTCCGCGGTAAAGCCAAAATTCGGCATGATGGATTCCACGCCACCAGCCAGGCTAACACCAACCAGACGAATCTGGCCGATAGCCTGAAGAAAGGCCAACGGAACCGTCAGGTAATAGGTATAGCGGTTCAGCTTGTTGCGGCCTGTCTCCCCCTCCGATTGAAGTTCTTCCAGTTGAGGGATGATCGGCGTCAACAATTGAATGATGATGGATGCCGTGATGTAGGGATACACGCCCATCGCCATCACGGAGAAATTGCTGACCGCGCCGCCGGATAACAGGTCAAGGAAGTCGACCACCGAATTGCCGGTTTGTTGCGACGTGAAGAGCAACCACGCCTGCAGGTTCACACCCGGTACCGGGATGTTGGCCAGCAAGCGATAGATGATCAGCATCCCGATGGTAAACAGGATACGACGCCTCAAATCGGGCAAGGTAAAGGCCGCGCGTACGGATTCTATCATTACATTTCTCCCGCAGGCTTGAATGACAGCTCATCAACCCGCTTGAATGCGAGTTGATCAGGCGTTAAACGGTATGACCTCTGCCTTGCCGCCGGCAGCCTCGATCTTTTCTCTGGCCGTGGCCGAAAAACGATGCGCCTGGACAGTGATCGCCTCGGCCAATTCACCTTCGCCCAGGATGACCACCCGGTCCGATGGCTTCTTGATGAGGCCAATAGCTGCCATCAGCTCGGGGTCCACGACCTCGCCTCCGAACTCAAATTCGGCCAACCGATCAAGGTTGACAGCCTTGTATTCGACACGACGAATGTTTGTGAACCCGCGCTTGAACGGCAGGCGACGAGCCAATGGCAACTGGCCACCTTCAAAGTAAGCACCTTTGCCGCCGCCGCTGCGCGCGCCCTGGCCCTTGGTCCCGCGACCGGCAGTCTTGCCCTGGCCAGCAGAAATACCCCGACCCACACGCTTGCGTGATTTCTTTGAACCCTCGTTGGGGCCTAAATCGTTGAGTTTCATCTCACCCGACCTTCCCGGACCGATTTTTCCCGGTCTCGACTTCCTCGACTGTCAGGAGATGGCTGATGCTATTGATCATCCCCCGGATAGACGGTGAATCTTCATGCTCAATCGTCTCGTACAGTCGCTTGAAACCCAATGCCTTAACGGTGGCTTTCTGGCGTACTGTGTAACCGATCGCGCTCTTGCTGTAAGTAATGCGAAGCTTAGCCATTGCCTTTGCGCCCCCAGAACGGCGACACCTCGTCTTTATCCTTGCCCCGGTCGGCCGCCACTTGGCGGATGTCCATAAGCTGGTCAAGACCATCCATGGTCGCCATCATTACGTTCAAATCGTTACCGCTGCCGAGCGATTTCGTCAGAATATCGCGATAGCCGGCGGCTTCGATAACCGCGCGCACGCCACTGCCGGCAATGACGCCGGTACCAGGCGAAGCCGGCTTGAGCAGCACCTTGGCGGCACCGTGTCGGCCGATCACCTCATGCGGCAACGTTGTGCCATACATCTGCACCGTTCTCATGTTCTTTCTTGCGGTCTCCAGCGCCTTGCGGATCGCGTCCGGAACGGTGCGCGCCTTGCCGATGCCGACACCCACCTTGCCGCGATTATCGCCGACGACGACCGTCACGCGAAAGGCAAACCGGCGACCACCCTGCACAACCTTGGCCACACGGGCAATATCGACGATACGCTCGTCGAATTCGTCTTTCTGTTCGCGAAAGCTTTGTTGTCTTCTCTGACCCATCGTTGACTCCTGAACGGGTTTCGCCCCGCTCTACAGTTTCAGGCCGCCCTCACGCGCGCCATCGGCCAGGGCCTTGATCCGGCCATGGTATAGATAACCGCCTCGATCGAAGACGACTTCCTGAATGCCCGCGTCGAGTGCCCGCTGGGCGACAATCTTGCCGACGATAGCGGCTTGCTCCTGCTTTTTCTTGCCGGCAATTTGCTCGACCACCTCGTTGTCAACCGTGGAGGCTGATACCAGTGTGTGCCCGGCCACGTCATCGATTACCTGGGCATAGATGTGGTGCAGGCTACGAAATACGTTCAACCGCGGGCGCTCAGCAGTGCCGGAGATCTTCATGCGGATTCGACGCTGCCGCCGTTTCCGAGGATCGTTAACATTCTTTGCCATGATGTCCTGTATCCTGATTATTCGCTTGCGGCCTAGACCTTGCCGGTCTTGCCCGCCTTGCGCCGGATGATTTCGCCTTCGTAACGAATGCCCTTGCCTTTATAAGGCTCCGGGGGACGCTGCTTGCGCACGCGCGCCGCGATCTCACCGATATATTCCTTATCGATACCGCTGATAATCACCTTGCGACCGCGCTCTTCTACGGCGAACGAGATATCCTTATCCGGCTCAAAATAAACCGGATGAGAGTAACCCACATAGAGTACCAGCCGCTTGCCGTCCATCTCGGCGCGATAACCGACTCCGTCGATGAGCAGCACCTTGTTGAAGCCGGTACTTACACCGGTTACCATATTGTTCAACAACGCCCGAGTCAATCCATGCAGTGAGCGGTGTTGCCGGCCATCGGTCGGGCGACCCACGCTCAACACCCCATCCTCAAGCTTGATCGCCATATCAGGATGGAGTGTGCGTGAAAGCTCGCCTTTTGGCCCCTTGACGGCGACCGTGCTGCCGGTGATGTCGATGCTCACACCCTTTGGCAATTGTATTGGCGCTTTACCAACTCGCGACATACCTTCATTCCTCCCCGGCATTCAGGCGTCTAATGACGCTGCGATGCCGGACTTGTGTCGAATTCTTATTACCAAACCTTGCAGAGCAATTCGCCACCCAAACCGAGTCGGCGGGCTTTCTGGTCGGTCATGACGCCACGTGAGGTCGTCAGAATCGAGACGCCCAGACCGCTCAGCACCCAGGGAATCTCTTTCTTGCCCACATAAATACGCCGTCCCGGCGAGCTTACCCGCTGGAGGCCATTGATGACCGAGCGGCGGTCGCGGCGGCCGCCAACATAACGCAGGCGGATTACCAGCGACGGGAATTTATCCTGCGTCACAACTTCGTAGTTTTCTATATAGCCTTCATTCTTGAGGACCTCAGCGATCGAGACCTTCAATTTCGAATGGGGCATTGCAACCGTTGGTTGCTGCCTGTCCAGGGCGTTACGCATCCGCGTCAGCATGTCGGCAATGGGATCAGTCATTGACATAGCGCACCTCTACCTACCAGCTCGACTTGACGACGCCGGGAATATTGCCTTTCAGGGCTTGCTCGCGGAAACAAATGCGGCAGAGACCAAACCGACGGATGTAACCCCGTGGGCGGCCGCACAGATTGCAACGGTTACGAACGCGCACCCGATACTTCCGCTTTGTCTCACGTGCGATCATTGATTTCTTCGCCATCAGTATTCTCCAGAGCACTTAACCTGGCGCCTAGGCCGCCTCAGCGACTTCGCGCTTGAAAGGCATTCCCAAGAGTGCCAATAGTCGTCGTCCTTCTTCATCAGTGGGGGCGGTGGTGACAATTGTCACTTCCATCCCACGCAGTTTATCGATTTTATCGTAATCGATCTCCGGAAATATCAGTTGTTCGCGCAGGCCTAACGTGTAGTTACCACGACCGTCAAAGGCATCCGGCGAAATCCCCTGGAAATCGCGGGTTCGCGGTAATGCGACATGGACCAGGCGTGTCAGAAACGCCCACATCCGCTCGCCTCGCAGCGTCACCTTCAACCCAATCACGCGCCCTTCGCGCAGCTTGAAACCGGCGATCGACTTCTTGGCCTTGTTCAGCACCGGCTTCTGGCCGGTAATAGCGACGATGTCGTTTGTTGCAAAATCGATCGCCTTTGCGTTATCAAGCGCCTCACCCAAGCCCACATTGACCACTACTTTTGTGATCTTCGGCACCTGCATGATGCTGGAGTATTCGAACTCCTTCATGAGGGCCGGCACCACCTCGTCGCGGTACAACACAGGCATCGGCACAAAATTAGTTGCCATTCTTGTTCCTCCAGGTCGAGTTGCAGGCCACCACGGTTTTCGCCTGAGTCACATATTGCGTAACACGGTTCGAGCGCCGCTTGTGGGTTGCCTGGCTCACCTTAGTTAATTCCCGCTGTTAATCCAGCTCCGCGCCTGACTTCTTCGAGTAACGAACAACATGGTTGTTCTCATCGCGACGCACACCAACGCGCGTCGTCTCGCCGCGGCCGGATTCGACCAGCATCACATTGGATACGTGAATCGGCGCTTCGAACTCGATGATGCCACCCTGTGCCCGCGAGCGACCACCGGTCGGCTTCGGCTTCTGGTGTTTCTTTATAATATTGACCCCGGAGACAACGACCATCTGCTTCTTGGGGTAGACGCGCTGGACGGTGCCGCGCACTCCCTTGAAGTTGCCGGAGATCACCTCAACCGTATCATTTACCTTAATTCGCATGGCTTACCTACTCAACTCCTGTCAACCGACCGCCTAGAGCGATTCCGGCGCCAGGGACAGGATACGTCCAAAGCCCTTGTCACGCAGTTCGCGGGCCACCGGCCCAAAAATACGCGTGCCGACCGGATTCTTGCCTTCAGCATCGAGAATGACGGCGGCATTGTCATCGAAGCGAATGTAGCTTCCGTCATCCCGTTTGAACTCTTTCGTGGTGCGAACGATCACAGCCTTAACCACCGCGCTCTTCTTGACCGTGGCGTTAGGTGTAGCTTTCTTCACTGTCGCGGTCACGACATCACCGATCGTTCCATAACGACGGCGGGATCCACCCATTACCTGAATCACCAGGAGTTCGCGAGCTCCCGAATTATCGGCTACATTGAGACGACTTTCTTTCTGAATCATTGGGATGCCTCGCTTAGTCAGCTCGTTCCAAGATGGAGACGAGCGCAAATCGTTTCTCCCGGCTGTGGGGGCGGGACTCGATAATCAATACACGATCGCCGATGTTGCTCTCGTTGTTCTCGTCATGAACCTTGAACTTCTTGACTCGAGTGATCACCTTGCCATAGATTGGGTGACGCTCGGTCGTCTCCACGGCGACAACAACTGTCTTGTCCATTTTGTCGCTGGTTACAACGCCCACGAGGCGTTTACGCTGTTCTCTCATCTTTATACCTCGCGTTGATCACGCGCCCGTTTTCTAGCGGGCTACCTCATGGCGGACAATCATGTTAGATTTCTTGGCCGCGCGCCCCTTCGATTGGGCTTTGTTCAGGTTCACCCAGGCGGTAGCCAGTTTGGAGCCACCCTTGTCATTAAATTCAACCTGCCAGGCGCTATCCTCGTAGATGTAACGAGCATTCGCTTGCCATTCTTTACCTTTCAGCCGCTGGGCGATCTCCGGCTCGGCTGCAGCCGTGGTGGTAGCCAGTTGGCGCAGATGGAGAACAGTCTCCAGTTGGGCCACATTGCGACGTACCTTCCGCAACTGGGCGGTGTTTTCAAGGCGAGCCGATGCCTTCTGGAAGCGCAGATTGAAGATCTCTTCGCGGGCTTCCTCCAGCGTCTTTTCGAGCTTGTCATTGCTCATTTGATTCAGTTCGACGATGCTGGCCATTATAGACCCTCCTCACGCGTGACAACCTGCGTGCGGATCGGCAGTTTATAGCCGGCCGAGCGCAAGGCTTCCAGGGCGATGTCGTCGGGAACGCCGGAAATCTCAAAGATGATTCGGCCCGGTTTGACAACAGCCACCCAATGATCAACCGAACCCTTACCCTTCCCCATGCGGGTTTCCGCCGGTTTGGCGGTCACGGGCTTGTCCGGGAAAATACGAACCCAGTATTTGCCACGACGGCGCATCTGACGAACGATCGACCGGCGAATGGCTTCGATCTGGCGACTGGTCACCCAGCCGGCTTCGAGGGCCTGCAATCCGTATTCGCCGTTCAGCAGCGTGGTACCGCCCTTGGCCATGCCTCGCATGCGGCCCCGGAACTGCTTGCGATACTTAACGCGTTTTGGCATTAACATGTGACTTTCTCCGCTATAAACTCAGTATGCGCTATTGCGTGGCGTCGGGTCTAACGGCCGTCCATCGACCGCATACCCGTCTCCGCGTGCATTCGTTATTCGCTGATATATACGTCAGTCGCTTCCACTCGCTGCGGCAGGATTTCGCCTTTATAGACCCAGACTTTCACCCCGATGCGCCCATAGGTAGTCAACGCCTCGGAGAAGCCATAATCCATGTCGGCCCGGATCATATTGCGCGGCACACGACCTTCCCACAACTTCTCGTTGCGGGCCATTTCGGAGCCTGATAACCGGCCGCTGGCCTCAATGCGAATTCCCTTAACGCCGGCACGCATAGCTTGTAAAACGGCACGCTTCATCGCGCGACTATGAGAAATTCGTCGCTCAAGCTGGCCGGTAATGTTCTCGGCAATGAGTTGGGCGTTGGCGTCGGGCTGGGTGATTTCTTCCACCTCGACCCGCGCCGTCTTGCCGGTCAGGTCCTTCAGCTTTTGACGCAAATCCTTGACCGCTGCGCCCTTGCGCCCAATGACAATGCCCGGCCGCGCCGTGTGGATCGTCACCTGTACCTGATTCGGAAAACGCTCAATCTCGACATTGGCCACGCCGGCAGCGCCAAGGTCTTCCTTGACCATGCGACGAATCGCCATATCTTCATGCAGCAATTCCCGATAACGGGCACCCTCGGCGAACCATCGGGCGTTCCAATCTCGGATCGACTTCAAACGAAAGCCTACAGGATGTACTTTGCGTCCCACTTAATCCTCCATCCGGTATTCCGGATCAGTATACGCCGGGCCTAGGCGGCCACCTCGCGCTCTGCCAGCACGACCGTGATATGTGAAGATCGACGAACGATAGGTCGGAACCGGCCACGGCCGGCAAATCGGCCACCATGGGGTGCCTTGCGATGACGGGGGCCTTCATCCGCCCATATTTCGCTGACAACCAGTTCGTCCATCTCCAGTCCGTAGTTCTCCTCAGCATTGGCCACAGCTGATGCGATCAACTTGAATACCGGTTCCGCGGCTCCTTGGGGCATAAATCGCAATGCGTCCAATGCCTCGGCCGCTCCCTTGCCTCGTACCGCGTTCACAACCAGGCGCACCTTCTGCGTGCTCATCGGAATGTGGCGGACAATCGCTTTGACTTCAAATGTATCGGCCATGATTACTTCCGCCCCTTCTTCTCCGATTTGGCCACATGACCACGAAACGTCCGGGTCGGCGCAAATTCACCCAGCTTATGGCCGACCATATTCTCGGTGATGTAAATCGGAATATGGCGACGGCCATCATAGACAGCGATCGTATGCCCTACCATTTGCGGGAAGACAGTGCTCGACCGCGACCATGTACGAATGACCTGGCGCTTCCGGGCAGTATTCAGGTCCTCAACCTTCTTGAGAAGTTTCGGATCGATAAAAGGCCCTTTCTTCAACGAACGTGACATATTCAGTCCTCACTTTCCGGCCGCCGGTCACAATCCTCATATGACCGATCTGCCGTACCTTTTTACCGACGCTTCTTGCCGCGACGACGGAAGATATACTTATCCGTTGCCTTGTTATTACGCGTCCGCTGGCCCAGAGCAACCTTGCCCCAGGGCGTTTTCGGAGCGGCCATGCCAATCGGCGACGTGCCTTCACCACCACCATGTGGATGGTCCCGCGGGCTCATCACCGAGCCGCGCACGGATGGACGAATCCCCTTGTGACGTTTGCGGCCAGCCTTTCCGAGCTTGATGTTACCGTGCTCGACATTGCCCACCTGGCCGATAGTCGCCATACACTCTTGCGAGACATATCGCTCTTCACCGGATGGGAGTCGAATCGTCGCGTACTGCGGATGGTCCTTGGCCATCAGCTGGGCAGACACCCCGGCCGAACGAACCAGCTGCGCACCGCGGCCGGCATAAAGCTCGATGTTGTGAATCGTCGTGCCCAGCGGGATGTTCCGCAACGGCATGCTATTTCCCGGGCGAATTTCCGCCTTTGTGCCGCTGATGAGCGAATCGCCCACCTTTACGCCAAGCGGAGCCAGGATGTAACGTTTTTCGCCATCGGCATAAACCAGCAAGGCGATACGTGCCGAACGATTCGGATCGTACTCAATCGTCGCGACACGAGCCGGAATGTCGGCCTTGTCACGCTTGAAGTCGATCTGACGATAGAGCCGCTTGTGCCCGCCGCCTTGATGGCGGACGGTAATCTTGCCGCGCACATTGCGGCCGCCACGCTTGCGCAAGCCTCGCACGAGGCTCCGCTCCGGTTTGGTGCGGGTAATTTCTTCGAACGTAAAGCCACTCATGTCTCGGCGGCCGGGCGAAGTTGGCTTAAACAATTTTACAGGCATGATTCCTCCAGTCAGGCGCCAACTTATACGCCTTCAAACAAGTCGATTCGGTTGCCGGGCCGCAGAGTAACCACAGCCTTTTTCCAACCGGCCTTGCGAACCGTGATGCGGCGAAGCCGACGGGCGCGCTTGGCGGGCATGTTGGCGATTCGGATTTTCTCCACACGCACATTTGGCCAGGCCAACTCAATCGCTTGCTTCACCTGGAGTTTGTTTGCGCGCGGATGAACCACGAACGTGTATTGATTATTAACATCGGCCAGGAGGTTACTTTTTTCAGTGACAACCGGCCGGCGGATGATATCGCGCCAATGCATCTTACCCCTCCACCGCAGCGTCTTCGGCGTCTGACCACTCGTCATCCAAATCCTGTTCGAGGAAGCTGGAGACAACGTCGAGCGCCGCCAGAGGCATAACAATTTTGCTGTACCCAAGTAAATCGCGAATGTTCAGGTAGTTCGCACGCAGCGTCTTCACGTCGGACAGATTGCGTGCGGATTTTTCGACAGTCTCATTGCGATCGGCTATAAGCAGCAAGGCACTCTCACCGTTTGTCAGGCCTTTCATCATGGACGCGATGACCTTTGTCTTCGGCGCGTCCATCACGATCTGATCGACCATGACAATATCCCCCTGGTCTGCCTTTACAGAAAGAGCAGAGCAAAGAGCGGCCCGGCGCATTTTGCGCGGCATATTCTTTGTATACTTGCGGGGCAGTGGTCCGTGAGCCTTGCCGCCACCCACAAAGATTGGTGCCTTGCGGCTGCCGTGCCGCGCGCGACCGGTACCCTTTTGGCGATAGGCCTTGGCCGTCGTCCGGTTCACTTCGGAACGGGTCTTGGCCTTATGCGTTCCCAGACGCGCGTTGGCCAGTTGCCGCACAAGCGCCTGATGCATCAGGTCCCGGTTGATATTCGCTTCAAAGATTGTGGCCGGAAGCTCAACAGTGCTTACCTGTTCGCCGGCCATGTTATAAACTGGAAGTTCCATTATCGTGTCTCCCAAGTCGTCAAGTCGCCCGACAACTCGCAATCTAACGTGCGGCGGTCGCCTTAACCCTTTGCCGCATCGCGGATTATGACCAGGCCACCCTTCGCGCCGGGAACCGCGCCTTTTATGGCGATCAGGTTCCGTTCGGCGTCAACCTTGACAACCTCAAGATTCTGGGCGGTATAGCGCTCGTTGCCCATGCGGCCGGCCATCGTTTTTCCCTTCGGCACGCGCGACATCTCCGTCGCGGAACCAATGGAACCAGGCGCGCGCCAGCGGTCAGATTGGCCGTGGGTCTTCACACCACCGGCATAGCCGTGACGCTTCACGTTACCGGAGAAGCCGCGGCCTTTTGTTTTGCCAACGACATCGACCTTTTCGCCAATCACAAATTGCATCACGGTCAGCTCCTGGCCGACCTTATAGTCGCCCGCGCTGCTCGTGCGAAACTCGCGCAGATGGCGGACAGCTGGGACACCTTTGGCCTTGCGGCGACCTTTCTTGTCACCTTTCAGAATGCCCAGATGTCCTTGCTGGCCTTTTGTCAACCGCTTCGACGATACATCGCCGTAGCCGAGTTGCACGGCGCTATAACCATCGTTGGCCTCATCCTTGACCTGGGTCACAAAGCATGGCCCAGCCTGGATAATTGTTACCGGGGTCACAACGCCGGATTCATCAAAGACCTGCGTCATGCCCACTTTCTTTCCAATCAAACCTTTCACGAGTAACCTCCCGGCGCTCGACAGCCGTTTGTGCCTAGAGCGAAATCTCGATGTCCACACCGGCCGGCAGGTTGAGCCGCATCAGCGTATCAATCGTCTTCGAGTCGGGGTTGATCACGTCAATCAACCGTTTGTGAGTTCTGATCTCGAAATGCTCCTGCGAGTCCTTGTCGATGAAAGGACTGCGGCGAACTGTAAAACGCTCCAGACGGGTTGGGAGCGGCACGGGGCCGATGACCTGAGCGCCAGTGCGTTCGGCCGTGCCGACGATGCGCTTGGCAGACTGGTCCAGAACTCGATGATCGTACGCCTTCAACCGGATACGGATTCTCTGTTTCGACATATCACGCCTCGTTCAGCCTGGCTTACTTGATAATCTTGGTAATGACGCCGGCGCCGACGGTCAGGCCACCTTCGCGGA
>JAHDWL010000047.1 GCA_023384355.1 Anaerolineae bacterium
GACGAATGACGAATGACGAATGACGAATGACGAATGACGAATGACGAATGAAGAGCGCCTCCGCGCATTACCGGCGCGTTGAAAAATGACCCGCCGATTACCGACTTATGGCGTCAGATGCACGACCTCGACGCCAAGGTCATCGTGGAGCCGGGCGGCCAGCAGCGAGCGATGGCAGGCGGCCGGCTCACGCTCGACGCACATCAGGGCTACGATGGATGCATCGGGCGGCAACTCGGCCAGGAACAAGCGCGCATCGAATCCGGCCAGCACTTCGCGATGGTAGGCGGCCACAAAATCCGGCCCCAGCTCGGCCCGCTTGCGCTTGGCGACGCCGGCGGCCTTGTCGGCCGCGGCCTGCGTCTCCCGAACGGTTTTAGGCGGCGCCAGGTCGATAATGTGTCGATAGCGGATGCCCAGTTCGGCCAGACGATCTTGCAGTCGCCGGCTGTTGGCAAAGGCGTAATCGCGGCCGCGCACCGCTCGCCGCCGTCGCACGTCAACGAAAGTGTCGACCCCGGCATCCTGAAGGGCCTTGAAGAACGTCGCGGCCGTGAAGCCGATTGCCCCAATCGTGACGATCCTATTCATCCTCTTCCTCGTCCGTCTCCTGCGCGGCGGCGCGATAGCGCTTCCGCGAACTGCCGGGCAGCATATCGTCGCCGAATAGCGACGGTTGCCCGCCCGTCAGCCTCAGCAAAACCTCGTCCTGGCCGATCAGCTCGTCGTTTTCGTCGATGTGGGCCACGGGCAGCCCGCGCGCGGCCAGCGTCTTGCCGATGAGCTTGCTGCGGTGGCAGCTCTCCGGCTTGCCCTCGCTGCACATGATGGTGACGGGCAAGCCTTGCGATTGGGCTTTCGCCAGCCGGTCGATCCCGGTCTGATAGAACGGCCGCTCGGCCAGCCGGGCGTAATCCACCTTGCCCTCGGCGTCGTAGCAAGCGGGGTCGTCGGGGCGGCCGCCGAGTGTGTCACCCATATAGACATAACGTACACCTGCCTGTCGCGCGTGATCTTCCAGACGATCCTTCGAGAAGTCAGGTTTGAACCGCGAGTAGGGCATTGAGCGAACGTCGATGAGGTAGGCGATGCCGTAGCGGCGCAGGGTGTCGAAGAAGACGGCGATATCCCGCGCGCCGTAGCCGATGGTGTAGATGGGGGTCTGGTCCACTGTCGGGCAATTTTAGGCGCTTCCCGGGCGGGGCGCAACGCTTATGCCGCGCCGGTTCTCCCGGTTCGGCGTATAATCCGGCTTATGATTGCGACCCCAAACGCCACGCCTTCTGATGACATGCTCCGCGGGCCGAACAGGTGGTTTGATGCCTATATCTTTGACCTGGACGGCACCTGCTATCTGGGCGACGACCTTCTGCCGACGGTGGGCGAGACGATCGGCCGCCTGCGATCGATGGGCAAGCGCACCGTGTTTCTCTCCAATAACCCCTCGCGCCCGCGCGAGGATTATGCCGACCGGTTGACGCGGCTGGGGCTGCCCACGCCGGCGACAGACGTGATCAACTCGTCGCTGGTCATGGCTGACTTCCTGCAACGACGGATGCCGGGCGCGCGGTTGTTTGTCGTCGGCGAGGCGTCGCTGCAGGCCGAGTTGGCTGCGGCCGGGTTCGAGCTTGCCGACGCGGCCGCCGGGGTCGAGGCGGTCATCGCCAGCTTCGACCGGACATTTGACTACCGCAAGCTGCAAATCGCCTTCGATGCCATTCGCGCCGGGGCGCGCTTCTTCGCCACCAACGCTGACCGCTATTGTCCCGTGCCCGGCGGCGGCCAGCCCGACGCGGCGGCGATGATCGCGGCCATCGAGGCGTCGACGGGCGTGGCGGTGGAGGCGGTGGTCGGCAAGCCGTCGGCTTACATGGCTGAGGCCGTTCTCGATCTGATCGGTCTCCCGCCGGAGCGCTGCATCATGATCGGCGACCGGCTGGAGACGGATGTGCAGATGGCTCTGAGCGCGGGAATGGCCGGGGCGCTCGTTCTGACCGGGGCGACGGACGTGACGATGCTGGAGAAGTCCGCTATCCGGCCGGATTATGTGCTGGGGTCTTTGGCGGAGTTGGTGCCGCGGGGTGTAAATGTGTCGCACGTACTGCCATGATTATAAGGCTGCCGTTCGACGGCTACCGGAAATGGGCGTCGCGCATATCTCAAAAATCTGTGCGGCGCATTGGTTGATAGCGCTGTCTGGCGTAAGGTTATGATGGTCGGCAGCAAATACCTCTTCTTTAAATATGTGTACAGATCCGGTAACGCAACCTACCGCAACAAAAACCCCTCCCGCAACGGGTCTTTCGGGTCGAGCACCCACTCATTCCGCCCGGTGATGTGGGCCGTCCCCGACACCCGCGGCACGACGGCCGGGTAGGGACCGAAGGTGGCCTCCTCGACCGCTTCGCCGGTGAACGTCGTCCCCAGTATGCTCTCGACGACGAACGGCTGGTTCAGGCCGATCTCGCCGTTCGCATAGTGCAATGCTGCTCGCCCGCTGACGCCTGTACCTGTCGGGCTGCGATCTACTTCGCCATCGGCGAAGACGCACACCTCGCGGGAGTGGTTCGCCGGGTCATGAGCCGGGCCGACGAAGATTGTGCCGTAGAGCAGGCTTAGTTCTGCCTCGAACGGGTGCTGCGGAATGTGGGAAGCCATGATTGCCCGTTTGATGCGCTTGCCGAGATCGATAATCGTCATGAAGTCGTCCGCCTCCAGCCTCAGGCCGAAATCCTCGGCCCGCACGTAGGCGTAGAACGCGCCGCCGAAAGCCATGTCGTAGCGCACGCGGCCGAGGCCGGGCACGTCGGCGGCCTGATCGAGCGCAAAGACGAACGAGGGCACGTTGTCGAAGGAGACGCCGGTGACGCGGCCATCGTCGTCGTAGCCGGGGTAGGCGGTGACGCGGCCGGCGGGCGTGTCGACCCGCACCACGGGGTCGGGAGCCAGCAGCCCGGTCTCGATGCCGACCTTGACCAGCCCGATGACGCCGTGGCCGCACATGGTGCTCCAGCCCTCGTTGTGCAGAAACAGGACGCCCAGCGTGCCGTCGGGCGTCACCGGCTCGGTGGGGATGCAGCCGTACATGTCGGCATGGCCGCGCGGTTCCCACATGAGAGCCGTGCGCAGGTCGTCGAGGTGCTCGCGGGCGTAGCGTCGCTTGGCGACGATGGTGTCGCCGGGGATGGGCGGAAGGCCGCCGGTGATGATGCGCAACGGCTCGCCGGCCGTGTGGGCGTCGATGGTGGTGATCCGTGGCCAGCGATCAGTGATCAGTCGCCAGTGGTCGGAAGCCGGTGATTGGTGCCCACTTCTTCGGAAGTTGTCTGAAGAGTCCATATTATTCGTATTCAGATGGGTTTTATGACAGGTTCGCTAAACCTCGTAGTTTGGGAGGATAATTTCGTCGCGCAGGTCACGGCCGACAAAGAAATCCGCCAGATACGGGATTGAGAATAGCCGGGTAACGAAGTTCCGGATGGTGATACCCCTGGCGCTTCCCGGAGTGAATGAAGAGGCGAACTTCGCTGCCGATTCTTGTTTACGCTTTAGAAACGGCATCATAAGCTCCTGATATTTGGCGAAAGCCAGCGAGTAATCGCCTCCTGAATCGTGAAGTTCGCCCGCCAACACATATGCCTCGGCCATCCCAAGCCCGGTTCCTTCGCCCGCCATAAGAGAGACACAAGCCGCGGCATCTCCGATGAGGGCAATTCGGCCTTTTGTCCAGCTGATCATATGAATCTGACTGACGCTGTCGAAATAGATATCGGAGGCATTCTCCATACCTTTGAGGATTCGTGAGCACTCCCAGCCGACATCGGCAAAGATTCGATTCAGCGCTGATTTGCGCTGCTGGTCGCTCGTCGGGTAGTCGTCGGGCAGATACTCGTCGCGAAAAACGAAGAGGAAAAGGGTGTAATCATCGCGCATGGAAAAACGCGATACCTGCCTTCCTGGAAGTCCGTGGGTGATATAGACGAGGTCATCACGTGGCTGGTAGCCTTCGATCTCAAAAGCGGCGACATGATAGCCGAGAGGAACCTCGAATTCCTTCTCTGGTCCGAACGCAAGCCGGCGCACACGAGAATGCAGTCCATCAGCGCCGATGACCAAATCGACGTCGCGTGGAGCGGCGTGATCGAAACTGATATGAACGCAGTTCCCGCGGTCCTCGATTTCCGCGATGGAGTCGTTAAAAAGCGTCTCAACCTTCCCGTCCAAGATGTTATATATCGTGGCGGCTATATCGGAACGACGCAGGCTTGTAAAACGGTCGTTGGTGAGACGGTGGAAAACATCGACCGAAAAGCCGCCGTTTTTCCGGCCATGGGAATCCACAAAGCGCACCTCTTTGACCTGATATCCCAGCTCTCTGAGCTGAGGGATGAGACCCATCCTCTCCGCGATATCATAGCCGATTCCCCAAAAGTCTATCACGTAACCGCCGCTGCGAAGCTGGGGGGATTTCTCGATGAGCAGCACCTCATGACCGGATTTTTGCAACCAAAAAGCGAGTGTTGGCCCGGCGATGCCGGCTCCGTTGATAGCAATTCTCATCATCGTACCTTTGGCTCAATGCCTGTGCCCGATGACTGCCCCTGCAGAAGGCGAACTATGGCAGCGATCGGCGACCTATACTTTCTTGCGACCTACCATTTCTCCAGCAACTGATCAAAAAGTTGCATACCTATTGCCAGGATAGTTTCAGAAAGTAACCACCACACGAAAGTTCCAACCAAATAGGCTAACCAGCCGCGATCGGGGAACCACCGGGTTATCAACCAAAAGATGAAACAAAAGGTGCTGCCGTTTAATATCAGCCAAACCGTCGTTCGTAACAAGGAGAGCCTGAGCGCCTTGTCGAAGAAGTACCGTCGAAGATAGGCTTCGAAAGATAACTTGAAAACCACCACTGTCAACACGGCAAAAACGGCAACGATAACGAGCCATGACCACGGTAGCGGGATATCCAATGCAGACCAGATCATGTCAAAGGTGCGCGTTTACCCATACCACAATTGGGAGCAGACTTGTCTTTCGGATTGTAATCACCAACTGGTCAGCGCGCGAATTACGTGCCTGCCCGGTGCGTTGGACGCGAGGATTCGATCGGTTCGTGGCTGGGTTTTGGCGATGTCTCGTTGTTCGTTATGTTCCAACATAACGCATACATTGCACCAACATAATTCTTACGCCGGTTATGTAAGGTATAGCCAATACCAACAGATAACTAACTGTCGTCAGGGATATTGGGCTTCGGCCTCTGACCACTGACCACGAGAGGAGAATCATGAGCAAAATCCTGGGAATCGACCTGGGCACCACCAACTCGGTGGTCGCGGTGATGGAAGGCGGCGAGCCAACGGTCATCACGACGGCCGAGGGCGGCCGCCTGACTCCGTCGCTGGTCGCCTTCAACAAGAACGGCGAGCGACTGGTCGGCCAGACCGCCAAGCGCCAGGCGACCATTAACCCTGAAAATACAATTTTTTCCGTGAAGCGGTTTATCGGCCGCCATTTTGACGATCCGGAGACCGTGGAAGACCGTCACCGCCTGCCGTACCCCATCGAGAAGGGGCCGCAGGGCGACGTGCGCATCCGCGTGCCGATCAAGAACCAGACCTACACGCCGCAGGAAATCTCGGCCATGGTGCTGGCGAAGATGAAGAAGGACGCCGAGGATTATCTGGGGCAGCCTGTGACGCAGGCGGTCATCACCGTCCCGGCTTACTTTAACGACAGCCAGCGGCAGGCCACGAAGGACGCCGGCCGCATTGCGGGTCTGGATGTTTTGCGTATCGTCAACGAGCCGACGGCCGCAGCGCTGGCCTATGGGCTGGACAAGAAGGGCGACGAGCGCATCCTGGTCTTTGACCTCGGCGGCGGCACGTTCGACGTGTCCGTGCTGGACGTGAGTGAGGGCCTCATAGAGGTGATCTCCACTCACGGCGACACCCATCTGGGCGGCGACGACTGGGATTTGGCGATCGTCGACTGGGTGACGAGCGAGTTCCTGCGCGACCAGGGCATCGACCTGAAGCAGGATCGCCAGGCGCTGCAGCGCGTGCGCGAGGCGGCCGAGAAGGCCAAGGTTGAGCTGTCGTCCACGATGGAGACGGAAATCAACCTGCCTTTCATCACTGCCGATATGAACGGGCCGAAGCACCTGCAGATGCGGCTGACCCGCGCGAAGTTCGAGCAATTGACCGAGGGCCTTGTGCAACGTCTTGTCGAGCCGTTTAACCGGGCGCTGCAGGACGCGAACATCAAGGCCGGCGATCTGGACGAGGTCGTGCTGGTCGGCGGCTCCACCCGTATGCCGATGGTCCAGGAACTGGTCCGCAAGCTGACGGGCAAGGAGCCGAACAAGAGCGTGAACCCGGACGAGGTCGTGGCGATTGGTGCGGCCTTGCAGGCGGGCGTCATCGGTGGCGACGTCTCCGACGTGCTGTTGCTGGATGTGACGCCGTTGAGCCTGGGTCTGGAGACGCTGGGCGGCGTGATGACCACGCTGATCCCGCGCAACACGACCATCCCGACGCGCAAGAGCGAGACGTTCAGCACGGCTGAGGATAATCAGACCGCTGTGGACATCCACATCCTGCAGGGCGAGCGGCCGATGGCCAAGGACAACAACGCTCTGGGCGTCTTCCGGCTGGAAGGCCTGCCCCCGGCGCCGCGCGGCATCCCGCAGATCGAGGTGACGTTCGACATCGATGCCAATGGCATCCTGAACGTGACCGCCAAGGATCGCGCCACGGGTCGCAGCCAGCAGGTGACGATTACCGCCAGCACGAACCTGAATGAGAGCGAGATTCAGCGCATGGTGAAGGAAGCTGAATCGCACGCCGGCGAGGATCAGCGCCGTCGCGAGCTGATCGAGGCGCGCAACGTCGCTGACCAGATGATCTATCAGACCGAGAAGAGCCTGGGCCAGATGAACGGCGACGCTCCCGCGGGCAGCCGCGTCGGACTTGAGTCGCAGATTGCCGAGCTGCGCGAGGCGATGCAGGGCGAAGACACCGACCGCATCCGTCGCCTGACCGAGACAGTGCAGCAGACGGCGATGTCGCTGGGCGAGGCGATGTATCAGCAGCAGGGCGACGCCGCCGGACACACCGAAACGGAGAACCGCGATGAGGACGTGGTCGAAGGCGAGTTCGAAGCCGCATAATTAATTGTGAATGACCGCCATTCGGTCACGGACACGACCGGATGGCGGCTGTTTGACTCCTTGCCAAGGACGGCGGCCGGTTGGATGATGAATCCAGCCGGCCGTCGTCGTTTATTGATTGGACAGACAGCCGGCTCGCCCATACAATCCGGACGTCTTTCCTTTCAGGCCGTTACCCGATACCGTGCGGCCTGTTGCCCGCGGGCCGAGAGCTGGTTTTCCCCGCCCGGCCCGCGGATTCATTCCACCGCGCGCAATCGATCGATATCGATGGGGAGGCACACGGTAGATGAAAATCAGACAGTACGCCGTTCGAATCGCGATTGTTCTAGCCCTGGGAGCGACGGGGTTGATGGCCGTGGGGTGCGGTCGATCGCCGTCCCCCGCGCCTGTCGCGACTTCCACGACCAAGGCGCCTGTTGTTGTGACGGCAACGGCGACGCCGAACCCCAGCCCGACGCCGACGGAAATCCCCGCAACGCCTACCCCGACGGCCGTGACGCCGGTGCAGGGCAATGCCCTGAACCTGATCCAGTCATTCATCGACGCGCCGTTCCGTGTGGTGGCCATCGCCAAAAGCCCACTCGCACCCTACACGCTCATCGTGGCCACCGAGCGGTCGGCGGCCGAATGCGGTAGCCCGGAAGCGCCGGCACGCTGCACGTCCGACGACGTCTGCGGCTCGATCTACTCATCACCGACGTGCTACTTTTTCGTCGAACCGTCATACGATGCCGCGGCCGACCCGGCCACGCGCTACGTGGGCCGTTGGCCCGAGGAGCCGAACGTCAGCGCGCTGGTCAATGACTCATTCCGGTTTATCGACCCGCGCACGGTCGAATTCAGAGCGGCCGGCGGCGATGGCGCGTACTCGGTGGAGGAAGTGTGGTGGCTCGATCTGGTGACCGGGGCGCTGGCGATGCAAAGCCGGGTCGAGAATATTTCCCCGGATGGTTGAATGATGATAATTCTCTGATGGAGCAGTATTACTTTGGTTTACTTCTCCGCTTTTTCCAGATCACTGGTCACGTCCCGGCGAAAGTTCCAGCCCAGATAGTAAGGCGTGGTGGGCAGGGCAAGCTCGACCGTGTGGATCGGTTGAATTTCGATCCGCGCCTGTCGCGGCCGGCACGACAGCAGATGTCCCCCGTGAGCCAGATCGTCGGACAGGAAATGCAGGTGCATCCCCGGCACGCTGACCGAGGCCATGAAGTCGGGCGTGTAGAACCCGGCCAGTGTGCCGCGAATGTCGCTGAACTCGAAGATCGGCTGCTCTTTGGCGATCTCGACCAGCGGGATGTAGCATTCTGATTTGGGCACGGAGCGCACCTTCATGTGGGCGAACTCGCCGGTGATGCGAAAGGCGTAGAAGATGTTGGGCGAGGGGAGATCGACCTGCAGGCGGTTCAACAGATCGTCGTAGCTCATCTCGTCGTCCAGCTCCAGGTAGCGTTCGGGTTGGAAGAAGGTGACACAGGCGAAGGGGGTGAGCATGTCGTCGCCGACTTCCTGCACGCAGCCGTCGGCCGTCATCTGGAAGATGCGGCCGTCGAGCATCACCATTTCGCCGTCGAGCATGTCGAACGTGCCCAGTCCGAAATCGCCATGACGCTTAATCTCGCTAAAGGGGATGTGCTCTTCGTAGATGCCCTCAACGATAGCGTTGACCGGGGCACAGAGATAGAGGCGACTGTTCGCAGCCATCGGATTTACTTCGGCTCCGAAGCGACGATGACCGGGCCAACTGAGCGCTGTTGTTCGCTGGCGAGGTACGGGATGATATTGTCATTGAACCAGGTCGGGCCGAAGACCTTGGAGCCGCTGACCGCGCTTGGCCCATCTTCCCAGAGAAGAATGACGATGGCCCGATCCTCGGCCGACTTCACCAGGTAGAAATCCCGGAAACCAGGCAGCCCGGCCAGGATCGGCACACCCTCGTTCATGATGCTCTCTCGTATCTCGTCAACCGGCTTGTTGAAATGGAGATGGTTCACAACGGCAAACATGGCGATATGACCTCCTCAGACTACCCGATTATCAATAGGTTCTTGTTTCTTTATCGGCGGCAACCGGGCTTACAGATAACCCAATCCTCGCAATCGCTCCTCGATTTGCGCTGCATCGTCGGCGTCGAAACCCGATCCGGCGGCGACGCCTTCTTCCGCATTTTCGGAAAACCGCACCGGTGCGGGATCGACCAGCGCCTCGGTCAACACGCGGCCGTCCATGATCCGTGGTACCGGCTCGCCCAGCAGGTGCAGGATCGTCGGGGCCAGATCGAGGATGTTGGCCTCGGGCAGTTCAATGCCCGACTGGATGCCCATGCCCTTGGCGATGAAAATGCCCTCGCGGCGGTGGCAGCCGGAATCGCCGCGAATCTGGCTGGTCATGACACGCCCCTCGGTGGCGAAGAGCGGGCAGGCGATCATGGCGTAGTGGTCCAGCTCCAGGTGCAGGTCGGGTCCAAGTCCGGCGTAAGGGCCGTGGTAGACATCCTTGCCGCGGATGAGTTTGGTCAGGATGGGTTGGCCGCCCTCGTCGCGCAGATCGGCCAGCGCGTCGCTGACCTCGACCAGTCGCTGGTCGTATTCCGCGTCGGTGACGATGCCGTGCGGCTCGCGGCCGACGCGGTTCAGGTAGACCTGGCCGACGTGGCCCATGCTGTAGGCGATGGTACGGTTCCAGTCGACGCTGTCGAAGCTGAGAAACTTGCCGACCACATCGTTGCGCGCCTTCTTGCTGACGCGGGCGATGCTGTTTTGCAGTCCCAGCCGGGCGATCATCCGGTAGGCGCTGGATGGCGTGATGCCGTTGCGGAATGCCCACGCTTTGAGCTGGGTCATGGCGTCGGGCTTCAGCTTCATCAGGCCGTGTTCCATGAAGAACACGTTCAGATTGACCATGTTCTTCAGCGGGCCGAAGCCGTGGTCGGACATGGCGATGGTGGTGGAGCCGGGAGGCAGGCGGTCCATCAGCCGGCCGATCCAGGTATCGACGCGGGCGTAGCCGTCGCGGATGGCGTGCTCGTAGGGAGAGTCCTCGTATCGCTCGTGGCTGTGGTCCATGAACCGCCATAGGGCGTGCTTGGCGATATCCATGGCGATAAAGTGGACCATGAGTACGTCGACCGGCTCGGCTTCCATGAGCTTGAGCGCCCATTGGCCGTGATGGTCGATCAGGTCGTAGATGTCGGCGATGAATTCCGCTTCGTTGCCCGGTTTGTATTGCACATTCGGCGAGACGCGGTACGGCCCCAGTTCGGTCTCGTAGCGTTCGATAAGGTCGGCGGGATGGCTGATCGTCGCATTGCGCGGGCTGAGGATGTCGGTGACCATGAAGCCGTTGACTTCCTGCGGCGGGTAGGTGACGGGCACGTTGAGCACGCCGACGCGAAAGCCGGCGTCGGAGAGCCGCCGCCAGATCGTCGGCTGACGGATGAGCGTCGAGTTGACGATGCTGAAATCCTCGCCGCGGTGCTGGATGAAGTCGAAGACGCCGTGCTTGCCGGGGTTGACGCCGGTCATGAAAGTAGGCCAGGCCGGGCTGGTGACCGGCGGCAGGGTGGAGGCCAAATCGGCGGTCACGCCATCACGCATGAGTGCCGCCAGGTGAGGCATATAGCCCTCGGCCGCCCACGGCCTAATCAGATCGAAGGTCGCACCGTCGAAGCCGATGATGAGAAGTGTCATTGAGGATGAGTATACCGCAATGTGGGAGCGATTAAAGAGTAAAGTGATTAGGGTCGGAGGTTATACAGAATCCCACCTTGAGGGAAGTTCCGGGATTCTCCAGGCTGGATCGGGTTGCCAATCGACCTGCCGCCAATCGCCGCCATCCTGTTCATCCCAGCGAGACGCGCCGTTGGGCTTGACACCCCACTTCCGGTCAATCAATCCCTGTGGAACTTTGCACGGCGCGCCGGGTGTCAGGTATGCAATCAGCAAATCGGCCGAATCCTGAACCACGGTGACGGCATGAGCGATCCAGACCCGATTGTGAGCAATGCCGCGAATTACGACCGGGGTCCCCGGCTCCCACTCTTTCAATCTCTCAGTCTCCCACTCTCTCAATCCACCTTCCCCACAATCTCCCGCACCCGATACACCCGCAAGTTCTGCGTCTCGTAATAGGTGCGGACGGTCAGTTCGGCGATGAGGCCCATGACGACGAACTGCACGCCGAGGATGACCAGCAGCACGGCCAGCAACAGGAGCGGCCGATCGCCGATGGTCATGGCGTTGAAGCCCTCCATGCCGCCGGTGATACCCGCCCACAGCTTCAGCCCGGTCAGATAGCCGCCGATCAACGCGCCGAGGGCGAAGAGGATAATGCCCCAGCGGCCGAACAACTGCATCGGCCGGTCGCCGTATTTGCGCAGGAAGTGGATGGTGAACAGGTCGAGGATGACTCGAAAGGTACGCGACAGGCCATACTTCGACGCCCCGGCCACCCGCGCGCGGTGGTTGACCGGCACCTCCGACATGGAGAACCCGGCGAAGTTGACCAGTTCGGGGATAAAGCGGTGCAGTTCGCCATAGAGATGCAGATCGCGCACGACCTCGGCCCGGAAGGCGCGCAACGAGCAGCCGCGATCCTTCAGATGGACGCCGCTGGTCTCGGCGATGAGCCAGTTGGCGACTCGCGACGGAAAACGGCGGATGAGATTGTCCTGCCGGTTCTCGCGCCAACCGTTGACCACGTCGAAGCCCTTGTCCAGTTCGGTCAGCAGCCGGGGGATGTCGGCCGGGTCGTTCTGCCGGTCGGCATCGAGCGTGACGATGACGCGGCCGCGGGCGTGGTCGAACCCGGCGGCGAAGGCGGCCGTCTGGCCATAGTTGCGCCGGAAGCGGATGGCGACGATGTGGTCGTCCGCGGTGGCCAACTCCTGGAGAACGGCAAAGCTGGCGTCCTTGCTGCCGTCGTCGATGAACAGCACCTCGTAGTCGAGGCCGGTGTCGGCCAGCGCGGCGCGAATCTCCCCGGCCAGCGGCCGCAGGTTCTCCTCCTCGTTGTAGACGGGGATGACGAGGGTGAGGTCTTTGAGAGTGGTGGGAGATGACAAAGTCTAGGCCGCTTCCAGCTCGTAAGGTTGAATAAGCACGTCGGCCGATATCCCCAACCCCTGCCGTAACCGCCTGATCATTTCCAGCGACAGCGGCAAGCGGCGTCCCAACACAGCCATGACCTGGTCTTCCCCCCCGATGTAAGGCACAAGTGCGCTCGAGTTTAACCCCTGACTTTCGAGGTAATATTGGAGGGCGTCCACGGGATCGGGTGGAGCAATTGGCTCGACGCTCTCTTCATATGCATCCACGAGCGTAACCAAAATATCCAGCTTGTCACCTTCCGGCGTCCGCGGATCCGCACCCCATAACCGTTCTATCTCCATTAAGGCGCGTTGGTAATCAACGTCGTTGTGAATGGGTTTGATATCCATTGTTCTGTCCCTAAATTGTTGCCGCGTCTATCGCATCATACTCGCGATGCGATCCGATGAAACGAATGTAAACGATCCCGAATCGATAGTCAATTGCCGCGATCAAGCGATAGTGGTTTCCCTTGATATTAAAAACAACACGATCGTTACCCACGAAACTGGCAGTGCGGAACGCTGTCTTCACGTCGCCCGGCTTCTTCCAATCGGCGTTCCTTGCCATGGCGAACCAGGCCTTTAATGGCTGCTCAGCATCCGGGTGTACTTCCCAGAATTCGCGCAGTGTCCGCCGGGCGATTATTCTCATGGTCGATACTAGGCCACATACCCCAAATCGCGGAGCTTCTGCATCACCAGCTCTTCCTCGGCGTCGCTGTAAATCGAGTCGCTGCCCACGCCCTCACCCGGCCCGGCCTGGTTGTAGGTGATCGGGTTGGCGGCGTTGAATTCGTCGGTGAATGCGTCGGTCAGCACGCGGCCGTCCATGTATTCCGGCACGGGCAGACCCAGATAATGCAGGATGGTCGGCGCGGGGTCAAGCAGGCTCGCGCCCTCCAGCTTCGCGCCCGGTCGCACGCCCGGCCCACGCAGGCCGACGACGCCTTCCATATGGTGGTGGCCCGTCTGGCCGGTGCTCGGCTCGATGATGCGGCTGGAGCCGAAGTCGGCGTGGCCGAAGGAGACGTATTTGGCGCGGTCGGTGTGCAGCACCAGATCGGGCAGCCGCGCCGCGCTGATACCGTGGAAGACTTCCTCGCGCCGATAGACGATGGGCACGACCTGGCTGCCGTCTTCGGGGTCGCGCAGCTCTTTGGCCCGGGCGATGATGGCGTCGCGCACCGCCTCGTATTCCTCAGGCTCGACCGCGCCCTGCGGCCGCTGCCCCTTCACGTTGAGGTAGACCTGGCCGAAGTTGCCGACGGAGAAGGCCTTTGTGCGCGCCCAGTCCACATCGTTGAACGACAGGAAGAAGCGGCGCAATGTCTTGCCGCCCCGGCCGCGCTTCACGTTCTTGCGCATATCGCTGAGGCCGAGCATGGTCAGCCACTTCAGGGCGTTGATAGGCGTCACGCCCAGCTTGAACGCAGCGCGCTTGATCAGGCTGACCGGCGTGCGCTTGAAAGCCAGCCAGCCGTTCGCCGCCAGCCAGTTGTTGATGTGGAAGAATTTGTGGAACGGGCCGAAACCGTGGTCGGACAGGACGATGGTCATCGCCTCATCCGGCACGAGGGCCAGCATTTCACCCAGCAGCCGGTCGACTGTCTCGTAATAATCGAGGATGTCGGGCAGCACGCGGGCGGCCGTGTCGGGATCGTGCATGGGATGCGTCGGATCGACCAGATGCCAGATCTCATGTTGCAGGTTGTCGGTCGTCTCCAACACATAGATGAACAAATCCCACGGCTTTTCGCGCAGGAGATGCAGCACCGAGCGTGCCCGATCGATCTCCAGCTGCTTGCAGGCGCGGACGAATATTGCCGGATCCACACCGCGCCCCTTCTCCGACATGCGCAAGGGGAACGCGCCGCAGGCGTCGATCAGCTCCTGCTTCAACTCCGGGGGCCAGGTGTATTCGCTCTCGGCGCTGGGGGTCAGGAACGAGCACAGCATGAAGCCGTTCATCGGTCGCGGCGGGTAGGTCATCGGCAGGCTGATCACGCCGACCTGTTTGCCGGCCGCCCCGGCGATCTGCCACACGGCCGGCACGGCGACGGTCAGGCCGTTGGACACCCGTATCTCGTAGCTGTCCTGGGCGGGGTAGGTGAAGTCGATCAGGCTGTGTTGGCCGGGGTTGGTGCCGGTGGCGAAGGAAGGCCAGGCCGAAGCCGAGACGGGGGGAATGGTGGAGCGCAGGCGGCCGCTCGCGCCCTCGGCCAGCAGTCGGGCCAGGTTAGGCAGGCGGCCCTCGTCGAGCCACGGTTGCAATAAATCGAAGGTGATGCCGTCGAGTCCGAAGACGGCGACTTTGCGTTGGGTCATGGTTCTCTCGCGGAGACGGGTTTCAGGATCGGCTCCGCCTTGATTTCGATTCCCGCGCGCCTATATCTCGCGCGTCTCCGGCGGTCGGGTGAAGCTGAGGATGCTGCGGAACGCATACATCAGGCCGCCGAGCAATCCGGCGCTGAAGCGCAGGAAGTAGAAGGCCAGCGACATGGACACGGCCGTGGCTGCGGGAATGCCGACGGGGACGAATAAAAAGGTATAGATGCCCTCGCGCAAACCCAGCCCATTGAAGGTGATCGGCAACAGGTTGACGACGGCAATGATGGGGACAAAAAGGGCGAAGATGCGAAAGGGCAGATGGACGCCCAGCGACCAGGCGATCGCCATCTGTACCAGAATCAGATTGAGCGTGAACGGCAGGCTGATCAGCATGGCTGAGGTCAGCGCCCGCATGGGATAGCGGTGGATGGTGTTGACCAGGTTCTCGAACTTGCCGTAGAGGGGCAATCCGTGCGCCTTCGGGTAGAAGCGATTGAGCAGCCCGATCGGGTCTGACCAGCGCGCGATGAAGAAGGCCAGCGGGATGCCGACCGCCGTGACCACGATAAGCAGCCATAAAATCCAGGGCAGTTCGAGGGTCATGGCGTGCGCGGCCAGGTTCCACAGCAGGGCGATCAGAGCCACCAGCGACGAGCCGACCAGCCCGGTGACGCGCTCCATCAGCACCGAGCTCAGCGCCTCCGCGCCGTGGCCGTGGCTCTGCCGCAGGCTGACGACCTTGACCAGATCGCCGCCGAAGCCTGAGGGGATAAAGTTGTTGGCGAAGAAACCGATGTAGTAAAGATACGTCAGGTAGCCAAGGCCCGGTTTGTCATTGAGCGACCGCAGCAATAAATACCAGCGGTAGGCGCGAATGACGACGTTGAGCTGGAAGAGCAGAAAGGCCAGGGCATACCATCCCCAATGGATGTTGGAGAGCGTCTCGACGACCTCTTCCAGCCCGACCCGGCTCAGGAGCCAGGTCAGCAGCACGAGGCTGAGCAGAATCTGGGAGATGCCAATCAGCTTCTTGCGGTTGGCGCGAATGAATTTGCCCATAACGGGTGGATTATAGCACAGGTGGAGGCGGCGAGAGACTACGCGGCCGACGGCCGGACGGGTTGCACTCATAATGAGGTCGTCTCGCCATTAGTTCCTCTTTTTGGCTACTTTGCAGTATTCTAATCGTGAAGCGCTTATGACGGCCATTTACGACCGAAGGAGTAAAAGATCATGAAAGCGATTCGCGTCCACGAGTATGGCTCCCCCGACGTCATGCAACTGGAAGAGCTGGATATCCCCGAACCGGGGCCGGGTGAGGTTCGGGTCATGCTGGAGGCGGCGGGGGTCAACTTCATCGACATCTACCAGCGCAGCGGCCAATACCGGATGCACCTGCCCTTCACGCCCGGCAGCGAGGGGGCCGGGGTGGTCGATGCCGTGGGCGAAGGCGTCGAGGAGTTCCATCCCGGCGATCCCGTGGCCTATGCCATGAGCCAGGGTGCCTATAGCGATTACGCCATTGTGCCGGTCTTGAAGCTGGTGCCTGTGCCCACGGGCTTCAACCTGCTGACGGCCGCGGCGGTCATGGTACAGGGGATTACAGCCCACTATCTGAGCCACGACACATACCCGCTCCAGCCGGGCGACACGGCGCTGATTCATGCTGCCGCCGGCGGCGTCGGCTTGCTTCTGGTGCAGCTGGCAAAAATGCGCGGCGCGCGCGTCATCGGCACTGTCTCGACCGCCGAGAAGGAGGCGCTGGCGCGCGAGGCCGGCGCGGATGAGGTGATCCGTTACACGGAGCATGATTTCGAGGCCGAGGTCAAGCGCCTCACGGACGGGCGAGGGGTCGATGTGGTCTACGATTCCGTGGGACACGAAACATTCCTCAAAAGCATGGAGTGCCTGCGGCCGCGCGGCTATCTGGTGCTCTTCGGGCAGTCCAGCGGCGCGGTCGCGCCGGTCGATCCGCAGATGCTCAACCGGAAAGGATCTCTGTTTCTGACCCGGCCAACGATCGCTCATTACACCCTTGACAGGGAGGAAACGCTGCGACGGGCGGACGACCTGTTCCGCTGGATCGCTGCCGGGCAGCTGTCGGTGCGCATCGATAAAACCTTCCCGCTGGAGGAGGCGGCCGACGCCCATCGCTACCTGGAGAGCAGGCAGAGCAAGGGCAAGGTGCTCCTGGGCATGCAGAAGCGCGGCCGGCGCAAGAACAACCTGCTGGATGGCACCATCAATCGGGGTGACGGGATAGACGAAGCGAGTTGGGAATCTTTTCCGGCCAGCGACCCACCGGCCTATTGATTTTCACCGGGAGATCGAGATAGATGCTAATTCTCTTTCACCAACGGTATGAAGATCGGATTATATTGAAGCTGAAAGGCACGTCTGACCATGTAATGTGGCGAGCGATTCTTTACGCCATGTGCATAATATAAATATCCGCTTGTCGTTGAGAAGTCATCCAATACCTGTTGGGGCGTAATCAAGGTCGGATAATAGTACCAGCTATCACCGTCATTCAGTAACGGCCAAGCTGTCAGTGTTGGAGCCGAGAAAAACCTCGATGGCGTCGTCCAATCAGTTCCATCGATAGACGAGGCATGATAAAACCCATCATGGCCTACAACTACAGCAAGATAACGTCCCAGGCTCATGTTATAGGTAACGTTTGGCACGCCGGCATAACCGGCTGTCTCTGAAGGGCGGTGAATGACCGCGTCGCTGAGGCCACCCAACCCCGGCTGACTAAAATCTCCGTAGTGAAATTTTACCCACGTCCCTGGAGCGCCATCGCTGGAACGCGGCGCACGCGCGAGGCTAATCTCATCGGGTCGCGTCGACACCCATTCCATGTAGTACATATAGAAATAGTCACCATCAGCACTCAACAAGACGGTAGGGTTCCCTGCGCCTTTAAATCCCTCAAATGAACAATCGGCAGGCATTTGGGGGCTGGTGATAATCTGTCCTTCCCTCGTCCAGGTCTGTCCGCCATCTGAAGAACGTGCCAATCCAATCCCCGCCTTCGTATTGCCGTCGCCGCAGCTGTTGTCTTCCCCATGGTAAATCATCAGTAAATCCGTGCCGTTCGATGCCTGCATCACAGCGGTGGAGCCGGCATAATCGCGGTCAAAGCCCATGCCGCTGGGGGCAAATACCGGCACGGCATTGCCGTTATCGTCCAACTTGTGCGGCGACAGATGATCGAAATCAGGCCCGCGCAGCAAATACGTACGCGGGCCACCAGACAACCAAACATTCAGTTGGCCATCAATCCACAAGTAGGAAATATTTCCATCTGGTAGCCAATTGAGCCCCCAGGTTCCGGCAGCAATTACAGTCTCTTCTCCGGATATAAAATGTAATGAGAACGGATCGCTGGTGGTTGTGCGATCCTCAAACTCAATTGCATCCGCTGGTTCAATGGGCATGTGGAGCAGGTTCGCCAGCGACAATGGATAGAGGAACAATAACCCGAAAAACACGAGGCTGATTTTTGCCATTTCAAACTTGTTCCCAACGATACGAACATAACCCGAAAGAAAATATATCAATGGTCGGGTGGTGTGGATGGGAGTATTTCGCGCTGGTTTGATTGCATTGGTAACCGTACCATAAACGCTGTGCCTCGCCCGACCTCACTCGATACTTGCACGTGTCCTCCGTGGGCTGTGACCAACTCATTAACTATGGCCAACCCCAACCCCGCCCCGCGGCCGTCCTCGCCCCTGGCTCGCGACTTCTCCAGGCGATAGAAACGCTCGAAGATACGCGGCAGCTCCTCTTCCGGCAGGCCCGGCCCCGTGTCGGTGACGATCCCTTCGATCCACCCGTCGACCGCCCGGGTCACGAGTTTCACCGTGCCCCCGGTTGGGGTGTGGGTCAGGGCGTTATTGGCCAGGTTGGTGAAAATCTGGATGAGCCGGTCGGAGTCACCCATGACCGTCAGGGGCGCAGGTGTATCCAGATGCAGGTCGATCTCCCTGGCGCGAGCCTGGGGCAACATGCTGCGATAGACATCGGCCATGATCTCGCTGAGATCGACGCGGCGTTTTGCAATCTGCAACTGGCCGGATTCCAGCCGTGCCAAATCGAGCAACTCGTTGACCAGCCGGGCCATCCGGTTGGCCTCGTCATGGATTGTCCGGGCGGCCCTCTGCCGCTCTTCGGGCGCATCGGCCGCGCCGTCCAGCAGCGCCTGGCTCCAGCCGGTGATGGCGGTCAGGGGCGTCTTCAGATCGTGCGAAACGTTGGCCACGAGATCGCGCTGGGCCTGCTGGGTTGCCTTGACTTGCGCGGCCATGCTGTTGAAGCTGCCGGCCACGCGCTGGACTTCGTCCGGCCCCTCCTGGGGCACGCGCTGGTCATAGTCGCCGCGGGCGACGGCCTCGGCGGCGACGGCCATCGTGCCCAACGGGCGGGCCACTGACCGGGCGATGACGGCCGCCAGCAGGACGGCCAGCAAAAGGGCCAGCGCCCCCGCGAACACCAGCGGCCGCAGGAAAAATTCGTTGAAGAATTCCCCGGCAGTCGGCTCCGGCTGGGCGTAGAAGATCAGCCCGCGCCCCAGCGCCGGGTTGGGTTCAGCGAACACCAGCCAGCGTGAGCCGTTGGTGTGGATGAACGTGCCGAAGATGCTGCCGCGGCCGACGTTGGCCAACACAAGAGTCTGCGGTCGTTCAACGCCGGTCAGGGGATCGCCCACCCAATTATCCTCCGTGGCTGTGTCGAAGACAATCTCCTCGGCATCTGTATCGACCACGAGTATGCGGACGTTGGCCTGCTCGGCCGTGTTGAACAACAGACCTTGCAACTCCTCGCCGCCCGCGCCCGTGCCCCACAGCTGGAGCAATTCGCGCTGGTTGGTGCGGCTGATGGCCGAGAGGCGCTCCAGCGACGGCAGCAGGCGCGCGTCGGAGATGCCGGCAAAGCCGAACAGGGCGACGGCGACCATGAGAAGCGCCGCCAGCAGCACAAGAATATACGACCAGAGCAGCCGGCTGCGAAGTGAACGAGGCATACAACGAAAATTAACCCAAAGCCCACCGGACGCAAGGATTTAACCCGTCCGTTAAGCAGCACCGACGGCCGTTTTGGTCGGCCGCCGGCAGTGACGGAGCAAAGGTTAAGATGCAGCGGGCGATCAGACCAGCCGCTCGCGGGCCTTGGCGCTCAGGTAATCCATCGTCCAGACCATGATGACGATAGCCAGAATGGCAGTGGCGGCCGCGCCGTACTGATTCAGGCTGACCCAAATCCGGAATTGCTGGCCGATGCCGCCGCCGCCGACGAAGCCGATAACGGTTGACATGCGGATGTTGATGTCCCACTGGTAGATGATGAAGGCCAGGAAGGGCGGGATGATCTGCGGCACGATGGCGTAGACAAGGCTTTGCATGCGGGTCGCGCCGCTGGCGGTCACGGCCTCAACCGGGCCGGGATCGATCTCCTCGATCGACTCGGAAAACAGCTTGCCCAGATTGGGAATATTGTTCAGGGCCAGGGCCAGGACGCCGGCGAACGGGCCTGCGCCCACCCACGTGGCGGCAACGAGCACCAGAATCAGCGGCTCGATCGAACGGGCGATGTTGAAGGCCGTGCGCAGACCGTAATAGGTTGTCCGGCCGATTGGGGAGTCGCCCATGATATTGCGCGCGGCGAGGAAGCTGAGCGGAATCGCGAAGAGCGCGCCGATGGTCGTCGCCAGAAGGGCCATGAGCAACGTCACGATCGATAGCCTGATGACCGTTCTAACTGTTTCGGTGACTTGCCAGCCGCCGACGATCTCCTCGTAGGTAATCTCCACCCGCCCCGGCTCGGTTTGTCCCTCTTCCACGACCATGATAGGGTTGATCGCCGCGTCCAGCGTGACGTTGCCGTCGCCGTCGGTGTCACAGCAGTTGGACTTGACGCGCAGGAATGCGCCGTCGGGCATTACCCAGCGGATGGAGACCGTCCGGTTGGGCGGTAAATTCGTGCCGGTGATCACGACCGGATCGCCGGGATCGCCGCAGTCAACGGACAGGGTGATGTCGGGATCGGCCGGTATCGTCGATTCGGCGGCTCCACAGGGCACCGTCAAGGGGGTACTGATGGCGCGCGATTCGGTCGGTCGGGTGAAGAGATCGGGCGTGGCGAACTCCCGCGCCAAAGCCAACCCTTTGGGCGCGCCGGTCACCAGCTCCACGAGATTGATCTTCGCGACCTGCCAAGACCAGGCGAATGTGGCGAGGAACGCGACGACGATCATCAGCTTGATGGCGGCGCGAACGACGGGGTTCTTGCTGCTGATGATGGGCTTGCCCTGGATGATGCGCTCCCGCAGCCAGCCGGACGCGAGATCGAGCACGGCGACGACTATGATGATGGCGATGATGGCCGTGGCCATGGCCGAGAAACGGTTCAGGCGCACCCATTGCACGACCAAAAAACCCAGCCCGGCGTCACTGACCAGACCGATGACGGTGGAGAGGCGCACGTTGATATCGAAGCGGTACAGGGTGAACGATGTGAATGTGGGCAGAATCTGGGGCAGAACGGCATAGACCACCATCTGCGGCCAGTTTGCGCCGGTGGCGCGAATCGCCTCGATGGGGCCGGGGTCGATGCTCTCGATGGCTTCGGAGTACAGCTTGGCCAGGGCGGCCACGGTGTGGAACCAGAGGGCCAGCGTCCCGGCAAAGGGGCCTAATCCGACCCAGACGGCAAAGATGATCGCCCACATCAAGGTCTCGATCGAACGGATGATGTTGAGGATGGCGCGGACGATGTTATAGATTGCCAGTGTGACGGCATTCCCGCCCATGAGATTGCGCGCCGCCAGGAAACTGACCGGCACGGCGAAGATGACGCCCATCACTGTGGCCAGGAAGGCCAACGCGATGGTCTCGCCGATCTTCTCCCAGACCAGGGAGAGGGTTTGGGTTGGCTGCAATCGGCCCGAAGGGATGCTCTGCACCGCGCGGACGGCGTGGGTCAGCGTTTCACCAGGGGCCGGCTGCGCGGTGAGAGGGACGGCCTGGGGAACGGTTAGCGCGGTCTCAAAGCGACCGTTTTCGTCGGCCGTGAAGACCACCACCTGGCCGTCCAGCGTCGCCCGTCGCGGCGTGCCCAGCGGGTCGATCCACTGCATCTGGCCGGACTCGTTCGGGGCAAACCCCTCGCCGGTGATATGCAACAGGTTGCCCACTTCGGTGCATGGTGCTTCGGGGATCAGAATATGATCGGTGGACGCCTCGCGGTTCGGGGCCGGAAGCGGGTCCACGCACGGGACCATGATCGGGGCGACGCCGGTGATCTCTTCGGTCGGCTGTTCAAAAAGATCGGGGTTAAACAGCGAACGGAGATAGGGCTGGACGTTGGGCAGACCGGTGATCAGGCGCGTGGGACGGACCTCGGTCACAACGATCGCTGTGCCATAGAGCACAAGCCCGGCCAACAGAAGCGCCGCGCCCCAGCCCGGTTGGCGGCCTTTCGCCAACCGGTATGCGTCGCGGGCGGACCAGAAGAACAGAAAGACCATCGGCACCAGGAGCACGAAAGCCCTGGTCCAGGCGATCAGGCTCAATAAAATAATGACGGTCAGAAAGAGAACAAAGCCCCGGGATCGCTCCTTGAGGATGAATTGCCCGCTGCCGGGGATGAAGAGCGATAGAAGGGCAGGGAACCAGGGGGACGAGGGTGGTTTGTTTTCAGGCGGCATGGGGCGGCGCAACCTGGACCATCTCCGCCTCTTCGCCGTACACCTCTTTGAATTTTTCGGGCGTCAACTCAGACGGCAGACCATCAAAAACAAGCTCGCCACCCTTCAGACCGACAACGCGCGTGGCGTAGCGGTGGACGAGATCGAGAAAATGCAGGCTACAGAGGACGGTGATACCGTCCTGCTGGTTTAGCAGTTCCAGATAACGCAGGATGGAATGGGACAGAACCGGGTCGAGGCTGGCGACAGGCTCATCGGCCAGCAATAATTGCGGTTCCTGCATGAGCGCCCGCGCGATGCCGACGCGCTGCTGCTGGCCGCCAGAGAGCTGATCGGCTCGGTTGTCGGCCTTGTCGGCGATGCCGACGCGCTCCAGGGCCGCCATGGCTCTTTGGCGGTCCGCGGCGCTGAAACGACCGAAAAGGCTCCACACCGGGTGCACATACCCCAGCCGGCCGCTCAACACGTTAGTCATGACGCTGCTGCGTTTGACCAGGTTGAAGTGCTGGAAAATCATCCCAATCTGTCGCCGCATACGGCGCAACTCCGCGCCGCTGGCGCTGGTGATATTGTGCTCGTTCCAGATCACCTCGCCCGATGTCGGGTCGATGAGGCGATTGATGCAGCGCAGGAGGGTGGATTTCCCGGAGCCGGATAGGCCGATGACGGCCAGATATTCACCGTCATGAACCTCAAAGCTGACATTGTTGAGGGCGACGGTGCCGGTGGGGAATACCTTGGTCAGGTTTTTAATTTGCAGCACGGGTCTTCTCTTTAATATAAACAATAAAAAAGATTACCCGGAAGTCACGCGACTTCCGGGTAATCTTCAGGTGACGGGGTTACTTGGCCAGATCTTCGATATTGATGCCGGCGCGGCTCAAGTCCGCCCGGAAAACATCGTAGAAGGCGTCGTTGGACTCAACCAGACTCTCGATGTTGTAGAGAGTGTTGAGCGCTTCCTGCCCTTCGGGCGAGGCGGAAATGTCGAGCAGAGCGGTCACGATCTTGGTGCGCATTTCCGGCGGGAAGTCCTTGATGAAGGAGACACTGTCGTTCGGGATGTCGCTGGTGGTGGCCAGGACGACGACCTTGTCGAGCACATCGGGGAACTCTTCCTCGATACCGGTGCGGGCATCGGAGAAGGTGGCCCCGGCGTCGCAATCGCCGTTATAGACCTGGGTCACGACGTTGTTGTGCGATCCGGCTTCGATGGTCTGGCTGAAGTCGGTGTCGGGATTGACGCCGTTGGCGGCCAGCATGATGCGGGGGATGATGTAGCCGGAGGTCGAGGCCGGGTCGACCCAGCACATGACCTTGCCTTTCAGGTCTTCCAGCGTGGTGATGCCGCTGTCGGCGCGGACAATGATCTGGCCGGCATAGGTGGACGACCCGAAACGGGACGTCGCCATCGCGGCGTCGACGCCACACTGCTCGTTGGCCAACACGTAGTTAAACGTGTTCAGCCAGCCGATCTGGGCCTGGCCGGCGCACATCGCCTCGCGTACTGACGAGAAGTCCGTGCCGACGTTGGCGTTAACGGTCAGTCCGGTCCGTTCGCTGACCATCTTGGCCAGAGTGTCACCGCTGGCGATGATGTCCTGGGTGTCACCCGAGGGGACAAAGGACATGACGATTGGGTTCTCCGCGGTTCCCAGTGCCGGCTCCCCGCCGCAAGCGGCCAGGGCAAGCGCGAGAACGGATACAATGACAAACAGTAAAACAAATCTACGGGCGTTCATTCTGCCTCCTTCTATGGAAGAGTGGAAAGGATTTGACTAAAAAGGTCATTTACCCCTTTAGTTTCTCAGGATGGTAGCGCTCTACCTCACGCGAGACCAGCATATAATAAGTCCGTGATCTCACTTTGCCAACAGTTTGGAACAATTTCCTCGATCGAATTTTCGCGCGCCGTTTATTCTACCTGACCCGGTGAATGGTAGCGGAAACCGGCCAAATGGCTGTCGTCAAATGAGAACGTCGTCACCGATGCCGGGGCGGGGTAGTCGGCGGAAATCCCACACTCCGTCAGCCGCTTGCGGTGGTCGGCCGCCAGTGGCCGGCCGCCTGCCCAGAGGATAGCGAAGGCGATCGGGTCGGCGTGACTGACAGCGACGACATGCTCGCCCTCGTGTTCCCGCCGCGCCTGTTCGAAGAATCTCACCATGCGCTCGACGATATCTTCGGGCGTTTCATAAGGCGGCACTACATCGCGATAAAAATCCCAATCGATTTTCGCCATCTCCGTGGCGGGGAGACCGTCAAAGGGAGAGTGGATTTCGTTGAGCAGGTCGCATTCGACGAGCGGGGCCGTGGCAGCGCAATGGCGACGCACGATCTCGGCCGTTTCGAAGGCGCGCAGCATCGGGCTATGGTAGACGGCGGCGATGGGTTGGCCGCTGAGATAATCGCCGGTGGCCGCCGCCTGCCGGCGACCTTCTGCGGCCAGCGAGAAGCCGGGCAATCGCCCGTAGTAGACCTGGCCGGGATTATCGACCAATCCGTGCCTGACCAATGAAATTAACGTCATAACCTGTTTACTCTTCGGATTCTCTACCTTCCCTATGCGTCGCGGAGACTCAGCTTATAGCCCCGGCCCCACACCGTCTCTATTTCCACATCGCTGCCCGCCAGTCGGTCGCGCAGTTGGGCGATGTGGACGTCGACCGTGCGCGTCTGGCCGTGATATTCATATCCCCAGGCCATGTCGAGCAACTGATCGCGCGAGAGAACCTGATTGGTGTGATCGGCGAGGACCAGCAGCAAGTCGAATTCCCGCGCGCGCAAGGCGACCGGTTCGGTATCGACCGTGACCTCGCGGCTGGCGGGATCGATTGTGACGCGGCCGATTTGGCGGGGACGATCCGGTCCGGGGCGGCCGCCGCCCGTTCGTCGGAGAATGGCACGCACCCGGGCCACCATCTCGCGCGGGTTGAACGGTTTGGTGAGATAATCGTCGGCCCCCATCTCCAGGGCGACGATCTTGTCGATGTCCTGGTCGCGCGCCGTCAGGATGAGGATGGGGATGTTGTCTGTGGCTCGCAGCCGGCGACACACTTCCCACCCGTCCATTTCGGGCATCATCAGGTCGAGCACCAGAAGGGCGGGCGAATCGCTCTTCGCCCGGGCCAGCGCCTGCGCCCCGTTTTCGGCCGTCAGAACGCGAAACCCTTCCTTCTCAAGGTAAAGACGGGCCAGATCGCGGATGCTGGCTTCGTCGTCGGCGACAAGAATGGTATCAGGCATGGCGCGGGCAGGTTCGGTTGACGGCGGATGGCTGGTTTTCTCCGGGCAAGAGTCCAGCTCTCGGCCGCAGGGATGTGGGCGCGCCGGGTCTTAGGCCCCAGGAACGAAGGCGATGCACTCGATCTCCACCAGGCCGCCCTTGGGCAGCGCGGCAACTTCGACCGTCGAGCGGCCGGGGAACGGTTCCGGGAAGTGACGGGCGTAGACGGCATTCATGGCGGCGAAATCGCCCATGCTCTGCAGGAAAACGGTCGTCTTGATCACGTATTCCAGACCGGAGCCGGCGGCGGCCAGGACGGCCCGCAGGTTGCTCATCACCTGTTCGGTCTGGGTCGCCACGTCCTGGCCGACCATTTCGCCGGATGCCGGGTCGAGGGCGACCTGTCCGGCGGTGTAGACCATGTTGCCCACGCGGATCGCCTGGGAGTACGGCCCTACGGCGGCCGGCGCGTTATCGGTGTGGATTCTTTCCTTGTTCATAAAACCATCCTTTTGAGGCAAAATTTTTGGTCTGACTGGTCGCCATTCAAGGTGTCAACTCGTCAGGCCTGTTAACAAGACAACCAGGGCTAGATATCCCTGAGCAGCAGCTTCCATTCCTCCCCAATGCGCTCGGCAGGCAACAGCCACAGCTCTTCGCGGTCGAGGCGCAAATCGAAATTGAATCGTTCCAGATAATCGCTTCGCTCGGCCTCCATGGAGACGATGACGAGTTCCAGCAGCTTGCGGG
>JAHDWL010000136.1 GCA_023384355.1 Anaerolineae bacterium
GAGTTCAGAAGGCGCGGCCGTTGCCGTAGGGGTCGACCTGCGTGTCGACCCTCTTACCAGATACGAAATACGAGATACGAGATACGAAAGAGGCGGCGCTCTTCATTCGTCATTCGTCATTCGTCATTCGTCATTCGTCATTCGTCATTCGTAATTCCATGGGTCGTACACTCGCCACCGCCAACCAGATCATCCTCGACGAGCAGGCTGCGTTTGCCGACTTCCGGCGGGCGCTGCGGCGCGAGGACCAGCAGGTGTTCGACGCGCTGTTCGCCGCCGCGCGCAAGCATACGGCGGCCATCAGCCAGGCGGGCCACGCGCTGCCGTTCGAGGCGATCCTGCTGGCGATGCTGCTGGAGCAGGCGCGGGAGCTGGAACGACTGAGGGGGAGTGACGAGTGACGAGTGACGAGTGATGAGTGACGAGTGACGAGTGACGAGTGACGAGTTCAGATACGAGATACTCTTCATTCGTCATTCGTCATTCGTAATTCGTAATTCCCATGGACGGCTGGCTGCTTGATCTCTATCCCGACGACAGCGGCGTAACGCTGTGGGTGCTTGGCGATGACGGCGGCCGCCACCGCCTGAGCCACCCCTTCCCGGTGACGTTCTGTGCCGCCGGGCCGTTCCCGCGGCTGCGCCAGGCGTGGCAATGGCTGCGCGACCAGTCGCCCGCGCTCCGGTTGCGGCGCGAGCGGCGGCGCGACCTGTTCGCCGGCGAGATCGACGTGCTGGCCGTGGAAGCGCCCGGCCCGGCGGCGCAGGCCCGGTTGCTGGACCGGATGCTGGCCCGTTTCGCCGACCTCGATTACTACGACGCCGACGTGCCTTTGCCGCTGCGCTATGCGGCCGCGCGCGGGGTGTTTCCGCTGGCGCGCTGCCGGATGGAGGGGGGCGGCGTGGTCTCGCTCGACGACCCGTGGGTCATGGAGCCGCCGGCCGCGCCGCTGCGCGTCCTGAATTTCTATCCCGACGTTGACCCCAACCTGCGGCCGCCGTCGCGGCTCCACATCGCCCACGGGGACGCCCGGGGCAGCGGGAACGGCCGCTCGCGGGCGGGCGGTTCGCTGGAGGTGCCGCTGGAGCCGGCCGGGGAGCTGCTGGCGACGGTGCACTCGGTGTTGCGCCACCATGACCCCGACCTGGTGCTGACGCGCTACGGCGACACGTGGCTGTTCCCGCTGCTGCTCGACATCCAGAAGCGGACGGGCGCGGCTTACTTTAACCCAAACCGGGACGAGGCGCGGCGGCCGTTGTTGCGGCGGGCGAGCAGCTATTTCACCTATGGGCAGGTGGTCCATCGCGGGCGGCAGGTGCATTTGTTCGGCCGCTGGCATATTGACATCGCCAACGCCATGATGTATGAGCAGTACGGGCTGCCGGGGGTGCTGGAGCAGGCGCGGGTGACGGCCATGCCGGTGCAGGAGATGGCGCGCAAGTCGCCGGGGGCGGGCATCACGGCGATGCAGATGCTGACGGCGCTGCGCTGGGGCGTGCTGGTGCCCTATCAGAAGCAGCAGACGGAGCAGTTCAAGACGGCGCTGGAGCTGATCCACGCCGACCGGGGCGGGCTGGTCTATCAGCCCCTCGTGGGCCTGCACGACGACGTGGCGGAGATCGATTTCACGTCGATGTATCCGTCGATCATGGTGGCGTTTAATGTGTCGCCGGAGATACGAGATACGAGATACGAAATACGAGATACGAAATACGAGATACGAGATGTGGGTTCTGAACTCGTATCTCGCATCTCTAATCTCGTATCTCCCGGAGACGGGTTGATTCCGGCGACGCTGCGGCCGCTGCTGGCCAGGCGGATCGCCATGAAGGAGGAGCTGGCGGCGATGCATCCGCTGGATTGCCGCTATCGGACGCTGAAGGCGCGGGCCACGGCGCTGAAGTGGCTGCTGGTGGTGTGCTTCGGCTATCTGGGCTACAAGAACGCCCGTTTCGGCCGCATCGAGGGGCATGAGGCGGTGACGGCCTACGGCCGCGAGATGCTGCTGCGGGCCAAGGAAGCGGCCGAAGATATGGGCTACACCGTGCTGCACATGTACGTCGACGGGCTGTGGATTCGCCGGCCGGCGGACACGGCCGGCGGGCTGGCGGCGGTGATGGACGAGATCACCCGCCGCACCGGCCTGCCCATCGCCCTGGAGGGGGTCTATCGCTGGGTGGCCTTTCTGCCGTCGCGGATGGACGAGCGCGTGCCGGTGGCCAACCGCTATTTCGGCGTATTTCGCGACGGCTCGCTGAAGGTGCGCGGCATCGAGGCGCGCCGCCACGACACGCCGCCTTTCGTGGCCGCGACGCAGTTGCGGCTGCTGGAGGAGCTGGCGGCCGGGGAGGATGACCCGACGGCGCGACTGCCGGCGGCCGTGGCGTTGCTGCGGGACCGGCTGGCCGATTTGCGCGGCGGGCGGGTGGCTCCGGCCGAGCTGCTGGTGAGCCACCGGCTGAGCCGGGAGTTGGCCGACTATCGCGGGCGGCCGCCGGGGGCGCGGGCGGCGGCGCAACTGGCGGCGGCGGGCAAGCCGCAGTCGCCCGGCCGCCGGGTGCGTTTCATCCACACGCTGGGCGAGCCGGGGGTCTATGCCTGGGGGTCGCCGGAGGAGCTGGACCCGCGCCGGATCGACACCGGGCGCTATGAGACGCTGCTGCTGCGGGCGGCGGCGAATCTGCTGGGGCCGTTCCTCGATGAGGCGGAGTTGCGGCGCTGGGTGATGGGGGAGGCGTGGCAGATGCCGCTGCCGTTTCCCCGCAGGAGGAGGGGACGGGTGACGAGTGACGAATGACGAGTGACGAGTGACGAGTGACGAGTGACGAGTGACGAGTGACGAGTGACGA
>JAHDWL010000048.1 GCA_023384355.1 Anaerolineae bacterium
GAAGTGGCGAAACTGGCAGACGCGCTACGTTCAGGGCGTAGTGAGGGTTCCCTCGTGTGGGTTCGAATCCCACCTTCGGCATCAAATATATACTCAAGATCTTCGGCCCGGATTGACCAAATTCGGGCCGTTTCTGTTTTGAGTTAATCAGCACAAACGTTATAATGGCGCTGAAATTCGGGTTAATATTGCGAACCTGAGTCCTTCGAGGGTTATTCTTTATGATCATATTGATAATCATATCCGTCATCTTTCTGGTGCTACTGGTCGGATTGTTGATTACGTTTATCTTCTCGCGAGCCGACCGATCCGTGGTGAACATGCACGCGGGAATGGCTGCGGAAGAACGCGCATACAACCCCGCCTTGACTTTAGGGCACAAGGTCAAGGTCGAGTCGACCTACGAGGAACAGTTGAAGCAAGCGCGATTAGAGGCAGCCAGGATTGCGGCAGCCATGCCGCGTGGCGCCAATAATCGCGTGGGGCGGGGCGGAAAATCAACCCTCACCACAGCAGGAAAATCCGTTGCCAAAGATCCTGTGACGGCCGTACGAGTTGCGCATTTTCATGGCTGGGACGGCGCAAGGAGCGGCGCACCATCTGTTAACGCGATGGCGGCGGCCGCGGCAGCGCCTGCGGCGGTGGTTGCCGCCCCGGCGGTTGCCGTCCCAACGGCTCCGGCAATTCCCAGGCCGACTCTGATTGCCATAACTCCTGAGATGACTCCGGAGGAGGTTCGCAAGGCGCGAATCGCCAACTCCAAGGCCGAGGCAGCCTACAACAAGGCTCTGAAGGCTGCCGGCGCGACAGCCGGCGCAGTACAGCCCCAGGTCGCAATCGCCACGGCTGCTCCAGTGGCGGCTGCTCCTGTGGCTGCGGCACCCGCAGCCGTCGGGATCGAAAAGCCTCAACTGATCGAGATTACTGAAGGCATGGCCCCCGAAGAAATCCGTAAGGCCAGAGTTGCAAACGCCAAGGCCGAGGCAGCTTACAACAAGGCACTCAAGGCGGCGGGCGTTGATCCGTCCTCGCTAAAGGCCGGAGCTGCCGTTCCTGTGGCGGCTGCGCCGGCGGTGGCAAGCGTAGAGGCCGCGCCGGCCGCTCCGGCAGTTGCGGCCGCCCCGGTTGCTCCTGCGGCAGCTGTTCCGACGGGGATCACGCCTCCAAAATTGATCGAAATCACAGAGGGCATGGCGCCGGAAGAAGTTCGACGCGCCAGAGTGGAAAATGCCAAAGCCACGGCCGCCTACAATAAGGCACTCAAGGCTGCCGGCATTGACCCGGCCTCCCTCAAGTAGCGGATAATCCTCATAACAAATAGAAAAATCCCGGCCGTGAGAGACTCCAGCCGGGATTTTTAGTGTAAAGATGGGTGGTCGACGTAATCGAAATTTGTTTCCGCTAGCAATACTACTGCTCGTTGCCCTGTTCATCTGGCTTATCCGGGTTTTCGGTCAAAGAGATGGTGCATCAGGCTCACATTTTCAGCAATTCAGGCAATGGGCATGGGGAGACGAGAACGAGCGCGCCGCCCTCATCACTACCCAGCGGGAAGCATGCCCTGGCGCGCCGTTCATATTGCCGGCTGATGGTTTTATCGGGCTGCTGTATAACGATCCGAACAGCCCTTATTCTCGTATCACTCCCCACCAGGGGATTGATATCTTCAGTAACACGGAACCTGGTATGACCCCCGTTTACGCGGCTTATGACGGCTATGTGACCCGAGAGCCGGATTGGCGAAGTACATTGATTCAGAGGGTGCCGGATGATCCGTTGAATCCTGGCACCCAGATTTGGCTCTATTACACCCACATGGCAGACAAAGAGGGTGATGATTTTATCGTGGACTCTTTCCCACCCGGGACGAGAGAGCTCTATGTGGAGCGAGGCACGCTACTGGGCTACACCGGCAATTATAACGGAGGGGCATTGCGCGGCGTTTGGGTGCATTTACACTTTTCGATCGTCAAGGACAATGGTCGAGGCGGCTACGCAAATGAACTTGAGTTCGCCAATACCCTAGATCCCTCCCCGTATTTGGGTCTCCCGGTCAATTATGCTTGCCAGGCCGAGGCAGTCCAATGTGGTCTTCCTGCCGTTTGTACTCAGCAATAAGCCGACTCCTTTCCCAATGAACCTGTGATTGCCGCCGAAAAGCCCGCCGGCCGGCGGGCTTTTCGTGTAGAGATGGTATTCTTCTGTTAATCGATCGGTTCGATTATTTCCTTTCCACCCATGTAGGGGCGCAGAGCATTCGGCACGCGGATCCGTCCGTCCGCAAGCTGGTTATTCTCCAGGATGGCGATCATGACCCGCGGCAGCGCCAGACCGCTGGCATTGAGGGTATGCACGTGGCGGGGTCGGCCGCCATCGGCCGGGCGATAGCGAACGTTCGCCCGACGAGCCTGGAATGCTTCACAGTTGCTTGCTGAGCTAACTTCCAGCCATTCCTGGCAGCCGGCCGCCCAAATCTCGACATCGAACTTCTTGGCCGCGGCAAATCCAAGATCGCCGGTGACCATCTCGATCCGCCGGTATGGAAGTTCCAATGCCTCGCAGATATCTGTGGCATGCTTGACCAGCAAATCGAGATGCTCATAGCTTGTTTCCGGGGTGGTGAATTTGTACATTTCCACCTTGTCGAACTGATGCCCGCGTTTGATGCCGCGCACGTCGCGCCCGGCGCTCATCTTCTCGCGGCGAAAACAGGGAGTATATGCTACATAATTCAGCGGCAGGTCGCTTTCTTCCAGGATCTCATCCCGATGGAGATTGGTTAGCGCAATTTCGGCCGTGCCCAACCACATATAATCTTCTTCGGCGTCGCGATAGATGTTATCGACGAATTTCGGCAATTGGCCCGCGCCGACGAACATTGCCGACCGCACCATGAACGGGGGGTATATCTCCGTATAGCCGTGGTTATTCGTGTGATAGTCGAGCATGAACTGGATTACAGCCCGTTGCAGGTGAGCGCCGGCCCCCCGCAATACATAAAATCTCGACCCGCTCAATTTCACGCCGCGGTCGAAATCGATGATCCCCAGCGCCGGTCCCAGATCCCAATGAGCCTTAGGCTCGAAATCGAATGTGGGCAAGGGCGCGCCTTGCGGCTGGTAAGCGATGTTGTAGCTGTCATCCGGACCATAGGGCACGCTTTCATGAGGCAGATTGGGAACCCAGAGCATTTTCTCATCGATCTTGGCTTCGGTGGCGCGCAATTCCTCTTCAAGGGTCGCAATTCGGTCGCCCAGACGTCGCGTATCATCTTTTGCTTCATCCATCTGTTGATGGAGCGCATTGAGTCTGGATTCTATTTCTCCGGCTGGTTGGCCGGTTGTTGTCGTTAGTTTCAGCTCATTTTCCAGCTTTTTGATAGCACCCATCCAGCCGCCGATTTGTTTCGAGCTTTCGTTGCGCCGGCGTCGCAGGTCTTCCACTTCAAGAATAATCTCCCGACGGCGCGCGTCAGCGGCCAGAATATCCTCGATAGGTGCTTTTTCGTCGCCCAGCCGGGCGATTTGTTCCCTGACCCATTCAGGCTTTTCACGGATAAGACTTATGTCGATCATTTTACTCCTCAATAAAAAAAGCCCCCTTCGTTTTCCAGGACGAAGGGGGCTCGTGGTGCCACCTGGGTTCGTCGAATCGTGAACGACTCGACCTCTGATGCATGATAACGGGCGCTTCCGGCTCGCCTTATGTCTTGATGCTTTCGGCAAGCAACTCGGGAGGGGATTTCGGACGATTGCGGCATTGGCTTGCACCTTCCGCCAACTCTCTGTCGCACGTGGTCGCCGTACTTGTCTCCGTCAAAGTTATTGATGATGTTTATTTTGGAACATTATAGGCTCAGGGATATCTCCTGTCAACATGACAAACTGCCGTCTCATCCAAATCAGTATCTACCAAAGCGGCGGCAAATGCCCCAGGAATCTGGGGTTATCTTAATTGACTCAAGGCCAGCGCGATTTGGCCACCGATACGTCCATTGTTTTGGAGGAGTGCGGTGTTGGCAGTCATACTCCGACCGTCGGTCAGTTCAACCACGCGGTTTAGGAGCCACGGGGTGGCGGCTGGACCATGGATCCCCGCCTCGTCTGCTTCGCGAGCTGCCTGGGTGATTGCGTCTTCCGCCTCCTGGGGGTCCATGCAGGCCTCATCCGGTGCGGGAACGGTGATGAGCGTGCCGCCGGTCAGATTGAGGTGACGGCGAGCCTTGATGAGCGCGGCAACCTGGGCGGGAGTGTCCATCCTGACATCGACCGGCAGACCGCAAGAGCGGGCAAAAAAGGCCGGCAATTCGTCAACACCATACCCGACGATGGTAACTCCTTCGGTCTCAAGCACCTCGCGGGTTGCCGGTAAATCGAGGATAGATTTCGCGCCACTGCTTACAACGGTGACTGGTGTTTTGCCCAGTTCCCTCAAATCGGCGCTAATATCGAACGGGTGGCCGCGATGCACACCGCCGATTCCTCCGGTTGCGAATATTTCGATGCCCGCCATGTGGGCGAGGATCATTGTACCTGCCACGGTCGTCGCGCCGTCCTCTCCATTGGCAACAGAGATCGGCAGGTCACGGCGGCTGACCTTGCGGACAGTGCCGCTTCCGGCAAGCTGTCCTAGGCGTTCAATATCATCCAACGTAAGTCCGACTGTGATTCTGCCGTGGAGAACGGCGATAGTTGCAGGCTCAGCGCCGCCTGAGCGGACCGCCGCCTCCATAGCGAGGGCCGTTTCCACGTTTTGAGGGTAGGGCAACCCATGGGTGATGACGGTGCTCTCCAACGCAACAACCGGCCCACCAGCGGCCAGAATATCAGAAATGCGGGGCGATATGCTGAGGAATTCGTTCATGGAGTGATTTTATCACACGATTAGCCACGGTCACGCACACGCCATATGGTGATTCATTCGTGATAACCTGTTGCTCTCAATGGCCTGAATGACTAGACTCATGTCCGAGAGTATCAATGAATCCCGATGTGCAAATAGCTGCCCAGCAAGAATTTGAACGTGCCCGGCGTCAGGCTGATCGGGAAAGATTGGCCGCCTGGCTAACAGGACGCGATGCGCGGCTACTGCCATTCCACATCATCCGCCGGAACCTCCGCCAGCAAAGCCCGCTTTATAGGGGTATTCATGATGTGCCCCTGGACCAAATAATCGGCAGCGTTGGCCGGTATGATGAGATGACCCGTGAATTTCTCCCCCTGAACGATTCCCTGAAGGCACGATGGGCAAAAATGGCTGAGCTGGCTCATACCGAGGGATGGCCACCAATTGACTTGTATAAGGTTAATAACGCATATTTCGTTCGTGATGGCAATCATCGTGTATCGGCCGCGCGCCAACTCAAGTTTCCCACTATCGAGGCCCACGTCTGGGAATTTCCCGACGATATCGAGATTGGCCCCAGGGACAGCCTGGATATGGTATTGAACCGATTTCGCGAACGGACTTTCCTGGAGAAGACAGGATTGAACCAGCGATATCCGTCGTACGATATTCGGTTCACGACGGGCGGCCGTTATCCGGAAATTCAGGCTCAGATTGAAGAATTGCGGCAAAAACTGGAGTTCATCGACGAACGAGAGGTATCATTGGAAGAGGCGGCTGACGCCTGGTATGAATTGATCTATTTGCCCGCTGTTCAAATTATCAATGAATCCGGCCTTTTGGACGCATTTCCCGGACGCACTGAGGCCGATTTGTTCGCATGGCTGTCAATCCATCGCGACCGCCTCCGCGAGAATTATGGGGAGTTCGAGAATCTGTCTGATTTGGCGCAATCTCTCATGAATAAATATCGCGAGAAGCCAATGGCGCGTATGTCTCGCAAAATGCGCCATTTATTGGGAGGGGAGGAATTTCCGCCGTTGGCCGGGATGGATGATTTCTCTTCCCATGAAGAAGAGGAAGAATAGAGCCCCTGTATCCTTTGCTCCCCATCAACAATGGGGCAATTTTGACTCTACCGGCAAAGTAAACTTAGCGAAACTAACGAACAATGTTGAAACTGTTCAGCGTGATAACTCCAATGGTTCAATTTCGGTCCAGCCGTACCTTGTTAATCCCGGTCCTTATCCTTATGGGAATTATGCTGGTGGCGTGTGGGGTTGATCTTCAAAACCCCCCACGACTTGCCACCGCCACCGCCCGAGCCGCGTTGACCCCGACGCCCTCGTCAACGCCAATTTACCTGCCTGCACCGGTTGATTCCGGAAGTGGCGGTGATGCCGAACTGGTTCCCGAAACGATAGATAGTGGCAATTCGATGACTTCCCTGGCTGCTGATGGTTTGACCATATGGGTCGATGAAGTATCTCCCGAACATAAACAGGTGCTGGATGAACTGGCCGGCACTTTCGCCGATCAATATGGCACCAATGTGGCGGTGCAATTGGTATCACCCGCATTATTGCCAAAACTGGTGAGCACGGCTGTGCTATCCGGCACTTTGCCCGATCTGATTCTTTATCCGAACGAGTACACTGCCGGCTGGGTTGAAGACGGGATTTTGGATCCCACCGCTTCGAACGAAGTTGTCGATCGTTTAGGGCGGCAGACATTCGATCCGGCAGCCGTGGAGTTGCTCACGATTGATGGTCAGACCGCGGCAGTCCCCAGTGATGGCTACCATCAATTGTTGCTCTATCGCGCCGACTGGTTTGAGGAATGGGGACTTCGACCTCCGGATACTTATACCGCAATGGCCCAAGCCGCTGAACGTATCCACGATCCCGAGGCCATCATCTCCGGTCTGGTGATTCCTACAGAGTCAAACCTGATCACGACCCATCAGGCGTTCGAGCAGATCGCGTTGGGTAACGGATGTCGATTGATCGCTGAATCAGGTGAGGTGACGATATTGGAGCCTGCCTGTGAAGCGGCGATAGAACATTATTACTCGACCATCAACCAATTCAGCCCATCCGGTGTTCAGACCGACACCAGCGCCGCTATCGCTCTCCTGACAGGGCGGACCGGAATGATCATGTCCTCCCCCGCAATTTTGCCCGATCTGGCAGGATTGAATCCCTCCGCTTCGCCCTCATGCGATGAATGTGATGAAAGCGAGGACGGTATAAATTACCTGGCACGAAATATTGGCATTGTCACCGAGATCGACGGCCCAAATGGAGAACCGGCAGCGTTTGGAAATATTCGTAACCTGGGCATCACAACAGCGGCCGATCGGGAAGCGGCGCAGGCGTTCGCCGAATTCTGGTTCTCCGAAGCTTACGAGAAGTGGCTGGCGGTCAACTCCGAGCGGAAGGTGCCAATGCGACTGGGTACCGAAGATGAACCGACGCGCTTTATCGATTCATGGGGACGGATTTCGATTGGCAGTAGCGACATGACTATCGCCGATATCTATGGCGAGGATGTCGTGCAGCATTTGCGCGACGGCATTGCGTCTGCGCCTCGATGGGGAATACGTGAGGGCTACGGCGCTCTCATGTCCAAACTCTATGGGGACCTGACGATATCGATCGTCCTCCAGGAGATGCTAAGCGGTTACTTCGATACCAGTACCACCCTCCGTGAAGCATATCGACGCACCGTGGAATTTATTCCCAACTATGCGTTTCCGGATCCATTGGCTGAAGAAGTTGTTCCATAGAAAAACTTCTTATTGACTATGGCGATTCTGCGTGTTATGATGCTGACGTTATGAAAGGCCGAACAAATAGTCTGGTTTCCTTCTATTTTTTCTTTTATTTTGGCACCGACACCCAGCCGCACATGTTGCGAACGGGAGAGTCCGCCACGGCCTTTGAAGATTAAGCCAGACGGAAAACACCCGAAACGAAACAGGACGCGGCTCAAAAAGCCGCGTCTTTTTTGTTTTTGTGAATTATTATCCAGGGAGATGTGTGACATGAAAGGTTCGAAGTTATCAGATAGCAATGGTGAAAGCAGCAGTGCGCTCATGTGTCGTGGCGTGCGTGGGGCTATAACTGTGGCGAGCAATGATGAAGATGAGATACTTGAGGCAACGCGGGAGCTTTTACAGGCGTTGATCGCTTCAAACGATATGAAGGTGGAGGATATCGCCAGCGCATACTTCACCACGACCCAGGATTTGAACGCGACTTACCCGGCTTATGCTGCCCGCCAACTTGGTTGGTGTGATGCGGCCCTGCTGTGTGGTCACGAAATGGACGTGCCCGGCGGACTGCCCCGCTGTGTGCGGGTTCTAATTCATTGGAACACGAGAAAATCGGCGGCGGAGATCAGCCACGTTTACCTGCGCGATGCGCGTTCGTTACGTCCGGATCGCAAGAATGTGCCTCCGGTGCGACCACGGCAGATGTCGCAAATCGAATCTGCCGTAAAGTTCCTGTCCATGACGCTTTAAACATGGCTTCGCCTCGATATAGCGAGGTTTGACTTTCACCTTTGAGGAAAAAGACTTTACAAATTCAAAAATTTGTGGTTCGCTTGACATCTTGCTCGGTATTCAGAATCCGCACAAGATCATGAACGACAAGGAATGATTTGATGATGATAGTAATCATGCGGGCAGAAGCTACGATGCGCGAAAAATCAGCCATTATCGCTCGCGCGGAAGATTGCGGTTATAAAGTTCACCTGTCTGAAGGCAAAGAACGGACAATAATTGGTATTATCGGCGATGATCGCGTGATCAATCGCGAACAGATTGAGCGTATGCCCGGTGTTGAACGGGTTGTTCCGATTTTGAAGCCGTTCAAGTTGGCCAGCCGGGAATTCAAGGCAGAGGATACGGTCTTTCCCTTGGGAGACCACACGATCGGCGGCAGCGAAATTGTGGTGATGGCCGGGCCATGTTCGGTGGAAAGCCGGGCGCAGATCATTGAAACGGCGATCGCCTGCAAGGAAGCCGGTGCTCATGTCCTGAGGGGTGGGGCATTCAAGCCGCGGACGTCCCCCTATGCATTCCAGGGCATGGGAGAAGAGGGTTTGAAATATCTGGCCGAGGCGCGCGAGATAACCGGCATGCCCATCGTCACGGAAGTGATGGAACCGGCACTCGTCCCTCTGGTTTGTGAATATGCTGATATCCTCCAGATTGGTGCCCGGAATATGCAAAACTACGCCCTCCTCCACGCCGTCGGGGAATCGCAATACCCGGTCTTGTTAAAGCGTGGAATGAGCAGCCTTATCGAGGAGTGGCTGATGTGCGCGGAATATATCCTGAGCCACGGTAACACTCGTGTTATGCTCTGTGAGCGCGGTATCCGCACGTTTGAGACTTACACCCGCAACACTTTTGACATCAACGCCATCGCTGTCGCCAAACAGCTCTCCCACTTGCCAGTTGTGGCGGACCCAAGCCATGCAACCGGGAAATGGGAGTATGTGGCTTCGGCCGCCAAAGCTGCCGTGGCTGCCGGAGCCGACGGGATGATTATCGAAGTTCATCCCCGACCGGAAGAGGCCATGTCCGACGGGGGGCAGTCGCTGAAACCGGAAAAATTCGCCAGGTTGGTCCGGGAGATGAAGTCCATCGCCCAAGCGGTCGGTCGCGATATCAACCCATAACTTCAGGTCCGGGATGAAATTTTGGGGTTGCTCGAATAATTGCTGAAATTGTCCGTGCTCGACTGATCGGCTATAATCCGTCGAGCAAATTGAGGACGGATATATCAGCCCCCTCCCGATTCAACGGAGTCCTACAGATTCATGGCACGGCGTGCAGTTTTCCCCTTTACCGCAATTGTTCACCAGGAGCGCATGAAACGCGCCCTGATTCTAAACGCAGTCAGCCCACGTATCGGCGGCGTTCTTATTCGCGGCGAGCGTGGTACAGCCAAATCAACAGCCGCCCGAGCGCTGGCGGCGTTGTTGCCGGACATCACGGTGCTGGCCGGAAGCCGGTATAACTGCGACCCGCTCCGCCCTGAAGAGTGGAGCGATGATAGCCACGCTCGCTATGACAACCGGCCAATTGAGACAGAGATTCGCCAAACCCCTTTCATCGACCTGCCGGTCAGCGCCACGGAAGATCGTGTTGTCGGCACGCTTGACATCGAGAAGGCGATCAAGAGCGGCGAGAAGCATTTCGAGCCGGGCATCCTGGCCTCTGCGAATCGTGGAGTGCTCTACGTCGATGAGGTGAACCTGCTGGATGACCACGTCGTCGACTTGCTGCTGGATGCGGCCGCGATGGGCGTCAATATCGTCGAGCGCGAGGGGATTAGCTTTTCCCACCCTTCCAAATTCATTCTGGTCGGCACCATGAACCCCGAAGAGGGTGACCTCCGCCCACAGTTACTGGATCGTTTCGCCTTTTCTGTCCAGATTGAAGGTCTGGAAGACCCGGAAGATCGGGTGGCGATTATCGAGCGACGCATTGCCTTTGAGGTCGATCCTGAAGGATTCCGGCGGCAGTGGGCCAGGAACGAACAGGAGCTTTCGGAGCGGATAGCCTGGGCGCGCGATCGGGTTAACGAAGTGAGCTATTCGCGGCGCGACTTGATGTCTATTGCCGGCCTGGTGTCGTCATTGAATGTCGATGGTCATCGTGCCGATCTGGTCATACTACGTGGTGCCCAAGCCCATGCCGCGCTGCAGGGCCGCGACCGGGTGAGCGATGAAGATATAATTCTTGCTGCTGAGCTGGCCCTCCCGCATCGTATCCGGGGTCGTATGTTCCAGGATAGCGTCCTTTCGGCCGCCGAACTTTCGGAGCGCCTCGAGGAAGTCCAGGGTGAAATGGGCGTCAGCGACACGGGGGAACGAGAGCTTGAAGCCGAGGAATCGGCCGCCACAGAAAAAAAAAAGCTCTAGGCGAGGAAGATGAGATCACGGATGGCGCGGAAGTCTCTCAACAGGAGGCCGGGCCGCAATCCATTCCGCAAACGCCGCACGACGCCAATTGGTGGGAAGGCGGCCAGAAGATCAGCAGTACCCAGGAATTTGCCCCTCGGCGGCTGGACACTCAACTCGACCGGCTGACGCGAAAGCAAGCCGGCCGGCGCTCCCGAACCAAGACGGACCGCAAGCGCGGTCGTTACATCCAATCCCGATTGCCCAAAGACGACAAGGTACGCGACCTGGCCTTTGATGCCACGTTGCGGGCGGCCGCGCCGCATCAGATTCGGCGCGACCGGACTCGCCTGGCTTTGGCCCTCGAAAAGAGCGACCTGCGCGAGAAGGTACGCGTGCGGCGTTCGGCTAACCTCATCCTGTTTGTGGTAGATGCCAGTTGGAGCATGGCCGTGGCCGAACGGATGGAAGCGACGAAAGGCGCGATCATGTCGTTGTTGACTGACGCTTACCAGCGACGGGATCGGGTGGGGCTGATCGTGTTCAACAAGAATGACGCTAACCTGGTTTTGCCACCCACCAATTCCGTCCAACTGGCCAAGAAAGCGCTCATGGACATCGCTGTAGGGGGCAAGACACCGCTCTCCGCAGGCCTTTATCTGGCTTATCAGGTGTTCCGGCAAGAGGCATACAACCATCCTGATGTGCTGCCTCTGATGATCCTTATGACGGATGGGGCAGGGAATGTGAGCATCACCGACATGCCACCGCAGGAGGAGGCGCACAAGATCGCTGACCTGATCAGCGAGACTGACGTCCGTTCAGTAGTCATTAATATGGAGCATGTGGCTTTTGACCAGGGGTTGGCACGGCTCCTGGCTGAACGTCTTGGCGCTCCCTGCCACACCCTGGAGGATCTGCGGGCCGATACACTTTATCGGACCGTTTTGGATGAACTGGTGACGGCCGCCTGACAGTTAGCGGTTGAAGTTCATCGGCATGATGATGTGGATGAAATCATTATCGCCTACGGGTTTCAATACCCCCGGTTCATTGGCGCTCGTGGTTTCCAGGGCCACCTGAGGCGTGTCGATAACGCTGAGGGCATCTGCCATGAACTTGACATTGAAGGCGATTTCGACCGGCATGCCCTCGACGCTGGCGTCAACCTGAGCCACATTATCGCCGGTTTCCTTGCTGTTCGCGGCGATCGTAGCGTAAGCGGGCGATAAACCGTCCCCCGGTTCCACTGATACTCTGGCTGTATTGCTCGATTCACGGGCGAAAATGTCAGCCGTCCGGCAGGCTTTGGTGAATTCGGCCGTATTCAGGACAGTGCGCGTGTTGTGGGAGTGGGGAATGATCGGCGCGTAATCGGGGAATTTGCCATCGATTAGCTGTGACACGAGGAGAACGTTGTCCAGATCGAAGATAATCTGGTTGCGACCCGGTGGCATGGAGATGTAAACAGCTTCCAGGTCGTCGGTGATGATGCGGGCCACCTCATTCAAGGCCCGGGCCGGGATAATCACGCTGTGGCCCTTCTCGACATAGCCGGCAATGTGGGCCGAACGAACCGACAGCCGGAAACCGTCGGTGGCGGCCATGGTGATACGATTTCCCTCAAATGTCGTCAGGACGCCGGTAAGGGACGGCCGTGAGTCATCTGTGGCGGCCGCAAAGGCGACCTGCGAGATGACCCGTTTGAGGACCGCCGGCTCAAGGCGGATGCGGTTCTCATGATCGGGGTCGGGGATAACCGGGAATTCGCTTGCATTGATCCCTTTAATGTTGGCTTGTGTCCGTCCACACGTGATATGCAAGGTTTCTGTGGTCTTGTTTAACGACAGATCGACGCGTTCCTGGGGAAATGTGTTGATAAGTTCACTGAATGTGCGTGCGGGGACGGTTGTGGATCCCGGTTCAGTGACCGTCGCGCCGATCCAGCAGGTGATGACAATTTCCAGGTTTGTGGCCGAGAGTTTCAGGCGGCCGTTATCAACAGCCAGCAACACATTGCCGAGCACCGGTAGGGTGGAACGCGGGCTGACGGCGCGACCGACAGTGCTCAGGCCCTTGGCGAGGTTCTCTTGGAGGCAAGAAATCTTCATGGTCACTTTCCCCGTTAATTGTTGTACTATCCCGCATGTGCTTCCCAGTATACAAGCAGACGAGGTCAGATGCAAGGTAAATTGGCCGTGAAAACCCGTAGTTCGCTACGTGTTTTGCGACTGGCGAATATGATAGAGGATCACAGCCAGGGCGACATGCACATTGAGGGACAGACCCTTGCCATACATGGGGATGAAAACGGCCGCGTCGCAGACGCCAAGAGTGGTTTTGGTGACGCCGTGATCCTCATGGCCCACGACGAGGCAAGATTTGGACGGGAACGGATACCGGTAGTATGGAACGGCGTCGTCAGTTAGCTCAATTGCAACGATGGCATAGCCTTGTGTGCGCAGGTCGGCGATGGCGATTAACGGATCTGCCTCATACCGCCACGGGAGACGGAGACTTTTATAACGGCCGACTTTGTCGATTGTGGCGTTGGGCGGGGTGGGTGTGATCCCGGTTAGTACCAGCTCACTGACCCCAGCTCCATCAGCCAGCCTGAATATGGAGCCGACATTCGCCGGGTATTCGACGCTTTGCAGCAAAGCAACGAGGTCATGCGCGGGGGGATTGGCGCGTCGAAAATCGCGAACAAATCGTTTGAGATCAGTGCCAATCAGCGGACGCATTTCCCCATGTTAGCACTATTCGCGAAAGGATGAAAATTAACGGCGGGAACTAATCGCGGATTCTATCGGGTGGCGGTTGTATCCGTGATTATCATTCGGCCGCCAACATCGTATTCTGTCCCTGGCCTAAAATTCCGTATGGTCGATCGTTGCTGCCAGTTGTCGCAGGGCTTCAAACTCGATGTAGATGTTCGTTATAATTTCTTCGGGATCGGGCACAAGCCCTAAATCCGTCGTTAAACCAACCATGACGCCGCCGTTGTAGCTGAGGATGCTGATTCCCATACCCAGACCGCCTGATTGCGGGACCCAGGCCATAATCTCCCGCATCGGACTACCAGCCAGGTAGAGGGGCATTTGCGGGCCAGGAACATTTGTTAAGACCAGAGTTGATTTCGTGGCGAAGAAATCGAGGAACACTTTTTCAATGTCCAGAGGGGTCATGCCCAAGGCGTTGAGCACACCGTAGGCGACGACTGCTTCGGGCGAATTCTTTATCTCCGTCATCTGACGACGGGTCGCTATGAACCGGTCGTGGAGATCGGCGGTGCCGACCGGCAGCGTGGGGAAGACGAGGCCGAAGCGATTGCCGAGTTCCAATGGCGCGTCAAACGGCCGCAGGTTGACCGGGACGAAAGCCCGAAAGTTAACGCCGTCGACTTTTTGGTTATGGTCGATCATATAGCGGCGCAACGCGCCGGCCACCACGGCCATCAGGACATCGTTCACCGTGCCATCGAGCACTCGACCGACGGCTTTTACTTCAGCCAATGGCAGCGGATCTGCCCAAAGTGCGCTTTTTCTGGTGCCCAGATTCCCTTTAAATATCGTTTCGGGGTCTGGAGGGCGAAGCGTCATCTTCGCCAGCGTCGCCGCGCTGTCTCCCGTGATTTTGGCAAGATCGACCGCGCGGCCCGGATTGCGCGCCAGATATATGCTCTGGCTCAGGGCAGTATCGGCGATGTTAACGGTTGTTCGGGCAAGTGAAGAGATCGGACTGGTTACCGAACGAACGAAGCCTCGCCGCTTGGCGGAATATAGTTCATCCGACTCAGCGGTAGGCAAAGGTGCGTCGGCCGACAGGTCGGTTAATGACAATAGAATTCGCATCAGGGCGATGCCGTCGGCGATGGCGTGATGAAGGCGGCCGGCCAGCGCCCAACCGCCGTTATATCCTTCAACGATATGGAATTGCCACAGCGGCCGGCTGCGATCGAGCGGGGTGCTTATGATATCGCTCATGAAAATCTGCATGGCAGCTTTATCACCTGGTGCCGGCAGCGCCACATGGTGAATATGAGCGCGGATATCGAAGTTGGGGTCCAGCTCCCATTTATAGTTACCGAAAGAGACGCGAGGCTCCACCGCACGTCGGCGAAAACGATCGAATGTCAGCAATCTCCGCTCGACGGTGGTCATGAGGCGATCGAGATCCAACGAACCATCGAAAGCCATAAAAGCGGCGATCATCATCAGGTTGGTCGGCCGGTCCATCTGGAGCCAGGCAGTATCCACATTGGACATGGTTTCTCGACTCTTTGTCATCGCTGAAGTTTCCCGTATTCTGTTCGAAGCGACCTGATCGCTGACGTTGGCTGTATTCCCAACATAAGTGGAATTCCCGCAGGAGTATAGGGGATAACCTGATCATTATCAATCCGAATAGCAAAATAATCTTTCCGGATGATCTCCAACGTGGTAACCTGTGCAAGAGCCGAATGGTTTTGCTTGACAACAAGATGACCGGCTGAAATAAACTCTCATACCGGAGGTAAGCGTGATGGAAATCGCAATGATAGGTTTGGGCAAGATGGGCGGGAATATGGTCTCGCGGTTGTTGCGAAGTGGCCATCGCGTGATCGTGCACAATCGCTCGCCGGAACCGGTCAATGTCGCCGTAGCGGAAGGAGCAATTGCCGCGACCTCATTCGAGGATGCGGTGGCGATGATGACACCCCCACGCGCTGTCTGGATAATGCTGCCTGCCGGAGAAGTTACCGAAGAAGCAGTTCGCCGATTTTCCAGCCTCATGGATGTTGGCGATGTCCTCATCGACGGGGGCAACAGCAATTACAAGGATTCCATGCGCCGGTCAGCTTATCTGGCGGACAAGGGTATCTATTACGTCGATAGCGGGACAAGCGGCGGAATCTGGGGATTGAGCGAAGGGTACAGCCTTATGGTCGGTGGTCGATCCGAGGCCATCGCGATAATTCGTCCCGCACTGGAAACGCTCGCGCCGGCGGCCGACCGGGGATGGGCCCATGTCGGCCCATCCGGGGCAGGCCATTTTGTGAAGATGATCCACAATGGCATCGAGTACGGCATGATGCAGGCTTATGCCGAAGGATTCGAGATATTGCGGGCCAAGCGCGAATTTGACCTCGACTTGCACCAGATCGCTGAGTTGTGGCGTTACGGCAGCGTCGTGCGTTCGTGGCTGCTCGATCTGACTGCCAACGCGCTGGCTGAAGACCAGGATTTGAGCGACCTGCGTGGTTGGGTGGCTGATAGCGGTGAAGGCCGATGGACGGTGTTCGAAGCCATCGATCAGGACGTTCCCGCACCGATCATCACCCTGGCGTTGCAGATGCGCTTTGTCAGTCGCCAGGATGACAGCTACGCCGCCAAGTTACTGGCGGCGATGCGCAACCAGTTCGGAGGGCACGCGGTCAAGAAAGCCGACTAGCCGGCCACGCTTAGCAGTCTGTGACGCAGCCTTCGGATGCCGACGTCACCAGCTTGACATACTTGTAAAGCGTGCCGCGCGACACCTTTAGCGGTGGCGCAGACCAGGTTGCGCGCCGGTCGGCCATCTCATCAGGCGTGACATTCATCTCAATACTTCGAATGGATGCGTCGATAGTGACGATGTCACCGTCGCGTACCAGCGCGATAGGGCCGCCTTCCTGGGCCTCGGGCGTGATATGACCGACGATGAACCCATGGGAGCCGCCGGAAAAACGGCCGTCCGTGAGCAAAGCCACGTCCTTACCCAATCCCGCACCCATGATGGCTGAGGTCGGCGTAAGCATCTCCGGCATTCCGGGGCCGCCCTTCGGCCCTTCATAGCGGATGATGACGACGTCGCCCTTGCGGATATGGCCGGCGTTTAATCCGGCGAGCATCTCTTCTTCCGTGTCGAACACACGCGCCGGACCGCTGAAGCGCTCGCCTTCCTTGCCGGTTATCTTCGCCACCGCACCTTCCGGGGCCAGATTGCCGCGCAATATCTGAATATGGCCGGACGGCTTGATCGGATTTTCCAACGGGCGGATGATTCGCTGCCCATCGCTCAAGCCGGGAACCTCGGCCAGGTTTTCGGCCATCGTCTTGCCGGTCACGGTGAGGCAGTCGCCGTTGATTAATCCATGCTCCCACAGGTATTTCATCAGGCCGGGCGTTCCACCGATCCCCTGCATGTCTTCCATGACGAACGCGCCGCTGGGCTTGAGGTCGGCTAGGAAGGGCACCCGATCGCTGACGCTCTGGAAGTCGTCGATTGTCAGTTTGACGTCCACCGCCTTTGCCATGGCTATGAGGTGCAACACCGCGTTGGTGCTGCCTCCCAGCGCCATGATGACGACCATGGCGTTTTCGAACGCATCGCGGGTCATGATGTCGCGAGGCTTGATATCACGCTCCAGCAACAGACGGATCGCGGCCGCGGCGCGCTCGCATTCCTCTTGCTTCTCGACAGATTCAGCCGGGGTGGAAGAGCTGTAGGGCAAACTCATCCCCATCGCTTCAATTGCGCTGGCCATGGTGTTGGCGGTGTACATGCCGCCGCACGCGCCGGGACCCGGGCAACTGTGCCGCACGATCTGCCGCCGCTCTTCCTCGGAGATGGTGCCGGTAATAGCCTGACCATAGCTTTGGAAGGCCGATACAATGTCAAGTTGTGGATATTGCGGGGTGCAACCGGCGCGGATCGTGCCGCCGTAGACCATCAGAGCGGGGCGGTTTAGCCGACCCATCGCGATCAGGCAGCCAGGCATATTCTTGTCGCAGCCCGGAATCGCGACAAGGGCGTCGTACCAATGCGCGCCCATCGACGTCTCGATCGAGTCGGCGATAATCTCCCGCGATTGAAGGGAATAACTCATGCCGTCGTTGCCCATACTGATGCCGTCGCTGACGCCAATTGTGTTGAATCGCATCCCCACCAAACCGGCCGACGCCATGCCCGACTTCACCCAAGCAGCCAGTTCGTTGAGGTGCATATTGCAGGTGTTGCCCTCATACCACATGGAAGCGATCCCTACCTGGGGCTTGTCCATGTCCGCTTCGGTCAGGCCGGTGCCGTAGAGCATCGCCTGCGATGCGCCTTGTGACGCCGGCTGGGTGATACGAGAGCTGTATTTGTTAAGATTTTCAGTCATCTTTTATCCTATTGTAATTGCCGCTGATCGTCGTCTTCGAGGTAACCCTCTGACGGGAAGACAATCCAGGTATGACAATTTTCGATCGGGGGCAATATTATTATCTCCAGCGTGATCCCTTTCCAACCGGAATGCAGGCGGTATGTGGCGGGAACGACGCTAGAAATGAACTTCAAGTTTGTCCACAACACTTTCGGCGACGCTGAGGGCTGAAGTTGCCGCCGGTGATGGGGCGTTAATCACGTTAACGATGCGCTGCGTCTCCTGAATGGCGAAGTCATCCAGCAAAGCGCCATCGGGGGCCAGGGCCTGGGCGCGGATGCCGGCGGGTGCTTCTTCCAGGTGTTCTTCGCGGATTTCGGGGACAAGACGTTGCAACGCCCGAACAAATGCGCCCTTGTTGGCGGAACGCCACATCTCACCCAGTCCCATTTTCCAGTAGCGCCCGGCCAGTTTACGAAAGCCGGGATAGCTCAGAACTTCCCAAAACTCCTTGCCGTTGAAATCGGTCAGATGGTATCCCTCGCGTGCAAAAGCGAGAACTGCATTCGGCCCACATTCCACACCGCCGCCGATCATGCGTGTGAAGTGAACGCCCAGAAAGGGGAATCCCGGATCAGGGACAGGATAGATAAGCGCATTGCAAAACTGCCACGCCTCGGGTTTAAGCTCGAAATATTCTCCGCGGAAGGGCACAATCAGTGCCGGCGCTTCCCCGGTCGCCATTCGGGTCACATGGTCGGAATGCAACCCGGCGCAGTTAACCAAGTATCCGGCGGTGTAGTCTCCGGCGGTTGTGACCACGGTTAATTCTCCCGGCCGCTCGATGATCTCCGTTACTTCCGCGCTGGTCACGATCGAATGGCCCGCCTCGCGCAGAAGTTCCGCCAATCGTTCGCAGACCTGCACATAATTGACGATTCCCGCTTCAGGCACGTGAATGGCGCGAATGCCGTTCAGGACGTGTGGTTCCAGTTCGAGCAAACGCTCTTTGTCAATCATCTCGCACGCCACGCCGTTGGCCTGGCCGCGCTCAAGCAAGGTGTTCATGGCCGGGAATTCTTTCTCGTCCGTCGCGACGATTACCTTGCCGACGAGCTTGTAGGCGATGCCGTTTTGCTCGCAGAAATCTTCCATCATTCGCTTGCCCGTGCGGCAGTTGATGGCCTTGAGCGAGCCGGGCTTGTAGTAAATGCCGGAATGCAGAACGCCGGAGTTACGGCCAGTTTGATGAAAGGCGAGCGTCGCCTCTTTCTCCAGGACGGTGATTCTTCGGTCGGGATACCGTTGGCACACAGCCCGCGCTGTCGCCAGTCCAACGATTCCGCCACCGATTACGATGATATCTGTTGAGGTCATGAGGATGAATTGTAGCGTAGATAGGCTGTTTCCGGCATGCTTTCACGCGCGTTTCCCTGCTGGAGAGCGGCGATCGCAGCTAGTCAGAATTTTCCATAGCCTCGATTACCATCGTCCCCATTTCAGCCGTCCCTGTACGAGGCTGGTCGGGTGCTGCGATGTCGGCCGTCCTCGCGCCATTGGCCAGAACCCGCGCGACGGCGTTCTCGACGACTTTTGCCTCCATGTCCAGGCGCAGGCTTGATCGCAGCAGCATTGCCGTGCTGAGAATTGTGGCCAGCGGGTTAGCGATGCCCCGACCGGCAATATCCGGCGCGCTGCCGTGGATCGGTTCATACAGACCCGGCTTGCCCGCCACTCCAAGGGAGGCCGAGGGGAGCATGCCCAGGGAACCGGTCAGCATCGACGCTTCGTCCGAAAGGATATCGCCGAACATGTTCTCGGTGACGATGACATCGAAATCCGCCGGACGGCTAATCAGGTACATGGCGCAGGCATCGACGAGGATGTCTTCCAGTTCCACGTCAGGATAATCAGCCGCGACTTCATGCGTGATTTCGCGCCAGAGACGGGAAGATGCCAGAACGTTGGCCTTGTCGACGGAAGTGACCTTCTTGCGACGGCCGCGAGCCAGCTCAAACGCCAACTTCACCACCCGCCGGATCTCGCTTTCCCGATAGCGCATCGTATCCACAGCGGCGCGCTCGCCGTCTATTACTTCCGGCCCCTGCGGACGACCGAAATACAGCCCGCCGGTCAGCTCGCGCACGATTATAAGATCCACACCGCGCACCTTTTCCGGGCGTAAAGGGCTGGCGTCGATCAATGCGTCCATAACGGTCACCGGCCTGAGGTTCGCATAGACACCCATCGCTTGCCGCAGCCCCAACAACCCTTGCTCGGGGCGAACGCCGGCTTTAGGGTCGCTCCATTTTGGGCCGCCGACCGCGCCAAGTAGCACAGCATCGCTCGTCAAACATGAATCGAGCGTTTCCTGCGGCAAGGGGTTTCCGGTCGCGTCGATGGCGCAGCCACCAATGAGACTCTCCCTGAAGTGGAAGGAATGGTTGAACCGGCGGGCGATGGCCTCCAGGACGCGCCGGGACTCGGCGACTACTTCCGGGCCGATGCCATCGCCGGGTAACAAGGTGATCGTGAAGTTCATATGGATTTCTTGAAAAAATGGTGATTAGGGTTCAACTTTCAGATCGACAACCCGGCCGTTTGTCACTCGTACGAGGTCATCGGGAGCCACGGCGAACACCGCGAACGGTGTCCCGGCCGCCGCCCATATCTGAGCGTACTGGGTCAGGTCCTGGTCAATGTAAGGAATCAACCCGGTCACATATCCGAACGGCGGGACGCCGCCGATGGCGTAACCCGTCGCCGCGCGCACTGTGTCGGCATCGGCGCGTGACACCTGCTTGCGGCCGACGCCCAGTAATCCGGCCAATTTGCGAGTGTCGAGCTGGTTCGCGCCGGAAACGAGAGCGATGACCGGATCATCACCGGCTTTGAAGACCAGGCTTTTCACGATTTGGCCGACCGTGCAACCGATGGCCACGGCCGCTTCCTCGGCGGTACGTGTCGATTCGCTAAAGGTGACAATCTCGATGGGCAGGCCCAGCGCGGCGGCCGCATCGGCGACCTTTTGGGCGGATGGTGCAAGTGATTGGGTGTTCATCGTGGGATAATACCGTCAATTATCTGGCGGGTCTGATAACAAGCCCGTCATAAGGATGAATAACTATTGAATGAGCGCGTATTCCATGCTGTCCGCCAGCGCACGCCAGCTGGCGTCGATGATGTTGGGGCTGGCTCCGACTGTGCTCCAGCGGCGCGAACCCTGGCGCGTTTCGATCAACACGCGTGTGGTGGCGGCCGTGTTGTTCTCCCCGTCGAGGATGCGCACCTTGTAATCCTCAAGGCGCACCCCGCTGATCTGGGGGAACACGCCGATCAGCGCCTGACGGAGTGCCGCATCGAGGGCGTTGACCGGGCCGTTGCCCTCGGCGACGGTGTGCATGATCTTCGGCCCCACGCGCACTTTTACCGTCGCTTCGACGATGGTGCCACGGCCGCGCCGACGCTGGACCATGACCCAGTAATCGGTCATCTCGAAAGGCGGGACGTATGCCGGGTGCGTTCGGCGGAGCATTAGTTCCACTGATGCCTCGGCCCCCTCGAAGGTGAAGCCCTGGGCTTCCAGTTGCTTGATCTGGTCGAGGACCTTGGCGGTGTCCAGACTCTCCGGGTTCAGGTTGAACTGTTGTATTTTGTCAATCAAATTGCCGCGGCCGGATAGTTCGGACACAACCGAACGCTGCCGATTGCCGACGACGGTCGGGTCGATATGCTGGTAGCTGGCGGGGTGTTTCAGCATGGCCGCGACATGGATGCCCCCTTTGTGGGCGAAGGCGCTCGCGCCGGTATAGGGCAGGTGGTCATCGTGGGTCAGGTTCGCCAACTCGGCGACGTAACGTGACAGATCCGTGAGACCTGTCAGCTGTTCGGCCGAAACGCACTTGTAGCCCATCTTGAGTTGCAGGTCGGGGATGATGGTGCACAGGTTGGCGTTGGCGACTCGCTCGCCATAGCCGTTTATTGTGCCTTGTACCTGGATCGCGCCGGATCGGATTGCCGCCAGCGAGTTCGCAACGCCGCACCCGCCGTCGTCATGGGTGTGTATGCCGAAGGACACGCCGTCAAACCGCTGTATTACGCGGCTGGTGATGTCGCCGACGTCCCAGGGAAGCGATCCTCCGTTGGTATCACATAACACGATGCAGTCAGCGCCACCTCTGGCGGCCGCTTCGATCGTCGACAGGGCATATCCGGAATTGGCGTGAAATCCATCGAAAAAGTGTTCCGCGTCGTAGATCACTTCCTTGCCCAGCGACTTGCAATAAGCGATGCTCTCTTCGATCATCGCCAGGTTCTCCTCTGGCGTGGTCTCAAGGATTTCCAGGACGTGAAGTTCCCAACTCTTGCCGACCAGCGTCACGACCGGGGTATCTGCTCCCAGTAGTGCCTGAATGTTGGCGTCATCTGCGGGACGCGTGTTCTTGCGTCGCGTGCTGCCGAACGCGGCCAAACGGGCGTGCGATAGATTCAGCGATGGCGCGCGTCGGAAGAATTCAACATCTTTCGGATTTGAACCCGGCCAGCCGCCTTCGATGTAATCCATGCCGAAGGCGTCGAGGCGACCGGCGATCTTAAGCTTGTCGTCGAGGGAGAGCGAGATACCTTCTCGCTGGGTGCCATCGCGTAATGTTGTGTCGTAGAGGAATATGCGGGTCATGACAGGGTGTGCGCCTTGGTATTAACTCTTGCGGGATGGACCGCCTCGTAGGATTTGATCTGAGGCCCATGCTTGAGCAGATAACCCAGTTGATCCAGACCTTCAAGCATGCAGACCTTGTTGAAACTGTCGATGGGGAACTTCACGCGCCGTCCATCAGGCAAAATCAGCGACTGGGTGTCGAGATCAATAGTTAGTTCCAACGTGGGATCTTCGGCCGCCAGACTGAACAACTGTTCGTGAGTTTCGTCATCGACGATCAGCGGCAGTAAACCGTTCTTCAGGGCGTTGTTGCGAAAGATGTCGGCGAAGGAGGTGCTGATAATGGCGCGAAAACCATAATCGGTCAATGCCCAGGGGGCGTGTTCCCGACTGGAACCGCAGCCGAAATTGTCACCGGCCAACAGGATGCGCGCGCCTTCATGTTCTGGACGGTTTAGCGGGAATTCCGGGTTTGGCTGCCCTTCTTCGTCGTAACGCCAGTCAGAAAACAGATTTTTGCCCAAGCCTGTCTTGCTGATCGTTTTCAGGAACCGCGCAGGAATTATCTGGTCGGTGTCGATATGGTCTGTGGGCAGGGCAACGACCCGCGCGGTCAGTGTTGTGAATGGTTCCATCAGTTTAACTCCCTCACGTCTGTTATCACGCCGGTCACGGCCGTCGCCGCCGCGGTGAGCGGGCTGGCCAGGAATGTGCGGCCGCCTTTCCCCTGCCGCCCCTCGAAGTTCCGGTTGCTGGTGCTGACCGCGTATTGGCCGGGCGCAAGTTGGTCGCCGTTCATGGCGATGCACATGCTGCATCCCGCCTCGCGCCATTCAGCGCCGGCCGCCTTGAAAATCTTGTCCAGACCTTCGGCCTCGGCCTGGCGTTTAACGTCCTGGGAGCCGGGCACGACCATCACGCGCACGCCATCCTTGATGGTGCGACCGTCCATCAGACCCGCAGCCAGACGCAAGTCGCTGATCCTGGAATTGGTGCAACTGCCGATGAATACAACATCGACGGGATGACCAAGCAACGGGCGACCGGGTTCCAGTCCCATATATTCAAGAGAGCGTTGCAGCGTCAGCCGCTGGGTCAGGTCGCTCATGGCCGCAGGATCAGGGATCGGCGCAGTGATGGGAATACCCATGCCGGGGTTGGTCCCGTAAGTAATCATCGGCTCGAGGCTGGAGGCGTCGATGTCGACGGATTTGTCGAAGCTTGCGCCCTCATCGCTGGGCAGTTCGCGCCATTTGGCGACGGCAAGATCCCATTCCACGCCTTGCGGGGCGAAGGGACGGCCGTAAATATAGTCGAAAGTTGTATCGTCGGGAGCAACAAGACCAGCCCGCGCGCCCCCTTCAATGCTCATGTTGCAGATTGTCATCCGCTCTTCCACCGTCAGGCTACGAATCGTGGAGCCGCGATACTCAAAGACGTGACCGGTTCCGCCTCCGACGCCGATCTTCGCCAGGAGAGCCAGAATGATGTCCTTGGCGGTGACGCCTGGGTGAAGCGCCCCCTCAACATTGACGGCATACGTTCTGGGCTTAACCTGCAACAGGCATTGGCTGGCCAGTACATGTTCGACTTCGCTGGTGCCTATTCCGAACGCAAGCGCGCCGAATGCCCCATGAGTCGCAGTGTGACTGTCACCGCACACGATGGTCATTCCCGGCTGGGTGAGGCCCAGCTCCGGCCCGATTACATGGACGATGCCGCGGTTGCGGCTATGCATTCCCAGAAGCTGGATGCCGAAATCGCGGGCGTTCTTCTCCATCTGAGCGATTTGCGCCGCCGCCATCTGGTCGAATATGGGCACGTCGAGGGGAGTGGTTGGGACGCTGTGGTCGATGGTCGCCACGGTTTGTTGCGGTCGACGCACAGTTATTCCCCGTTCGCGCAGCCCCGAAAAAGCCTGTGGGGAAGTGACCTCGTGGATGAGATGCAGATCGATGTAAAGCACTGCCGGGCTGCCGGGACTCTCGGCGACGACGTGCTCATCCCAAATTTTATCGATGATTGTTCTAGGTGAGTTCATAAAGAATCAATTCCAGTAGGGATCGACAATCCATAAAAATCTGTCGATGATGTGGGAAAGTCAGGTCAGTGATTGGCCTCTTC
>JAHDWL010000137.1 GCA_023384355.1 Anaerolineae bacterium
CGGCACGAAGGCGTCGGGGTTGTGGTGGTGGCCGACGGCGGCGGCGTGCCGCTTGCCCTGGGGCCGCGCGGTGTTCGCAACCTGCACACGGGTGACGTGACCGGCGAAGACCCGTTGACCATCTATGGTGACGCCGAACTGCGCGCCTGGCAGCTGCGGCGGGTGGCTGACTATCCCTGTGCCGGAGACCTCACCATCATCAGCACGGTCTATCCCGACAACACGGTGGCCGCTCTGGAAGAACTCATCGGGGTCCACGGCGGTCTGGGCCGCGAGCAGACCGACAGCTTCCTGCTGCACCCGGCGGACATGATCGTGACGCCGACGCGAAGTTCGACCGACGTGTTCGGGCAGTTGAACGCCCGGCGCGATAAGGTCACACGGGATGGATAGCCGGATCGGCTGAGGCAGCATTCTGCCTCCCGGTCTTCCCCCAGACCGCGAGTGATTCGATGGACTTACTACGCACAATCCTGCGCTCCATCGTCCGCTTCGTTGTTGTGTGGCTGGTCAGCGCCCTGGCCCTCAACATCACAGCCTGGATATTGCCGGGCGTCGCAATCCACGCTATCGGCACCGTTCCGGCCTGGATGGTAGCCCTGGCGGCAGCTTTCGTCCTGGGGTTGGTCAACGCGCTCCTCCGGCCACTCATTCTCCTGCTGGCGCTGCCGCTGGGGTTCTTTGTCCTGTTTGCGCTGGGCTTTTTTGTCAACGCTATCACGCTCTGGCTCACCGCCCAGGCGTTTCCGACCGGCATGGAGATTGCGAACTGGTTCGCAGCCTTCACCGGCGGCTTCGTTCTGGCGACGACGGCATCCTTTATCAGTACCTTGCTGGGGATTGAGGATGCGGGGTCGTTCTTCGAGGGGGTTATCGAGCGTAATCTCACCCGACAGCGAGGTGACGTGTCCGGGGAGCCGACGACCGGGCTGGTGATGCTGGAGATCGACGGCCTCAGCTATTATCACATACAGCGGGCGATTGACGCCGGTTACATGCCCAACGTTGCGGAGATGATCCGGCGAGACGGCTATCAACTGTCGCGGGTCGATTGCGGCCTGCCTTCGCAGACTTCCGCCTGCCAGGCGGGTATCCTCTTCGGCGACAACTACGATATTCCCGGGTATCGCTGGTACGACAAGGCCCAGGGCAAGTTGTTCGTGTCGGCCAGTGATGCGGCCGAGATCAACGCGCGTTACGCCCATGGCCGGGGATTGCTGCGCGGTGGGGCGAGCATCAACAACCTGGTCAACGGGGACGCGGAGATATCGCTGATGACGGCCGCGGATCTGCGCGGCGGCACAGACGAGGAGAAGCGCGTCCGCGCCCGCGACGTTTACGTGTTGCTGCTGAATCCCAACTTCTTCATGCGCGTGATCGGCCTGTCCATCGGCGAATCGATCCTGGAAGTGTGGCAATATTTCCGCGACGTCATTAAAGGCACCCAACCCCGGCTGAACCGGCTTGCCCATTTCTACCCGTTCGTGCGAGCGTCCACCACCGTCCTCATGCGCGAGGTGTCGGGCATGCTGACCATGATGCAGATCGTGCGCGGCGAGCCGGCCATGTACACCACCTGGCTCGGCTACGACGAGGTGGCCCACCACTCCGGGCCGTGGTCCGGCTACGCCTTCGGCACATTGCGCGGTTTCGACCGGCTTCTCGGTTCGGTGCGGCAAATCATCAAAACCAAAGCTCCGCGGCCCTATGAGCTGATTCTGCTGTCCGACCATGGGCAGTCGTTCGGGCCGACGTTCAGAATGCGCTACGGCTATACCCTGAAAGATTTTATCGAGCGTCACATGCCCGAAGGAACGGTTGTGGCTCATTCCGCCGGCGGCGACGACGGTTCGCAGTCGCTGGCCAGGACGGCCGCCGAGCTGGGCAACATCCAGGCTCAGGGGGTCGGTGGCCGGATGGGACAGGCAACGACGCGGCAGCTGCAGCGCGCCGCGGAAAGGAGCGCCCAGGAAGCGCGCATCGAGGAAACCGACCAGACCCCGGCAGCATCGAGGGAAGCGGACGTAACCTTCTGCGGCAGCGGCAATCTGGCCCAGGTTTACTTTCACGCCTTCCCCCACCGGGCGTCTCTGGAGGAACTGCACACAGCTTTCCCCGGATTGATCGACGCGCTTGTCGCCCACGAGGGGGTGGGGATCGTCGTCGCGACCGGCGAAGACGGCGCGGTTGCCCTCGGCAAGGACGGCACGCGCAACCTGCAAACCGGCGCGGTTCGCGGCGAAGACCCGTTGGTGCTCTACGGGGATGCGGATTTGCGGGCCTGGCAGATACGACGGGTGGCCGAATTCCCCAGCGCCGGCGATCTGGTCATCATCAGCACCATCTATCCTGACGGCAGCGTGGCGGCGCTGGAGGAGCTAATCGGCAGCCACGGCGGGTTGGGTGGCGAGCAGACGGACGCCTTCATCCTGCATCCGGCCGACATGACTGTGCCGCCGACGCGCAACGCAGTCGATCTGTTTCCCGTGCTGGATGCGCGACGCGACCGACCGGCCCGCCCGACGAGCGTTCCGGGCCCGTCGCGCCCGCGCGATGACTGGTCGCCGAATAACCTGGCTGCGGGGTTGCGTGAGATCGGCGAATGGCTGGAGCTGGCCTTCAACGCGCTGACGCTCGATCGGCCGGCCTATGGAGCGATCGCCGTGAACGGGCTAATGACCGGCCCCGCCATCCTGCTCAGCGTGGTCGGGGAGCTGATCAGCGTCCTGATGGAGGATCCGGCCGTAGGCGGCGACGGATTTGCCG
>JAHDWL010000138.1 GCA_023384355.1 Anaerolineae bacterium
AGGGTCGACACACAGGTCGACCCCTACGTCGTATCTCGTATCTCGTATCTCGTATTTTGCAAGAGGGTCGACACACAGGTCGACCCCTACGTCGTATCTCGTATCTCGTATCTCGTATCTGGCAAGAGGGTCGACACGCAGGTCGACCCCTACGTCGTATCTCGTATCTCGTATCTCGTATCTTGAGCAGGTCGACCCCTACGACGACCGCGCGCCTCTTAACTCGTCACTCGTCACTCGCAACTCGTCACTCTCTTAACTCGTCACTCGTCACTCGCAACTCGTCACTCTCTTAACTCGTCACTCCACTAGGGTGAAACGAAATTAATCACCCCGCTCGTCCCGTCGGCCAGCGTGTACGTCACCTGGCCGTTGGTGATGAACGAATTCGGCTGGACGGCCCACGAAAAGCCCGTCGCGCCGGCCAGCGCGGCCAGATACGCCGCTTCCTGCTCCATCACGCCCTCCGGCTCGCCGCAGAACATCATCGTCGTGGCGAACGGACCCATCTTGAACGACCCCGCGGCCGTATTCATCGGGCCGGTGTAGTTATTGCAGCCGGCGTTGCCGCTGACGCGCCCCGCCTCCTGATCGAACACCGCATCGATCGCCGTGCCCTCGATGACAGGCTGCTCCGCTCCCGCCGGGCCAAAGGACACCACGCGGAACGACAACCCGCTGGGGCCGCTGACCGGCGGCACCGGCGCGATCGGCGCGGTCGCCAGGCTGGTGACGAAGCGCATCGTCCCCGCCGAAGCGAACTGGTCGATGAACAGGTCACTGCCCTGGAAGAAGAAGATGGCCGCGTTGGTCAACTGCTGCATGAACTGGTCGGCCTGCGAATCTTCGGCGCAGGCGGCCAGCGTCATCGGGCCGGGGGTGATGGTGATGCTCTGGCCGTCGGTGGTCCAGCTGACCACCGCGCGGTTGCAGTCCGCGCCGATGGCAGCCGTGCCGTCAGCCAGGAATTCAACCGTATAGCGCGTCGGATCGACCACGTCGATCTGATCCTCCGGCGTCGTCGTCCCGGCCCACATCCACAGCGGGCCGACGAGCGATTGCGCCGCGGGCGGCGTGGCCACCACCGGCAGATTGTCGGCGTTCGCGGCGTCCACGAACTCGGCCGCCACCCACACCTGCCCGTTCGGGAGGTTGGGGGCCGCCACCACATACCACGCGCCGTCCTCGCTGATGCCGATCAGCGTGCCGCTGTCGCCCTGCGGGGCGGTGCCGACGGCCGGGAAGTTCGTGCCGGGGCCGGTGCGCAGGTTCACGCCGTCGGGCGCGTTCACCGTGCCGGTCGGCGCGCCGGCTTCCGGCGTGGGCAGGTCAACGGTCGGAAGATCGCTGAAGCGCATCGTGCCGCCGTCGGCGAACAGGTCGATATAGAGATCGCCTTCCATGAAGAAGTAAGGGCCGGCCGCGCCGAGCTGCTGCACGAAGATGTCGCCCTGCGAATCCTCGGGGCAGGCGGCCAGCGTCATCGGGCCGGGCATAATGGACAGGACGCCCTCTTCGGCCGTGTAGTTGGCCACAACCTGGTTGCAGTCGGCCTTGATGGCCGCCGTGCCGTCCTCCAGGAACTCGACGGTGTAGCGGCTGGAGTCAGCCACGGTGATCGGCTCCGTGGCCGTGGTCGTGCCCAGCCATTGCCAGACCGTACCCGTCAGGCGCGGCTCGTTGTCGATGTAGGTGTCGACCGTGCCGTCGGCGTGGGTCAGCGTCAGCGTGCCGCCGCTGATGGCGTAGGTGACCGGGGCGTCGAAGATGGCCGACATCTCGGGCACCATCGACCCTTCGGGGCACATGGCCAGCGTCGTGTGCATCAGGCTCGCGTTCAGCGTGGCCCCGTCAAGCGTGTAGGTGCCGCCGCCGTTGTTGCAATCGAGCCGGGCGTAGAACGTGCCGTCGTCGTTGAAGGTCAGGCTGTAATCTTCGGGGTTATTGATGGTGAATTCAGCGTCACCGGCCTGGCGGGCGGTCCACTTCCACACGCGGTCGACGAGCGCCGGGTCGGCGTTGTCCATCGTGGGCAGCGCGCCGGCGGCCGCGGTGTCGGCCTTGCTATAGCGGTCGACCGAACCGTCGGCCATGGTGAAGGCCAGCACCTCGCCCTCGTGTTCGAAGGCGTAGGAGACGGCCGAGCCGAGCATGGCGATCATCTCGTTCGACAGCGAATCCTCGGCGCACATGGCGCGGGTCATCGGGCCGAGAACCATGGTGATGGAGCCGTCGCCGGGGGTCACATAGCTGCCGCTGCCCTGGTTGCAATCCAGCGTGGCGAAGAAGGTGCCGTCGGCGTTGAACAGCAGGCCATAGCGCTGCGGCTCGGCGATGTCGAGCGGCGCGGCCGAGTCGCGGCTGATCCAATGCCAGCTCGTGTCGATGAGGGCCGGGTCGACCACGATGGTGGGCGCGACCACTTCCGGTTCGGCCGTCGGGGCGGGAACCTCGGTCGCGGCTTCCACGGCGGGGGCCTCGGTCGGGGCCGGGGCGGTCGTCGCGGTGGGTTGAGCGGTGTTCTGGCCGCCGCAGGCCGCCAGGGCGACCAGCAGGACCAAACCCAAAAGTAATGAAAGGCGTTTCATATCAGAAATATCTCCTTGCTTGTAATGCGCTCCTTTGCCGGTTGCGTCATTCATCACTCATTATGACGCCTTTCGGCCGGGGCGGGGTCCGCTGATTCACGGACTACTCATATTGGGCCGGGCCGCTCGCGCCGGAGGCGCGCAAAAAGAGGCCGGGTCCCGTG
>JAHDWL010000139.1 GCA_023384355.1 Anaerolineae bacterium
AAGGAAAGCCAGTGCAACTGTTCTTCGTAAGGGAGGTGACGGAGGTAGCAAATATAAGCGTGTACCTGCCCCGCTTCATTAACATCGATTGCTTCAAGGTGCCATGCCGCCCGGCATGAGACATCGCGTTCGCCCACCGTGTACTTATCGCGATCCGCCTTATACTTTAGCAAAACCTCCGGCCTGAAGAACGCGGGCGATAGCTCAAAAGGCAGCGTATTACCCTCCGTCTGATAATAGTTCGTCGTGGCCACAGGATCGGTGGAAATTTTCGTCACGCGCTCGTTGCGCCAGTCGTAGGCAAGAAACTCGACATGCCGCTTGTTCTTCTTTCCAAACCATTCATCTGTGATACTCATGAAGATGGCTTGTGGCGAGCGGCGAGGACGAATAATCTGAACTCCCCGCGTGTAGGCCGCATGGCCAGACATAACTTTCCGGCGGTAAAAGAAATCTGGCAGTTCGATGATTTCCTGCGTCGGTTCCTCTGACCAACCATTGAACCCGGCGCGGCGCAGCAAAGTAAAATCAAACATTCTTACAAGTGAGGCATTCGACGCCGCAAGGTATACCTCTAGCGGCTCCCACCTGAAGGAAACAAGTGCCATGGTGTTGTTCTTACCCTCGCGGCTGGTCACAGAGACAACGGGCTCAATATCACCATGTTCATCGAAACGACAATAAGCTCGCATTTCGGGACGCCAGTGGATGCCTGCTAGATGGGCGTACTCCTGACGAAGCTCATAATAGATACGGCCCGGGCCGGTCCAGCCTTCGAACGTTCGGCCGAAGATCAATTGCACAGCATCCTTCAGTGTTTTGGTACCGGTTCCGCCCAGATGGCGTTCCACCCACACATCCTCGCGCCCGCCTCCGGTCACGTAACTGGCAATTGACGTGTAGGGGTTGAAGCTCCATTGCATCAGATCTTGTTGGTCAATCGGCGAAAGGTGATCATTCGGAACAGCTACCGTGTGAATGAATGAGTATTCACCCGACGCGTATATGACCAGTTCATCTGCGTGGGCGTTCATGCGTAGGAAGCCAAGATGAGCCTCAGCTTCTATCCACACGGAGAAAAGCTTGGGATCCGCCGGTACTTCGTCGAGCTTTGTGATCGCTTCAATTAGTTTCTTGTGTTCGTAATTGTGCAACCGCTTTCTCCTGTCACATGACCTCTGTGTGCCTGGTGAAAAATTGCGTGCTTTCGCATTATGACATCGAAACAATGAATGAAATTAGTCTGCGATATAGCAAGCTATATACGCTCTCATCAAATATGTTACACCGGTAAGGTACGGTTTACTAACCAAAAAGCGATCGATAACACCTCTCCAAAAGACTCCTCGATCAGGTTCATGAAGGGTACGATAAAGTCGCCCCTCTTTATAGGAAAAATGATCTATAGACTGGTGCTCCCATAACCGGTCAGGGATGAATCTGCATATACAGCGCCTTGGCCTGGTCGAAGTCACGCGCTTCTGGGGGGAGATTAGCCCAATAAGTCTCGGCGTGGCTGATAATCTCATCCAATCGCTGCCACTGCTGCTCGCCGTGGGGGAGAACGGCGGTGTAGCGATACGTCAGGTCGTCGCCATAGAAAGCCAGGTACAACTCCTCCTGCCCGGCCAACTCGGCCAGGACGGCCAGCTGGTCGGGGGCGGCGACGTTGAGGAAGGATTCGAAGCAGAACGGATCGCGGGTATCGTCGTAGACGAGCAGTTCCAGCCGCACCAGGGGCGCGGTGGGCATCTCGATCAGGTCCCAGCGGGCCTCGACCGGCTTATCGACGAAGTTATCGATGTCCTCGTCGGCTGCGTGGCAGACGTGGACGATGCCGCGGCTACTCTCGACGGCCAGGCAACCGTAGCCGGTACGCTCGAAGACCTCGCGAACCGCCGGCGGCAGATCGTTGCGAAAGACCATCTCGCTCAACCAGACGCGTCGCTCTTCGTCCCAGCGCAGGGCCAGGGTCGGCGCCGGCGGCTCTTCCAAAAGCGGTTGGAGGGCCTCCTGCAGGAAGTGGCCGAAAGCCGGGGGAAGGTAGCGCAGGTGTTGCCGGCTATCCGGCTCGATCTGCATCCGGCAGACTAGGCCGCGCGCGCCGGTCGATGTCATGGGCACCAGGTCGCACTCGCCGTAGGCCTCCTCGATGCGCGCCAGCCAGAACGGGTTGGCGGGAAAGGGACGGTCGACCATCAGCAGGCCCACGAGGTCGCCCGGTTCATCGTCCGCCATAACCAGGCCGTAGCCGGAAAAGATATCGTTTGTGCCGGGATGGTACAGGCAGAGGAGTTCGCCTCGGCTGAGGCGCTCGCTCTGCGGCTCGCGTTCCCCCATATAGGAGCAGTATACACCTGCGAATCAAGGGCTGTTTAGCGGACGATGGCCGGAGAAGAGGTTCCCTCCGGGAACCGGGCGCGGACGCGATAAGCACTGGTGCGTTGGGCCTCTTTAAGCAGGATGACGACCAGCTCCTCGTCCGGAGTGTAGCCGGCGACGAGGCGGTCGATAGCGGTGTCTTCGTAGCGGGCGATCTGCTCTTGAGTCAGGTAGGCCGCCGGGTGGCCGCCGTCTTGCGTGTGATAGGTGGTCTCGACGACCACGGCGCCGCGGCCGAGGACTTCGTAGGCGATACTGGCTGCCGAGTGAAATGCCGGCAGGTTGTCGGAGATCCAGGCCAGGTCGGCCCAGCGCTCGCGCTCGGCCCAGTCGGGGA
>JAHDWL010000049.1 GCA_023384355.1 Anaerolineae bacterium
TGGTTGGTTGATTATCCACCTTATCTCGGTGTCTACGAATTCGGGGTCAGTTCAAGGATATCATACTTGAGGCTAGTGCGGCAGATGCAATCGTATTGAATGTAGACGATTTGATGACATACCTGAATCGGCTGACAGATACCCAAGACCGACGAGGCAAGATCTGCTTGGGTTTGGCCTTGACCCTGGTCATACCGGCCAAATTATCCGGGGAGGATAAGCCCTCAGGGATTGCCGAATGGAAATGATTGCGGCAGGAATCATAGGTGGCGCTGTTCAAGTGCAAACATCCCCGTATGCCTCGCCTCAACAGCATCCGCTGGATTGGCCTCTCAAACAAGCTGGGCTATTCCAACCTCGCTTCGGCCAGACGGCTATTCAACGCGAAGATTGCCGCTCAACTTCATGGATAATCCCGACTACTGAAAAACCCTGCCCATAGCGCGACCATCCTTGTCCGTGGGTACAGAATTTGTACAATCCCACTTAAAGAACTGAACCTCGCCCGTAGTAAGGCACATTAACACACCGTAACATCAGAAATATGAACCACAGATATCCGAGATTTCACAGATTTAGCAGACCCGTATCCTCAAATCTGCGTAATCTGTAGTTTGACTTCTTTTTGTTACAGTGTATTTAGTTAAAGAATCGAACCTTGTACGTAGTTAGGCGCTTTAGCGCCGTCTCTGGGGACGCAACTAAAGTTGCTAACTACTAAGACAAATCTTTAATTGACGCTGTTCTAAGGTCCGAATATGTACATTCCCAAACATTTCCTGGAAGAAGATCAGCAAAAAATCCTCGCCTTTCTCAAACAAAACAATTTTCCGGCCATTGTGTCCTTCGACGGCCGGGTGCCAATTGCCACCCATGCGCCGGTCGAAGTTGTCGAGAACGAAAACGGCGCTATTACCGTCTACGCCCATATTTCTCGGGCCAATCCCCAGTGGAAGACATTCAACAATCAGGAAATACTGCTGATCTTCCAGGGTGCCCATACCTATATATCCCCGCGCTGGTACAACCACGTGAATGTGCCGACGTGGAATTACATGATGATCCACGTCTATGGCCGTCCGCGCATACTGACTGGCGATGAACTGTACGCGCTCCTCAGTCGTCTGGTCCACATTCACGAAGAGACCACCGCATACAGCCTGGAAGGGCTGCCGCAGGATCTTGTGGAAAAACAAATCAAAGGCGTTGTAGGTCTTGCCGTAGAGGTCACGCGCATCGACGCCGGCTATAAGCTGAGCCAAAACCGAAACGATGAGGACCATGAAAACATCGTTCAGGAGTTGGACAAACTCGGGGGAGCAAACTCAGCGGCCGTGGCTAAGGCGATGCGCGAGAAGCGTGGGGAATCGAAGCAAACGGGATAATTCCGATACAGAAATCACAGTTAAAATTTGAGAGATGACGCATGACGAAGGTCAAGTGCTGCCGGCAGCGAATACCGCCTTACAGGTGGAGAACATGAAGCTCAAGCGACTGGTAGTCGAGTTGCAAGGGCAGGTTGAAACGCTGAGCAAGCAATTGGCCGAGCTCGAAAAGCGGCAGAAGACACCGTCGTTTGTGAACGCCAATCGACTCAAGAAAGAAGGGCGTCCAAGACACGCAAGAAGCGAGCCGGCCGGCACAACCAGGCGCGACGGCGGGAAGAGCCAACGCGGGTCGAGACACATTCTGTTACCGTGAACAGTTACTTTCTGCCGGCCCTTATCTCCAATTTCGATTTCGGGCTATAATTGGATAATAAAACTGAAGTTCGGCACACTCCAAACTTATTTTACGTATCTCGATTATGTCTGAAGTTGAAACCATAGATGTATTAATCGTCGGCTCCGGCCCTTCCGGAACATCCACCGCGCTGCACCTCATCAAGAGCGATCCCGCCTGGGCCGGGCGCATCGTCATCGTCGACAAGGCCGTTCACCCGCGCGAGAAGCTGTGCGGCGGCGGCATCACCCATCTGGGCCAGAACGTGCTGGCCGACCTGGGGCTGGCGCTGGAGCCGCGTAACTTCGAGGTGAAAGAGGCCCGCTTGCTCTATCACGACAAGAGCTACTCTTTCTTCGGCAACCCCCTCTTTCGCATCGTCCGCCGCGACGAGTTCGACTACTGGCTGGTGCAGACGGCCGAGAAGCTGGGCGTCCGCGTGCGCCAGGGTGAGGCGGTCAAGGAGATCACGCCTCATGATGACCACGTGGAGGTCGTCACTGAACAGGCTGTGTTTCATGCCCAGGTCGTCGTCGCCGCCGACGGCTCGCGCAGCTATGTGCGGCGCAAGTTGAAGTGGGCCGATGATGCTCCCGGCGTCGCCCACGAGCCGCACGTGGCCCGGCTGGTGGAAGTGCTGACGCCGGAGACCACCGCCGCGCCGGAGTTCCGCGACGGCGTGGCCGTTTTCGACTTCACGCCCATGGACGACGACCTGCAGGGGTATTACTGGGACTTTCCCAGCTTTATCCGCGGCAAGCCGTTCATGAACCGGGGCGTCTTCGACAGTCGCGCCCGGCCGGAGAAGCCCAAGGCCGACCTGAAGGAAATTCTGGCCGGGGAGATGGCCGAGCGCGGCCGGCGGCTGGAAGATTACGAACTGAAGGGCCATCCCATCCACTGGTATAACAAGGACGGCCGCTTCGCCCGGCCGCGCGTCCTGCTGGTGGGCGACGCCGCCGGAGCCGACCCCCTGGTGGGCGAGGGTATCTCGTTCGCGCTGGGCTACGGCGACCCGGCGTCGGCGGCGATCATCGATGCCTTCAACCGTAATGACTTCAGCTTTGACACCTACGTCGACCGGTTGCGGGTGCATCCTCTCTTCATCCATTTGGACAAGCGGGTGCGGCTGGCGCAATATGCCTATTTGCTCAACTACCCGTGGTTGGCCGGTCTGGGCTGGAGCGTGATGCGGCTGGTCATGCGCTTCACGTCGTGGGGGAACCGGGAGCACGTGCCGGGGCGGCAGCCGGCGTTCCGGCTGATGGACCTGACCTCGCAGAACTAAACGCGGATGGGATGCGGATTTGACGGATCACACGGATTGAAATGGCCAATCCGTGCTATCTGTCTCATCCGCGTTTGATATCTTTCTTTCAGATTAGACCAGACCCTGGAACGTATACCCTACTCCCCGTTCGGCCAGTATATAGAGGGGGTTGTTCGGGTCCTGCTCGATCTTGCCCCGCAGCCGGTGGACGTGGACGTGCAGCCGGTCTTCCTTGGCCTCCTGCAGCGGCCAGATACGATTAAGCAGAAAGTCTGTCGTGACGATGCGCCCGGCATTGCGCACCAGAATATAGAGCAGCTTGGTCTCCGTCGGCGTCAGCGATACCGCCTGGCCGTCCACCGTCGCCTCGCGCAGGGGAAAGTTGACCGTCAGCCGGTCGTCAATGCGCGTCGTTGATTCCAGTGTATAGGTGTAATCCTCCATCCGCGCCAGCACGCGCCGCACACGAGCGATCAGCTCCGGTGGGTTGAAGGGCTTTACAATATAATCCTCGGCGTGTTCCTCCAGTCCCTCGACGATCGTCTCCTCAGTGTTGGCCGCAGTCAGCATGATCACCGGCACGTCACTGAAATCGTGAATCGCCCGGCAAAACTCAAAACCGCTCATCTCCGGCATGTGCAGATCGACGATCGCCAGATGGGGCAGGCCGTAACGGTTGATGTGTTTCAGCCCATCCGGCCCGGAAACGGCCGTCGAAACCTCAAAACCGGCTTGCTCCAGCGTATGCTGGACGATGCGCAGTGTGTAAGTATTATCGTCGACGACCAGAACTCTTTGTGTTTCGGGGGTCGTTTCGAGCATGATCTATCCCTCGGATTCGATGGCGGGCCATTGGCCATCAGATTCACGTTATGGTAAACCAGGATTCCCAAGTTGCCAAAAAGTGCTAACAAACGGGCAATCAATGACCATCAAAACTTGTTTCATTTGTTGCGCTAATAACTTCATGTGCTATAAATGAGAGGAATTTCACAAACCACGCTCCCCTTCCAGGAGAGGATGAGGAACCACTGTGCTGGCTGATTGGCAATACATCGCAATTTTTGTGGCCCTTTCGCCGATATTCCCTCTGGCCCCTGTGGTGCTGAACCGGTTGCTCGGCCCCCATCGGCCGAATCCGGTCAAGCAACAGACTTATGAGTGCGGCATCGAGACTGTTGGCGACACCTGGATCCAGTTCAAGATTCAGTACTATATATATGCCCTGGTCTTCGTCGTTTTCGACATCGAAGCCGTGTTCCTTTTTCCCATCGCTGCGGCCTACGGGCAATTGGACTTGTTCGCGATCGCCGCGACGGTGCTGTTCATTTTCCTGCTGGCTGACGGCTTGATTTATGCCTGGAGCCGCGGAGTTCTGGAGTGGGTCTAGCGCCCACCATCTGAGACATTGACAGGAGGGTTCTGCCGCACGGTTGCTTGGCGTCCGGCACTCTCCCCTGACATGAAATAGGCGCGACCGCTATGAGTACGATTATTGACCTGCTGAAGAGTCTTCTTTCACTCAGCCTCGGCGATTTTATCCGCCGCACTTTCGGTACCAGCCCGGGTATTGAGCTGCTAATAGACATCGGTGGCGTAGTGATCCTGTCCACCTTCTGCCTGCTGATCGTCATCTTCCTGATTTGGCTGGAACGCAAGCTTATCGCCCGCATGCAGGACCGCATCGGGCCCAACCGTGTCGGCGGCCGGTATGGCGCGTTGCAGACAGTGGCCGATGTTGTAAAGCTCCTGTCGAAGGAAATCATCCATCCTTCAGGCGCGGACTGGATTTCCTACAATGCCGCCCCGATCCTGACCGTTATCGCCGCGCTGCTCGTTTGGGCTGTCATGCCTTTCGCCCCAGGCGTCATCGGCGTCGACCTGAACATCGGCGTGTTCTATGTGATGGCCATCAGCTCGGCGTCGGTAATGGTGCTTCTGCTGGCCGGGTGGGGTTCCAATAACAAATACGCCCTGCTGGGCGCGTTTCGCGCGGTTGCCCAGATGGTCAGCTACGAAGTGCCCATGATCCTGGCCCTTCTGGTGCCGGTAATTTTGGCGCGCACCATGTCGACTGACGGCATCATCGCCGCCCAGTCGATTCCATTTCTCCTGTTTGCCCCCGTCTCGGCGCTCATCTTCTACATCTCATCGCTGGCCGAAACAGGTCGCACACCGTTTGACCTGCTGGAAGCAGAGTCAGAGATCGTCGCCGGTTTCCATATTGAATACGGCGGAATGAAGTTCGGTATGTTCTTTTTGGCCGAATTCGTCAACACGCTGTTTTGGTCCGGCATGTTCGCCACGCTCTATCTTGGTGGTTATCGCTTCTTCGGCCTGGAGAACTGGGTCAGCGCTGACGGATATCCCTACGGCCGGATGATTGGCCTCATCGTCTTCTTCATCAAGACGTTCTCTGTCTATTTCGTCTATGTCTGGATTCGCGGCACTCTGCCGCGCGTTCGTGTCGATCAGATTCTCAATTACAACTGGAAATTCCTGGTGCCGCTGTCACTGGTACTGATCTTCTTCGTTGCCTTGATCGACAAGCTGATCCCCGCCGGAACCGGCCCGGCAGCGCGGATGTCGATTCATCTGGCACTCAATCTGTTGCTGGCCTTTCTCACACTGGAGGTCTTGCGGCGGCGTGGCCGGCAGTTCCGCGAATCCTTGTCGGGCGGGGATGGTCCGGGCGGCCGCGAGGCGCTGTTTCCTGATGACGACCATGGCCACGGTTCAGACGCCCATGAAGCGCCCGCCCATGACGACCACGGGGACATGCCGCTCGGCTCCCGCGAACCGATCGCGGTACCTATCCACTAGACTTTATCCATTCATCGAGGCGCAAGCATGAGCCAGCAAATCGTCTTTTTTATCCTAGCTGCAATAACCCTGACGTCGGCAATCGCCGTAGTCGCGCTGCGTAACCTGTTTCACGCGGCGCTGGCCCTGATGGCCTCATTCTTGGGGGTAGCCGGGATTTATATCTTGTTGGAGGCGGGCTTCCTCGGCATGGCCCAGCTCCTGGTCTATATCGGAGCTATATCCATCCTCATCATTTTCGCCGTCATGATGACCCGCCGTATGATGCAGACCCGCGAGACACCATTTAACTCTCAGGTGGTGGCGGCCCTAATCGGCACACTGCTCTCCTTTGCCGTCCTGGTCGTTGTCATCGGTCAACTCTACCCGCTGGTACCCGGCACCGATACGATGCTCGGATCAGCCCCGGCAGTCGATCCGGCCATCATCGAGAACAGTACTGCCCGCATGGGGCTATCTTTCGTCAGTGCCGACGGGTATGTGTTGCCGTTCGAGGCTGCTTCGGTCCTGCTGCTGGCCGCTCTGGTCGGTTCCATCATCATCGCCTGGCCGCGAAGCGGCGAGGAGGAGAACCTGTGATCCCTCTTTCCTGGTACCTGCTGCTGAGCGCGGCGCTATTCTCGGTAGGCCTGTTCGGTGTGCTGGCGCGACGCAATGCCATTGCCATCCTGATGGGCGTTGAGTTGATGCTCAACGCGGTAAATATCAATCTCATCGCTTTCTGGCGATATCTGACGCCCGATCGTTCCGTAGGGATGGTATGGGCAACATTTGTGCTGACTGTGGCTGCGGCCGAGGCAGCCGTTGGTCTGGCCCTGATCATCTCCATTTACCGTAACCGTGACTCGGTCAATGTCGAGGAACTGGACACACTTAAGAATTAGGAATAATGAATTAAGAATCAAGCGACCAAAGAACTGGGATATGAGAGCAAAAGCCCGCATTTCAATCATATCTTGATCCGTAATTCCTGATTCTTAATCCTCCTGGTACTGCCTATGAACGAGCAGACACTTGAACTAATGACCTGGTTGATTCCAGCCTTGCCGATCCTGGCTTTTTTCATCATCGCGCTGGTTGCCCATCGCAACCGCACGCTGAGCTGGGTCATCGCCTGGATTGCTATCATGAGCTCGCTGGTCCTGAGCTGGACGGTGTCCCTCAATGTTCTGACAAGCAGCTTGCACGAGCTGGAGGAGCATCCGGTACAGATATCCAGCACGATCGACTGGCTACCGCTGGGCGATTATTATCAGGGTGAATGGTTACAGATCGGTGTAGCAGTCGATCCGCTGACCGCGATCATGCTGCTGATGGTCTCCACGGCCACCACCATGATCTTCATCTACAGCGTCGGCTATCACAATTGGGGCCATGGCCTCGGCAAGCATAAGGGCGAGCCACAGCATGACATGACTGAAGAGCCGCTGCTGGCGCGCTTCTTCGGCTATATGTGTCTTTTCGGCGGCGCCATGCTCATGCTGGTGGTATCCGACAACCTGCTTCTGTTATTTATCGCCTGGGAAATAATGGGTTTCTGCTCCTACGCGCTAATCGGCTTCTGGTATGCCCGCGAATACCCCGACCCCAAGGACATGCCCATCCCGCGCATCCCGCCCCGCAAGGCGTCGATCAAGGCTTTCATGACCACCCGTGTCGCCGATGTGGTGATGCTGTTGGGCATTGTCTTCATGTGGACGGCTTTTGGCACGATGAACTTCAGCCAGGCCTTCACCGCCGAGAAATTCCAGGAGGTCATCGCGATCATCGGCCCCGTCGGGCTGGCAATCATGACTCTCATGATCTTCACCGGCACAGTCGGCAAATCGGCCCAGTGGCCGCTGCACGTCTGGTTGCCGGACGCGATGGAAGGTCCGACGCCGGTCAGCGCCATCATCCATGCCGCGGCCATGGTTTCCGCCGGTATCTTCATGCTGCTGCGCATCTTCCCGATGATCGCCGTCAGTCTTGAGGCCACGCCGTGGACGGGCTTGATCATCGCCGGTATAGGTGCCTTTACGGCCATCATGGCCGCCACAATCGCTGTGGCGCAGTATGACGTGAAGGCTGTTCTCGCCTATTCGACAATCTCGCAGTTGGGCTTCATGGTGGCCGCCATCGGCCTGGGAGCCTATGTCGCCGCCGTTTTTCACTTGATCACCCACGCTTTTTTCAAGGCGCTGCTCTTTTTGGCTTCAGGCTCGGTCATCCACGGCATGGAGCACGGCGCGTTGCACGCCCATGACCATCATCACGATCCGCAGGACATGCGCTACATGGGCGGGTTGCGCAAAAAAATGCCCGTCACTTTCTGGACCTTCCTCATTGGTGGTCTGGCGCTGGCCGGCTTCCCGCTCATCACCGCCGGATTCTGGTCGAAGGATGAGATCTTCGCTGATGCCTGGTACCAATGGTCCCATGACCAGAAGACGCTTGCTCTGGTCGTCTTCGTCACACTGGCGGTTGCCGCGCTACTCACGGCCTTCTACACCATGCGCCAGATAAGCCTGACATTCCTGGGCAAGCCGCGTACGGAACTGGCCGAGCACGCCAGTGAAAGCTCCAGGTTCATGACCATTCCACTCGTGATCCTGTCCATCTTTGCCGTCGCCGTGGGCTGGTCGGGTATTTCTGATCGCTTTTTGGGCACGAGCGATATCTTCTACAACTTCTTCCACCACTACGCCGGCGCACAATATTTTCATCTGTTCGAAGAGTTGTACGAAATGGGCCTTGTCTCCCACAAGATTGAGTCGTTACCGTGGTCGTGGATGCCCCTCATTACCTCACTGGTTGTTGCGCTTGGCGGACTAGCTCTAGGCTGGTTGGTCTATGCACGACGGCCGCTGGAGAAAGGACAACAAGACCCAATGGTCAACGCCCTTGGCCCGGTCCATCGCTTCCTCAACAATAAATGGGGTTGGGACGGCCTGTATGACAAGTTGTTCATCAAGCCGACTATCTGGTTCTCCGAGCGCGTTGCCTATGAGCTTATCGACAAGCGCATCATCGACGGCATTTTGCACTTCATCGCCCGAACCACATACAAGATCGGCGCTTACCTCAAGCTGTTTGAGGAAAAAGTGATCAGCGGCGGGTTGGACCGGGTAAAAGATCTTTTCCTGTCCGTCTCCCGCGAGTTTCGTTACTTGCAAACCGGCAAGATTCAGGAATACGCCCTGATTTCAGTATTCATCGCCACGGCGCTGGCGGTAGTAATTCTATTGATTAACAGCGGTTGGTTGGTCAACTTATTCTAATGATGACCAGCCGAATTCCGATTGGCGACTAGATTATGGACGCTATTCTCAATAACCTTCTGATACTGACCATCTTTTTTCCGTTGGTCGCATCGTTGATCATCTTTGTCATGCCGGATGACGCGAAGAACACCATTCGGCGCCTGGCCTTCCTCTTTAGCCTGGTGCCGCTGGTGCTAACCCTTGTCATGTGGTTCAACTATGATCGCGTCGACGCCGGGATGCAATTCCAGACAATCCTGCCCTGGTTCCCGTCCATCGGCTCCAGTTTCCACATCGGTCTCGACGGCATCAGTCTGGCGATGGTTTTGCTGACTGTTATCCTCATACCTCTGGCGATCCTGGTTTCCTTTGAGGTCGAGGACAACGTGCGCACCTTCATGTTCCTCTTCCTTCTCATGGAAACGGCCATGCTGGGGTTGTTCGCCTCGCTGGACCTGATTATCTTCTTTATCTTCTGGGAGTTCGGTCTGGTGCCGATGTACTTCCTGATCAAGATTTGGGGTGGCCAGGACCGCGAATACGCATCATTCAAGTTCATCATCTATACCATGGCTGGTAGTCTGGGTCTCTTGCTTGCCATCCAGATTATGGGCGTCTCGATGGGCACGTTCGACATCCCCGAATTGATGAACACCTGGGTGACCTTGCCGTCGGACGGCGTATTACCTAACGTCGGCCTGCCCGTCGACCTTGTCAAGACCCTGGCCTTTTGGGCCTTCGTCATCGCCTTCGCGATCAAGGTCCCCATCTGGCCGTTCCATACCTGGCTGCCCGATGCCCACACCCAGGCCCCCACTGGCGGTTCGATGATCCTGGCCGGCGTCCTGCTCAAGCTGGGCGCCTACGGCTTCATCCGTCTGGTCATCCCGCTCTTCCCGGACCAGGCCCTGACCACAGCCGGCATCCTGGCCATCCTGGGCATGTTAAGCATTGTCCTCGGGGCCTATGCCGCGTTCGGCCAATGGGACTTCAAGCGACTGGTAGCCTACTCCTCGGTCAATCATATGGGCTTCGTTGTCCTGGGCATCGCTGTTATGGCTTATGCCTATGGAATGCCGGGCGATGTCGAGGGGCTCAATTACAGCGCTATTATTGCCACCAACGGCGCGGTGCTGCAAATGTTCAATCATGGTGTCACGGCGGCGGGGATGTTCTTCCTCGTCGGTGTCATATACTCGCGCACACACACGCGCGATCTCAAAAAATATGGCGGCATCTGGACGGTGATGCCCGTCTACGGCATGATCCTCCTGTTCACCAGCATGGCCTCGCTCGGCCTTCCCGGCCTCAACGGCTTTGTCGGCGAGTTCCTGGTGGTTCGGGGCGCTTGGCCGGTGTTCACCGTCCAACTGGCCCTGTCAATGCTCGGCTTGCTGATGACCGGCGCCTATATTCTAAAACAAATCGGCGAGACGCTCCACGGTCCGCTCAAACCGGAATGGGCCGGATTGCCGCGGATGACGCTGCGCGAACATCTCGTCATATGGCCGCTGATGGTCCTGATGCTCACCTTGGGCGTCTGGCCACAATGGTTATTGGCTGTAATCAATGACACGGTGACAAAACTCTTCAGCTAAACGCTGAAGCCGGACGAAAGCTATGGAATTCCCGTTTTTGTCAATCATCACCCTATCGCCGATTCTCTTCGCGATCCTGATCCTGATGCTGCCCAAGGAACGCGGGGAGAACGCGCGCATGTTGGGACTGGCGGCTATGGTCCTGGGTCTTGTCCTGGCGGCCTATGTCTACATCGCCACCTATCAGAATCTGCCCCCCGCCGGCACCCCATGGAGTGAAACGCTCCAGTTCGTCGAGCAACACCCCTGGGTACCGAGCATCGGCCTGAACTACATCGTCGGTGTCGACGGCCTTAGCGCAACGCTGGTGCTGTTGACGGCCATCGTCGGTCTGGGCGGTGTTCTGATCTCGTGGAGTATCGACGACCGACCGCGCGAGTTCTACGCCTTCTTCATGCTCCTCGTGGCCGGCGTCCACGGCGTGTTCGTGGCTGTCGACGGCTTCCTGCTCTTTTTCTTCTACGAGCTGGCTGTGCTGCCCATGTACGTCATGATCGTCGTCTGGGGCTGGAAGGTGACTCGCGAATACGCGGCCATGAAGCTGACATTGTATCTGCTCATCGGTAGCTTCATCTCCCTGATCGCCTTTCTGGTGCTCTACTTTACGCCCGTCGAGGGCGGAGAGGCCCTGCGCACATTCGATCTGCGGATCTGGTCGGAAGCCACATTCCCATGGGATATACAGCGCATCTGGTTCATGCCGTTGTTCATCGGCTTCGCCATCCTTGCCGGCTTGTGGCCGTTCCACAACTGGTCGCCCGATGGTCACGTTGCCGCGCCCACGGCCGTCTCCATGATCCACGCCGGCGTACTAATGAAGCTGGGGGCCTACGCCTCCATGCGTGTTGGTATTCAGCTACTGCCGGAAGGCGCGGTCTACTGGCTGCCCTTCATCCTGCTGCTCACGCTGATCAATGTCATCTACGGATCGCTCATCGCCATGCGCCAAAGGGACCTGAAATACCTCATCGGCTATTCCAGCGTGAGCCACATGGGACTCGTCTCCATGGGTTTCGCGGCCATGACAATCCTTGGTTTCGCCGGCGCGGGTATCCAAATGGTCAGTCACGGCATCATGACGGCTCTTTTCTTCGCCGTCGTCGGCATGATCTACGACCGCGCCCACACCCGCAGCATGGATGACCTCAGCGGCATGCGCAAGGCGTTGCCATGGACGGTAGTAGCCTTCATCATCGGTGGTCTCGTCGGGATGGGTATGCCAGGATTGTCCGGCTTCCTGGCCGAATTCCCCATCTTCCTGGGCGTCTGGCAAGGACGGGGCATCGACCTCACCGCCGTGTTTGGCCTGAACCCGTCCAATTACTACGGACTGGTGGCTGTCATCGCCATACTGGGCATCATCATCACCGCCGCCTACATCCTGCGAGCCGTTCATATCGTTTTCTTTGGCGAATACGACGGCGACAAGTGGCACGACATGCGTCCCTTGCTGAGCATTGACAAATTCGTCCTCGTCCTCTTCAGTGTTATTCTGATTGTTATCGGCGTGCTGCCGGTAGTCATCGCGCCAATCGTCACATCAGGCGTGGAGCCGGTGGTCGCTCGATTGCAGGAAGCGCAACAAGCGGCCCAATTCCACGGCGGCACCGTCAGTAACGCCGCTCAACACATGATTCAGATCGTAGCGGCCAACGTCATGGCCTGGTTGGGAGGTGCATAAGTGAGTCCCAATATTACCCTTTCGTGGGTATTGGCCCTTGCCCCGGAGATCAGCTTGCTGGTCGTCCTGTTCATGGTGCTTGTCTTCGACAAGCTGTTTAAACCGGACAACCCGCGACTCATCGGCCAGTTCACGGCTTGGGGCGCGCTGGCAGTACTACTCATCACGGTTGGCCTTTACTGGCTATTTGGTCAGCCGAACGCCGAATGGACGCTGCTGGAAAGCACCTTCTGGGGCGGCATGATTCGGAACGATCTGGTCACTTTCGTCTTTCGCATAATGTTTTTGTCTGCGCTCGTTCTGACGGCGCTGGTATCAATCGACGTGCCGCGCCTGCAGAAGCTCGAGTATTACGCCTTGTTGATCACGGCGACAATCGGGTTCAGCCTCATGGCGGCCTCTACCGACCTGATCATGATCTACGTCGCTCTGGAGACAGCCAGCATCTCGTCCTATCTGTTGGCTGGTTTTTACAGCGGCCAGACCCGTTCCGCCGAGGCGGGCATGAAATATTTCGTCTTCGGCGCGTTCACCACGGCGGTTATGCTCTACGGCATGAGCATGCTTTACGGTGTGACCGGCCAGACGAACCTGTACCTGATCGGCAATCTGTTCAGCACCCAGAACATATCAATCGTACAGCCTTTGCTGTTGCTGGCGGCTGTTCTGATTCTGGTGGGTTTTGGCTTCAAGACATCGCTGGTGCCCTACCATTTCTGGACACCCGACGTATACGAAGGCGCGCCGACACCATTCACCGGTTTTCTGTCCACAGCCTCGAAAGCGGCCGGGTTCGCGGTCCTGCTGCGAGTCTTCCTGGCCGGCGTTTTGGGGCCTGCGCAAACGTCTTCAGAATGGTGGGCCATGCTTGTGGCTATCTGCATCATCACCATGTCTCTGGGTAATCTGGTCGCCATCTTCCAGACCAACATCAAGCGCCTGCTGGCCTACTCCAGCATCGCCCAGGCAGGATATACCCTCATTGGTTTGGTGACGCTGTCGCAGGACGGTTCCGGCGCATCGATGTACTACCTGTTGATGTACATTTTCACCAATATCGCCGCGTTCGGCGTAATTGTAATCGTCAGCAACGTGACCCACTCCGATGATTTGAAAGACTTGTACGGGTTGAACCGCCGGTCGCCGTTTCTGGCACTGGTGATGCTGTTGGCTGTCCTCTCACTCAGCGGCATCCCGCCGACGGCCGGCTTCTTCGGCAAGTTTTTTCTGTTCAAGGCGGCGGTCGATTCCGGGCTGTGGTGGCTGGCTCTTATTGCCATTCTCAATGCCTTCGTCGGTCTCTACTATTACCTGACGATCGTCAAATATATGTACCTGTATCGTTCAGAAGAGGATGATGTAGCCATCCCCGTGTCGCGCGCGGCGCGGATCGGACTGGTCGTTTCGTCCCTCTTCATCGTCTATCTTGGCGTTAACGCAGGACCCGCATTCGAATTGACCCGTCAGGCGGCCGCAGCCTTCTTTTCGGGCTGAATAAATTGACCGGCAGATCGATTGTGATACAATGCGCAAGCTAACTTAAACAATCAGACGTGTCTCAAGACCCGAACCTCAGACAAGCAGCCGCCCTGACCAACACCGTCGGGCAGGTAGGCTGCGTCACCGGAATAGTCGCCCTGGTAATCATCGGTGCTGCTTTTGGCGCCGGGTGGTGGTTGGACGGCTTTCTTGGTAATGAGAGAAAGATCTTTACCGTCATATTCATGCTCGGGAGCTTTCCGGTCACGCTTTACGCGATGGTACGAATCAGTTTATGGATGGTCGGCAAGGCCAACCGGACTGTCGAGCGAATAAACCAGGAAGAAAAGGACAAGACCGCAATATGAAGAAGCGCTATATACTCCTTCTCCTTATCGCGCTGATGATCGTGTTTGGATCGGTCATCGCCTATACAAAGCCCGTGTTGCCCTTCATCCAGCTGCCCGGCGAGCCGTATCCCGGCACCGAAGGGATGATGCCGGAATTTTTGTTCAAGAGCGCGGGGTTGCTCAACACGTTTGTCGCCGCGCTTGTCGCGTGGCTGGTAGTGTTGTTGCTCGTATTCAGCCTTCGCGCCCGATCCCGCACGGCCGACGAAGTGCCCACCGGCTTCTACAATGTCTTCGAGATGATCCTCGAAGGGGCCTACAACTTTGCCCAGAATATCGCCGGGCCGAAGGTGAAGGAATTCTTCCCCTACTTCATGAGCTTCATCCTTATCATTCTCATCTCCAACTGGATGGGTCTCATCCCCGGCTATGACAGCATCGGCCTGTGGGAGCACAAGCCCCACTTCGCCGGTCTGTTGGCCGAAAAGAACGTTTTGGCGACAGCCGCGACCGAAGGGCGTGAGGCGGCACGCGAAGAAATTGAAGAGGCCGTTCATGAGGCTGAAATAGCTGAGGACGAGGCCAACGCCTGGGGCCTTCGCGACGGGCTGTTCCTGATTCGCTCCGACAACGCCATTGAAGGCGCCCCGATCGAGACGGATTCCCACGGCGCGGCCATGGGGCGTAATCCCGCCACCGCTGACTGGACCATCGTCCCCTTCATGCGCCCGGCGTCCACTGACCTTAACTTTACCCTGGCCTTTGCCCTCATCGCCATGGTCATGGTGCAGTACTACGGCTTCAAGCACCTCGGCTTCAGCTACCTGAACAAGTTCTTCCCCTTCCTGGAGAAGAATTGGGTGGACAAGGTCAAGGGCGACCCGATCAAGGCTATCGACCCGGCCGTAGGCTTGCTGGAGTTGGTCAGCGAGATTTCCAAAATCATCTCGTTCTCCTTCCGTCTTCTGGGCAACATGTTCGCCGGCATGGTTCTGCTGTTCGTCATGGGTTACATCCTGTCGGTGGCAAACCTGGCGTTCTTCGGGCTGGAACTGTTCGTGGGCGTCATCCAGGCGCTCGTCTTCGCCCTTCTGACGCTAATCTTCATGAACAGCGCCACCGAACATCACGGCGGTGGCGAAGAACATCACTAATCAACGCGGGAATTCAGGTCATCACCGGCCGGAATCCCTGACGAACGAATATATCAGACATTTAATATCAATAGTCAATCGGAGGACTGACACATGGATGTAACATCAGCTGCGGCACTTGCGGAAGGCCTGAAGGCCATCGGCGCTGGTTTGGCTATGTTGGGCGCCATTGGCGCTGGTGCCGGTATCGGTATCCTGGTCGGCGGCGCGGTGCAAGGTATTGCCCGTAACCCGGACGCCAGCGGTAATATCCAGACAAACATGATTCTGGGTATCGCCTTCACCGAAGCGGTCGCTATTTACGCCCTGGTTGTGGCGCTCATTATCCTGTTCGTGTTCTAAGAGGATACCCGGAGGTTGACCCACACAAAGGGCCAATTCCAATTGAGGAAAACTTATGGAAGCATTAGGTATTAACTTAGGTTACCTGATCACGCAGATTCTGGGTATCACCGCGTTGCTGCTGATCCTGTCATCCTTCGTATACAAGCCGATGTTGCGCGTGCTGGACGAACGGAAGGCACGCATCGCCAAAGGCCTGGAAGACGCGCGACAGGCGTCGATTGCCCGCGAGAACGCGGATATGGAAGCCAAGCGTATTCTGGACGAGGCCCGCGTCGAGGCGACCAACTTGCGCCGTGAGGCAGTTGTCGCTGCCGAAAGCGCTGCTAAGGACGTGGAGCACAAGGCTCGCGAAGACGCGAAGGACATTTTGTCCAACGCCCGGGCCGAAGCAACCGAGGAGCGCAATCGCATTCTGGCCGACCTGCGCGGCCAGGTGGCGGCCATCTCCATCGCCGCGGCCAACAAGCTGGTTGGCGAATCGCTCGACGAGAAGCGTCAACACCAGCTGATCAACGACTTCTTCAGCAAGGTACCGGCCGGCGTGTCGGAGCTGAAGGGTGACGCCGCCGAGATCACCAGCGCCCTGCCCCTGACCGACGCCGAGAAACAATCGGCCTCGAAGCTGCTGGGCGTCAAGGACGTGGCCTTCAAGGTCGATCCGTCGATTCTTGGCGGGCTGGTTGTCCGCGTCGGCGACCGCGTTGTTGATGACAGCGTCTCTAACCGGATGAGCGCGCTCCAGGAGTCGCTGCGCCGCTAGTTTTTACCCGGCACAGACGATTGAGACGCGCCTCGGGCATCTCTTAAAACCCGACGGCCGCTCTCCAGCGAGCTTTGCGCTTGTACTCTCGTTGAGAGGGGAGAAGACGGCGGCCGCGCCGAAACGGCCGCCCCTTGTTTTGCGTGATTTGGACAGGCCGGTTTTTCACCGGCCTGTTTCATTATCGGGAGCCTTTTGACGACCCTCATATCTTTCGGTAACATCCTCATTCAGATGAGGTGGAAATGACCCAGGAACAATCACCCAAGCCGCGCGCCACGCTGACCGACCAGTTGCGCGTCCGGACCAAATTCATTATTGACCCGGTCGTCGATGTGCTGGCCCGGTTTAAGTTGGGGCCGGATTTCCTGACCGTCCTCGGTTTTCTGACCCACATTCTTTTTGCCTGGCTAATCGCCATTGGCGAATTCCGGTGGGCCGCAGTGGCTATCGCCCTGCTGTCCCCGCTCGACGCCCTGGACGGGGCCTTGGCCCGCAAACTGGGTCGTAAACAGGGCGGCTTCGGGGCCTTTCTCGACTCAAGCCTCGACCGGCTGGCCGAGATTGTGCTCTACGGCGGTTTCATCTACTACTATTACACGCAGGTTAATCCACTCATGCTGGCCGTGGCCTATCTGGCCGTCACCGGGTCGCTCATGGTGAGCTACGCTCGCACCCGCGCCGAGGCGTTGGGTTTCCAGGCCAAGATGGGCGTCCTGAGCCGCGTGGAGCGCTACGTGGTGCTCATAGTCTTCCTGGCCCTGGAAATGCCGGACATCGCCCTGGTTATCCTGGCCGCCTTCACCTACTTCACCTTCTTCCAGCGCATGTGGGCCGTGTGGGTCCAATCGAGAGAACCCGGCGAGTGACCCGACGCCTCGAACCCTACTGGTATCTGATACTGCTGTTCGTGGTGGTGGCCGCCGGCCTCTATGGCTACCACCTGACCACGGGCATCACCCCGCCCCGTGCCGCCGTCATCATCCTCGGCTTCCCCGTCTACTGGTATGGCATCTGGATCGTGTCCGGAATTGCCCTGGGCGCGTGGGTCGTAGCCCGGCTGGCGACCGAGAGGGCGCGACGCATTTTCGATGCCGCCGTACCGGTCGAGATACGCGAGAAACCGCTGGCCGAATCCGGTCTGCCTGCGGAGACGGCCGGGACCCTGACCGCGCGCGGCATGGCCACGCTCGGCCGCGTGCTGTGGGAGGTTGGGCTTGACCCGCGCCGTCTGGGGTTGAACAAGGCGACAACCGCCCAAACCCTGGAGGAGCTGGCCGGCGTATCCGGCATCGACCCCGGCTGGCTGGAGGATGCAGCCTGGCGCAAGTGGAGCCCCGACCACGTGTGGAACGGCCTGCTGTGGATTCTGGTGCCGGCCCTCATCGGCGCGCGCCTCTACCATATCCTGACCCCCTCGCCAAGCATGGCCGCAATCGGCATCTTTTCGCCACTCGATTACCTGCGCGATCCGCTTCAGTTGCTCAACTTCCGTGGTGGCGGCCTGGGCATCTATGGCGGGCTGGCCGGCGGTCTGCTGGGACTGATTATTTACACGCGCCGCAGCCGCATCCCGTTCCTGGCGTGGGCCGATCTGGCCACTGTCGGCCTGGCTCTCGGCCAGTCCATCGGCCGGTGGGGTAACTTCTTCAATCAGGAGTTGTACGGCCGCCCGACCAACCTGCCCTGGGCCGTCACCATCGACCCCATCTATCGCCTGCCCGATTACGCCGCCTTCGAGCGCTTCCACCCGGCCTTCCTCTACGAATCCCTGTGGAGCCTGATGACCTTCTTCCTGCTCTATTGGCTGGCTCGGCGACGGAGCGAGCGGTTGCTGGTGGGGGAACTGCTCGCCATCTACCTGGTCGCTTACGCCACCGGTCGCGTCCTGCTGGAGCTGGTGCGCCTCGACAGTCGGGCGGTGGCTTTCTTCGGTCTGGAGACTGGCTTGCCCGTGGCCACGCTCGTGTCGCTGGTCGTGGGCCTCGTCGCCGCGGCCGCCGTCATCGTCCGCCGCCTGCGGCAGCGCCGCGCGACCGTGGGGTGAGCGCCGGATTATCGTCTCTGACGCCCCGCCAAACTCTGTTAAACTTGCCCTGTGTCGAACAAACGCCTTACCCCCGTTCTGGTAGCCCTCATCGCCGCGCTGGTCGTGTTGCTGGCCGTCCTGATCGGCGGCCGCCTGCTGAACGGCGACCGCAGTCTGTTGCGAAACGTCGTCGTCCGCGAGAGCACAATCACGCCCAACGCCGACGGCGTCGAGGACATCACGCCCATCCGCTACGAGCTTTCGCGAAACGCGTCCGTCTCGATCTACTTCGACGACGCCGATGGCAATCGCTACTTCTTCAGGGATGACAAGGCGCGCGGCGCGGGCGAATATAATGTGCTCTTCTCCGGCGTCGTTGACGGCTATCGCCTTGCGGATGAGCCGGTGGAGGGCGAGATCCTCTCGCGCCTTCTGCGTGACGGCGACTACACCTGGACGGTTGAGGCCACCGATTTCGATGGGGTTTCCGAAATCGCCCAGGGCACGATAGCCATTGCCGGCGCAGATTCGCAGTTGCCGGAGGTGCGCAACTTCACCTTCGACCGCCATACCTTCACCCCAAACCGGGACGGCATCGACGATCGGGTGCTGATGCAGTTCTATCTACCCAAGGAAGTCGCCGCGTTGCGCGTGTTCCTGCAGATGCCCGACGGCACCGAGGTGCCTATCACCGAGCAGGAGCGCGACATTCCGGCCAACATGCCCGGCCGCCATTATTACGACTATGAAGGCGGCGTGGACAGCGGCGAGACCCCACCGCCCGACGGTACCTACACCATAGTGGCCGAGGCGCAGGATGCCGAAGGCCAGCGCGTCCGCGTGACCAACGAGCTGGAGATACGCCACGGCGGTGTTCCGCGAGCCGAGATCTTCTCGCCGCCCACGGGCAACACCGTGGAGTGGAGCGCCACGGCCGTCGCACTGTGCGACACGGTCTACTTCACCATGACCGTGCAAAACTACGGCAATGCACCCATCCGCACCACCGGCCCCGAGCCGGGGGTCGTCTACGATTCTGACTGGAACTATAACACCCTGGGCTGGTTCACGGAGTCCGGCGCGTGGCGGGCGGCTATTGGTTTCGAAAATGAGCTGACCAACTACCCGTTCCGATGGGCGCTGGGCAATCCCGAAGACCTGGAGCTGATCGACGGCCATTACTACCTGATGCCCGGCAAGCGCGCCGTGATCACCGGCGGTATTCGCGTCGTCGATGTCTTCGGCAACCGCAACCCCCAACCGCTGTGGGCCGGCCTGATCCACGAAGACGTGCAGATCACCGAATTCAATAACCGCGTCGACTCACAACAGATCCTCGTGGACATCCCAGACGACACCAACCGGCAGGATTGCGAACCGCGCGAGATACCGGTGCGGTCCCTGTCTCAATAACATCCTCGCACCTTAATCTCCCCTGAAAGTCGGTGGCCGGACGCCACCAAGCGAGTACACTTAGGTTCAATTGGTTGGATCTGGCCGTGACGGGTGGAAGCGGCGAGCTGAAGTTACAGGTTTGACCACTGGCTGGTGACTGGCACCCCCGTCAGTCATTTTTTGTCTTATGAAGCGCAATCCAATTTTCGCCATTGTCGTCGGGCCGCTGATGCTGGGCCTGTTGCTGGTTGCCTGCCGTGGCGCAGGTTCTTCCGGCAATCCGGCCGCGGCTGGCGCTTCCACGGCGACGGTCGGCTCCCCCACGCCACCACCCGTTGCCACTACGCCGCCGGCCCTTCCGGTCGTCCCCGTGGCGACGCCGCTGCCCTCGCCGGAGATCGCTTCGCCTACGCCAATAACTATAACCGTAACGGTCGAGGTCACCCGGCCGCCTCTCGGCTCGTCCGGTCGCCCGGTCCAGCTTCTCTTTCCGCCGGTCACGAGCAGCGCGGTGATCGTGGCACGAGCCGAACCGCTGGCTGAGGCGTTGCGCGCGGCCACCGGTGTTGAATTCACCGTCGGTATCGCCGACAGCGAGGCGGCGTTGGTGGAGCTGCTCTGCAACGCGCCGGAGGATATTGTCGGCTTCGTCTCGGCCGCGGCCTACACGATCGCTCATGATCAATGTGATGCCCAGGCCGGTCTGGTGGCTGTCCATGAAGACGGTCTGACGTGGCAAATGGGCATGCTGGCTGTCGCGCGTGGCGCGGCCGGCGAATTGGCCGATCTGGCCGGCAAGCGGTGGGCTGTGGCCGACACGCGCAGCCTGCCCAACTACCTCTACTTCCTGGCGCAGATGGCCGCCGCGGGCATAGAGCCGGGCGAAATCGTGGATGCGCCGGAAGATACGTCCGCGCTCCAGGCGCTCCATGACGGCACGGTCGATTTTACGACAGCCGATTTCATCCCGCCCATCATGCCCATGGAACGCGCCTGGGTTGTGGGCGAGACCGAGCCGGAAGAGTGGCGCTACCTCGGTATCGCGCCGTCCCGCAGCCCCATCGGCTATGTCGTTGTCGCCGGCGATCCGGAATACGGCGGCTACCGGCTGCGCGACGCGCGGGCGCGCATGTTTGACACAACCCCCGATATTTTTGATGTGACCCGCATCCTGGCTGTGAGCGACCCGTTTCCCAACGAGACCGTCGTCATGGGCGCAAACTTCCCGCTGGGACTTGCCCGTCAAACCCTGGCGACACTGACCGAGTTTGCCGCGTCGGATGCCTGCGGTAATTCGTTATGTTCGGCCGACCTGTTCGGCTGGGCTGGGTTGGAGCCCGTGGATGATTCCGCCTATGACCCGATTCGCATTGTCAAAGACACGCTGGAGCTGGAAGCTGCCGACCTATGGGCAGAACTGGACTGAGATGATCGACGTCGCCATCATCATCGTTAGCTGGAACGTGCGCAATTACTTGTCCGATTGCCTGCGTTCTGTGGCCGCAGATTTGCGAGTGTCCCGCCTGCGCGGTGAGGTTTGGGTCGTTGACAACGCCTCGACCGACGGCACGGTCGCTTTGCTGGAAGACCTGTTCCCTCAGGTGAACGTCATAGCCAACCAGACCAATGCCGGCTTCGGCGCGGCCAACAACCAGGGATTGCGTGCAGCGGCCGCCCGCCATCCGCGCTACTACTTTTTCCTGAACCCCGACACACTGGTGCGGCCGGGGGCTATCGGCCGCCTGGTAAAATGCCTGGACGAGAGGCCGAAGGGTGGCATGGCCGGCGCGCGCCTCATCTATGGCGACGGCCGCTTCCAGCATAGTGGCTTCTCTTTCCCCGGCCTTGGCCAGTTAATATTTGATCTCTACAACATGCCGGCTCGCCTGTATGAGAGTCGTCTCAACGGTCGCTATCCCCGCCGATATTATCGCAACGACCGTTCGCCGTTTCCTATCGATCATCCCCTGGGCGCGTCCATGCTGGTGCGGGCTGACGTGGCCGAATCGACACAGGGCTTCGACGAGTCGTTTCACATGTATTGCGAGGAGATCGACTGGAGCTGGCGCGTGCGCGAGTCGGGGTGGGAGATCTACGCCGTGCCCGCAGCCGAGATCGTTCACTTCAGCGGCGAAAGCACGAAGCAGATACCAGCCCAGTCGATGATCAACCTGTGGGAGAGTCGCGCCCGGCTCTATCACAAGCACCACGGCCGCCTGCGACGCACGCTGGCCAGCTGGTTGGTTCACTCTCGCATGAGTAACCGCGCCAGACGCGCTCAGGATCCCAACATGAAAGCCGCTTACGAACACATTGCCGCCGTCTGGGCGAAAGATGGAAGCGACGCGGGCTGACGAACCTGCCGGGCCTCCCCGAAATATTACCCAGTGTGGTGAAACAAAAAGGCATGGATCCCCATGCCTTTTTTCGTATAATCGATCTGGTTCGCTCCTGGCCTCCGCCTACTGCACAAAGCGCTCGATGACGGCATTCTCCCACAGGCCCTTCAGCCATTCATCGAATGTAGCCTGCATCAGGTCATAGCGATCGTTGGTGGTCAGTTCGCGATTGGGGTCGCGTTCGGTCACCTTGATGATGTAGTAGGTCGTTTTCCCGTCTTCACCGGTCACGGCGATCAGGTCGCTGATCTCACCCGGTTGCAGGGCGAAAGCAGCCGCCTCAACCTCCGGCACCAGCAGGCTGCCGACCTTGAAGAAGCCCAAATCGCCGCCGTTGACGCCCGTCAAGCGGTCGACCGAGTTTTGATCGGCCAGGAACGCGAAATCATCCCCGGCGCGCGCGCGCTCCAGCACTGATTGAGCCAGCGCCTGATCGTCCATCTGGATGTAACTGGCGCGGACCTGTTCCATCGTCGTCGGCACGTCGGCCGTTACGCGGGCGATCATTTCCGAGGTAACGATCTCCGTCTCAAGAGTTTTGCGGAACTCCTCTTCCGTCCAGCCGTTTGTCTGCAGGAAAGCCTGGAACGCTGCTTCGTCGCCGACAGCGCGTAACTCGGCCAGTCGCTGGTCGACCATCTCCGGTGTCACAACCACGCCGGCCGCCGTGGCCGCCTGTGTGATGAGCGTCCGCTCAATCAGCGCGTTCAGGACCTGTTCGCTGTAGTTCGTGGCGTCGCCGCCCGCGGCCGATTGCTGGGCCTGGTAGCGAGCCATCTCGGCCTCGTATTCGGCCAGGGTAATTTGCTCCCCGTTGACCAGTGCCGCCAGCGGTTCAGTCGGCGTGGGCGTCGGCGGGACGGCCGTGTTGGTGGCCGCGGCGGCCGGCGGAAGCGTGCCGGCAGATTGAGCCTCGCCGGGTGTGGTGGCTGTCGGCAGGATTGTCGTCGATGAGCCGACGTTGCGACAGGCTGCAAGCGTTAGCAGGATGATAAGCGCCGGGAGCGCGAGCTTTCGGTTATTCATAGGGGATAATTATATCGCGTGGCCGGGATTCCGTCCGACGATTTTCACACGACCCGACCGCGCTTGATGACCGTCTCTACCAGATTCGTCCCGTAGCGGTAGCCGAGCTGGCGATAATCATCCACGTCCAGGATGATCGCGTCGGCCTGATATCCGGGCATAAGGCTGCCGACCTCATGGCCGCGGCCTATCGCACAGGCGGCGTTGAGCGTGGCCGCGACTATTGCCTGCGCCTGCGTCAACCCCATGTAGCGACATGCCAGAGCGATGACCATCTGCATCGATTCGCACCAGGTTGTGCCAGGATTCAGGTCCGTGGCCAGGGCCAGCGCTCCGCCCGCGGCCAGGATCGCCTTGGCCGGGGTGTACTCGTGGTGGGCCAG
>JAHDWL010000050.1 GCA_023384355.1 Anaerolineae bacterium
GCCGTTTCTTGACCATGAACTTGAGGGTGTAGCTGACGCCGTAGAGCGCGGCGACCGCCTCCCTGAAGTCGGCCGAATCGGCCGGGCCTTCACCCGCGGCGACGCGGCCGTCAACCATGGCGAATTGCAGGGGCGGCACGTCGACGACATCAACCTTTTTGGCCGGCGGATTATAGAGATGTTTGAATTGCTTCCGTAAATCCAGCGTCTCCATGGATTACGCTCCATGCCCGTCCTGGCCGGGCCGTCGCTATACCAGCGCCACCGCCCCGTTGGACAGCACCACCTCATCCCGCTCGGCGACCTTGCACTGGAACAGGACGTCGCTCCCAACGGCCCACATCTCGGTGACGATGGTCTCGCCGGGGAAGACGTGGCGCGTGAAGCGGGCGCGGATGCTGCCCAGCCGCGCCGGGTCATTGCCGGCGAAGTGGCGCAGCACCGCCCGCCCGGCAAAGCCGAACGTGCACAGCCCGTGCAGGATGGGCCGGTTGAAGCCGCCGGCGGCGGCGAAGGCCGGGTCGGCGTGCAGCGGGTTGCGGTCGCCCGACGACAGGCGATAGAGCAGCGCCTGATTCTCGTTCGTCTTCTCACGGTGGACGGCGTCCGGGGCGCGGTCGGGCAGCGCGACGCCGGCCGACGACGGCCCGCGCTCGCCACCGAAGCCGCCGATGCCACGAATGAACAGCGACACCTGATTGCGGGCGATTACCTGCCCCTGCTCGTCGGCCGTGTCCACATCCAGCAGCACCAGCGCGCCCGACCCCTTGTCATAGATATTGGCGATTCGCGCCGTGTTGGTGACGGTCGCCTTCACGGGCAGCGGCCGCCTGAGTTCCAGATATTGCTCGCCGTGCAGCAGCAGCGCCGGGTTGAACCGCAGCCCCGGCACGCCGGTGATCTGCCACAGCAGCGAGAAGGGAAAGGTGACAGCGTAGGTCGGCAGCGCCTTGAACCCGTCGCGGCTCAGCTCGTAGACGAACTGCAATTCGCTCGCGTCCAGCGGGTCGGTCGCCGCGCCAATCGACAGGGCGTAGAGGCTCAGGTCGCCCTCGTCATAGCTCGTCGTCGTGGGCGCGAACTCGAAGCCGACGGCGTCGAGTGGCCCGCCGGTCGCCGCCGGGCGGGCGGGCGCGGCCGCCGGTTCGGCCGTCACCTTGCTCGCGGCGGACGGCGGTTGCGCGGCGGCGGCCGTCTTCAGGTTCTCCACCACCGGCGCGAAGGAGTCCATCGGCGTCTCCGGGTAAGTCGGGTCGTCGAAGTTCTGGACGTCCGCCCACTGGCCGGCGATGGCCTCCGGCGTCACGCCCGCGCCCAGCGGCAGGAACGCCCCGCGCGCCCGCTGCCAGCGTACCCGCGCCGCCCAGCCCGCGCCGACCTCGAAGACCTGCCCCGTCGCCGTGTTGCTGTCGTGGCAGAGGAAGGCCACCAGCGGCGCGACGTACTCCGGCTTCAGCGCAGCGACCATCTCCGGCGGCAGAATCGTCTCCGTCAGGCGCGACCCGGCCAGCGGGGCAATGGCGTTGACCAGCACGTTGCGCTTCTGGCCCTCCACGGCCAGCGAGTTGGCCATCCCCAGCAGGCCGAGCTTGGCCGCGCCGTAGTTGGCCTGGCCGAAGTTGCCGTATAGCCCGGCGGCCGAGCTGGTCATGATGACCCGGCCGTAGCCCTGATCGCGCAGGTGGGGCCAGGCGGCGTGGGTGACCCTGAAGCCGCCGTAGAGGTGAACGCGGTAGATCTTCTCCCAGTCCTCCTCGCTCATCTTGTGGAAGCTGGTGTCGCGCAGGATGCCGGCGTTGTTGACCACGATATCGACGCGGCCGAAGGCATCGAGCGCCGCCTGCACGATGCGCTCGCCGTGTTCGACGGAATCGTAGCTGGCGACGGCCTCGCCGCCGGCGGCGGTGATCTCCTCGACCACGCGGTCGGCGGCCGACGTCCCCGCGCCCTCGCCGTGCATGCCGCCGCCCAGGTCATTGACGACGACGCTCGCCCCGCGAGCGGCCAGCAGCAGCGCGTAGGCCCGCCCCAGGCCCCCGCCTGCGCCGGTGATGATGGCGACCCGTCCGTCAAAGCGCAATTCGTTGCTCATGGCTCTCCTCGTGTCTGATGATTGTTTTCGCCGGGGCGGCTACTCCTGATCGCCTCCGCTCTCCGGCCGCAACTTCGGGTTGTTGGCGTGGCGCTCGCGGTCGCGGGTGGTCTTCTTGACCATCGTCGCCTCGAACGCGGCCGTCAGGTCGACCCCGGTCTGGTTGGCCAGGCAGATGAGGACGAACAGCACGTCGGCGAATTCATCGGCCAGCTCGCGACCCTCGTCCGACGGCTTGAAGCTCTGGTCGCCATACATGCGCGACATGAGCCGGGCGACCTCGCCCACTTCCTCCACCAGCACGGCCAGATTGGTCAGCTCGGAATAGTAGCGCACGCCGACGGTGCGGATCCACTCGTCCACGCGGGTTTGGGCTTCGCGCAATGTCACATCCACGACCGACCTCCGTCACGCTTTTTGCAGCAGGTCATAGAACAGCGGCGGCCGGTGGCGGGTGACGACCTGCTCGGCGGCGAAGGCCACCCGCAGGAGCAGATTCTCCTCCCACGGCCGCCCCATCGCCTGCATGCTCGTCGGCAGCCCGCGCTCGTCATAGCCGACGGGGAAGGCGATGGCCGGCAACCCGGTCAGGTTGCCCGGCATGGCAAAGCGCATCAGCTCCGTCACCACGCTCAGGTCCGACCAGCCGTCCTTCTCGCCGCCGTCGGGCACGACCGGCGCGGTGACGGCCGTCGCCGGGGTCAGGATGACGTCAACCTCCTCGAAGGCCCGCCGGAAATGGGCCAGCGCCCGCGTGCGCACGCGCTGCGCCTGTAGATAGTCGGTCGCCTCCATTGCCTTGCCCAGCGTCAGGTTGACCCGTGTCGACGGGCTTAGCTCCGACCAGTGATCGGCATGGAGCGCCATGTTGCTGGCCATCTCGGCCAGAATGGTCATCGCCTGGGCGATGCGCATCTCGTCCAGTTCGGGGATGACGATCTCGCGCACGGCCGCGCCCATCTCCTGCAGACGATCCAGCATGTCGTCGCAATCCCGGACGATGTCGGGGCTGGCGTGCTCGAACCACGGGCGATAGATGCCCAGACGCACCTCGTTCAGGCCGGGCGCGCGCCAGCCCTCCAGGCTAACGGGCGGCTGGCGGGTGGAGTTGGGGTCGCGCGCGTCCGGCCCGGCGATGCAGGCGTAGACAAGCGCGGCGTCGCTGACGGTGGCAGCGATTGGCCCCAGATGGCCCATCGACCAGGTGAGCGGCGCGGCCCCGTGCTCGCTGACGCGGCCGAAGGTCGCCTTCAGGCCGACCAGACCGGTCAGCGCGGCCGGGATGCGGATCGACCCGCCGCCGTCCGCGCCGATGGCGACGGGACACAGCCCGGCGGCCACGGCCGCGGCCGACCCGTTGGAGCTGCCCCCGGCGTGACAATCAAGGCTGTAGGGGTTGCGGATGATGCCGTAATGCTCGTTAAAGCCGTCGGGGTTGATGCCGATCTCGTGCATGTTGGTCTTGCCGATGAGCAGCGCCCCGGCGGCGCGCAGGCGGGCCACCACGGTCGCGTCTTCCGTGGCCGGCGACAGGCCCATGAAGCTGGTGCCGACGGTGGTGGTGTAGGGCACCTGATCCACCTCGTCCTTGACCGCCACCGGCACGCCGTCGAGCAGGCTGAGCGGGTGACCGGCGCGATGGCGCGCGGCCGAGGCGCGGGCCTGCGTCATCAGGTCGTCCCGGTCGTTGGCGCGGAAGGCGCGCAGTGGCCGCGGGCCGCTGTCGGATTCGGCGACGGCCGCCAGCACCGCCCCGGCCACCGCCTCCGGGTCGACGCGGCCGTCGCGGTAGGCGGCAGCGTAGTCGGCCACGGATGGGAACGGCTCGCGGTTGGGTTGTTCGGCGACCTGCTGCTGCACGGCAGCCCACTCCACCGGCGGCAGATCGCCCAGCGCCGCGGCCTCGTCGAGGGCCAGCGGGAAGTAGGTCGGCGGGTCGTCATATTGCCGCTCGCGCAGCGCGGTGACGCCGCCCTGCTTCAGCAGCTGGCCGATCATCGCCCCGCGCAGCAGGCTGTTATCGAGCGCCGCGGCGAACAGGCGCAGCGTGCCGCCCTTGAGTTTGGGCAGGTTGAGGGATTCGAGATTATAGGTATTGGACATGGATCATGGCCTTTTGATGCTATGGCTCGCCGCCGGGCGAGAATGATAGCGCCGCGCGACCGGACGCCACGATGAAAATTGGGCCGGAACTCAGGGCAGCGACGAATCGGCCGGAGCGGTGTCGGATGCGTGCGGCCGGGCGGTCTCCAGCAACAGCCAGATGCTGACCAGCAGGATGAACCCGCCGTAGAAACCGGCCATCACCCCCAGCCCCATCCACAGCGCCGGGCCGACCCCGCCGGTGAGCAGCCACGACCCGGCGATCGCCACGATCCCGGCCAGGATTAGCCCGCCGATGGTGTAAACGAGGCAGCCCGGCACGCCGAAGCGCGGCCCACGCTGCCGCCGCAGATGCAGCGCGTATTCGACAAGCCCGCCGGTCACAGCCACGACCACGCCGATGGCCAGTCCGGTGAGAAATATCGTCAGGTTGCTGGATTCGGCCATTACGCCCCGTTCGTGCGATCCTCCGGCATTCGGATGTCATGCGCCGGTCGGTGTTTACGATATAGATTCTAGCTTGCCCGTCCCGCGGCGTCCACAAGCGCCGCCGGCCCGGACGGCAAGGGCTCGTCGTTGGCCAGCGCGAAGTCCGCAGCCGGGTCGACCCCGGCCAGCAGGTCGATTGCCGTGCGGGAGAAGCGCACCGCCGCCGCGCGCGCCCGGCCGTCCTGCTCGTTATCCAGCGACCATTGCGCCTGCTCCACCAGCAACGCCAGCGCCAGCGCCCGGCCGAGTGTCATGGCGAAGCGGCGCGCGCCCGCCTCCAGCAGCGCCCGCTCGCCCGCGTTCTCGTGCAGGAAGTGCAGCGCGTTATGAACCGCCCGCGCGGCCACCTGCCCAGCCTCGACCAGCGCCGGATCGCGGGCCTCGCGCGTCGCGGCGCTCACCTTGCGCTGCAGGGCCACCAGCCCGGCCTGGTCGCGGGCCACCGCCCGCAGCGTGTCCAGCGATAGGACGTTGGTCGTCCCTTCCCATATGGGCATCACCTGCCCGTCGCGCAGCAGCAGGGGCAGGCCGGTGTCCTCGATATAGCCCGCGCCGCCGTGCGCCTCCAGCACCTCGGAGACGACGGTCACGACCTGCCGCCCGGTGGTCAGCTTGGCGATGGACGTCAGCAGGCGTAGCAGGTCGGCGTCCGCGGCGGCGATGTCGTCCGCCTCGTCGCGGCCGATCAGCTCGACGAGACAGAAGCTCAGGTGGAAGGCGGCCTCGGTCTCCGCCTGCAGCCAGGCCAGGGTGTCGATGTGGAGAGGCTGGTGGGAGAGGAGCGCGCCGAAGGCCTTTCGCCGGTGGGCGTAGTCGCGGGCCAGGGCCACGCCGCGCCGCATGGTGGACGCGGCCATGACGCTGTTCCACGTCCGGGTCAGGTGCAGCATGGGGATGATATTGCGCACGCCGTCGGTCAGCCCCATGACCGGGACGGCCGGCGCGCCCTCCAGCATCAGCTCGGCCGTCGGCACCTTGCGCGTGCCCAGTTTGTCCTTCAGGCGGTTGATGGTGATGTGATTGAGGCGGCCGTCTTCGTCGCGCAACTCCAGATAGAACATGGCCAGCCCCTTGCCGCCGGGGCCGCTGCCCTCCGGGCGGGCCAGCGTCAGGGCCATCTGCGAGGTGGTGGCGCTGGTGAACCATTTGCGGCCGTGGAGAAACCAGTCTTCGGCCTCGTCCAGCGTGGCGACGGACTCCGATAGTCCGACGTCGGAGCCGCCGGTGAACTCGGTCATCCACTGGCCGCTCGTCCAGAAGGTCGCCGGGTCGCGGCTGGTGAGCCGCGGGACGGCGCGGTCGATTAGTTGCCGATTGCCGCTGAGGATGAGCGTGCGGGCCGCGCCGTCGGTCATGGCCAGCGGGCAGGTATAGACGTCGGTCGACGGGTGAAACAGGTAGGCTAGGGCGAACTGGACGGGGCGGGCAAAGCGTCCCCAGGCCCGCTCGTAGGCCGCGGCGACGATGCCGAACTCGGCCGCCAGCCGCTCGGCCCTCTTCCAGACGGCGGTCACCTCGATGTGGTCGATGCGCTCGCCCCAGGCGTCCCACTGGGTCAGGACGGGCACGTTGAGCCGGTCGGCCAGTTGCAGCCGGTACAGCTCGCCGCCGGCCAACTCGCCCAGCTCACGCAGGGACGGCTCGACCTCGGCCAGCAGCTCCGGCGGCAGGGCGCGACGAAGGTAAGACCGCAGCACGCGGTCGGTGTCATACTGATTGCCCAGCTGCGGGCCGGGCTGGTTGAACGGTTTGAATTTCATGGTTATCCCCTTATCCCTGGGCCTGTGTGATGGCCTCTATCTCGTCCGGCGTGAAGCCCGCCTCGCGCAGTACCTCTTCGGTGTGGGCGCCCAGCGACGCGCCGGCATGGCGGTATTCGGCCGCGCCGCCGGAGAATCGCCAGGGAGACGCAATCTGTCGCCGGCTGCCGCCGCCGGGCTTCGGCACGTCGACCACCAGCTCGCGGGCGGCCGTCTGCGGGTGGGCCAGCATCTCCGGCACGCTGAGCACCGGTTCGACGCACACGTCGCGCGCGGCGAAGACGGCCGCCCATTCGGCCAGCGGGCGAGCCGCGATCGCCGCCCGCACGGCGGCCTTCACCCGCGCCTGCGCCCCGTCGTCCAGGCTGAGACCCGGCGCGATGAGGTCGGGCCGGTCGATGGCCGCGCAGAACCCTTCCCAGAACTTCGGCTCCAGGCTGCCGACCGCCAGCCAGCGGCCGTCGGCCGTCTCGTAGTAATCGTAGGCCCGCGCGCCGTTGAGGGGCATCTCCTCCGGGCGCGGGGTCTTGCCGGCCACGAGGGTGTGGCTGATCAGGTGGCTCTGCCAGGCGACCATCATGTCGAACATGCTGATGTCGACGAACTGCCCTTGGCCGGTCGCCGCGCGCTGGACGACGGCAGCCAGCAGCCCGACCATCGCCCCCAGCGCGCCCCCGCCGATGTCGGCCACCTGCAGGCCCAGCGGCGGCGGCCCGGCCTCGCGGCGGCCGCTGTAGCTGATGGCCCCGGAGAGGGCGAGGTAGTTGTTGTCGTGCCCGGCGCGGTCGCGCAGGGGGCCGGTCTGGCCGTAGCCGGTCAGGGCGCAGTAGATGAGGGCGGGGTTGGCGGCGCGCAAGGCGTCGTAGCCCAGGCCGAGCCGATCCATGACCCCCGGGCGGAACTGCTCGATGACGATGTCGTAGCCGCCGCGGCCGACCAGCCGCCGGATCGCCTCGACCGCCGCCGGCCGCTTGAGGTCGAGGGCCAGCGAGCGCTTGTTGCGGTTGAGGACGGCGTGCCAGGCCGAGGTGTCGCCGTCGAAGGGGGGCATGAAGCGCACCATGTCCGGACGGGTGGGCGACTCGACGCGGACGACGGTCGCGCCCATGTCGGCCAGCGCCATCGTGGCGAAGGGGCCGGGCAGCAGGCCGGTGAAATCGAGTATCCTGAGGGAAGCGAGCGGGCCGGGCATCCTGACCTCCAGTGTGTTGCGACTAGATTAGCGCAAAGCCTCGGTTTGGGCACATGGTTGGCCGGAACAGGTTACAATAGGGCTGATGGGAGTGATTAACCCGCCGGCGCCGCCGCAAACGACAGGATCGCGACGATGGCTGACGCTGTTTGGCGCGGCCGCGCTGTGGTTTGTGGTCGGGCCGGCGCTGTCGCGGCTTCTCTATGAGGGGCTGTTTCCGGCGTGGGGCTGGGCGGGGCGACCCCTGCCGGTCATCCTGATGGGGTTGGGCGCGGCGGCGCTGGGCGGCTGGGCGACGTGGCGAGCTCGCTTGCCCGTGGCTGCCTTCCTGCCCCTTCTCCTGAATCTGGTCTGGCTGACCGATCCGGCGGTGGCCCTCGGTCACGGGCGCTTCCTGTTCGGCGCGAGCCTCTGGGCGACGGCCGTCCTGCTGGTGTGGGCGCGAATCGGCGACGACGACCGGCGCTGGCGCGGGCTGGGGCCGCTGTTCGTGGCCGTCGGGCTGCTGCCGGTCTACCTGCTGACGATGTCGGCCGCCGTCGGCGCGGCCGACACCTTCGAATTCCAGGTCGTCGCGCCGCAACTGGGCATCGCCCACCCCACCGGCTACCCGCTCTACCTGCTCCTCGGCAAGCTGTTCTCGCTGCTGCCGGTGGGCACGGTCGCCTTCCGGCTCAATCTGGCTTCGGCCGTCTACGCCGTCGCCGCCGCGGCCGTCCTCTTCCGGCTGGCGCTGCACCTGCTCGGCAAGCCGCCGGCCGCCCTGGCCGGCGCAATCGCCCTCGGCCTGGTACCCGTCTACTGGAGCCAGGCCATCGTCGCCGAGGTCTACACCCTGCACGCGCTCATCACGGCTGCGGCGCTGTTGCTGACGCTGCGACTGGCCGACAGCCCGCCCGGAGACGACCCGGCCACAATCGCCGCGGCGACGGCCGGGAGCCACAAGACCATGACCGCGCTGGCCTTCGTGCTGGGGCTGGGTCTGGCGAATCACCTGACGACTGTCTTCCTGATGCCGGGCGCGGCGCTGGCGATCCTGTTCGCGCTGCGCGACGGGCGACGGGGCGAGCGCCGCGCGGCGGCCGGCCGTCGCCGCTCGTTGGCGCTGCTGGCGCTGCAACTGGTTGTCGCCTTCGCCCTGCCCCTGCTGCTCTATGCCTACCTGCCGCTGCGCTGGGCGGCCGTCAACCACGAACCCATGGGCCTCGGCCGCTTCGTCGACTGGGTCATCGGCGGCCGTTTCCAGGGCGCGCTCCAGCCGATGGCGTGGCTCAATGACCCCACCCGGCGGGCCATCGTCGGCCGGCTGTTCCTCGACGCCTGGGGCTGGTTCTATCTGATCCTGGCCGGCGTCGGGCTGGCGTGGCTGGTCGCGCGACGCCGGCGGGCGGCGCTGCTGCTGGCGATCGCCGCCGCGGGCTTCACCTTCTACGCGCTGAATTACTACGTGCCCGACCTGGCCGTGTTCCTTATCCCGGCCCACGTGGTCATCGCCGTGTGGGTCGCCGCGGGGGCGGCGGCGCTCCTCGATCTGCCGGGCGTCCGGCGCAATGGCCGATCGGCGGTGCTGCCGGCTGCGGTGTTCACAGCAGTCCTCGCGCCGGCGCTAATCGGGGCGGGCGGTCGCTGGGCGACGGTCGACCAGTCCGGGCGCGACGGCGGCGAGCCGTGGGCGCGGGCGGCGCTGGCCCGGCCGCTGGCCGAAGGCGCGGCCGTGCTGGCCGACAGCGAGAAGATCGCCCCGCTCTACTACCTGCAACAGGTCGAGGGACTGCGGCCCGACCTGGCGATCATGGTGCTGCCCGACGAGGCGGCCTATCGCGCGGAGCTGGAGACGCGGTTGGCCGCCGGGCAGGCGGTCTATCTGGCCCGCTATCTGCCCGGCCTCGAGGGGCGCTATCACCTGCGATCCGAGGGGGCGCTGGTCGAGGTGAGCCGCGAACCGTTGGCCGCGCTGCCCGCCGGAGCCATCGCGAGAGATCTGGCCTTCGGGCCGCTGCGGCTGGCCGGCTACCGCCTCGACCCGGCGGCCGGCGATCCGTCGACCGATGCCCCGGCGGCCGACGTCCCGTCGGCCACGCTCTACTGGACGCTGGACGGGCCGCTGCCCGACGGCGAGCCGACCCCGACGCTCTACACCCGCTGGGTCGGGGGAGTACTCGACGGCGCGGTGACGATCGCCGCCGGGCAACACCCGGTGGCCAACAATTACCCGGTCAACGCCATGCGGCCGGGGGAGTTCGTCCCCGACTACCACGCCCTGCCCGTGCCCGATTTCGCCTGTGACGACCCGGCCGGCTGCCCGCTGGAGTTCCAGGTGGCCGCCGCGCCGCGCTTCACGACGCCGGATGAGGCGGCGTGGCAGACGGTGGCGACGATACCCGTCCGTCCGCGCTCCGGGCCGGTCGGCGACGCGCGACGGGCCTACTTCACGGGCTTCGCGCTGGACGGTGTCGACGCCGCCCACCTGCCGCTGCGCTACAGCGGCTATGGACGCGCGGACGCGCTCACCTTCCTGCTGGTGCCGTCGCATGCCGTGAGCAGTTTCGTCTTTCCGGCGGCGGGCGCGCCCGCGCCCCATGACGGCGCGGGCGGGTCGGCCGTCTTCCTCGCGGACGCCGCGCCGGATAGTGCCGCCCCCGGCGAGCCGCTGTCGCTGGTGGCGCTGCCCGCCGGGGAGCAGCGGGCGGTGTGCGGCTGGCTGGCTGGCCCGACAACCGGCTGCGTGCTGGCCGAAGTGACGGCGGGCGTCACCGTGCCGGAAGGGGCCGTCAATTTCGACGGCCAGGTGGCGCTGCTCGATGTGGCGGTGGATGAGTCCGCGCTCGTGCCCGGCGGGCAACTGCCGGTGACGCTCACGTGGCAGGGTCTGGCCGACATGAGCGAGGATTACACCGTGTTCGTGCAGGTGCTGGACGCGGCCGACCGGATCGTGGGGCAGGTGGATGCGTGGCCGGTGCAGGGGACGTTCCCCACGAGTCAGTGGCGGCCGGGCGCGACGGTGACCGACCCGTATCTGGTGGCGCTCAGCCCGGAAATGCAACCCGGCCCCCACCGGCTGCACGTCGGTCTCTATCTGCTGGCGACGGGGCAGCGGCTGCCGGTGGTGGACGCGGAAGGCAACGCAGTGGATGACAAGGTGGAATTAGGAATTGGGAATTGGTAGGGGTCGACCTGTGGGTCGATCTGGGCGCTCTTCATTCGTCATTCGTAATTCGTCATTCGGGTGAAGAATGAAGCGTGAAGGGGAGTGACGAATGAGGTACGACAATACGTCGTTGATGGGCAAGGTTGCCCTGGTGACCGGCGCATCGAGCGGCATAGGCGCGGCGACGGCCCGCGAATTGGCCCGGCAGGGGATGTCGGTTGTCCTGGTGGCCCGCCGCGCCGACCGGTTGGAGCAGCTGGCCACCGAGATTCAGCGCGAAGGCGGCCGCGCCTGGCCGATCGCCGCCGATTTGACCGATGAGGGGGAGCGGTTGCGTGTTTTGGCCGAGGCGGCCGGGATCGCCGGGCCGGTGGACGTGCTGGTAAACAACGCCGGGTTCGGCTGGTACGGTTTCGGCAGCGAAATGTCCTGGCCGCTGGCCATGCGGATGATCCAGATCAACCTCGTCGCTGCCACGCACCTGACGATGATCGCCCTGCGCGAGATGAAGGCCCGCGGTGGCGGCCACATCATTAACGTGAGTTCCGTCGCCGGCAACCTGCCGGAGCAGGGAATCGCCCTCTACGGGGCGACCAAGTCGTTCATCGACAGTCTCAGCACGGCCCTCTATCGCGAGAGCCGCGGCACGCCGGTTCATATCAGCGTGCTGAAGCCCGGCCACGTGCGCACGGAGTTCTTCGAACTGGCAGACAACCCGGCGGCCGGTCATCACATCCCCGGCCAGCGCTTCGCCATCAGGCCGGAGGTGGTCGGGCGACGAATCGCCGCGCTCGTCCGCCGGCCGCGTCGCGTGGCCTACGTGCCGGCCTTGCTGGTCATCGTGCCGTGGATTGAGCCGCTGTTCGGATGGATAATTGATTTGATGGGGCCGGCGTTGTTACGGCGGCGGTAGGGGCAGGGGGCAGTGTTCGGTATAGGTGAGCAGGTCAGTATTCAGTAGATCAGTATTCAGTCCCCCACTGACCTATTGACCTACTGACTCACTGAATACTGACCCACTGAATACTGACCTACTGCTTCCCCTCCCTCCGCTTGGCCCGCGGGCCTACCACCCGCTCCGTGCCGTCCATGAGCCGGCGAATGTTCGGTCGCAGCGCCCATGTGACCACCAGCCCGGCGACGACACTGCCCGCGAAGTAGGCCGCCGTCGCGTCGATGCCCGCCAGATAGCGATAGCCGAAGATGACAATCGTCACCGCCGCCATGCTCAGCGAGGCGACCGACGCCATGCCCACGAAGTAGAGCATCCCGCTCATCACCAGGAAGGCGATCGGCAGCACCCATATCCAGATGGCCGACGACCAGCCGACGTTCGGCCCCGTCCCCGCGCCACCACCGAACTTGAGGAAGATCGACCAGTTGTGGCCGACGACCGACATCACGCCGGCCGTGGCCTGCGCCCAGGGCAAAAGCGCCGGCCCCAGGGCGTCGCCCAGCAGCCATGTCGTCAGCCACACGGACGCCGCGCCCTTCAGCACGTCGCTCAGCGAGGTGAGCACGCCCACGCCCAGGCCCGCCGCCCGCAGCGAGTTCGTCCCGCCAGTGCGGCCGCTGCCGATTTTGGTCAGGTCTTCGCCCTTGATCAGGCGCACATAGATATAGCCGAACGGCACTGAGCCGCACAGGTAGCCGATTAGCCCGGCCAGGATGAAATACAGTATCTGCATTGTCAAACAGCTCCCTCGTTCAGATTGGGATTACACTAATAAAACACGCGGGCGGCCGAATGGTTGCACGAGAGGACCGCCGGCTCGACCTGTCAGCTCCGCGCGAGGATGACCAGCCCGATTTCCCGCGCCCGCCCTTCCCGGATCATGAAGGCGCGCGCCGCCGGGCGTGCCGCGTCGCTCAGGTCGATGATGATATGCGTCGCGTCGGGGTAGCGGGCCTCCGCCACGTCGGTGGGCGACGGCCTCGCCGGCCCGGCCGGGTGGGAATGGTAGATCGCCACAAGCTCCAGCTCCGCCGCCTCGATGGCCAGCATCGCTCGCACCTGCTGCAACGGCTCCATCTCATAGGCCGTCGGGGTGTGGAGCCTGTTCTCAACCGGATAATGGCGCATCGCCCGCCCATCCCGGCCGCCCAGCAGCCCGCAGGCCTCGTCGGGCAACTGCCCGGCGACGTGGGCGATCATCTCCAGAAACAGCTCGCGCGGCAGACAGATTCTCTCCATGGATAACCGCGCCGGATGGTAGCGGCAGGCGGCCCAAAACGCAAACGGGCCGCGCTTGCGCGCGACCCGTCGCTCATAGTCTATGCGGAATTGGGCTTACTGCGTGACCGTGAAGGTGCCGACCATCCCGGCCGGGGCGTGGCCCGCCACCGTGCAGACGATCTTGTAGGTTCCCGCAGCGGGGGCCGTGAACGTGAACGTCTTCGACTGGCCGGCGGCGATGACGCCCGAATGGGCTTCCGGCATCAGGGCATCGGCGGCCGTCACAGCGTTTACATCCGTCCCGTCAGCCACGAGCATCCAGTCATGCTCCAGCGCGCCGCCGTTGGTGAAATCTACCGTCACCTGCGCGCCCGCCGGCACGGAAGCCGAAGTGGGATCGTAGGCGAACGTATCCAGCCCGGAGAACGACAGACTGACCGGAGCCGGTCCGGATTCGGTGGAACCGCCACTGCTGTTGCCACCGCCGCCACCACAGGCGGCCAGCATCAAAGCCAGGGCCAACACGGCCAACAGTGCAACCATTTTCTTGGACATAATAAACATCTCCTTCAATATGTACCGGGGCCTTTCACGCAGGCGATCGGTATTTCGTTGAGCAACGTCTTGCATTTTATGACATATCGGGGCGGATGTCATCACCCGAAATGACCTCTTTCCGTTCAAAATAAAAACCGGGGTTTCTGCCGAAAACCCCGGTTTCTTTCTGCCGGTCGCTTGCGCCGGGCGCGATTAGCCGCCGGCGGCGACGCCCTGTATGCCGCCCTCGGTCAGCGAGCTGACGTCCAGCAGCCGGTCGGCCTCTTCGGGGGTGATGTACCCCTTCTCGATGACCACCTCGCGCACCGTGCGATTGGTCGCCAGCGCCTCCTTGGCCACCTCGGCCCCCTTCTGATAACCGATGACCGGGTTGAGCGCCGTAACGAGGATAGCGTTCTTGGCCAGCCAGCCCGTCGCCTTCTCGGCGTTGGCCGTGACCCCCACAAGGCAGAAGTCGATGAAGGAGTTGACCGAGTTGATGATGACGTCCATGCTCTGGAAGATGTTATAGGCGATGATGGGCATCATCACGTTCAGCTCCAGTTGCCCCGCCTGCCCGGCCAGCATGACGGTCAGGTCGTTGCCCATCACCTGGAACATGGCCATGTTAAGCATCTCGGCCATCACCGGGTTCACCTTGCCGGGCATGATCGACGAGCCGGGCTGGACGGGTGGCAGGCGAATTTCGTCGAGGCCGGTTGTGGGGCCGGACGCCAGCAGGCGGAAGTCGTTGGCGATGCGCGTCAGGTCGGTGGCCAGCGTGCGCAGCGCGCCGCTGAAATGCACCGGGTCGGCCATGCTCTGCATCGACTCGAACAGGTTGTCGCTCTCGCGCAGCTCCAGCCCGCTGAGACGGCTGAGGACGGCCACCATGCGCCGGTGATATTCCGGGTGGGCGTTCAGGCCGGAGCCGGTGGCCGTGCCGCCGATGCCCAGCCGCCGCAGCCCCGCGGCCGATTCGCGGATCTTGTCCGCGTCACGCTCCATGGCCCGGGCATACGCGCCGAACTCCTGCCCCAGCCGCACGGGCACGGCGTCCTGCAGGTGGGTGCGGCCGCTCTTGACGATGGGGTCGAACTCACGCGCCTTGGCGTTCAGTTCGGCCGCCAGCCGCCCCAGCGTGGCCAGCAGCTCATCCAGCCGCCACAGCGCCCCCAGGCGGATCGCCGTGGGGATGGTGTCGTTGGTCGATTGGGCCATGTTGACGTGGTCGTTGGGGTTGACCGGCTTGCCCTTTTCGCCCAGCGCGAAGCCCAGTATCTCGTTGGCGCGGTTGGCCATGACCTCGTTGATGTTCATATTGTGGCTGGTTCCCGCGCCGGCCTGAATCGGGTCGACGACGAACTGGTCGGCGAACTTGCCGCCGAGGATTTCGTCGCCGGCCTGTATGATGGCCGCGGCCATCTCGTTGCCGCCGACCACGCGGCCGCCCGCCTCCTTGTCGTGGAACAGCCCCAGGTCGCGGTTGACTTCGGCCGCCGCCCGCTTGATCAGCACCATCGACCACACGAACGCCGGGTAGGGGCGCAGCCCGGTGATGGGGAAGTTGTGGATGGCGCGCTGGGTTTGCGCCCCCCAGTATGCCGCCGCGGGCACGCGAACCTCGCCCAGCGAATCTTTCTCGATACGATATTCATCTGCCATAGCGATTTCCTCCAGGAAATAAAAAACCGAATTAACCAACCAGTTGCCGGTTAGTTAATTCGGTTCAGGTGCGGGTAAGGGACCCGATCGGTCGATTGCCGGCCTGCCGGGTCAGGGGCAAGCCCTTTACATCTTCAGCGCGTCGTAGCCCGGCCCTTCGGAGTAGAAGGCGTAGTTGGCCGGGATATCTTCGGTCAGGTCGAGCACCTCGCCGCCCGCCAACTGCTTGGCGTTGAGCAGCTTCACATGATGGCCGTCGATCTCGCCCTCGAACGGCACGCCGTCGGGCAGCTCGGCCTTCGTACCGCCGATCCAGACACCGGCCGGGGCGACAAAGTCAAAGGGCACTTCCTCTTCGGGGAAGATGGCTTCGTAGGGGCATTCCGGCACACACGCGCCGCAGTCGATGCAGGTGTCCGGGTCGATGTAGAGCAACGGCCATTGCTCTTCCGGCTGGCCCAAAACCATGCATTCGACCGGACACACCTCTACGCAGGCTGTGTCACGAAGGCAAAGGCGGGTAATAATGTGGGTCATTTACTATCTCCTTGAGAACGTTACCGTCCGGGCCATCCGGGGGGTTAAACCAGGGCGGGTGAAGAAGGTTATTTTTTCGCGGCCGCATATTTGGCCGCGACGGTATCCCAGTTGACGACGTTCCACCAGGCGGAAACATAGTCCGGGCGGCGGTTCTGGTAGTGAAGGTAATACGCATGTTCCCAGACATCGAGGCCGAGAATGGGCGTGTTGCCTTCCATGAGGGGCGTGTCCTGATTGGGCGTGGAGCCGACGGCCAGCTCGCCGTCCTGATCCACGTAGAGCCAGGCCCATCCGGAGCCGAAGCGCGTGGCCGCGGCCTTGGCGAACTGTTCCTTGAAGGCCGCGAACCCGCCGAATTTCTTGTCGATGGCCGCGGCCAGCTCGCCGGTCGGCTCGCCGCCCGCGTTCGGGGCCATGACTTCCCAGAACAGGCAGTGATTGGCAAACCCGCCGCCGTTGTTGCGCACGGCCGTGCGGATTGATTCCGGGAGCGCGTCCAGGTCGCCGAGCAATTTCTCGATGCTCTTGCCGGCCAGTTTGGCGTGGCCTTCCAGAGCGGCGTTCAGGTTGTTGGTGTAGGCCGCGTGATGCTTGTCGTGGTGGATATTCATCGTGCGTGCATCGATGTAAGGTTCAAGTGCATCTTCCGCATAGGGAAGTGGGGGCAATTCGAATGCCATTGCTATCTCCTTGTTGATAAATCCCATCCGTCGCGTGGCTAAAATGTGGTGACGGATGAGGGAGTCGACTGGATTCTAGCGCACTATTTGCGGTTGTCAAACCCCAATTTAACCGCGGTTAACACTTGTTTTCGACCTTGCCCGCGGCCTGATTGGCCCTCAGCGGACGGCGAAGACGAACGTCCCGTCGTGCTGGTAGAGCAGGTCGAGAGCCGGGTTGCGGGAGAGGGCGGCCGGGTCGAAGAAACCGCCGCGCCGCCCGATGAAGACGTGGCTGACGCCCTGTTCGGCCAGCCACGCGGCGGCGGCCGGGTCGCTCCAGTCCTTCATGGCGAGGGCGGCCTCATTGAAGGCCCGCGAGCGGGCGAACAGCGTCGGGTTGTAGATGTGGTCGACCGGCGGCGTCGTCGTCTCCCGCCCGGTCAGGGGGACGATCCACGCCCCGCCGTCGCTGCCGGCCCACGTCGCGCCGAGCCATTGCCAGGCGTTGACGGCGATGCGCGCCCCGGCCGGCAGGTTGCCCGCCACCCACTCCAGCGCGGCCTCGTCTTCCGGCAGGGCCAGGATGGTGTCGGCGTTCAGGATGTTGGCCTGCTGTCGCCAGCCAAAGACGAGCAGGACGGCCACGACCACCGCCGCGACGACGCCCGGCACGGGGGCGGCCGCCCATCGCCCGGCCCAGCCCCACACCCGGCCGGCGACGATGGCCAGGAACAGGGCCAGCGGCAGGAACAGGGTGATGACCATGCTGTTCAGGTTGACCACCAGCGATTCGGGCAGGCCGAGCCGATCGCCGGCCAGCAGGGCGAAGAGCGCGGCAACCCACAGCAGCAGCAGCGCCGGGAATGTTGCCCAGCGCCGCCGCCGGGCCAGGGCCACGATGACCAGCCCGGCCCCCAGCGCGGCGGCCACCGGCCAGGCCCGCTCCCAGCCGGTAGTGAAGTAGCCGGTGGGGAAGTCGTTATAGCCGGGCAGCGAGCGCTGGAATGTCTCCAGCGGCGCGGTGACGGCCAGCAGCTCGACGACGCGCGGCAGGACGAGCAGCGCGCCCAATGCGCCCGCCGCGGCCATGCCCCGCCAGCGCCGGTGGGCGATGAGGTGGCTCGCCGCCGCCAGCCCGGCGAAGGGCAGGTAGAACAGGAAGACGCGGAAGTGGACGAGGAACAGCCCGGCGGCCAGCACCGCGACCAGCGGCCAGACGCGCGGCCAGCCCCGCCCCAGTCGCCATGTGAGGGCCAGCAGCACGGGCATGATGGCCATCGCCGCCAGCTGGGTCATGCGGCCCCAGGTGGCGTAGTAGCCGGGGAAGAAGAAGGGCAGCGCCACGAGGAACGCGGCCAGCAGCCCCGCCGCCCGCCGCCGCGTTACCATCCAGCCGGCGGCGTAGACGGTCAGGGGCAGCAGGCCGCCGATTAGCTGCATCAGGGTGAGCAGCAGCACCGGCAGCGGCCGCCCGGTCATCAGCGCCACCCCGGCCGAGAGGGTGTGGAAGCCGTAGTGATAGGGGAAGTGGTCGACCGGCAGCAAGGGCGCGTAGCCGGTGGGGATTTGGCCGCCGGCCACCATGACGGCGGTGATGAGGGCGTGGCGGCTGGAGTCGACCCACGGCGGGAAGGCGAGATCGCGGACGGCGACGAAGCGCGCGGCGAGGGTGATGATTAGCAGCCCGGCCAGCAGACCCCAGGCGGCGAGCTTGCCGGGCGCGCGGCCCGGCGACGCGGCGACTTCTTCCGGCGGCGGGCGGCGCACCCGGCGGGCGACGAGAGCGGCCGCGCCCCATCCCAGCCCGACGGCCGCCCACAGCCCCGGCCCCGTCCAGCGCCAGCCGGCCAAAGCCAGCCATTGCCAGACGACAGGCCAGCCGGCCAGACCGAGACTGAGGGCCGCGCCCCACCAGGCCGCGCCGTCCCAGCCGCGCGGGCGAACGGCCAGCAACAGGAGCGCACCGGGCAGGGGCAAGAGGAGCGCTGCGGCCAGCAGGATCAGCCATTGGCGCAGGGGGGCGGCGGCCGCGGCGAGGGCGTCGCCGGGCGTCAGGACATAGCGGGTGGTGAAGCGCAAATCGGCCGCGGCGGGTTGGTTCGCCTGTTCCCCGGCCTGCCCGCCGATGAGGCGCAGCTCGCCGTCGTCGTAGACGTTGAGGGAATAGGACCAGGCGGAGACGGGGTTGGATTCGTCGCCGCTGAGGCTGAGGACGTAGGTTTGCCCGGCGGAGTCGGGCTGCGGGGGGAAGCGCAGGGTGTAGGTCTGGTTGTGGGTGAGGCCGGCGGCGGCAAGCTGGTCGGCAGCTACGAGAGCGCCGTTGGCGTCCCGCAGCTCGACGAGCAGCGAGCCGGGGCCGGCGGGGGTGGCCTCGCCGTAGTGCACGAGGATTAGCTCGATCTCGCTGAGGCCGTCGCGGCGGGGGACGAAGGTTTGCTCGATCCGCAGGCCCGGCCGGGGGGCGGGCAGGGCTGTGTCGAGCCGCCCCTGGGTGATGTCGACGGCCGTCAGCGGGCCGCAGAGGTCGGGCCAGCGGCAGAGATCCGCCCGACCGGCGAGCAGCAGGCCGAGAGTTATGATGACGGCCACGACCGGCGGGATGAACCGGAGCTCATTGCGCGGCCGCGCGGCGGGCGGCGAATCAGCGGGGGTGTGGGGCGGGGCTGGTTCCGGCGCGGTCATTATTGGGGACTATATCCCGTGCGGGGCGCGGCGACCAAACGAAAATCCGGTTTCACGCGATCTTCATTTGTTCGTAATCCAGATTGTAAGGATCGAAACCTACTATAGAGTTTGACGGACTTCCCTCCTTGCAAGTGGCGTCGTGAAAAATTTTTGTCCCTCCTTCCTTCTCCCCCCGAAGCGCGACGCCACTTCTTCTTTTATTAAAATCAAATGACGAATGAGGAATGATGAACGGAGAGGGTGACCTCTTCGTTTTTGGTTTGGGGAGGCGGGTGATGAATGACGAATGACGAATGAAGAGGCCGCGCCTCTTCATTCGTATCTCGTATCTCGTATCTCGTATCTCGTATCTCGTATCTCCCAGATACCAATCCAGAAGACGCGCTCTTAATATAATATTTTTAATTCCTGATTCCCCCCTACCAGCCTTCCCCATTTTCTGCTATCCTACCAGTTCATCCGGCGGCCAATACACCCGCCCAACCAACCACTGACCACCGACCACCATGACCATACGCACAAGATTCGCCCCCAGCCCTACCGGCTACCTCCACATCGGCGGGGCGCGCACCGCCCTGTACAACTGGATGTTCGCCCGCGAGCACGGCGGCCAGTTCATCCTCCGCATCGAGGACACCGACCAGAAACGCGCCGTCAAGGGCGCTGTCCAGGCCCTCATGGACGCCCTGCGCTGGATGGGCCTCGACTGGGACGAAGGCCCCGAAGTCGGCGGCCCCCACGGCCCCTACATCCAGAGCGAGCGCGCCGCCCTCTATCGCCGGTGGGCCGACCGGCTGCTGGCAGACGGCCACGCCTACAAATGCTTCTGCACCGCCGACGAGCTGAAAGCCCGCCGCGCCGCCCAGAAAGCTGCCCGCGGCGACCAGGGCTACGACCGCCGCTGCCGCCATTTGTCCCCCGACGAGGTGGCCGCCCGCGAGCGCGACGGCCTGCCCTTCGCCGTCCGCTTCAAGGCCCCCATCGAGGGCGTCACCGTCATCCCCGACGTCATCCGCGGCGACATCACCGTGCCCAACGCCCAGATCGCCGACGCCGTGCTGCTCAAGTCCGACGGCCTGCCCACCTACCACCTGGCCAACGTCGTCGACGACCACTTCATGGAGATCAGCCACATCCTGCGCGCCGACGAGTGGATCAGCAGCGCGCCGCTGCACATCAATCTCTACGCCGCCTTCGGCTGGCCCCACCCCGTATACGCCCACCTGCCGCTGGTGCTGAACCCCAGCGGCCGCGGCAAGCTGAGCAAGCGCACCCAGGCCTTCGACGACGGCGGCCGCGAGGTGTTGATCAAGGTCGAGGAGTTCCGCGACGCCGGCTATCTGCCCCAGGCGCTCAACAACTTCCTGGCCAACGTCGGCTGGGCGTTCGGCGACGACCGCGAGAAGTTCCCCATCGAGGAAGCCATCCCCCGCTTCCGGCTGGAAGACATCAACCCCGCGCCCACCCGCCTACCCTACGACAAGCTCGACTGGCTCAACGGCCAGTGGATACAGGACATGGAACCGCTGGAGCTGGCGCGGGCGGTCAAGCCGTTCCTCGAACGACAGGGGCACGAGGTCGGGGCTGAAGCCCTGCTGGCCGTGGCCCCGTCGCTGCGCGTCCGGCTGAAGCGGCTGACCGACGCCGCCGGCTTCCTCAAATTCCTGTGGGAAGACGGCGACGCCGCCCCGCTCACCGCCGGGCGCCTGGCCAACAACAAGCTGCCGGGCGACGCCGTGCGGCGCGGCCTGCAAGCGGCGCGGGACTACATCGCCGGCGCGCAACCGTTCGACGCCGAAACGCTTGGCGCGGGTCTGACGGCCATCGGCGAGGCCCACACGACCAACGGCAAGGCCGGGCCGTTCCTGGGCGTCCTGCGGCTGGCCGTCACCCGGCAAGACGTCTCGCCGCCGGTGTTCGAGTCCATCGTCGCCCTCGGCCGCGAGCGCGCCCTGGCCCGGCTCGACGCGGCCATCGCCCTGTTGGCCGGTCAATAGCGTGATAGAATTACCAATCGAAACTGTAAGGGCGAGGCAACCGGGAATAACGTCACAGGGAAACAGGCGGCATTCGTTCCCGGCTACCTCGCCCTCTGAAGCAGGGCGAAGCGACCGCGAGACGACGCGCATTGCATCCGAAAACACCACTCGCCGTCACCTCGCCCCTACAATAATATGAAATATCACGAATTCACCGACCGTGAATCATAAACACAGAACCATGACCGAAACGACCACACCGACAAGCTCCAACTTCATCCGCACCATCATCGATGAGGACAACGAAACCGGCAAATACGACCGCCGCGTCCACACCCGCTTCCCGCCGGAGCCGAACGGCTACCTCCACATCGGCCACGCCAAGTCGATCAACCTCAACTACGGCCTGGCCCGCGACTACGGCGGCCTGTTCAACCTGCGCTTCGACGACACCAACCCGGAGAAGGAAGAGCAGGAATACATCGACGCCATCATGGAAGACGTGCGCTGGCTGGGGGCCGAATGGGACGGCCGCCTCTACCACGCCTCCGACTACTTCGAGCAGCTCTACCAGTGGGCCGAACAGCTCATCAACGACGGCAAGGCCTACGTCGACGACCTGAGCGCCGACGAAATCCGCGAGCATCGCGGCACGCTGACCGAGCCGGGCCGCAACAGCCCATGGCGCGAGCGCCCCGTCGCCGAGAACCTCGACCTCTTCCGCCGGATGCGCGCCGGCGAGTTCGCCGAGGGATCGCGCGTCCTGCGCGCCAAGATCGACATGGCCTCGTCGTTCATCGTCCTGCGCGACCCGGTGATGTATCGCATCCTCCACGCCCCGCACCCGCGCACCGGCAACGCCTGGCACATCTACCCCACCTACGACTGGGCCCATGGCCAGAGCGACTCCATCGAGGGCATCACCCACTCCATCTGCACGCTGGAGTTTGAGAACAACCGCCGCCTCTACGACTGGTTCCAGGAAGCGCTCGGCATCCGCCGCTCGCAGCAGATCGAGTTCGCCCGGCTCAACCTGACCTACACCGTCATGAGCAAGCGCAAGCTCATCCGCCTGGTGAAGGAGGGGCACGTCAACGGCTGGGACGACCCGCGCATGTGGACGATTCGCGGCCTGCGCCGCCGCGGCTACACGCCGGAGGGCATCCGCAACTTCACCGACATGATCGGCGTCAGCAAGGCCAACAGCCTCGTCGACATGGCCCTGCTGGAGCACGCCGTCCGCGAAGACCTGAACGCCCGCACGCCGCGGGTCATGGGCGTGGTGGAGCCGCTGAAGGTGGTCATCGAGAACTACCCCAAGGGGCAGGAAGAGGCCTTCGAGGTGCCCTACTACAAGCAGGACAAGAGCCGCACCGAATCGCGCCCCATCCCCTTCTCGCGCGAGGTCTACATCGAGCGCGACGACTTCATGGAGGAGCCGGCGAAGGGCTATAACCGCCTCGCCCCGGAGGTGGAGGTGCGGCTGATGAACGCCTACTACATCGTCTGCACCGGCGTGGTGAAGGACGCCGCCGGGCGCATCGTCGAGCTGCGCGCCGTCTATGACCCGGCGTCGCGCGGCGGCCAGTCGCCCGACAACCGCAAGGTGAAGGGGACGATCCACTGGGTGTCGGCCGAGCACGCAATCCCGGCCGAGGTGCGCCTCTATGAGCCGCTCTTCGCCAAGGCCAACCCCGAAGAGGGGGTCGACGACTTCGTGGAGAATCTGAACCCCGACTCGTTGCGGGTGGTCGACGCGCTGGTGGAGCCGAGCCTGGCCACGGCCGTGCCCGGCGACAAATTCCAGTTCGTCCGCGAGGGCTACTTCTGCGTCGACCCCGACACGGAACCGGGCCGGCTGGTGTTCAACCGGACGGTGGGGCTGAAGGACACGTGGCGATGAGGTAACGCGATCATGAACGAACAGGCCAAACCTGTCATCTTCCTGGCCGGGGCGACCGGCGCAATCGGCCAACCCCTATGCCGCCGGCTGGTAGCCGCCGGCTACCGGGTGTTCGGCACCACCCGGCGCGAGAGCAAGGCCGCCGTCCTGCGCGAGCTGGGCGTGGAGCCGGTGGTCGTCGACGTCTACGACGCCGGCCGCCTGCGCGATGTCGTCGTGGCCGCCGGCCCCGGCGTCGTCATCCACCAGCTGACCGATCTGGCCCCGTTGCTGGACGGCAGCCAGACGGCGGCGACGTTCGAGGCCAACTCGCGGCTGCGCGAGATCGGCACGCGCAACCTGGTGGCCGCCGCCGCGGCCGCCGGCGCGGGCCGGATGATCGCCGAGAGCATCTGCTTCACCTACGCCCCCGGCCCCTTGCCCCACCGTGAGGACGACCCGCTCTCCGAGGGCGCGCATGGCGTCCGCAGTCTTGAGGAACAGGTGCTCAACGGCCCGTTCGCCGGCATCGTGCTGCGCTATGGCGCGCTCTACGGCCCGGGCACGGGCGTGGACAGGCGGCCCGACCGCTGCCCGCTCCACGTCGAGGAAGCGGCCGAGGCGGCGGTCATGGCCATCAGCCGCGGCCGCGCCGGCATCTACAACATCGCCGAGGACGACGGCACGGTGACCATCGACAAGGCCGCGGCCGAATTGGGCTGGAAGCCGTCGC
>JAHDWL010000004.1:0-26595 GCA_023384355.1 Anaerolineae bacterium
ATCCATAAAAATCTGTCGATGATGTGGGAAAGTCAGGTCAGTGATTGGCCTCTTCGGGTTTGATGCCGCCAAACAACGCCAGTTCGAACACTTTCAGGAAACAATCCACTTTCCCATAGCCGATCTCGCGTAGCCATTCGCATTGAACCTCAACCGGGGCCAGGATGTTGGCGATCTTATCCGGCCGATGATAGAAGTCGGCCGCGACCTCAGTCCGCGTTTTCCCGAAAGGTGCGTGGTAATGATGGAGCGAGTCGATGAAGTATTCTTCAAACTGTTCTTCGCCCCAGCGGGAAGCGGACGCCACGTGTTCGAGATTGAGAAAAATCCCTCCGGGGGAAAGCAGGTCGAATATCTCGCGATAGACGGCGTGTTTCCTCTCGTCTGATTGATGGTGGATTGAGAAACCGGATACCACAACATCCGGGCGAATCCCGCCCAGGTCGCCCAATTGACTGACTTTGCTGACCCAGTCGGGCCGAGCGTAGTCGATCTCAAGAAAAGTCGCCTCGTAACCAACAAGGCGGGATCTTGCGGCATCCAGCATTGGTTTCGAGAAATCAGCGAAGATGCCTTTCGGCTGATTGTGGGTGAAAGCATCCAGCAGCGCGTGGCCCAGGATGCCATCTCCGCAGCCGAGGTCGAGGATCAGCCGGGTGTCGGGTCGAGCGGCACGAGCAAGGCGAACAATGATGTCGATTTGTTCGGCCGCCAGGGGGATCGCGCCGCGAACACCTTCGAGATAGGCGGTGGTCAGCGCCTGTGCCTGCCACACATCATCCTGTCGTTGGGCCATCATGCCTGTGCTTTGGTGTGTTCGGCGCGTTGCATTTGCGCGGCAAGATTGTCGCGCTCCGCCAGCATCTTGTTCAGCGCGCTCAGATAAGCCCTGGCGCTGGCCACAACGATGTCGGTGCTGGCGCCATGACCGCTAAAGGTCTTGTAAATGGGCTGGTTCGTTTGTGGGTTCATGATGAACTCGGCCCCTTCAACCGGCTGAATCCGAATGGTGGCTTCGGCGACGGCATCCAGGCCTTCCGTGACGGCGTTGATTGTGAATTCTGTCAACCTGTTGGTTACGCCAACAATCCGATTGATGGCCTGATAGACTGCATCAACCGGGCCGCTGCCCAAAGCAGCATCCTGATACGTGACGCCATCAGGGCCAATCATGACCACACTGGCCGTGGGGATGCTGTGATCGCCGCAGGATACCTGGATGTGATCGAGTTGCCAGATAACCGGCGGCTGGTAGATCTCATCGGCGATGATGGCTTCGATATCGGCGTCAGTGACCACCTTTTTCTTGTCGGCGATCCGTTTGAAGCGCTTAAAGGCGGCCGATACCTCGGCGTCATCCATGTTGTCGTAGCCCATCTCGCGTAAATGGACGCGGAACGCATGCCGGCCGGAATGCTTGCCCAGAACAAGTTTTGACGTATTAAGCCCCACCGTCTCGGGACGCATGATTTCATACGTCAGGTGGTTTTTAAGCATGCCGTCCTGATGGATCCCGGCTTCGTGGGCGAACGCATTGGCCCCGACAATCGCCTTGTTGGGTTGGATGATCATGCCGGTGTAGGTGCTGACCATGTGGCTTGTGCGAGCGATCTGACTCGTATCGATATTCGTCTGCAGATTGAAGTTCTGTGATCGAGTGGTCAAAGCCATGACGACTTCTTCCAGCGCCGTATTGCCTGCCCGCTCGCCGATGCCGTTCAGGGTCACTTCGGCCTGCCGGGCGCCGGCTTTGATGCCGGCCAGCGTGTTGGCCGTGGCCAGGCCAAGGTCGTTGTGGCAGTGGACTGACCAGACGACCTGATCGGCGCCGGGCGTGTGTTTAATGAGGTATTCGATGAGACGGCCGAATTCGTCGGGAGTGGTATAGCCGACTGTGTCAGGTATGTTGAGCGTAGTCGCCCCGGCCTTGATGGCCTCGCCCAGTACCTGCACCAGGAAATCCGGATCAGAACGTCCGGCATCTTCCGGCGAGAACTCGATATCGTCGCAGAGCGCTCGGGCGTAAGACACAGCCTTGATGACTTGATCGACACATTCTTCCCGGTCAATTCGCAATTTGTGCTTCAGATGAATATCGCTGGTGGCCAAAAACGTGTGGATGCGATGGCGTGGCGCTACCTTGACCGCCTCGTAGGCGCGGCTGATATCTTCCTGATTGGCACGGGCAAGTCCGGCGATAACCATGGGTTGCCCATTCTTGCGTCCCTCTACCAGCGGCCCGACTTCTTCAGCGATTCGACGCACCGCATCAAAGTCGCCCGGGGAGGCGATTGGAAAGCCCGCTTCACAGATGTCCACGCCGAGGCGCGACAACTGACGGGCGATTTCCAGTTTCTCTTCGACGTTCAGTGTCGCGCCGGGCGACTGCTCGCCGTCGCGCAGCGTCGTGTCGAAAATCAGAACGGTATCGGGAATGGCAACTTGTTCGCTCATCACTCATCCTTTTGACCCACCAAACCCTGGCGCGTCAAGCCTCTTTGGGGTTCAGCCAGGGCATCATCTTGCGCAGATCGCGGCCGACCTGCTCCACCTGGGCATTGCGGGCGTCCGCGCGTCGTTGGTTGAACCACGGCCGGCCCTGCGCATTCTCATCGATCCATCCTTCCGCGTAAGCGCCGGATTGGATGTCGGCCAGGATGGCTTTCATCGTCTCGCGTGTCTGGTCGGTAACGATCCTCGGGCCGGCGGTGTAATCGCCATGCTCGGCCGTGTCACTGACGCTGTAGCGCATGTAATTCAGACCGCCCTGATAAATAAGGTCAACGATGAGTTTTAGCTCATGGAGACATTCAAAATAGGCGATTTCGGGTTGGTACCCGGCATCAACCAGGGTGTTGAAGGCTGACTCGATTAAATGGCTGACCCCACCACACAGGATTACCTGCTCGCCGAACAGGTCGGTTTCAGTTTCCTCGGTGAACGTGGTTCGAATGACACCGGCGCGAGTGCAGCCGATTGCCTTGGCGTATGCCAGCGCGGTGGCCGCAGCGTTACCGCTGGCGTCCTGATGAACAGCCATCAGGCCGGGCGTGCCCATGCCGTCGACAAACAGCTCGCGCACGCGATGGCCGGGGGCTTTGGGGGCGACCAGGCTGACGTCGACGCCGGGCGGCGGCACGATTTGGGCGTATCGGACGTTAAACCCGTGGCTGAACATAAGAGTTTTGCCCGGGGTCAGGTTCGGCGCGATCGACTCTTTATAAATAGCCGCCTGGGATGTATCCGGGGCGAGGATCATGATGATATCCGCCTCGGCCGCGGCCGCGCTGGATGTCATGACCGTCAGTCCGCTGTCCTCGGCCTTGGTCCAGGACGGGCTGCCGGAATAAAGCCCAACACGCACGTCCATGCCGGAGTCGCGCAGGTTTAAGGCGTGGGCATGCCCCTGGCTCCCATATCCGATAATGGCGATCTTTTTGCCGTTCAGTGCCGACAGGTCGGCGTCTTTGTCATAATAAACAGTAGCCAATTTAACGCTCCATATGATTTGGAAAGGTAAATATAAATATATCCGGTTGGATGGTTATCCTTAATGGTAACCGTTTTGTTCCACGGGTAACGAGGCATCGACAGGCGCTACCTCGGTCCACTCTCTGGCCCCATGATTGTGGCCATGAGAAGAATTACCGCGAACCATAGCCACCCGACCGGTGCGAACCATTTCCTCGATGCCGAAATTCCCCAGAAGGGAGATGAGGGAGTTTACCCTGTCCTCCGGGGCGACGATCTGGATAATGAGAGAAGTCATGTCGACATCGACCACGCTGGCGCGATAGATTTCGACCAATTGCATGATCTCCCCGCGCGTCTGGCTTGTGGCCGTCACCTTGATAAGGGCCATCTCGCGGACGACTGCCGGCTCGCTGGTGACATCACAGATATGAACGACGTTGATGAGTTTGTCCAGCTGGGTTGTCACTTGTTGCAGATCGCGACCGGTGCCGAGGGTGACAAAAGTCATGCGGCTGATCCCCGGTGTTTCGGAATGACCCACGTTCAGACTCTCGATATTAAAATTCCGGCGGCTGAAGAGGCCGGTAACCCGGTTGAGGACGCTGGGTTTGTCTTCCAGCCAGGCGATAATCGTATGACGACGTATTTGTGTATCCGACATTTCAAGCTCCCTGGTTTTCTATCGGGTGGCCGCGGCGAATCATGTCGGCATTGCTTTTGCCGGGCGCGACCATCGGGTAAACGTTGGTGAATTCCTCGACCTGGAAATCGAGGAGGAACGGCCCATCCGTCATTTGCGCCTGCCGGATAGCCTCATACACGTCATCCTTGCTCGTCACCGCGCGGCCGGGAATCCCGTACGCCTCGGCGATTTTCACGAAGTCGGGGTTGTACAGCGGCGTTCCAACATAACGTTTGTTATAGAACACATCCTGCCATTGCCGCACCATCCCCAGATAGCCGTTATTGATGATGGCAATTTTGATCGGCAGCCTTTCCTGCATCACGGTCGACAGTTCGGGCATGGTCATCTGGAAACCGCCGTCCCCGGCCACAACCCATATCTCCTCATCCGGCTTCGCGATCTGCGCCCCGATTGCCGCAGGCAGGGAATATCCCATTGTACCCAAACCGCCGGAGGTGAGGAGACTGCGCGGCTTGGTGTGGTTGAAGTACTGGGCTTCCCACATCTGATGCTGCCCAACGTCGGTGACTATTGTGGCGTCTCCCTGATTAGTCGCGTACCAGAGCTGGCGCATCACGTACGGGGCAACCAGTTCGTCAGTCTCCTGGGTCAGAATGTCGCGCTCGACGGATTCCGCCCGCCACTCATTAATCTGCGCCAGCCAGGCCGGGTGCTCGTTTGGTTCGACGTGAGGCAGCAACGCGCGCAGGGTCATGAGCGCGTCGCCTACAACAGGCGTGTGGATGGTCAGATTTTTGCCCATCTCGGCCGGATCTAGGTCGACATGGATGATGTTGGCTTTAGGCGCGAATGTGCTGAAGGCCCCTGTGAGGCGGTCATCGAGGCGAGCGCCGATTGCGAACAGGACGTCGCACTCCTGCAAGGCGTAGTTGCAATAAGCCTCGCCGTGCATGCCACCCCAGCTAATGGATAGGGGGTGTGTTGCGGGTATGGTGCCGATGCCGAGCAAGCTGGTGGCCACCGGGATGTTCGCTTTTTCGGCCAACGTTCGCAATTCGTTCTCGGCCTTGGCCATGGAAACGCCCTGACCAGCGATGATAACCGGCCGCTGGGCCTCATTGATGAGTTGGGCAACCCGTCCAATTACATCCTGATCAGGCGTTAGGAGACTGGGTTTGTAGCCGGGCAGGTAAACAGTGTCGGGATAGGTGAATTCCATCGTCATCTGCTGCACATTTTTGCAGATGTCCACCAGAACGGGGCCGGGACGGCCTGTCCGGGCGATGTAGAATGCTTCCTTGAGGGCCGCCGGCAGATCCTTGATGTCGGTGATGAGGTAATTGTGCTTGGTGACCGGCATGCTGATGGCGCGGATATCGGCTTCCTGGAACCCGTCGCGGCCGAGCAGGGAGATAGGAACCTGGCCGGTGATGGCAACGACGGGGGTTGAATCCATGTAGGCTGTAGCCAGCCCGGTGATGAGATTTGTCGCTCCGGGGCCGGAAGTGGCAAGGCATACGCCGGTCTTGCCTGTAGCGCGGGCGTATCCGTCTGCCATGTGGGACGCCCCTTGTTCATGGGTTACCAGAACATGATGGATCGGGTAATCGTACTTGTAGAGGTCATCGTAGGTCGGGAGAATCGCTCCACCGGGTAGACCAAACACAACATCTACTCCCTCATGGATCAAGCTCTCCCAGATAATTTGTCCGCCGGTTTTCAACTCGCTCATGTTGTCTCCTCACCGTGATAAGTAACAAAAAAACCGCCCTGTTGGGCGGTCTCCTTTAAACTCGAATTTCCTTACCTCTACGTGACCTTCACCCAACAGTTATCGTATCCTTATCGATAATAAGGATAATGCTAATTAGGGCGAGGGCGAGTTCGTTTTGAACGTAGGTTTTCATTTGCAAAGTACTATGACCTATAAGTCAGAAGTATAGGCTTGCTCTCAAACATTGAGCTATGTACAAATAGCAACGCACATCGACAGATAATTTGTATATTATGCACAATCCCGGACGATAATTATCTGTCTCAGGGCATTAAAAACCAAAGGGGACGTCTTATTGGAGACGTCCCCTTTAGTTCCCACTATTTCCCACTGAACCGCGCACCCTTGCGCAAGCCTGTAAGAAGTATACGAGATGCCAAGTCGCGATCATACGGTGAACTTGGCAGAATCATCCCCGCGTCAATTTGTGTAGTTTCAACAAAAGTCGCTCAGGGGGCGACCTCGCGTTCAGTATCCGGGCGGAGTTGCCACAACTTTAAAGATAAATGGAGCGCCAGCCGCATATTGGCATGGTCCAAATTCAAACCGGTGAGTTCCTGAATGCGTTCCATTCGATAGAGCAAGGTGTTGCGGTGCACAAACAACGACTCGGCCGTCTGGCTGATATTGCCGTGATGGTCGAAATAGGCTTCCACGGTTTTCACCAGGCTCCCGCGATTTTGCGAATCATACTCGATGAGCGGCCTAATAATTTCATCCGTAAACAGGCGTACTTCCGGCTGTTCTTCCAGATGGTAAAGCAATCGATATATACCCAGGCTTCCGAACTCGACAAATTGATTTGTCAATTTAAGCCGCTCGCCCAGTTGCATCGCCTGGAGCGCCTGATCATAGGCCAGAGGCCAATCAGACAGGGTCGATGCCGGGCCACTGACGCCACCAATCAGCGTCGCATCCGGAAACTCCAATTCGATTTGCTCTCGAATACGTCGGCCGAGCAGGGCAGCGCTTTCCATGTCTTCAATGTTTTTAAGCGCCTGAAATATAACCAGATGTTGATTTCCGAAGACATGAACAAGCGCCGGTCGCGGATGATTCGACAGCACCCAATGGACGGTCGTTTCCAGTCTTCTCAGAGTAGGCCTATCCTCACCAAGCCAACTGGCTACCATAACCGCATGCGGCTCTTTTGTGTTGTGATCAAGGCGTCCTTCCAGGCGCTCGATTTCCTTTCTGGGCAATGACCCGGCCAGTAACCCTTCCAGGAAATCGCCGCGCAGGGATTTCTTGGCCTCGTTCACTGCCTTGTTCTTGGCCATTTCCAGGGCGCAGGCCGCCGCGCCATGCTCGACAGTGAGACTATCGAATAAATCCAGTTCTACCGCAGGACCAATTACGGACAAATAACCACGCGCCCGATCGCCGGAAATGATCGGACTGAGCAAGCGTCCAATAGAAGTGGTATTTTCTTCCAGAGGGATTAGTTGCTGCCAGATACTTTGCCGTGATTTGGCGGCCGCCTTGCGATTACGTAATACCGGCGGCAGGGAATCACGCTGTTGCAGGGCGGCAATGAGCGCCTCCTGATTGACGGTCGAGTTGCTGGGCCAGCTGATGGCCTGAACCTCCAGCCGTTTGTCCTGGACGGCTACGATATTACCAGTGAGTTTGCTCATCACTTCCGTCATGGCAGCCAGGCCAAGACCCTCGCGCGACATTGCGGAGAGTTGCCGGTAAAGTTGAATGGCCCTTTCACTGGTCGCTGTCTGGCGATCAAGCAGGAGTAGAGTGACGGCCTGGTGCATCTCCCGCACTGTCGATGAATCCGGAGCGATCAACACCGTCAAATTTACCGCCTCTGCCATTTGGGCGATTTCATTATTAATATCGCCAATGCACAATAACCCTGCAACCGGAAATTCTGCCAGGGACGTAAGTATCTGGTTTTCGTTTTCCGGGGTTAATGTCTCCAACAATGCGGGCGGAACTATCACCAGGTCGTTTGGCACCACTTGCGAATCCAGATTCGCCCAGCTCGTCAGGATGGCAACCCAGTTCACGAAACGTCGCGCGTCAACTCCTCCACCAATCAGAATGGTATCGATTGGCAGCGCTAACCGCAGCACATCGGCGATGTTTATCTCGCCGGGTGGTGAATCATTGCGGCTGGATTTATCAGAACGGGTTACAGCCGATGACGGGTCGTAGGGATGGGTCGCCATGTCCTCCTGTCGGGGTTCTCAGCTTCCACTGGTCATTTAAGGTAGATGCCCGACGCGCCGGAATCTGGCCGTTGAATTGGGATGGTAACGGAGAATGTTGTCCCTTCGCCCACAATACTGGCGACGGTGATTTCGCCGCCGTGCTGTTCGATGATTCGATGGCATGTCGCCAACCCCAAGCCAGTACCTTGCCCAGGCCCCTTCGTCGTGTAAAACGGTTCAAAGATATGGAGCGTTTCGGCCGAAGTCATACCTTTGCCGTTATCATGAATAAGGACCTGAACCGATTGACCATCCTTGTCCAATCGTGTGATGACCTCCAGCTGGCGATTTTCATTTGTGTGCAACAATGCATCACGCGCGTTTAACAGGAGATTGAGCCAAACGCTCTTGAGATGCTCCCAACTTGCGACAACCTGGGGCAGAGTTTTGTCGATATCCCGAGTTACGGCGATGTTGGCCGATTGCAGCTGGTAATTCACAAGGTCCATCGCTTCCTGGATGGATATGTTCAGGTCGCCGGCTGTGAATGAATAGTGCTCTTGCCTGGCAAAATCGAGCAATCCACGCACGACTTTGGCAGCCCGATCTCCGGCACGGACGATTAAATCGACAGACTCGAAATTCTCATCCTCGACCGGGATAACCATTTTAAGCATCTGGGCATTGGCATTGATCGCCGTGAGCGGATTATTGATTTCGTGAGCTACACCGGCAGCTAACTGCCCGATTGCCGCCAGCTTGCCGGCTTGCATCAGGGAGTTTTCCAGGCGTCGCTCTTCGGTCTTGTCCTGCCACACAAGCACGGCGCGGGCCGAACTGATTTGTTTTCCGGGGATAGGGTATGCGCTGACTTCCCATTCGCGCGGCAAATGATCCTCACCTAACCATCTTACCGGCCAATGCTGTTCAATCTTTTCATTTAGAGTGAGCGCGACTTTACAGTGATCGCATGGTTTTTGCCGGTTATAAAATACGCGAAAACACACGCGACCGCTTAACGATTCAGATGTTGTCCCAAGCTCATCAGCCTTGGCTTTGTTAACTGCCACCAATTTCCACTCATCGCTGATAGTATAAATCGGGTCGGGTATTCCATCGATGAGTGCTTGCAGGGTATTACGTCCTTCGAGCAATTCCTGGTGGCGCATACGAACTCGCTGGAATAGCCAGGCGTTTTCAATTGCCTCACTTACTGAGCTGGACAAAGAGGAGAAGAGGTCTACATCGACATCGGAAAATTCACCGGAGCGCTTGTTATAGGCAGCCAGCACACCAACCGGTCGGCCGCGAACGGTCAGGGGCGTAGCCAACATGGATCGAACGGTGTATCCAATCGGCGAGTCGCGTGTCGGATCATAGCGCGTGTCAGCGGCAACCTGGTTCAAACAGAGGGTGATCTGTTCGCTCCATACTTGTCCCAGCACACCTATCCCTTTCTCGGTTGACGGGAAGATATGAGAGGGGATTGCGCCCTTGTAATGACGAACATATTGGCAATGCAGCTTACCGCCCTCGACGATCAGAACAGCAGCCATTTCCACTTCGAGGATGGCATCGACACCTCGAATAGCTGTTGCATAGACCTGGCTTGTCTCAAGTGTGGCGGCGACGGCCTGACTGATCCGGTTCAATTCAGCGAGCTGGCGGCTCTGGTGATGAAGCTGTTTTTCGAGTTGCTGTGTGCGCAGGATAGTCTTTACCCGAGCCAGTAACTCCTGCATGTAATATGGCTTGGTAATGTAATCATCGGCTCCGGCAGAAAGCGCCTGGACCTTTTCGTCGTTGCTGGCGGCGGCCGTCAGGAGAACAACGCGTGTGTATCTCAGATCAGGGTGACCGCGTATCCAATCCAGCACATCCAGTCCGGACAGACCAGGCATACGCATATCCAGCAGGACCAGATCTACTTCCGATGAACTGCCGATTGACTTTTCCAGGTATGATATCGCCTCATGGCCGTTGTGGACGATTTCCACCCGAAAACCTTCTTTTCTGACCAGAAACTCGGCCAGCGAATCGGCGATCTCGACCTCATCATCAACCACAAGAATACGCGCGCTGGAAATCACCTGGCCTGGTTCGGGCCTGGCAAAGAGCGTTGTCTGCTCCCTGGTAGAGAGAGGAGGCGTGCTCTCGATTGTGCCGTTGCCGGGCTGCGGGTGGCCGTCGAGTCTTGAAAGCTGGTCGACGGCCTCGCCGGCGGCCGTATTATCCACGCGTATCCTCGGATGAAAATGAATACCCGTGCCCCTGGATCGTTTTTATATAGATCGGTTCTGCCGGGGAGGGTTCGATCTTTTCCCGCAGATTTTTAATATGTGCCCTAACAAGTTCGGGACTACCCGTATCACGTGGATAATCCCACACATCCTGGAGTAGTTGCTGGCTATTAAATACCTGATCGGCGTGACTCATCAGGTGATATAGCAGATCAAACTGGACATTGGTGAGCAGGATCATGCCATGAGGTGTGTTGACCTTAAAGGTTCGGCAATCAAGGGTTACATTGCCGACAACGACCTCGTTCACGGAAGCGTCCTCAACTTTTTCCGGGCCGGCACGCCGAAGGATAGCCTTAACGCGTAACTCCAATTCCTGCATATTGAAAGGTTTGACGAGATAATCATCTCCCCCGGCTCGAAAACCCTCGATCTTGTCCTCATCCTTGGCTTTGGCCGTGAGAAACAAAACCGGAGCATCCTGCAGCAAAGGGTCTCCGCGTATTTGGCGGCAAACTTGATAACCGTCAACGCCGGGCATCATGATATCCAGGATGAACAGATCGGGCCGGTGCCGTCGGGCGAGTTGCAGACCCTCAATCCCGCTGTTAGCGGTCATTACCTGATAGTCATACAATTTCAATGCCCGTTGCAACGTTCGTGAGACGAGGTCGTCGTCATCGATAACAAGTATCAGGGCCATAAACTTCTACCCCTTAATAATGTGGATTTCCCTGCATCCAGTATAACGCATTGCGCAAGTGTTCGCAGGTATTATCGATTTATTTTACACCAGCAAACGTAACGGCTTTTCCAGCAGCTCTTTCAAGCGCTGCATAAATTGGGCAGCCTCCGCGCCGTCGGTCACGCGGTGGTCAGCCGATATCGTTGCTTTCATCCGCGTGCCTATACCCAATTGACCATCCTTCACCACCGGCACCTCACGCGCGGAACCAACGGCCAGAATTGCCGCTTCGGGCGGGTTGATGATAGCGATGAAGTGGTCTACATCATAAACCCCAAGATTGCTAACGGTGAATGTTCCCCCTTCGACATCATCCGGACGCACCTTGCCTTCGCGGGCACGGGCGATCATTGCCCGGTTATCGGTCGCTACCTTTGATAGGGAAGATATGTCGGTATCTTTCTGAACGATCGTGGTCAGCCCGCCCTCGACGGCGACGGCCGACCCGATATTAACCCGCTTGTGGCGAATAATTTTGTCTCCGGCGAAGGCCGCGTTCAGATTCGGAAAGTCGCGAACAGCCAAAGCTGCTGCCTTGACGACAAGATCGTTGACAGATACTTTCTGATCATCCGAAAGGGTGGCGTTAACCTGTTTCCGAAGTTCCAGAACCGGGGCCATATCGATTTCGGTCGTAACGTAAAAATGGGGCACCGTAGTCTTGCTCTCAACCATTCGACGGCCAATAGCCTGTCGCAATCGAGTGAGAGCAATTTCCTCACTCTCCGGCCCAGCTTCAACTGTGGCGGGACTTATGGAAGGTGTGGTCATGGTCACAGCAGGTGACAGTTTGGGGGTAACGACGAAAGCCTCTACATCAGCTTTGGTTATGCGTCCATCAGGTCCGCTACCCCTCACATCGAGCAGATCGATCTGTTTTTCCTCAGCCAACCGTCGAGCGACCGGCGTCGCCTTGACTCCGCCGGGATAGGTTTCATCGGCCATGGCCTTTTCTGCAGAAGCAGGTGAACCCGTCGAAGGAGCAGATGGTGAAGCAACAACCGGTTCATGATCCCTGGATGCCTTTGCTTCAACGGTCTCACCGGATCCATTGTCACCCGTCAACGAAGGCAAACTCTCTCCCTCATGCCCGACGATGGCCATATTTGCACCGACAGGAACAACATCACCGGCTTGATGAAGCAGTTGCAGAAGAGTCCCTGCGACCTGTGATTCCAGTTCAAGTGTCGCCTTGTCGGATTCGATTTCGGCAACGACTTCCCCTTTGCTGACGGGATCGCCTATCTTCTTTAGCCATGTATTTAACACGCCTTCGCGCATGTCAAAGCCCAACTTGGGCATCACGATATATTCGGCCATTAGAGTATCTCCTTCACTGCGGTGATGACCCTATCCTTGTTGATTAGCGCCGACTGTTCCAGCTCACGCGAGTAAGGCAAGGGTACCTCGTATTGTGCTACTCGTTTGATTGGCGCGTCCATGTAATCAAACCCTTCTTCCTGCAATCGGGCTGCGATTTCAGCGCCGACGCCATAGGAGCGATACCCTTCCTCCACAATCACGGCGCGAAATGTCTTGCGGAACGACGCCAAAACAGGCTCCATGTCCAGAGGGCGAAGCGAACGCAGATCAATGACTTCCGCCTCAATTCCCTCCCGAGCAAGTTGGTCGGCCGCTTCCATGGCAACCTGCGCGCCTTGTGCATAGGCGATCAGGGTAACATCTCGCCCTTCTCGTCTGACGTTAGATACGCCGATCGGAACCGTATAATCACCCTCCGGAACTTCACCGCGAATCTGGTAAAGTGTGTGATGCTCAATGAACAAGACCGGGTCTTCGCTCCGAATTGCGGACTTCAGCAAGCCTTTGGCATCATATGGAGTGCTGGGAGAGATAACGATCAGGCCGGGAAAATGTGCGAAAACGGCATCCGGGGTATGGCTATGGGTTGCGCCGAGTTGCCGGCCACCGCCTCCAACCGCCCTATAGACGACCGGACATTTAATCTGCCCACCGAACATGTAATGTACCTTCGCGGCGTGGTTGATCATCTGATCCAGAGCTAAAAACGCGAAGTTAATGGTCATAAATTCGGCCACGGGGCGCAAGCCATTCATGGCCGCGCCGGCCGAGACGCCGCCGATGGCCATTTCCGAAATCGGGGTGTCGCGTACGCGCTTTGCCCCGAACTCATCGAAAAAACCTCTGGTGACGGCATAAGTGCCACCCCAAACACCTACCTCTTCACCCATAATGAACACGCGCTCGTCGCGTCTCATTTCTTCTCGCAAGGCGTCGGTAATTGCCTGCCGCATGGTGATAAGTGCCATCGTAACTCCTGTCTCGATAATCGTCAGGCCGGTTGGCCTTCAACATAAACATCTTCAAACAGCGCTTCGGGTGAGGGGAACGGCGATTTTTCGGCAAAATCCACAGCTTCCTCGATCACCTTTTCAACTTCCTCATCGATTTTTTCCAATTTGTCCTTTGAGGCTGCTTTTTTGGCATATATCTCGCGCTCCAGGACGCCAATTGGGTCATCCTCGCGCCATTTTTCCACTTCGCTCTTGGTGCGATATCGTAGCGGGTCACCCATGCTATGACCCTCAAATCGATAGGTTATTACGTTCAGGAATTGTGGACCTTTACCGTCGTGGATTGCCTTGATGGCGGCGTTGGTTGCCTCGTACACCTCAACAACGTTCATCCCGTCAACCTTCCTGGGATCCATCCCATATGGCAACGCCTTGGTTGAAATATCGGGAACGGCTGAAGCGCGCTCGACCGATGTGCCCATCCCGTATTGATTGTTTTCGATGATATAGATGATAGGCAGATCCCAAACACCGGCCATGTTCAGGGATTCATGAAAGTAACCGATATTGGTTGAACCGTCGCCCATATAACAGAGAACCACAGCATCTGTGCCTTTGTATTGCTCGGCGAGCGCGATCCCCGTGCCCAAGGGGACATGTCCGCCCACGATGCCATAGCCGCCCCAAAAATGGCGTTTAACGTCGGCGAAATGCATAGAACCGCCCTTGCCTTTGCTGACGCCGGTCGCCTTTCCCAGAAGTTCAGCCATGAGAAATTTTGGGTCTGTGCCCACAGCGAGAGCGTGAGCGTGGTCGCGGTACGCGGTGATGACATGGTCTTGCTCGCGACGTGCGCCGATGGACCCGATGGCAACAGCCTCTTGCCCGATATAGAGATGCAGAAAACCACCTATTTTGCCGAGTTGGTAGAGCTCGGCACATTTTTGTTCGAAACGGCGAACCAGTACCATTTGCCGGTACCATTCAAGTAGCGTCGCCTTGTTCATTAAATTCTCCTTCACGGTGGTGATGTCACGCGGTGTAATAATAGCCAGCCTGCGGTTCCGCAAAGTTTAGCAAACTTATGCGTTGGGGGCGAACATATATACTCCATGAATCCGTATGGAAATCGAAAGAAATATGGTTGAGATGTTGAACTAAGGGTTGCTAACGGAGATGTTAACGCCTTCAGCTGACGGGGAGAGGAACCAGACACGACTATCGAGACCTGCATCCTGAAATGCACCGATCATCACCCGGGCGATTGATCGCCCGTCCCCGGTTGTGAAAGCGATCAGGCTTGGGCCGGCACCGCTTAGGGCGACGCCTGATGCTCCCGCCTGATAAGCTGCCGTTAAGGCCGCTTGGGCACCGGGGATGATTCTCAGGCGGTAGTTTTGGTGCAAGCGATCGGACATGGCAACCTGTAACAGCCCGGTGTCCCCGCCAGTCAACGCGTGGATCAGCAAGCCGAGTCGGCTGGTGTTGAATATTGCATCAGCGCGTGAAATAGTGAGTGGTAATACCGCACGAGCTTCGGATGTTAACAGGTGGAAATCGGGAAGCACTACGACGGCCGACAGATTTGGCGGATCCCAACGGTGGACGATGAGTTCAGAGGGGCCTGAAACAGGATCGGGCAGAACGCCGAGGACTAACCCTCCCATCATCGCCGGCGCGACGTTGTCGGGATGCCCTTCCATGGCGACGGCGATGCCCAGGATGTCTTCGCGTTCTATCGGTTCGCCGTACAATGCATTTGCTCCGGATAATCCGGCAATGATGGCCGAAGAGCTGCTGCCGAGGCCACTGCCGACGGGGATGCTGTTTACCATCTCCATCACCAGTTTCATCGGGCGGCAGCCAATGCGCTGAAAGATGGATTCTGCCGCCTGGATGGCGAGGTTGCTTGAATCGAGGGGTATTTTTCCGGCGTCGATGCCGCTGACAGTTATGGCATAGTCTGTGCTATGTACATCATAGGGCAGGTCCTGGCCGGAGCGAGTAAATCTGATCTGATTACGAAGATTTAGCGCCAGCCCCAAACAGTCGAAACCGGGACCGAGGTTAGCAGTCGTCGCCGGCACGGAGACGAGGCAGGCGCAAGCGTGAGACGAATGAGACGATGCCATCATGGGTGGCGAAGAGCGATGTGCCGGATCAGGCTTCGCCTGCTGCAGATACGGTGGACAGAACAGTATCGCCCATCTGAACATCGATCTGGCTGCGCTCGTAGGACAGGACGTTTTCAAAGGCGGCAATTGCCACTGCCAGCATATCTTTCTCTGGTTCCCGGGTGGTTAATCGTTGCAAGGCGAGGTTTGGGCGGGTAATAAGGCGAATCAAAGCATTGTTCTGGTGAGCGGCGGTAAATTTCAAGAATTCGTAAGCGATGCCGGCGATGACAGGCAGCAAGACCAGGCGAGACAAAATTCGTGGCAAGAGGTCCAATGGAGGCAAGAGGCTATAGACGAGGATGGAGATGATCACGACACTAAGCAGGAAGGCGGTGCCGCAACGTGGATGCTCCAGGGGGAATTTGGCTACTTCTTCGGGAGTAAGTTCGGCCCCTGCTTCGTAGGCATTGATGGTCTTGTGTTCTGCGCCATGATAGCCGTACAATCGTTTAACGTCGGCCATCAGACCAATTGCCCATATGTAGCCGATCAATAGCGCAAGCCTGATCATGCCTTCGAAGAAATTCACAGCGAAGGCTGATTGGCCCAGGTTTGTCACCCTCTCAATCAAGTGCGCAAGGAACGTTGGCAGGACGAAGAAAAGCAAGATCGACATCGCCAAAGAGAATGCGACCATGGTCCATTGGAGCGGTCCTTCGAAAACCTTTTCCGGCGGACCGTCAGCCCCCGATTTTTCCTCTTCCTCCTGCATTGCAACCTCGGCTGAAAAAAGAAGACTGCGAATTCCCAAACCCAAAGCATCCCAAAGCATGGTTAATCCACGCAGAAACGGAACTCTCGCGAGCCGGCCGCCGTAAATTCGCGCATCAAGTGGCTCTGTATGGACGACGATATCGCCCTGCGGGTTACGAACCGCGACGGAAAGAGCTCGCGAGCCGCGCATCATGACCCCTTCGATCACGGCTTGGCCGCCATAATTAACGCTGGTGAATCGGGTTTGGGCAGATGGATACTCACCGGTCGAAGTTTGATTAGTTGTCATCTGTTCGATTGTACCTTTCGCGGAGAACCATAACCAGACACAGGAGTTCCCGTTGATAAGCCGTTAAGGTGTTGGTGTGTGATTTGCGTATTGTTCTATCGATCAGTATGCGATAGACGTTTTGTTCCTGATAACCGGTTACAGGAGGGTTATTACAATAAGGAGCACCCAGCCAACCCCAAGGTAGATGCTCAGCCAGCCGAGCGCGCTACCAAAACCAGCTTTTCCCCTCCCGCTATGTTCCAGGACTGTGGGGAGGTTCAGATACCACGATGCACGTTGTCCCTGGCGAATGGCTGAAAATCCGAACAGAACTGCAGGAAGAATCCCGACCAGTACTGCCAAGGCAATAGTTAAGGGGGTCAGTGTTTCGCGAATTCGATCTAGCAAGGAGATTTCGCTAGGTGATAATAAGGCGGGTAACACGAGCACGAGCAAAGGTATCACGTTGAGCGCCAGACCGATGAGGCCGTAGGTGAGACTTGAGTTGGCCGATTTACCGGCTTTCTCACGCAGCTCCGGTTGAACAGCCTCAAGCGTCAGCGGTCGGCCGCAATTTGGGCAGAACGCGCTGCCACGAAGTGTCGGTGCGTAACAAACATTGCACATCTCCACAAAGCCGGATCGATCGGAGAAAACTTGCGGGTCGACCTTAAGCTCAAGCAGCATGTTTTGCCGGTTTTTGACCAACACACCGGGGTTATCGGGGATGGCTATCGGTTCGTCAAGGGAAGGCCCAACAGGTTGAGCCGGATCACCCACTTCTACGATTGCCGATGTTTGCTCTTCGACGACGGCTGGTAGCGTTGTCGAGCTACTGCCAATAAGAAACTGTTTGGCTTTGCCGGTGAGTTCCTGGCGTTTAGCCTTGTTGGCTTGCTGTCGCTGCAGATCGACCCATTGCATCGTTGCATTGGCCTGCACGCGGCCACCGTCGCGCACGTAGGTGGCGATGAGTTGCAGAAGTTCGCGGGCTTTATCAAAATCAGGAGCATCCAGCTCCAACTGGCATGTCCCCTCGAACATTCGCACGCGAGCCACGACTTCTTTCTTTTGCAAACCCATCCACCTGGAAACGGTGGCGACGATCACACCGCTTTCCTCATTATAGGTCTGAAGAGTCGCGCCCAGGTTTGCGAGCGCGAAAAGTGTGCTGCGCATGACTACTGTTGAACTGACTGGAAACGCCCTTATCTCTGTAACTGACATAGTGATTTGGATTATACCTGATTCATTTATTCCTATACATTGCTAATCCTGACCCAAGCATTATAAACTTTGCCCGGGGATTGTACGAACCTTTCCCGCGCGCGGAGGTTGTACTAACAGAATTCAATTTCCCCTGAGGTTTGACATGTCATTGTTTGGCCGTAAGACCAGCCCCGATATCGACAATTATTTTCCCGTATGTGCCTCGGAAAACATGCCGGAAGAAGAAATGACCGCGGTAAAAGTGGATGGGCGCAAGATAATTTTGATCCGCTATGAGGGTCGGGTCTACGCTATTGACAGCCTTTGCCCGCACGCGGCGGCCGACCTGACCAAGGGATCTCTGCGAAGCTGGCAGTTATGCTGTCACGAACATAATTACTGTTTCGATATTCGTTCCGGGTTAATTGTCTGGCCGGATGATGAGGTTTATCGCCTTCGTCGTTATGAAGTAAAGGAGGCGGATGGACAGATATTTGTTCGTTTGACACCGTATAAATAGCAAACAAGGAGGTGGGCCGCCTCCTTATTTCGATTCCAGGTCTTAGGTAGTGGTTCGGATTATTCTCCCGGCACGATATGATAGATGCCGCCATTCCAATAGTTCAGGACATAGATCTCACCATTGTTATCCTCACCAAATGATGAAATGATCAGGTCGGAATCCAGAATGGGTTTATTCACCCATCTTTTGCCATCCTTGAACAGCCGCCAAATGATCCCTGAACAATAATCAGAGACAAAATAATTACCGGTCAACTCCGGGTGGGCTTGTCCACGATAGATGTAGCCACCGGTGATCGAACATCCGGTTGAATGGTCATACTCAAAAATCGGTAGTGTGAGGTTTGCCTGACCACACGATTGGGTCTCAAAGCAATGCGAACCTTCCATGATATTCCAGCCATAATTTTCTCCACCAGCGCTACTCGCAGGCTGAAAATTGACCTCTTCCCAAGTATTTTGACCGACATCGGCAATATAGAAATCGCCCTTTAACCGATCGAAAGAGAAACGCCAAGGATTGCGCAAACCATAAGCCCAAATCTCCGGCATGGCTCCTGTTGTCCCGATGAACGGGTTGTCAGCCGGGATGTCGTATGCATTTTCCTTTGAATCAACGTCCAGACGCAACACCTTGCCCAACCATGTCGATAAGTCCTGCCCGGCCAGCAGGGGATCATTGGCGCTGCCGCCGTCGCCCAGCCCGACATAGAGGTATCCATCAGGCCCGAAAGCCAGACTGCCGCCGTTGTGGTTGGGGTATGGTTGATTCTGGGCGAGATACTCTACTTCGCTTTGTTTGTCCGCGCGATTGGGATCATCGGCAGATACCGAGAAGCGGGAGATATGCGTATTCCCGCTGTAATCGGTGTAGTTGACGAAGAAATTGCCTTCCATTGCCGCGCCAGGAGTCGCATAATCCGGATGGAAGGCAAGCCCTAATAGGCCCTGCTCGCTCGAGGCTGAACCGACACGGTCGGTAATATCAAGAAACGGCTGCTCGATGAGTTGACCGTTGTCGATTATCCTGATTCGGCCGACCTGTTCCAGCACGAAGAGGCGATTGTCATTGGCGTGGGTGAGGAAGGTAATCATCTCCAGCCCCCCGGTGATGACTGGTTCAAGAGCGATTGAATCGATGGGCGACATGGTCTCGGCAGTAGGGGAGGGAGTCACTTCCACAACCGGCGTTTCCGTTGGGGGCGGCATGGTCGGTGTCCCGATCGCTTCAATGATGGGTATAAAACTGTTTGTCGCTGTTGGGGTCTCGACCTGTGGCGGGAGAGAAGTCGGACTGGGGGAAGGTATGATGACGGCAGTCACACCAGGCTCATTACCACCGCTCGAACACGCCGTGGAGAAAATGAAACCCATCAGAAGGAATAATGGAATATATTTACGCATAATAACCATTATAGAAAGCCGGCCGGAAGTGATAATCACACTTCCGGCCGGCTTTAATGCGTTATTGAGATTTACTGCCAGTGGAAAAGCAAAAACCCCAAAAATGAATATTAACGCTCGGCCAAAGCCACGTATTTGAGGTCGCGCTTGCCGATGTACCCTTCCTTGGGTCGGATCAAGCGATTGTCAACAAGTTGCTCCATAACTTGCGAACACCAACCGGAGACGCGACTCATTGCGAAGATGCAAGTAAATTGGTCTGTGGGCAAGCCAATGGTATAGAGGACAACGGCCGAGTAATAATCGACGTTTGCATACAAATTGCGTTCGATGAAGTACTCATCCTGACGTGCGAGCAGTTCGATTTGTTCAGCGATATCGAACCACTTACTGGTGCCGCTGCTCTTCGCCAGTTTCTCGGCCAGCGGGCGCAAGATGCGCGCGCGAGGATCTTCAACTTTATAGATTCGGTGACCAATACCCATGATTCGCCGCCCGGATTCGCGCGCGTTCCTGAACCATTGGGCGACATCGCCCGTTTGGTCGGCGTCGATGAACTGCTCCATGGCTCGCTGGGTTGCGCCACCATGGGCAGGCCCTTTCAAAGTGCCGATAGCGCTGGTGATGGCCGAGTAAAAATCGCTGCCGGTGCTGGTAGTCACACGGGCGGAGAAGGTGGAGGCGTTGAATCCGTGATCGGCCAGCATGACGAGATAGGAGTCCAGCGCGGCCACGGCATCAGGATTCGGCTCCTTGCCGTCGAGCATATAGAGGAAGTTGGCTGCCTGATTAAGCCCGGCGCGCGGCTGGATCGGATCATGGCCGTGTCGGATGCGCTCCCAGGCGGCGACGAGCGTTGGAATAATGGCTGTAAGATATAGCGCCTTCTCGCGAGCACCTTCAACGGTTATGTTGTCGGCATCCTGATCAAGTAAACCCAGGGCGCTGACAGTTGTCCGTAAAACTGCCATGGGATGCGCGTCATGGGGGAGTTGGCGCATGACTTTTAATAATTGGTCAGGCAGCGCGCGTTTGGCCTCGATGGCTTTGCGGAAGCGATCCAGCTCCTCCACGTTAGGGAGCTTGTCATTCCAGAGCAAATAGATGACTTCTTCAAACGAGGCATTGGGGCCGATTTCACGAATATCGTATCCGCGATAAATAAGCTCTCCCTTTGTTCCATCGACGAAGCTCGATGAGGTAGTCATCAGATCTTCTTTCTTGGTCTCAGACATTGCATATACTCCTGAAGTATGTAGGTAGGGTTACTCTTGTGGAGCGGCCGCGCGTAGCCGGTCGCCATACTGGGCTTCGTAATATTGCCGGAAATCACCGTTCTTGATCTTGCGCCACCACCATTCATTGTCACGATACCAGTCAGCGGTCTTGTTAATCGCTTCGGCCGGGCTATGATCAGGCTCCCAACCCAAGGCGGTTATTTTGGCGATATCGAGGCTATAGCGACGGTCGTGTCCGGGCCTGTCGGCCACATGACGAATGAGACTGCGTGGCCGGTTTAGGGAATCCAGCAGTATCTCAATCATGGTTAAATTCTCAACTTCAACGCCGGTGCCGATGTTATAAATTTCACCGACTGTCCCTCTTTGGAGCACGAGATCGATCGCTTCGCAGTGGTCCACGACGTACTGGTATTCCCGCATCTGGCGGCCGTCCCCATAGACTGGTAACGGCAGGTTATCAATGGCGTTAGTGGCGAATAAAGGTACAGCTTTTTCCGGATATTGATAGGGTCCGATGTTGTTGGAGCCACGAGTGATAGTGACGGGCAAACCGTAGGTGATGTGATATGCGTTCACCAGCAGATCCGCGCTGGCCTTGCTTGCCGCATAGGGGCTGCGAGGGTCGACTTTATCAGTCTCCTTGCTTGAATACCCCGCGGGAATGTGACCGTAAACCTCATCAGTGGATATCTGATGGTAGCGTTCCAGTCCGAGGTTTTTGGCGGATTCCAACAGCGTATAGGTGCCGTAGACACTGGTCTGGATGAAAGCGTCCGGGTCCATGATGGAACGATCGACGTGAGATTCCGCGGCGAAGTTCACAATCGTGTCGATATTGTGATCCCTGAGCGTTTGCTCAACCATCATCCGGTCACAGATGTCGCCGCGTACAAACGCATAACGGGGATCATCCTGGACGGGCAGCAGGTTATCCAGATTTCCGGCGTATGTTAATTTGTCATAGACGATGATGCGGTAATCATCATGGCGGGATAACATGTAATGAACGAAGTTCGCTCCGATGAAACCAGCTCCGCCTGTAACCAGAATGTTTTTCAATCAATCCTCCACGCCGTGCCTGCCAAATTGGATTTCAACGCGAGTCGATGGGATGTTGTAATTTTTTCCCATCTGAAGAGTCTCGATTTTGGATGCCTGATGATGATGTCGGTATAAAAGCCAACCCTTGAAATAGGCGCTTGGGGATTGTAGCCGATGTAACGCAATTGGTAAACTGTAACGAATGAGCTGTTCTTCATTTATTTATCGGAAGCACTTTCGGCTAACCATAAGGTGATCAGCCTGTTAGCAATGCTGGGCGGCGGGGGAAAGGTCGGCAAATTATCGACAGGGAACCAGGCAGCATCGGCAATCTCGCTCGGGTCAACCATGATGTCGCCGGATCCATAATCGGCCGTGAAGGCGATCATCAGTGAGTGAGGAAACGGCCAGGGTTGGCTACCGAAGTAGCGTATATTATGGACGATGATTCCGACCTCTTCCTGAATTTCCCGTTCAACACATTCCTCCAGGGTCTCCCCCGGTTCGACAAAACCGGCGAGAACACTGTACATTGCCGTCGGGAACCGTTTTGCTTTAGCGAGAAGGATTTCAGGGCCATTCGCTGTCTTTCTTTGGACTCGCACGATTATGGCGGGAGCCAGACGCGGGTAGCTGGTCAACCCACAGGTTGGGCAGACTTTTGACCGATCGTGCGCACTCGGAATGGTGCGATGTCCGCAGCGGCCGCAATACAGATTTGTCCTGTCCCAGTCAACGATCTGCACGGCTTTTCCCGCAAGCCAGAATAATCGTTCGTCCAGTTGAGAATAGAGAGACCGAAGTCCTTCAAAAGAATATCCTGCCGGCGTCGCGGTCTCGTCATCAATTTCGCCACAAAAGCAATGTAATTGACCGTTCTGTGTGGAAAGATACCCAAGGTATTGTTCCCGAACGGGCTGTAGGCCGATTTCAGCGGGGTGGTGCAGGAGAGGGATCTGCGCGTCGGCCTTTTCGTGGCTGACCAACAAGCGATACCCTTGAAACACAAACCAGAGAGCATGTCCCTCGAAGTGGGGTTTCTCAATTCCCGGGATAAATTCCAGTGCCATCGCGAAAACCTTATGGGTAACCACCCGGTGTTGTCGGTGTCGGCGAAGAAGGGCCGGGGTATCCGCTGGATGGTGTACTTGTCGGCAATCCAAGCGTGGGTGTTTCCAATGGGTTGATAGTTGCGCCAGGTGTCACCCCAGGAGCAGTTGTTGGTGTTCCTGTCGTCACTTCCGATGTGATGGATGGTGTCGCACCGGGTGTCGAAAGTGGTGTCACGGGTAGACTCGTAATATCTGGGGTCGGCGTCATCAGTGGGGGAGAAATGGACCCCAATGTCGCTGTTGCCGTTATCGGTTCGGTACTGGTCAATGGTACCGTCGCAGTCAGTGTGATGGCCTCGGTAACTTCAAATGAAGGTGTGAACTGGGTCTGTTCGCCGGGAATAACAGTTATAACAACCCCGGAACTGCTGAAGAGGGGGTTTGGTTCGACGATTCGATCGACCGCTAAAAACCATACTGTGCCGGTTGACGGCCCTTTCCCACAACCTACCGGTCCCTGATATGCATTCCAGATGCCCGTCACGGTCATCTCGGTGCCTTCGCTCAGAAGTTGCAGCAAGTTCTCGAACCCAATTGCATTTAGCTGTAGCTCTTCAGAGACCAGGCTCCACTTGACATTTGGGCCGTTGTGATCCAGGCACCCAGGCGGCGCCACGGGCGTGAAGATCCCCGACACCTGAATCCTTTGGCCAAGATATGTGGCAGGGTCTTTATTGAGTTCGGCAAAGTTGAGCACAATAGGCTCATAATTGACTGTGCCGGATGATGGAGTGAACGACGGCAGGATTGGGTAGAGCGGGCGATCGGAACTGCCTCGCAAAGAAAGCACAAGGAAAGCCAAGCCAATCCCCACCAGCACGATAGCCAGAATTGGTATGAGTGGGAGTTGTCGTATGCGGGACCTGAAATTTTCCGGCTGTTCGATGTTCACCGGGTTATTATTCGGCCTAATGTCGGAAGGATCCGGCGGCAGGTTCATTGTAATTTCATCACGCGACGTCTGGCGCCGCTCTGATAGGTGATCCACCACTCGAGCATGATCAATATCAAACCAATAAATAAAAGATACGGCCACAACTCCACACGGCCGACAATTGTGCTGGAATCCTTGCCGATCTCATCCTGACCAATTTGAATTGAAGCCCCAGGATTGATGCGGGATTCGTTGGGCGAGTTGAAATTTACTCCAAAACGACCGACTGAACGATCACTTTCCTCGTTATTCCTATAGAAAATCGTGTAAATGCCCGGCTGATCAGTATTCGGAAAAACAACCGGCGCAGAAGCATCCGTGATAACTTGTTCCCATATCCCACCATCAGGCATGCGGATTGATAACGTTTGCGTGCGAGGGTCGGGAACAATTGAAACGGCCTCTCCTGGCTGATCTATCTCGGTTGAAATTGAGAGGTAGCCGGGATTAAGCCACCCGATTATGTTAGCCATAACTATCGGAAATGCAATCTGCAGGGGAAGATCGGACTTTGCCAGATCGAACGGGAAAACAGCAACTTTTCGTCCATCGAATTCCCCGGTCAACAGCAAGTTGCCGCCTTCTGCTTCCACCAGCGACTCAAGTGCCGGAGAGGTAACAGCTCTTGCCTGTGCGATATGGATATTGGACCAATCCACATCACCGACACGTGGATCGTCGGCAACCCGGACGATCGTGGTTTCAGGGAACACGTCACCGATTTGGAGGGGGCCTGATTGCTGAGTAATTTCGCTTCCGGGTTGCGGGTCGAATATCATAACGTTCCCTGGTGGCAGTGAGTCAGGGACGGGGACGCCGTCAAAAATATATAGATCAAAAATTTGATCGCTTTCTGCCAGTCCATTGAGATCTGCTTCGGTAACTCTCGTCAATTCGTAGCCGGGCAGGACTGTAAACAACCTTTCCAGAAATAGATTGCCGTCACTGACCAGCAAAACGTTGATTGTTTTCTGGTCATCGACAAGGCCCCATGCCTTATTATCCACCGCCAGAAAATCCTCAGTTTCACCGGTGGGTTCAAATCGGGCTTCTACCACTTCTGTTCCGGGTGGCAGATTCCATGAGAGTTGGTTCCGAGTCCCTCCACCGATATCAATCGAGCGGGAATCAAACAGTTGACCGTCAAGATAAACGCTTACCAGCCCTTGCCCGCTAGATTGGCCGTAGTTTTGGAGGCCGACCAGTAATTCCTGGTGGTCCCCCGACTTCCGGGTGCCCATCGCTGAAATTGCTATGTTCTCTCCACTGCGGCCGAGGGGAATAAATGATACCTTTCCTGGGAGTGGTGGCATTGTGTCTGGTAACCCGCCATCGGAAATAATAACGAACTCTGATTCTGTAAACCCTTGAGCGCTTCCCGCGGCCAGGGAAAATGCCGAGGGCCAATCCGCACTGGAAAACTCCGGCGTGACTGTCGCCAGTGCTCCTCTCAGCAGCGATTTATCGTTCGTTCCTGAGATCAATACTTTGGGCACCGCGCCGGCGGTGATCAATGTCATTTGATCAGTTCCACCCAGATTATCGATTGCGCTATTGACTTTGCGAACTGCTTCATCAAATCGTGATGATCCCCCATCCTCGTCCGTAGCCGTCATCGATGCGGATGAATCCAAAATAACGATGACATTGCCGTCGAATTGGCCGTCTGCGTGAATATAGGGTCGTGCCAACGCCAAAACAAGAGCCGCCAGGATCAACAACTGGAGAATCAGAAGCAGATTGCGCTTGAGCTTTTGCCATGGCGCATTGGCGACCCGATCGAGCACCAGATCGCGCCAGAGAAACGTGCTGCTGATCACTCGCTCCTGTCGCCGCAAGCGGAGCATGTAAAGGAGGGTTATCGGTACCGCCAGGAAGCCGAACAATAGCGCGGTCGGCGCGAGAAGCGACATGCTAGCGGACTACTCCTTCCTGCTGCAAGGAATGAGTTATTGACCTTTCCCAGGGGGTATCGGTCGCTTGGGGGATGTAGTGAATTCCCCGTGGCCGGCAAAATTCGGCAATTCCTTTTTGCCAATCCGTGATCCTCTTGCCGTATTCTTCGAGCATGAGGGGATCGATGCTGACTTCGGCCGTATTGCCGGTTTCAATATCGATCAATTGGAGGTCGCCGGACAAATCCGGCATCAGTTCGTCGGGGCTGAGCAGATGAATGATGGCGATCTCGTAGCCGCGAGAAAGGAGAGCAGTCAGACCCCTGCGATAATCACCACCCGTGAGGAGATCAGTGACGATGAAAATTAAGCCGGGACGACGAGCGCGAAGCGCGTAGTCGCTCAACGACACATCCAGCGTAGTCTTTCGCGGACTACCGGCCTGATCTGACTTCAGCGCTCCGTAATTCACTTCAAGGAATTGGATCAATGGCCAGCCATTTTGACGGCCTCGGAACGGCCCCCAATTCCGGTGGCCGCCACTGTCGAACAATGTTACAGACACCAGGTCACCAGCGAGCAAGCCGATATAACCAAGACCACCCGCCAATTTTAATCCATAGCGAAGCTTGTTTAAGGCAACCTCAGTTTCCTCGATTGGCCAATTCATGCTGTCGCTGGTGTCGACGAGAATATGAACGGCGAGGTCTTCTTCCTCATCGGTTAACTTTATGAAGGGTTTTGAAAGTCGGGCG
>JAHDWL010000004.1:26605-161576 GCA_023384355.1 Anaerolineae bacterium
AGTCCAGGCGCCTGAGGTCGTCACCTTGCGTGTAGTCACGGTAATCAGCAAACTCAATTGATGTCCCACGGCGGCGACTGCGACGATCGCCCTTGATTGTGCCGACGCGAACAGAATCCGCCACAAGGGTCAACTGTTCCAGTTTTCGTAATGCCGCTTCATCAAATAACTGCATGGTACGTCGGATGATGCTAGCTGGTTGGATAGGCAGGTACCGTTTTGATCAGCTCGGTTATAATGTCATCCGGACTGATTCCCTCGGCCTGGCCTTCAAAGTTCAGCAACAGGCGGTGGCGAAGCGTGGCCGGCGCTATTGCCGCGATGTCCTCGAAACTGACGTTAAAACGGCCGTCGAGGAGAGCGGTAACCTTTGCGCCCAGGATCATCGACTGAGCGCTACGCGGGCTGGCGCCATAACGCACAAAATGACCAACGGCCGGCAATGCATCCGAAGCGGGGTGGGTGGCAATCACCAATCGACCGACGTATTGGCTCACGGGTGAGGGAACCGGGATCCGGCGGGCGAAATCCTGCATGGCCAGAAGTTGTTGGTCTGAAACCACGGCCTTAATCGATGGTTCCACGTCCGATGTCGTCCGGCTGATGATTTCAACAAGGTCGTTCTCGGTTGGAAACGGGACGTTAACCTTGAACATGAACCGGTCCAGCTGAGCCTCGGGGAGGGGATAGGTGCCTTCCTGTTCGATCGGGTTCTGCGTTGCCAACACGAAGAACGGAGCTGGGAGCGGATAAGTCGCATTTCCCGCGGTAACGGTGTGTTCCTGCATGGCTTCGAGCAAGGCGGATTGGGTTTTCGGGGTGGCTCGATTGATCTCATCCGCCAGCACGAGATTGGCGAATAGGGGGCCACGCTGAAAACGAAAGGCTCGGTGACCATCCCCTGTATCTTCCATAATCTCGGTACCTGTTATGTCGGCAGGCATCAGGTCCGGCGTAAACTGGACACGACTGAAATTCAGTGCCATAGCCTGGCCAAATGATCTGATAAGGATCGTTTTGCCAAGGCCGGGAACTCCTTCGAGCAGCACATGGCCGCGACTGAGGATGCCGATCAAAACATGGCGAACCACTGGTTCCTGGCCAACAATGACCTTGCCAACTTCAGCCTCGATGGCGTTAGCCGTTTCCCGAAAGGTGTCGGGATCGATGCTATTTTGAAACTCGTTCATATATGATTACTTTCCCAATCCCTGAGAATTATAGCGACGATTTGATAATGACGTGCACTCACTCATCATACCCTCGTTCAGTCAAATAATCGGTGTACCCTCCCAAGAATTCAGTCAATCGCCCATTCCTCAATTCAATTATTCGATCTACCGTCTTGTCGAGGAAGTAGCGGTCGTGGGAGATGATGAGGGCTGTACCAACGAATTCATTGAGGGTCTCTTCAAGGACTTCTATGGCGGGTATATCCAGGTTGTTGGTTGGTTCATCCAGTAGGAGCAGGTTAGGTCGTTGCAATACCAGACGTGCCAGTTGTAACCGGCTGCGCTCCCCGCCGCTCAATTTTCCTATGGGTTGTTGGACCTGGTCATATGTAAACAGGAACTTTAAAAGGAATGCTACCGCCGCTTCCTGGGTCAACGGTGCGGCTTGGCGGATGCAGCTGATGAGATCCTGTGCCGGGTCGAGGGTTTCCTGCTCCTGGGAATAATAACCAATTTGAATGCTTGGGCCGCGCTTTATCTCTCCCGATGTGGCACTATCCGGATCGAGCAATAATTTGAGCAGTGCGGATTTTCCTGCGCCATTTGGCCCAACCAGTCCAACGCGTTCGCCATGCCATATCGTAAGGTTAAGACTACTGAAGAGGGTTTTCCCGTTCTCAAACCTTAGCCCGACGTTGACGAGGTCCAATACCTTGTTGCTGCCTCTCCAGCCGTTCAAATCAAGCGTCATCCGCTTGGCATCGGTTACTTTCTCGATCTTGTCCATTTTATCCAGCATTTTTTGGCGGCTACGAGCCTGCCGGATATGGCGTTCGTTTACAACCAACGATGCCCACAATTCGAAGCGGGCAATGGCGGCCTCGATTCGGGCGATCTCTTTTTGCTGCGCGGCATAGAGTTGCTGTTGCCTCAACCGGCGGATGGCGCGCTCAGTGGCATAGGCGGTGTAATTACCTGTATATTGTGTCAATCGCCCGTATGCGAGTTCGGCAATATGGGTCGCCACCTCATCCAGAAGATACCGGTCATGGGAGATGATAATGACACATCCCGGGTAGTCGCGGATTATTTTCTCCAAAGCCCGCTTTGAGTGAAGGTCAAGGTGATTATCCGGCTCGTCCAATAGTAAAAGGGAAGGTTGTTGGACGAGCAGTTTGGCCAGCATCACGAGTTTCTTTTGGCCGCCACTGAGGTGCTCTGTTTTGGTTGCCCAGATTTCTGACGTCATCCCAAGGGATGTGAGGGTTTCTTTGACTGTGCTTTCGTAGCGCGCGCCGCCGAGCTGTTCGAACTGGTGCAATAAACGTTCTTGAACCCGAATAGCTTTTTCAAGTGCCTTTTCGTTGCCATAAACTTCCGGCTTGCTCATTCGATCGGCAACCGATTCGAGTTCCCGTTCGATGTCCCCCAGTTCCGGTAAGGCAGACAGCGACTCCTGCAAGACGGTACGACCCGGCGGCAATTCTGGCTCTTGCTCCAACCGCCCGATGGTCAATCCTGAGAGACGAAATATTGTCCCTGAGTCCTCCTTAACTTCCTGAGCGATCAACTTCATCAAGGTTGACTTGCCAGTCCCATTGGGTCCGACAAGACCTATACGTTGATCGCGCTGGATTTCCCATGCCAGGTCGCCGAAGATTGGACGGGCGGCCAGGCTAACGCTGACATGATCCAGGTTGACGATGATCTCAGCCATAACTACCTCCAAAAACAAAAAAAGCCGGGTTCACTATGCCCCGGCTTGAATCATTTATGATAACTTTACATAATATTCAAATACCAGGTACATTTCGAGAAGGCACCGCCTTGATGGAAGCCAATAAATGGGTCTGCACGATGCAATTGAGGTATCCTGACAGGAATGACATAAACGTAAGATTACTCAAATTGCAGTAATCCGACAACTGACGTTTGCGGTGCTATACTCGCTGTCCGTTACATGAAAGACCGTATGAAATGCCTTCGAGTGATTTCCGGCTTATTGGTCCCAATCATCCTGCTTGGCACGGGATGCAACCTGATCCAGCCTGCGGGGGATACTCAAGCTACATCCACCCCACCGGCAACCACGGTACCTACCGTTATCACGCCGCAGGTTACACCAGATCAACCCAACTCATCGGCGCCAGCCGGCACAATTTCCTCATTAAGGGTATGGATTCCGCCGGAGATAGGCGCACGAACTGAGGCAGGAACACAGGAACTGATCAGCCAGCTACGTGCCTATGAGACGATGCAAAGTGACCTGGACGTGATCATTGAACAGAAACCCATTGAAGGTCCTGGAGGAGTGATAAATTACCTGCAGACGGGGCGGACTGTTGCGCCTTCAGTGATGCCGGACATTGTTGCTGTACCAACTTCCCTGTTGGCAGATTCCCGATATCACGGTCTGTTTTACCCTCTGGATAGTCTCCTTGACCCAGCGTTCAAGGCTGATATCTACCCTGCGCCGGCCGGGCAGGCTTTGAACGGCGATCAGATACTAGGCTATCCATTCGCCACGACCGGGTTAACCCATTTGATTTTCAATCCCGATGTAATTACCGGAACTATTCCTTTGAGTTGGTCACAACTCATATCTGATACAAACAAGAGTCTCATACTTCCGGCAGACAGCCGGGAAGGCGCCATGCTGGGACTCCAGTTTTATCTTGCTGAAGGGGGAACTCTCATCGACAGCAACGGCAAGGTTGTACTTGAGCCGGAACCACTCGCGCGGGCGTTGACGTTGATCGGTAATCGCAAGGAAAACTTGCTGCAGAGCCATCAACTAAAAACGCTGGATGAGGCATGGCAATATCATCAACTGGGTTTGTCTGATTTTATGTGGATCCGTTCCGACTATTTATTGGGGCGGCAGGAGCTCGATCCGACGCTGAGCGAAAATCAGGGATTTACGGCTGTGCCGGGTGTATCCGGAGCGCTCGCCCCTCTAACAACCAGCTGGGCGTGGGCGGTTACGACAAGCGATCCTGCCCGCCAGAAGATCGCTGCTGATCTGATGGGGTTTTTAACGACCCCGGAAAACATAGCCAGCTGGAGCAGCCGTAGCCAGTTTTTGCCGGCGAGCCGTAGCGCGGTCGAATTGCTGGCGCGCGATAACCCTTATTATTTGTTTATCAATGAAGAACTTCAGAGAGCAAACCCCATGATGGTTGCTGAGACCAGTAAGGTGATGGATGTCCTCGGGGGAGCTGTGTTTCAGGCCTTGACAACAGAGAATCCGCCCTCGCAAATTGCCGAGGAGGCTGCGGCGGCATTGCGCCAGTGAATTGCTGATTCATCCTGGAAAAGGTTGCCTGGCGAGTCTGGAGTCAGCTTGGCCGATGCTTTGCTCGTGGGCATTAAGATTACGGGTTAAAAATCTTGGTTTTGATTCGCGGCAACGAGTGTTTCGTACGTTGTCACCATCCGTTGGGCTATGATGTGCCAATCGAACCTTTCGGCAAACCTGCGAGCCGCACGCCCCATGTCCTCCCGGCAATCGGGATTGGACAACAGTTCATATATCTTTTCGGCCAGGGCTTCCGGATCGCGGGTAGGTACGTGGTAGCCGGTCACGCCATCCTGAACCAGGTAGGCTAACCCGCCGACTTCCGAAGCGATCACCGGTCGTGCCATCGCCATTGCCTCCAGCGCAACCATGCCGAAGCTCTCATAATGGGATGGCATGATGACCATCTCGGCCGCGGCGTAGTAATTCGGCAGTACATCCTGATCCTTTGCGCCTAGAAACAGCACAAAATCATGGATGCCAAGATCCTGACGCATTGCTTGCAGGCGAGCCATCTCTGCGTCCGGATTGTCAGACCATGGATCACCACCGATGATGGCTACACAGGTGTTTTCCACTGCTTCGGGATAGCGATGCTTTATGAGAGCCATGGCCTGAATGAGCGTATCGATGCCCTTCAGCGGCTCGATACGACCGGCGAACATGATATTTTTATCGCCGCACGGAATCCCGACACGTTTTTTGGCTTCTTTTTTATTGATAGGGTGAAAGCGCTCCAGATCAACACCCGGCGGAATAATCTCGACTTTATCCGCATCCGCGTTATAGAGCCAGATTAGCTGCGCCTGTTCAGCCGGGGTGGCCGCGATGATCCGGTCGGCAATATTCATCACCTGGACTTCACCATCCAATCGTTCCTGCGGTGCCATCTCGGCCGCGGTTGTTGCGATGCGATTTTTCATATGTCCCAGTGTGTGGAACATGTGGACAATCGGCGTCTCCCCCCAATATTCCTCCAACATCGCGGCGACAATGCCTGAAAGCCAGTAGTGGCTGTGGATGATGTCGTAATGCAATCCCTCGGTGTTCGCGAAATGTGCCACACCAGCGGCAAATTCATCAAGATAATTCCCTACTTCGGCAACCGGTATTGGAGCCTGGGGGCCGGCGGGGATGTGAATGACGCGGGCGCGCTCGCCGAGGTCGTGGTTCACCATCGGCACGCAATCATCCTGCGAGCGAGTGAATACATCAACGTATATGCCTAATCGCCCCAAAGCGCGACTGAGATCCCGAACATAAACATTCATGCCGCCCGTTTTCTTGCCCCCAAGCATTGCCAGAGGGCACGTATGCACACTGAGCATTGCTACTCGTAGCGATGGACTTTCCCCCATAATTCGCTTGCCTGCGCGAGTATCAAACAGAACTGTCATATCTGGCCTCATGATTCAGGCCGCTTTCTCAATGCGGATCTTGAAAATATTGGTATCGACTGCTCCGAACCGGTATTTATATTCTTCGCTACCGCGCAAGAAGTCGAATTCTGTGCGTCCAAGCCTTATGGCTTCCTCGATGGCCTTTGCAGTCAGCACTACCCCAGGGCTTAGTGCTGAAAAGATAGCCGGGTCAAGGCCGGAATTATAAACCCAGATGCGACCGTTGTAATCGAAGTTAAAGAGCCCGGCGGCACGGCGGCCTTCTATCTCGGTAAACATTAACTGAAGGTAGCCACCTTCCTGGGCTGACCTGGCCACTTCATGGAAGAGCGCCCGGCGGCCGTCGTTCAGCCAGTCCCGTTTTTCAAAGGTGCTTTTCTGCAGCAAATCGAGAAAGCTGTCTACATCGGCATCGATGTCGGTCGAACGATTGATTAAGGCTGTCAGTGTCTCCGATCCCTCGGCTCGACGTAATTTCCGACTCAATTCGCGACGCTGTCTGGGATCCAATAATTCGAGATATGCTTCAAATGACTCTGGCAAGCAAACCGTTGGACATACTTCGATTATTGACTCATCATAGCGCCATCCAAACCCGTCGGCCAGCCGTGGCAGGATTTCGCGAGTTGGTGATTCCTCCGGTATGTTACACAGGTCGATAGTTTGCCAACTCAATGAAGGGGAATTCTTCAGACATTCCAATGTTGCTTGCCAGACTGCCGGCGCATTGTCGGCGGACGAAATGAGATCCAGATAATCTGTCTCTTCAACACAGCCGTTCAGATGCAAGGCCCCTTCAATTAGAAAAAAGCATCCAATTCCAAGCAAGTTGCCGTCATCGCTTCGCGTAACGAAGGTTACCAGCTCACTGCCCGAAGGTTGTAAGCTGCCCCACCATGCTTTTTGATAAGCCAGCTTCTGGAATGGTGTATCCGTCATGCTCTGCGAGAGGAGAGCATCCCATTCGCTTTCCAATTTGGTGAAGGCAGAATTGCCAATAATTGCACTTGTGTTCATATGTGGTCTTGTCGCTAACCGGTATTGCATTATAGCTTCCCGGTGATTGTCAGGATATAGGAATCATATCAGAATGCGCGGAATCGATGACCTTTCGAGATTAAACGGGAATGTTATAATGAAGTGAACTGTAAACGTAAACAGGAGCTTTTGCTGATGCAGGAAAAGACCCAGGCTATGCGCACGCTGGAGAGCAAGAGAATATCCTTTCAGGTTCTCACTTATCCTGATGATATGCGAGATGCCGAAGAAATTGCGTTGGTTCTCGATCTTCCGCCGGAGCAAGTATTCAAAACGCTGGTTGTATTGCCTCCGGAGGGCACCAGGAAACCGATTTTGGTGATGGTTCCTGCCGACAAACAACTTGATCTCAAGAAACTGGCAGATGGACTAAAGGTCAAGAAAGTCAAGATGGCCACGCATCGAGAAGCCGAACAACTGACAGGTTTGCAAGTTGGGGGTATCTCAGCCGTCACCTTGCTTAACAAACCTTTCCTCGTGCTAATCGATTCGTCCTCTGGAAATCTCAATGACGTTTGCATTAGCGCCGGCAAGCGGGGATTTCAGATAAAACTTGCGGTGAGTGACCTGATAAAATTAACAAATGCCCAAATAATTGATGTTACAGTCCGCGACGTGTAGAAAAATTTCCGGTAATCCACCATGAAAAAACCTCCGGCTTTGGAGGTTCTTACATCGATGTAGCGGTTGTATTTCAATCAGAACAGTCCCCAATCTCCTCCCGCACCTTCCTCCATCATGGAAGGATCCCACAGCTCAGTCCCGATCTCAACCCTGACGCCACCGCTCATAATCTGATTACCAACGATTCGCACCTGCTCAATCAACTGGGGGCCGTAAGGACAAAATGGTGTGGTCAGGATCATGGTGATGGTCGCCCCTTCGGTTTCGGTATCAACTTCCAGATTTCGCACAAGGCCTAACTCAACGATATTAAGCCCGATTTCCGGGTCAATGACAGACCGGAGGGATTCCATTAATTGTTCTTCTTTACTGGCGATCATTCTTACCTCGGGGTTTGATAATTAAATTCTGAGCTTGCGATGGGCGGTTCGATCTCCGCATTGTTGTTGACAATTGAAAATTGGCAGCTGTTGGACCCATGCAACATACAGCTATCCTGTTGGATTTGTAGCTGAAGTATGCCGCTCATGAGTTGCTTGTCAAAGGTGCACACTTCGGCATGGGTATTGCCAATAGAAAGGTAGGGGCAGCTGTATTCTATCAATCGATATCCTTCAGCAGTCCGCTCCCACGTTGAGAGAAAACCTTCATCGGATAGCATCTGTACGAGATAATCCAGCCGCTGTTCCAGCGTCAGGTGTTCATATTCGATGCGATGCTCGCACAGCAAGGTATCTACGATGCCTTCAAATATCTCGGTTATTACATGTTCCGGGAAGCGCCCCTTCATCTGATCGAGGAGCCGACTGGTAAGGCGCACATACCTCTTGGGGAAAAGTTCCTGGCCTTTTTCGCTAAGAGAGTAGACGTAATAGGGGCGGCCGACTTTGCGTCGTATACTCGCTGTTTCGATGATGCCATCCGCCTGAAGCGCGTTCAGGTGGTGGCGCACTGTTACCGGCGAAATATCTGCCGCTCCGGCGAGCTCTTCCACAGTCGATTGGGGAGACTGCTTTATCGTGTGCAGGATGATGTCTCGTGTTGAGCGTTTTTTGTGATTGATTCTGTCGTCCACGATCATTATTTATAACCCTAATCGCCCACTGAATTATAGCAACGGAATCTGGGCTGGTCAATTTACTATATTATTATCACTAATATCATATTTATTGACGGTGATCAACCCCCATGCTATAATTTGATACTGATCAGATAATTAAATCACCCATTCAAATTCCCGATGGCGCGCGCGCCATTTATCATATAAATGAGGAGCTGACTTGACGATGACTGTTGCGTTGGACATCAACAATCTTCATGTAAATATTGGAGAAAACCGTATTCTGAAAGGTATCGATCTGACGGTGAGAGAGGGGGAGATCCACGCCTTGATGGGGCCAAACGGTTCCGGGAAGAGCACCCTGGCTTATTCTCTGGCTGGACATCCAAACTATGAACCTGTGGCCGGAAACGTCACCTACGATGGGGTTAACCTTTTGGATCTTGAAGCCGACGAGCGCTCGCGTCTGGGTTTGTTCCTGGCTTTTCAATATCCGGTAGCCGTCCCCGGCGTCACAGTGGCCAAATTTCTGCGACAAGCGATCAATGCCCGGCGCAAGGCACTAAATCCCGAGGATGCGGGCATGCCGATCCCCCAATTTCGTCGTTTGCTGCGCGAGAAGATGGACGCCCTTGGGATCGATCAAAAGTTCGCCGGCCGTTATCTAAATGAAGGCTTTTCCGGCGGGGAGAAAAAACGTGCCGAGATTCTTCAGATGGCCATCCTTCAACCGAAAATCGCCATAATGGATGAGACTGATTCTGGTCTCGACATTGACGCTCTCAGGATTGTGGCTGAGGGTGCTGTGCATCTGCACGATACGAACAATATGGGTGTTCTGGTGATCACCCACTATCAGCGGATCCTCAATTACGTCCAGCCCGATCGCGTGCATATCATGCTCGACGGCCGCATCGTTGAGAGTGGTGGCCCGGAATTGGCCTTGCATCTTGAAGAGAACGGCTACGATTGGCTGCGCGAGAAGTATGGGGCGGCGGAGGTTGCATAATGGCTGACCAAACGATTGAGCGGGAATTAACCGAGAATGAGATCGTCGCCGGGGTAAACGAGGATTATGCTTCCAAGTACGGCTTCGCCGACAAAGAGGATTACATCTTCAAGGCCGAGAGAGGGCTGAATGAGAATGTCATTCGTGCCATGTCGAATATGAAGGGCGAACCGGAGTGGATGCTCGATATCAGGCTGAAGGCCTATCAACACTTTCTGGATCGACCGATGCCTGAATGGGGCGCCGATCTTTCCGAGATCGATTTCGAAAGCATCTACTATTACATCAAACCCAGCGAGCGACAGGAAGACAACTGGGAAGACGTCCCCGGTTACATCAAGAATACCTTCAACAAGCTTGGTATCCCCGAAGCGGAGCAAAAGTTTCTCTCCGGTGTCGCGGCTCAGTACGAATCAGAAGTTGTCTACCACAACATCAAAAAAGAGCTTGAACAAAAGGGCGTTATCTTCCTGGGTATGGATGACGGTCTCGCCAAACATCCCGAGCTCGTTAAGGAATATTTCGGGACGATCATACCGTCTAACGATAACAAATTTGCCGCCCTCAACACGGCCGTCTGGTCGGGTGGAAGTTTTATTTATGTCCCGCCGGGCGTCCATATCGATATGCCGTTGCAGGCGTACTTCCGCATTAACGCCAAGAACTCCGGGCAATTTGAGCGCACGTTGATCATTGTCGACGAAGGGGCCTATGTTCACTACGTCGAGGGTTGCACGGCACCCATCTATTCTTCAGATTCGCTGCATTCGGCCGTGGTTGAAATCCTCGTCAAGAAGGGCGGGCGTTGTCGTTACACGACTATTCAGAACTGGTCCAATAATGTCTACAACCTGGTGACAAAACGCGCCATTGCGGAAGAGAACGCGACGATGGAATGGGTAGACGGCAATTTGGGTTCCAAAATCACCATGAAATATCCCGCCGTCTATCTGATGGGCAGAGGCGCGCACGGTGAAATCTTGTCAATTGCTTTTGCGGGCCAAGGACAACACCAGGACGCCGGTGGCAAGGTTGTGCATATGGCCCCTCACACAAGTAGCCGGATAATTTCAAAATCAATCTCCAAGGGTGGGGGAAGGGCGTCCTATCGAGGTTTGCTAAAGGTTGCCGAAGGCGCCTATGATTGCAAGTCAAATGTTGTTTGCGACGCGCTTCTTCTGGATGAGCACAGTCGCTCGGACACCTACCCGTACATCGAAATAAACGAATCGGATGTCAATATCGGCCACGAGGCGTCGGTTAGTAAAGTCGGCGAAGAACAAGTCTTCTATCTCATGAGTCGCGGCATCCCCGAAGATGAGGCAAACGCATTGATCGTCAATGGGTTCATCGAGCCACTGGTCAAGGAGTTGCCGATGGAGTATGCGATCGAAATGAACCGCCTGATACAGTTGCAAATGGAGGGTAGCATTGGCTGAGTTGCTTCCCTTTACTCGTGCGTCAGTAATCCAGCTCTCTTCGTCATTAAACGAGCCGGAATGGATGCTGGCTCTTCGTTTGAACGCATGGGAGATTTATGCCTCCTTGCCGGTTCCAACCACCAGGGATGAGGCATGGCGACGAACTGATATTCGTCGATTCAAGCTCGATTCATTCGGCATATCGCTGAATGGCACCGGCGCTTCGTCCGTTGAGGTCCCGAATCATCTGGGCGCGCAGCTCACGGATGACGCCGCCGGTGGGGTCCTGGTTGAGGTTGATGGCGTGGTTAAGGAATATACCTTGAGCGACGAGCTTCGCGCGCAAGGCGTTATTTTCTGTGACATGCACACGGCCGTTCGGGAGCACGGTGATCTGGTTCGAAAAAACTTCATGACCGAAGCTGTACGACCTGACGAGGGCAAGTTCGCCGCCCTGCACGGCGCATTCTGGCGCGGCGGCGTTTTCCTGTACGTCCCGCGCGGCGTGAAGGCTTCTGCCCCTCTTCATAGTGCCCTCTGGGCGCTCCACGGCCGCACATTCACCCATACACTTGTTGTTCTCGACGCAAACTCCGAAGCGACTTTTATGGATGAATACGCTTCCCCGGCCAAAGGCGAGGGGCAGGCGCTTCACAACGGTGCGATTGAATTGATCGTTCGTGATGGCGCGAGTCTGCATTACGCCTCGCTCCAGGACTTCGGCTCAAACGTTTGGCAGTTCAACCATGAGTGCGGCCGCGTGGGGAAAGACGGCAAGCTAGACTGGATCACCAGCGTGATGGGAACACGCCTGACGAAGGCTTTCCAGACGTCGCAACTGGATGCTCCGGGAGCCTGGGCGCGAATGTCGGGTATCTTCTTCACAAACGGGCGGCAGCATGTAGATCTTGACACCCAACAGAACCACAATGCCGCCGATACCACTAGCGACTTGCTTTACAAGGGCGCTCTGAGGGATCAATCCCGCTCAGTCTGGCAAGGCATGATCAAGGCCTTGCCGGATTCACAGCGTATCGACGGCTTCCAGGCTAACCGAAACCTGATGCTGGACAGAACGGCAAGAGCGGATTCGATCCCGGGCCTGGAAATCCAGGCGGATGATGTGCGATGCACCCACGCTTCAACGGTCGGCAAGCTCGATGAGGAAGAGATCTTCTATCTGATGAGCCGGGGAATCCCGCGTAATGACGCCGTGCGGATGGTAATTCAGGGATTCTTTGACCCGGTTATGCAACGCATACCGTTTGAGGGAGTTCGCAACCGAATCTTTGGCCGCATCCTGGAAAAAATCGGCTGAAACAATAGTTTCCAGCTCCGCTACCAACTGTTTAGACGCCGGCTTTTGTGAATTGCTTGCTCCCGCAAGCGTTTTGCGGAAGGCGGCGTTTGTTCTTGATAGGCGAGATTACTGCACTTCAAAGGAAAAAAACCATGTCTCCTGACAAGTATGCCGCTGAAGATGTTTTGGTGAGCACCCAATGGGTCGCAAATAACCTGCACAGGACCAATGAGATACGTCTCGTCGAGTCTAATGAAGACCTGCTTCTCTATGGCACAGGGCATATCCCAAATGCTGTCCACATCGATTGGGTTGCTGATTTAAACGATTCTATTCGTCGGGACTATCTCAACGAGGAACAATTCGCAGCCCTGTTGTCCCGAAACGGGATTGATAACGACACGACAGTCGTATTTTACGGCGATAAAAATAACTGGTGGGCGACCTACGCCTTCTGGGTGTTCAAGCTGTTTGGGCACCAGGATTGCCGCATCATGGACGGCGGACGCCAGAAATGGATCGCGGAAGGGCGAGAACTTACCAGGGAGAGACCAGTTTTCAAGCCCACCCCATACAAGTCAACGCCGCGAGTGGACTACAAGATTCGCGCGTTCCGCGATCAGGTCCTGGCTCACGTAATGGCTGGTCAGCCGCTGGTCGACGTTCGCAGCCCGCAAGAGTTCAGCGGCGAGTTGTTGCATATGCCCGGCTCCCCACAGGAAGGCGCGCTCCGTGGCGGCCATATCAAGGGGGCGGTGAGCGTACCCTGGAGCCGGGCTGCTGCCGAAGACGGGACATTCAAACCTGCGGACGAACTGCGCGCGATATATGAGGGGGAGAAGGGTTTATCCTCTGATGATAATGTCATCGCGTATTGCCGCATCGGAGAGCGAAGTTCGCATACCTGGTTTGTCCTGACCTACCTATTAGGCTATCCTAACGTCCGAAATTATGATGGGTCCTGGACTGAGTGGGGGAACCTGGTTGGGGTGCCGATCGAGAACCCTTCCAAGCAAGGATGAGTGCATAGTGTTTAATGTTGAGGACGTCCGAAGGGATTTCCCAATTCTCGATACTGAAGTTTATCCCGGTGTGCCGCTGGTCTATCTGGATAGTGCTGCTTCCTCACAAAAACCGACTTCGGTTATTGCGGCGATGGATGATTACTACATCCATTATCACGCCAATATTCATCGAGGGGTGCATCGGTTGAGCGAGTTGGCGACGTCTGCCTATGAGTTGGCGCGGCAAAAGGTTGCCAGGTTTATCAACGCGCCGACCACCGAAGAGGTTGTCTTTGTCGGCAACGCCACCGAGGCCTTCAATCTGGTAGCTTATAGCTGGGGCCGGACAAACATTGGGCCGGGCGACGAGATCCTGCTGACCGAGATGGAACACCACGCCAACATCGTCCCCTGGCAGATATTGGCGCGGGAGAAGGGCGCAACAATTCGATATCTTCCCATAAGGGACGATGGAACCCTGCTGGTTGAGCGTCTGGACGAGTTTTTAAACAAACGTACCCGCCTGTTTTCATTCACCGGTGTCTCCAACGTTCTGGGAACCATCAACCCCGTCACTGAGTTGGTAGAGGCGGCGCATGCAGTTGGCGCGCTGGCTATGGTGGATGCGGCCCAAACTGCCCCCCATATGTCGATCGATGTCCAGGCTCTGAACTGCGACTTTCTCGCGTTTTCATCCCACAAAATGTGTGGGCCGACCGGGATTGGCGTTCTTTACGGCAAGCGCGAGTTGCTGGAAGCCATGCCACCTTTCCTCGGCGGCGGCGATATGATCCGTCGCGTGACATTGGAGGGGTTTACCACGAACGACCTGCCCTGGAAATTCGAGGCAGGTACACCCCGGATCGCCGAAGCAATCGGTCTCGGCGCGGCAGTCGATTACCTTAATCATTTGGGCATTGACGCCGTTCATGCTCACGAACAGACCATTACTCAATATGCTTTGGAGTCTTTGAGCGAAGTGCCGGGTTTATCATTGCTCGGACCACCTGGTAGCTTACATGGTGGTTTGGCGTCTTTCACATTGGGGGGAGTCCATCCCCACGACATCGCAGAAGTCCTGGACAAAAAGGGCATCGCGATTCGCGCCGGGCATCATTGTGCGATGCCGCTTCATCAGAAATTGGGTATTCCCGCATCTGCCCGGGCGAGCTTCTATGTCCACACGACCTTCGAAGAGGTCGACCAGCTCACAGCCGCATTGCATCACACCCGATCTGTTTTCAGGCTGAATTAAAGCAGGTCAGATTAAGATCACTGTTAAACTGGAGGCTGCCCATGGACGCCAATATCTATCAAGAGCAAATAATCGATCTGTACGAACACCCGCTGAATTATGGCGAGATCGAGAATCCAGACTTCACCTATGAGGAAGATAATCCTCTCTGCGGTGATGTCATCCGTATTGATGTTCGTCTTGACGACGAAGGCAGGGTGGCGGATGTGGCCTGGCGTGGCGATGGTTGCGCCATCAGTCAAGCTTCGGCCTCGCTCCTGACTGAGGAAATCAAGGGCAAAACCCTTGATGAAGTTAAATCATTCACCAGTGAAGAATTATTGGGATTAGTTGGAGTTCCCCTTAGTATGGCACGTGTGAAATGCGCTCTGCTATCCCTCAAGGTTTTGAAAGCTGGTGCTTATGGGATCCCTGATCCTGGGGTAATGCGCACGCATGACTAATTTGGTTATGGTTACTCGCGAGGATGAGCTTTTGCCCGGCTCGCGTCTTCATCTTGAATTGGGCGAGGAGTCCGTCATCCTTTTGAATTACGAGGGTGAGTTCTTTTGTATCGCCGACCTTTGCACTCATGATGGCGGGCCGCTGGAGGACGGGGACGTGTTTGAGTGTCAGATTGAGTGCCCTCGCCACGGCGCTCGCTTCGATCTGCGAACCGGCAAGGTGACGCGCCTCCCCGCGACTGATCCAATCCCGGTCTATCCGGTCACGATCAAGGACGGGATGGTCTATGTCGAAGAGCCGGAACCCTGGTAATCCTTCAAGACATCGTCGATTAATACACAATCAGTCCGGTGGCTGACCATCCGCTACGCTGATTATTCTCCTGATTACCTGGGGTGCGATTAATGGATGCGTAGGTCTGGTGAGTCCAAGGTGATCTGTTGACTCTCCCAACCATCCGAACTTCCTGGCCTCTCTTCTTTTCTCCTCTCGTTTTCCCGTTGACATCACAAGACAAATTGCCTATAGTTGGGACGATTTAGAACAAATATTTCATTTCGCCTGACGCTATCAGGCTGAATAATTGTGCCACCTATGGAAGTTGGACTGATCAAGCAAGTCAATATAGATCAGGAAATGCGCGAGTCTTACCTGAGCTACGCCATGAGCGTTATTGTCTCGCGCGCGTTACCTGATGTCCGGGATGGATTAAAACCCGTCCAGCGGCGAATTCTGTACGCAATGTACGATATGGGGCTACGACCGGACACCGCCTATCGAAAATCGGCGCGTGTCGTCGGCGAAGTTCTTGGCAAGTATCATCCTCATGGCGACCAGCCGGTGTATGAAGCCATGGTACGCATGGCGCAGGATTTTTCCATGCGCTACATGCTGGTCGATGGGCAGGGGAATTTCGGGTCGATCGATGGTGACGCGGCCGCCGCCATGCGCTATACCGAAGCCCGGATGTCCCAGATGGGACATGACCTGCTCCATGATATCGAGAAGAACACCGTTGACTTTGAGCCGAACTTCGATGACTCACTCAAAGAACCTAGTGTCCTGCCTGCCACCATCCCTAACCTTTTAGTGAATGGGTCGTCGGGCATTGCTGTCGGCATGGCGACAAGTATTCCGCCGCATAACCTTAACGAGATTGTCGGCGCGCTGGTATTCATGCTCGAGAACTGGGGGAAGCTGGATGAGATTACCGTTGCCGACCTGATGCGCTTCGTCCAGGGGCCGGATTTCCCCACAGGCGGATTGATCGCTCGCCATCGGGGTGAGGACGATGGTGCTGACGTTATCGCCAGTGCCTATGCCACCGGCCGAGGTCGGGTGACAGTTCGCGCGCGGGCGCACATCGAGCAGATGGGCCGCAACAAATCCCGCATTATCATCACCGAGATCCCTTATCAGGTGAACAAGACGAACCTTCTCGGCCGCATCGCTGACCTGCATCGGGACGGGAAGATAGAAGGACTGACCGACCTGCGCGATGAGTCTGACCGTCGCGGGCTGCGGATCATCATTGAGACGACCCGGACTGTAGACGCCGAGGCGGTGTTGGCTGACCTGTTCCGGCTGACGCCGCTGCAATCTACGTTCAGTATCTCTCTACTGGCTTTGGTTAACCAAGAGCCGCGTGTGCTGACGCTGAAGCAGGCTCTGCGCTATTACCTTGAACATCGGTTGGAGGTCGTACGCCGCCGCAGCGAATATGACCTGGAAAAGGCGCGCCAGCGAGCACACATCCTGGAGGGCCTGCTTGTTGCTCTTGACAATCTGGATGAGGTTATTGACCTCATCCGGCGCTCTCGTTCGGCCGATACTGCCAAAACCAACCTGATGGAGCGCTTCAAGCTGACCGAGATCCAGGCCCAGGCCATTCTCGACATGCAATTGCGACGTCTCGCGGCTTTGGAGAGGAAAAAGATACAAGAAGAGTACAAGGAAAAGCTGGCTCTCATCAAGGATCTTGAAAAACTGTTGGCCCGACCGGAATTAATGCGCGAGCAGATCAAAAAAGAGCTGCTGGAAGTGAGTGAGAAATTTGGCGACAAGCGTCGCACCCAGATCGTCGATTCCACCGAAGGCGGCGTGCTCACTAGCGCCGGCCTGTTGCCGGACGAGCAAGGCTGGGTGATGATTGGTGAAAAAGGGACAATGTGCCGGGCAAATGGCGAGACTTTGCCGGCGATGGCTCGCAAACCGCTGGAACAACCCGCGGCCTTGATTCGAGCCGGCACACGGGATATCCTTTACTTGTTTGCGGCTGGTGGTCGGGCGGCTGGTTTGCCTGTGCACCGTATACCGGAAAGTGACGAGATTGGCAGGGGAATAGCCTGGGGTAATCTGACGCCTCTTGGTCGGGATGATCATTTGGCGGCAGCACTCGTATTACCGGCAGACATCTCCCGGGAAGGCTATCTCTTTCTGACAACGCTTGCCGGTGTGGTTAAACGGATACGATTGGACGACCTGCCCGGTGTAACGGCTGACCCGTTCATCGCAATCAACGTGGCCGAAGATGACGCGCTGGGGTGGGTCCGCGTGACTGGTGGCGATCAGGAGATTTTACTGGCAACCTCCAGTGGACAGGCAATTCGATTCAATGAGGAATCGGTGCGGCCAATGGGTTTGCCGGCGGCCGGTGTTCTGGGGATAAAACTCGATAGCGAGACGGACGGAATTGTCGGGATGGATGTCGTGGCGCCGAACAGCTTTGTCTGGAGCATTACCGATAATGGCTTCGCCAAGGCAACCCCCATTGAGGAATACCCGCTGCAGAACCGTTATGGGCAGGGTGTCATCAACCTGCGCCTTCCGAAAGGCGCATCGGAGGTAGTGGCGATGTCGTTACTGCTTAAGGGGATGACCTGCATCATCACGACAAGCGGTGGCGTGACGAAGAAGATCGGGCTGAGCGATACGCCGATTGGCTCTCGCAGTGCGCGGCCGCAATCGGTTATGACGTTGGCCGCCAAGAGTCGTGTTACTGGCGTGGTGTCGCCGGTCGTGAACGGGATGCCGCCTCCAAAAGCCTCCACACCTGAAACTGAAAAGAAACGCGGCAAGAGCAAGAATTAGGTAGACCATTGGAGAATCATCATGAACTTTCGAGATCGTTGGGCAGAGAACGAGAAGGGGGAGAGATTTATATTTACTGTCGAAATGCAACGGCGTTTAAGCCAGGCGGGGTTGCCCGTCGACCCGGTTATGCTGGCTGAATTACCGAAGACAGAGCCCGTGACCAGACCTCCACACGCTGAGCGAGGTGAGCGCCGGGATTCGGAACCGAGGCATCAACCATCATCAGATCGGGGTTATGACCAACCATCGCCGTCGAAGAGCGAAGAGATAGTCGGTCCGGAGACTATTCAGATCGATCCGATGACCGGCAAATACATCGGCCGGGTTAAGTGGTATAACGCCAAGAAGGGTTACGGGTTCATCGTTCGTGGCGCAGGGGAGGAAATATTCTTCCACAAGTCGGCTACCGTCGGCGATGTGGAAGAGTACGAAGAAGGCCAATGGATTCTCTATGATGTGGAGACAACGACCAAGGGGCCTGAGGCGACCGATGTTGAGCCATACACCGGTGAGCCCTTAAGTTGACCCTGCATTATACTGCAGGCTAAATTTACTCATCTACGCAAACAGAGGCGACCCGGAGGCTATCCGGGTCGTTTTTTGATTGATTTCCCAATACGGAAAAGAGCCTTCCTTGATTATTCTTTCGCCACGCCGCTGCCGTGGACAAGGCGCGGGTCGAGAGCGTCGCGCAAGCCGTCCCCCAGCAGGTTAAAGGCCAGTACAGTGAACATGATGGCAAGACCGGGAAAGATCACCAGATGGGGAGCGCTGAAGACCTGATTGCGCTCGATGGCCAGCATCGAGCCCCATTCCGGGGTAGGAGGTTGCGCGCCGAGGCCGATGAACGAAAGGGCGGCTGTGTCCAGAATCGCGGTTGCGATTCCCAATGTGGCCACGACGATGAGCGGCGGGAGAGCATTCGGCAAAACGCGTCTGAAGAGGATCTGCGTGTTGCTGGCCCCCAATGCGCGCGATGCCTCAATGAAATCCATCTCACGGACGGACAGGACGCTGGCCCGGGTAACACGTGCGTAGATCGGTATGCTGATGATGGCAATTGCCAGCATGGCGTTTGTCAGGCCCGGCCCCAGCACGCTGACGATGGCGATTGCCAGTAACAGGAACGGAAAGGCCAGAACAACATCGAGTACGCGCATAACGGTGTTGTCCATCCAGCCACCCAGGAACCCGGAGACAGCGCCGAGAAGGGTGCCTACGATGACCGCAAGGCTAACCGTCAGGAATCCGACATAGAGCGATACGCGCGTCCCGTAAATGATCCGGCTAAACTGATCGCGCACGTTGCCATCGACACCAAGGATATGTTGTGGCTGGTCGGCCGGGCAGCCGAGGAGATGGATGCATGGCGCGGCACGTTTGCGTACGTCTTCCTTGCCGATGAGTACTTGTTCAGGGTCATAAGGCGCGATCCACGGAGCGAAAATCGCGCTGAACACCAGCAAACCAAGCATGATAGCGCCTATTACGGCCGAGCGCTGACGAAACAGGCGACGCAACGTTAATCGCCAAAGACTATTGGCGCGAAAATCGCCAATATCACCGGCGGCCGCGTCATCCAGCGGCGGAAGCTTGGCGACCGGAACTGCGGGTTCTGTGGCAGAAGACATCGGCATTAGTCCAGATGGATCCGTGGATCCAGAATAGCGTATGACAGATCGACGATGAGATTGACAAGAACATAGCCAACGGCGATGACCACAACGAAACCCTGGATGATGGGGTAGTCGCGAGCCGTGATGGCCTCATACAGACTGCGGCCGACGCCGGACAGGCCGAAGATCGTCTCAGTCAGAATAGCTCCGCTCAAAACCAGGCCCAATTGCAACCCAACGATTGTGACGATTGGCAACAATGCGTTGCGAAACCCATGCTTCATGACCACCTGGCGTTGCTTCAGACCTTTGGCTTTGGCGGTGCGCACATAATCCTGACCCAACACCTCCAGCATGGATGAGCGGGTCATGCGGGCTATGATGGCCAGCGGGATTGTCGCGAGGGCGATTGCCGGCAAAATAAGATGCCTGATGGAATCAGTCAGGACAGTCCAGTTGGCGGTGATGATTGAATTAAATATATAGAAATTGCTGAGGAAGGTGAACAGCGATGCTTTAAAAGTACCTGCGGTAAATTGCAGGTTATAGACTTCGTAAAACGGAATCGAGTTAACCCCGGCTGACAGCCGGCCGCTGGGTGGAAGTTGGAATGGGGTATCTTTCAAGAGCAGGGCGAAAACATAGGCCAGCATTAGTCCAAGCCAAAAGACGGGCATTGAAACCCCGATGTTGGCCCCGATCATGGTGGCAACATCGGCGGGTGAATTGCGTCGGGTTGCGGAAATTATGCCCAGCGGGATACCGACGGTGACGGCAATTAACAAGGCGGCCATTCCCAGCTCCATTGTTTGAGGAAGCCTTTCGATCAGAATCTGGCTGACAGACCGTTTGAATCGAATGGAGTCGCCAAAGTCGCCGCGAAGCATGTCCTTGGCGAAGATGAGGAATTGGGTGGCGATTGGTTTATCCAGTCCCTTGTCGCGGTTAAATTTTTCGCAAACTTCTGGAGTGGCTTTTTCGCCGAACATGGCCGTACACGGTTCGCCGGGGATGGCGCGAGCCAGCACGAAAGTGACAATGAGGACGCCCACGATGACCGGGATTGCTGCGATTAGACGCCGAATAGTGTATTGAGTCATTTCGAGAGTTATTTACTCCGGCACTGGGCTATTCAAATAGGAGGCGGGATGGGTATGGGAATATCCATCCCGCCTCAATTCTTAACGAACGAACGGGATTAACCGTTCACAAGTGGGCGATGCCTCTTTTTACTCAGACGGCGGCGCGTTCAGGAAGCCACCCCACAGACCGGAGAAGTAGGAGAAAGCTCCCGTATTGCCGGTGTGCAGCGGATTCGCGGCATCCCATTGGACGACGTAGGTCATTACCACGTCGTTCGCGTCAAGCGCAGAACCGTCGTGGAAGGTGACGCCTTCACGCAGGGTGCAGGTCCACACGGTCAGGTCCTCGTTCGGCTCGCAACCGGTGGCCAATGCGGGCACAACAGCCGTGCCACCGACCTCATAGGCCAGCAACGCTTCGGTAACCTGCTCGCAGGCCCGCAGCGATTCGCCGTCGGTCTCGTCAGCACAGTAGAGGCTGATCGGCTCAGCGTTCTGCATCCAGACGAAGGTGTCCTTGCCCGGATCCATTGAGGCGAAGGCCTCGTTACCCAGCGGGCTGACGTGGGCATTCTGGACGGTGGCCAGATAGGCCACGCCGGAACCACCATGCGCGACCGGAACCATCGGCACGTGCTGCTTGATCAGGTTATTAGCCTGCTCATACAGCGGGGCACGGGCGTCGTCACCGGCCAGCGAAGCTGCCTGGGCCAACACGTCGGTCAGGTCGGTGAAGTGGTCACCGAATTGCGGCGAAGAGCCGGCGCCGAAGTGGTAATCGAGGAAGTTGGTCATGTCGGGGTAGTCAGCACCCCAACCGAGCAGATACAGGCCATCGAGTTCGCCTGCATCGGCACGGGCAAGGAACGCACCGGATTCAGTTACCACGATTTCCGCGGTAATGTTAAGGTTCTCGGCCAACTGGGCCTGAATGTCCTGGGCAACGATGTTGGGATCGGGCAAATAGCCACGGACAACGTCACGATACTCAATCGTGGTCGTGAAACCGTCCGGGAAACCGGCCTCGGCCAACAGCGCGCGAGCCGCTTCGGGATCGAACTCATACCACTCTTCGCCGGCGCAACCATTGGGGATGCTGCACGGAGTGAAGTGCGAGGCAACTTCGGAACCCGGCGGGTAGAAGTTGTCGACGATACGCTGGCGGTCAATACCCATGGCGATCGCCTGACGAACCTTCTCGTTGTCAAACGGCGCATAGGTATTGTTCATGCCAAGGTAGAAGATGTTCAAAGCCGGACGATCCAGCAATTGCAGATTCGGGTCATTGGTAATGGTCTCGAAATCATCCGGACCGGGGTTGTCGATGCCGTCAACCGTGCCGGATTGCAACTCGAGCAGGCGCGCAGCCGACTCGGCTTGCCAACGGAACACCAGGTTTTCGGCGACTGCCGGATTGCCCCAGTAGTTGGGGTTCTTGGTGAACTGAACTTCTTCGCCACGATTCCAGGCCGAGATCATGTACGGCCCTGTGCCGACCGGATGCTCCAGCAGTTCGCCGGTGCCGCCGGTGGATTCCAGCCATTCGGACGGCTGGATGGCGAAGGAGGTGAAGGCTACCTTGGACGGGAAAGCCGGATCAGGGGCGCACATCGTGAACTGTACGGTCAGTTCATCGAGCGCAGCGATCTCCTTGAAGAGGCCGCCGTACTCACAGTCGGGGGCGGCAAGGGACATAGGCTCGAATGCCGGTGCAGCTTCTTCGGCTGCAGGCGCCATCTCGGTCGCGACTGCTTCAACAGTCGGCGCGATCTCTTCGACAGCCGCCTGTACCGTCGGCGCTAGTTCGGTCGCGGCGGCTTGAAGCGTCGGCGCTACTTCTTCGATCGCTTGCTGAACATCACCGGATGTAGCTGTACACGCGGTGAGGGCCAGGGCGGCGATGAGAAGTAATCCCAATATCAACATAAATCGATTCTTCTTCATCTTTCACTCCTTGCAATTTGCGGGTCACACCGACCCTATAAGGGACAGTAGAATAGCAATGATAGGTGTAAAACGCAAGGAACAATTACGAGAGTAATACTTTGGGGCTATTCTGAAATTTCAGTGTGCTGGGCGGAACTTATTCCCGGATATGAAACACCAGGAGCCCGCAGATTATGTGTACAGCGTGATATCGTTGCATTCAGAGTATAATTGTTCTCATGAGAAATCGGGACGTGGTTGACATCTTCAACAAGGTGGCCGATATGCTGGCCATTCGCGGGGACCAGATTCACCGGATATTGGCCTACAGGAAGGCTGCCGAGAGTATCGAGTCGTTAGGACGCGACATCAACGTAGTCTACGCCGAAGGAAAATTAACCGAAATCCCGGGCATTGGCGACACTCTGGCAGCAAAAATTGAGGAGATGCTGACTACCGGTCGACTCGAATTTTACGAGAAATTGGCGAAGGAGATTCCGCCCTCGCTGGTTGACCTTTTACGTGTCGAAGGTTTGGGACCGAAGCGAGTCAAGCAAATATACGAGACCCTGAATATCACGACACTGGAAGAGTTGACCGTTGCCGCGCGTGAGGGCAGGTTGCGGGATTTGCCCGGCATGGGGGCGAAATCAGAGGCGAAGCTTGTCGCATCTATTGACGCATTGTCCAGGCATGGTGACGCGCGAACCTCGGTAGGGATGGCCTGGCCGATTGCCCAACAAATCCTTCAGACGCTTAAGGTAGTTCCCGGCGTGACCAATTCGGCCGTAGGCGGATCGTTGCGACGAATGAGGGAGACGATAGGCGATATTGATTTATTGGTCGCGGCCGACTCTCCCGACGCTGTCATGGATCGGTTTGGATCGCTTGACATGGTTGAAACTGTGGTTGCCCGAGGGCCGACACGCTCGCGCGTCACCTTGTTGAACGGTCTGGGGGTTGATCTGCGCGTTCTTCCCGCTGAGCGTTGGGGAACACTGCTATGCTATTTCACCGGGAGCAAGGATCATAATGTCAAATTGCGCGAGTTAGCCTTGAAGAAGGGATTCAGCCTTAATGAGCACGCATTCACACCTCTTGACGGCACATCAGAGATACTTTGTGCGTCGGAAGAGGAGGTTTACAAGCGGTTGGGACTCGAGTTCATTCCACCCCGTTTGCGTGAGGATCGTGGAGAGATCGAGGCAGCGCTGGCAGGAAATTTGCCGACACTGGTCGAGGAAGCGGATATCCTGACGGATCTCCATATGCACACTACCTGGTCAGACGGCAAATTGAGCGTCATGGACATGGCCCGCGCGGCGAGGGATCGCGGCTTGCGCGGCATCGCCATCACCGATCATTCGGTGAGCCTGGGCGTGGCGAATGGTTTATCGGTGGAAAGTTTGCGCCAGCAGGCGATTGAGATTGAAGCCGCAAACAGCGCATTAGGCCCTGATTTCCGCGTGTTGCACGGCACTGAGATGGAGATTCGCGCCGACGGATCGTTGGATTATCCCGATGACGTTCTGGCTGAGCTGGATTTTGTCATTGCCAGCCTGCACAGCGCGCTGGGGCAGTCGCGGGAACAGGTGACGCGGCGGCTGCTAAACGCCATCAATAACCCACATGTAGACATGATCGCTCATCCGACGGGCAGGTTGTTGCCCGATCGCGCCGGAGCTGACCTCGACATGGATGCTGTATTTTCCGCGGCCGCGGCATCAGGAACCATCCTGGAGATTAACGCCAACCCGGCTCGACTGGATCTCAACGATGTCCATGCCCGGATGGCAATTCACCAAGGTGTTAAGATCGCCGTTAACACCGACGCGCATCATTCCGACGACTTTGAACTGCTCCAATACGGTGTGGCGACCGCCCAACGGGGTTGGGCCGCGGCCAATGATATTGTCAATACCTGGCCTATTGAAAAACTGGTTCAGCATGTGAATGAAGTCTCAACGAAGGTAAGAGATCGAGGGTAAGTATTCCCAAAGTTGCAGCCTGATGGGTGAAGCCATGGAACAGATGTCACTTACTCACGACATAGTCCTCGATGACCATATCCTCTCCGTTTTACGGAGCATTGCCACTGTTCGGACACATCCGGCCGGCACCGTCTTGACTCATCAAGGAGAGACGGAGCGAACTTTTTATGTACTGGAAGAAGGGTGGGCGGTTGTATCGCGGCAAATGGAAGACGGGCAAAACCATGTGTTGGCCACTCTTGGGCCTCGACAAACGTTCGGCGAGATGGCACTCCTCGACGATAACCCTCGATTAGCCACAGTAAAAACGATCACTGAGGCAACGGTACTGGAGATAACCGCGGAGCAATTTCGGGCCTTGTTACAAACTGATCCCGATTTGGCCATCCATATCACGCGACGCATCCTCTCCAGCTTCCGTCACCTGGATCAGCTATCAATTAGGGACCTGCGGAAAAAGAACGAACTTCTCCAGCAAGCCTATCAGGAATTACAGGCTGCCCAAATCGTGCTCGTTGAAAATAAACGCCTGGAGCGTGAGTTGGAGTTGGCCGCCGAGATGCAGCGCAATCTCCTTCCGGCGAAATTGCCAAAGACTGCAAATTACCGCTTTGATTCCTATCTGGCTCCGGCACGTCATGTCGGCGGCGACCTGTTCGACGTCTGCACCCTCGATGATGAGCATATCGGTCTGTTAATCGCCGATGTCGCGGATAAAGGTGTTTATGCCGCCTTGCTGATGGCCGTTACGCGCACGCTGTTTTTTCAGGAAGCCCATCACTCTCTTTCTCCCGGGGATGTCGTGTGTGCGGTTCATCGGGGCTTGTTTTTAATCGGCGGCGCTTCAGACGGATATGGAATGGATGCCTTTGTTACGGCATTCTATGCGGTGCTGCATACACCGACCGGGCGCCTCACCTATGTTCGCGCAGCCCAGGATCGCCCCTTGCTTTTACGACCGGGACAGGAACCAGTTTCCCTCGTGGGAGACGGCCGATTTCTGGGGATGATAGAAGAATTAAAGCTGACAGAGTATCAAATTGATCTTTACCCCGGGGATCGGTTATTGTTATTCAGCGACGGCGTTGTCGATGCTCGTAACGAGCAGGATGAGGCATTCGGGCTTGAGCGACTGAAACTTGCCTTCATGGCAGCAGGAAATCAGAAGAACGGCGCTGTTCTGCCATTATTGACCCAAGCAATCGATCGTTGGCGTGGTAAGGCGCCTGCGTTTGACGATGTGACGATGCTCCTGGTGGAAGCCGTACCTTAATGGTAGATAGTGTGGCACCACTCCAGTACATCAATTTCATATGATGCGAAATTCGAACAGCCGGAACCATAATGAGAATTTTGGACGTCCTCCGATACCATGGAAATGGGTCGGTCTGGGAACTGGAATTACAATAATCGGGTTGATTGCCTTGATGTGGTTGCTCGGCAATTTTCTGACGAAGCCCCAGGAAAACGCATCTCAAGCGCTTGAGCCAACTATCATTCGGCTGACGGCTCCGCCCATGCCGACAGCGACGATATCTCTTAATCCTGCGACGCCGACGATTGCCCCGACGGCCACGTCGGCCGCGACGCCTGATCTGTCAGTCGCCCCGCCGGAAATCACGGCAGGTTTTTATGCTCAGGTGGTCGATACCGGTGGGGTGGGGGTCACGGTTCGCAATGGACCAAACACCAGCAATCTGCCGGTAACTGTGGCCGCAGAGGGTTCTGTAATATTGATATTGGAAGGCCCTACTGCCGGCGGAGAATATGAGTGGTGGCATGTCCGTCTGGCAAACGGAACTGAAGGTTGGGTGGTTGAAGATTTCCTGATCCCTTCACCCGCTCCGTAAAGATGGCGGGACAGGCGCAGAATAGAGAGCGGCGAAAATGACACCGGAAGATAGCATTCAACAACTTCGCGTAGAGATTAATTACCATCTATATCGATACCACGTCCTTGATTCTCCTGTTATAAGCGACGCGGAATACGATGCCTTATTCCGTCAGTTACAACAACTGGAGCAGGCGCATCCGGAGCTGGTCACGCCAGATTCACCAACACAGCGGGCTGGTGCTCCGCCGGTTGACATGTTTCGCAAGGTAACGCATCCCGTTCCGGTTTTAAGCCTGATGAATGCTTTTAACCCGGATGATCTGAAAGCGTGGCGATCACGAATCGGCCGCCTTCTGCCTCCGGATACACACCTTGATTATGTGGTTGAGCCAAAACTCGACGGGTTGTCAGTCATCCTGTCCTATCAAGACGGCATGTTCACGCAGGGGGCAACACGTGGCGACGGCAATGTGGGCGAGGACGTGACGGCCAACCTGCGCACCATATACGCTGTCCCAAAACGCCTTCCGGTGGATCCATCAAGCCCATTGCCGCCCCCACCTTATATAGCTGTGCGAGGCGAGGTCTTTATTCCCATCGACAAGTTTGAGGAACTGAACGAGAAACGTGCCGCCGCCGGCGAGGCGATCTACATGAACCCGCGCAATACGGCCGCCGGCTCTCTGCGCCAACTTGACCCGGGAAAGACGGCCGAGCGCCCCCTGCGACTTTATTGTTATGACATCCTGGCGTCAGACGGTATTGAGGTTCCGGGGACGCAATGGGAACGGCTGGCATTGTTGCGCGAGATGGGTTTTCCTGTGTCGCCGGATAACAGGCTTTGCGCCAACCTTGATGAAGTTATCAGCGCCTACGAGGGATGGATTGCCCGACGCAACCAAATCAACTATGAAGTTGATGGCATGGTCGTCAAGATAAATGATCGGCAACTTGCTGATGGTTTGGGGTTTGTCGGCAAGGACCCACGTGGGGCGATCGCAATGAAGTTCCCGGCGCAGGAAAAAACCACGCGTCTAATCGGTGTTCAAATCAACGTCGGCCGTACGGGCGTGCTTGCCCCGAATGCCATCCTTGAGCCGGTCGAGATAGGCGGTGTCATCGTCCGTAATGCAACCCTGCACAACTTTGACGAGATTGCCAGAAAAGACATCCGCATTGGTGACAGGGTACTTGTGAAACGTGCGGGTGATGTCATCCCCTACATTGTCGGGCCGATTGTTGAAACACGTGACGGCAGTGAGCGTCCTATCTTCAAGCCAACCTCCTGCCCTTTCTGCCACGAACCTGTCGTCCAGTTGCCGGGGGAGGTGGCCATCTACTGTGAGAATGCGTCCTGCCCTGAGCAACTTATTCGCCGGGTAGAATACTTCGTCAGCCGCGGCGCGATGGATATCACGACCTTTGGCTCTCAAACGGTCGAGTTGCTGTTCCAAAAGGGATTGATACACGATGTCGCCGATATATACTCTCTTCGTCGCGAGGATCTGCTTGTCCTTGAGGGGTATAAAGAGAAAAAAGTCGACAACCTGTTAGCTGGTATTGAAGCCAGCAAAAGCCAGCCGGCCGACCGTGTTCTGACTGCATTGGGGATCAGATTTGTGGGCTCGGTTGTCGCTGCGTTGTTGTTGCAATCTCTGGGTAGTATCGATGCAATCGCCGGAGCATCTGAAAGCGAACTCCAGCTTATCGAAGGGATAGGTCCGCAGATCGCTCTTTCCGTGGCGGCCTGGTTCAGGAACGATTCAAACCGGATATTGATTGAGAAACTTCGGGCGGCCGGGTTAAATATGCAGATTGCCGAAGAAAAGCCGGTGTCAGGCTCCCGATTGCTGACGGGACTGACATTCGTCATCACCGGCACGCTGCCGACCATGTCCCGGGAACAGGCCACGGAATTCATAGAACAAAACGGCGGCAAAACAGCGGGATCGGTAAGCAAGAAGACGAATTATGTCGTTGCTGGTGAGGCAGCCGGCAGCAAGCTTGCCAAAGCTCATGACCTGGGTATTGCTGTTATCGATGAGGCGACCCTCGTGTCCATGGCTTCCGGTGATTAGGCCGCGCAGGCAATCGCAAGAAAATCGCTCCAATTACGATCATGCCTGAATTCTTCAATGTGCTTCCGCCGGACGATGCGCGAGCGCTGCTTCTCCAGCACGTCCGATCGATTCAGGAAACAGAGCTGCTCCCTACATTTGAAGGGCTTGGCCGGGTCACAGCGGAGGAGATTCGCTCTGCTGAAGCGTTGCCGCCATTTCCACGCAGCACGATGGATGGTTATGCCGTTCGCGCGGCCGACACCTTCGGAGCGGGCGATGTCCTGCCTGCATTCCTGACCGTCACCGGTGAGGTCCGCATGGGCACTGCTGCCGATATGCCACTGAAGACCGGGGAAGCGGTCATCGTTCATACCGGTGGCATGATACCTGACACCGCTGATGCTGTTGTTCAGATCGAACATTCTCAGCTGGTTGGAACGCCAAATGAATCCAGGTTTCCCTACGAAATTGAGGTATTTCGGGCAGTCGCTCCCGGTCAGAATGTTATTCAGGTGGGCGAAGATATTGCTGCCGGTGCGACTATTCTGCCTGCCGGTACCTGCCTTCGCCCACAGGACATCGGCGGGTTGTTGGCCGTCGGTGTATCTGATGTCATGGCCATTCGCCGGCCGCGCGTCGCGATTCTGGCTACAGGCGATGAAGTTGTTTCGCCGGCGTCCGTTCCTTCTCCGGGACAAATCCGTGATATCAACAGTTATTCGATAGGTGGGCTGTGTATTGGGGCGGGTGGTATCCCTGTGTTTGGCGGGATTGTGCCTGATGACATCGAATCACTGCGAGAGGCCGCTGCGCGAGCGCTTGCTGGGGCGGATATGCTGGTGATGTCGGCCGGATCGTCGGTCAGCGTTCGTGATATGACGGTAGACGTGATCGCCGGTTTGGGACGACCGGGTGTGTTACTGCACGGTGTGGCGACGCGACCGGGCAAACCGACTATCGTCGGCGCGATAGATGGGAAACCGGTGCTTGGTCTGCCCGGGAATCCCGTTTCGGCCATGATTCAGTTCAACATGTTCGGTATTCCTGCAATTTATCGGCTCCAGGGATTGCAACAAGATCCGTTTCACCGGAAGATATCAGCCAGGCTGACTCAGAATATCGCCAGCGAGAGTGGTCGGGAGGATTATATCCCGGCGCATTTGGATGAAACGGCGGAGGGCATCACAGCAACCCCCATATTTGGGAAGAGCAACCTCATCTACACATTGGTTCACGCCGAAGGGCTTATTAAGGTCCCGTTGAACCATAGCGGCCTGATGGCCGGGGACATGGTTGAGGTTCAGCTATTCTAACGACTGAGGACCCGAATCATGGCAGGCTGGTGGCACAGCGGAATCCAATCGTCCGATCGGCATTGTCCGGGGAAGAAGGGAAGCGAATAGCCGAAGCGGCGAAGTTGCCGGTATCAAACCAGGAACCACCACGTACTACCTTCTCCTCGCCGGCACCAGGTCCGGTCGGGTTGGATGCGGCCGACTCTGCGTAGTATAAGGGATCATACCAGTCTGCTACCCACTCCCATACATTACCCGCCATATCAAACAGGCCGGATGGACTTCGGCCGTTTTCGTAGGTTGCTACCGGCGCCAGGTCGGGATAGCCATCGTCGAAATCGGGGTTCGCCTGCTGTTCAGCACAGGAAGAATCACAAAAATTCAGGACCTTGCCATCGAACTCATCTCCCCAGGGGTAGCGGCGTGCTATCGATGATTCCGCATCCCAGGCGGCCGCCCGTTCCCATTCCGCTTCCGTGGGCAAGCGTGCATCGCGCCAATCGCAAAAAGCGGCAGCCCCATACCACGTCACGCCGGTGACCGGTTCGCTGCCGGAGCCCTCAGGCATCATATATATGTTATCCTGGAGCGCAATCTGGCTCTCTTCTGGCTTGAAACAAGGTAGACCCCCACAAGGCACACCGTTCTCATTCAGGAAATCCACAAATGCAGCCGTCGTGACCTCGTGCTCGTCGATGTAATACCGCTCTAATAGAACCGAATGAACAGGTTCCGAAGCGACGAACCAATCAGGCTGGCAGCCATCCCGGAACTTGTTGCATTCTTCGGCCAGGGTGCCCGCATCCGCGCCCATCTGGAAGTTTCCGCCGGGAATCAGGATCATCGTCCCGCCCGGTACCTCGACCTGCGTCGGATAAGGCGTGGGTGTTGGCGTCGAGGTGTAGGTCGCCGTTGAGGTTGCTGTTGGTTCGGGAGTAGCCGTGGCTGACGGCGTAGCTGTGGCCGTGTCGACAGGAATAGCCGTACTTGTGGCAAGTAGAGCCCGCGGGCTTGCTGTGATGGGCAATGGATCATCAATTTGGAGCGCGAGATTACCGGTTTCGCTCACCGAAGATATTGCCGTGGGTGTGATGGGAGCCTTTGCGGTGGAATAGGCGGATTGCGCGCCGGCGACTGTTGTGGCTCCCCATGGTTCAAGGGTTGCCTCCAATTGCGCGGCTACGGTTGAGACTGCGGCGGCTACATCGCCTCGGGTGCAACCCGTCTGACCGAACCCAGTTACCAGAATAAGGACCAAAAACCCAACCGGCCCCCTCGAAAAGGGAAGTTTTATCCGGCGATAGATTGACATTGGACTTCCCTTGCCATTTCCGACTTGTCGGAGTTAGGCAGGTTGAGTGGAATGGGGAGATAATGGGAGTCGCGGGGCAGGAACACGGCCCGCCCCGCGTCAATCGCAGCTACTTTGGTGGAACTAACGAGTCTGTTCCGGATCCCAGTGAATTTGGGTCAGGTTTGTGCAAGGAATCAGCTCGTGTACTTTGAAGTCCTCGGGGCGGCCGTCACACCAGTTGAAGAAACCGTTTTCGGTTGTGGCTGTTCCGTCGGCGGCGACGATGCTTATGTCGTCAATAATGAACATGGTCCATCCCAGAAACTCGGGGAATTTGCGGCCGACTTTCAGGTGGAAGTATTGGCCCGGATTAATGGTGACCGTTTCATCGCGACCGACGTAGTTGCATATTCCGTCGCCGTTATCGCAAACAAACTGATCGGCAAACAGCTCGCGCCAGTCGGTAACTTCGGCAGGATTCGCTGAATCGCTGATTGCGTACCAGGCCACACTGTTATATGGGCCAGTCTTGCCGTCGGAGAAAGCTGTTGTGCTGATGCTGACGTAGTAAAGGCCGGGGGTCGGGATGCGAGTTAATTGCTGGTATGCGCCGGCATAGTAACCGCCTTCCTTCGCGCCGGAATGCTGGATGAACCAGCCCATGGCATTATTGATCCCATCCGGGTTAGCCGGCAACGCCAGGTCAACTTCATGCAGACGGCCGGCCGTCCATCCCGCAGTGTTATCGCGCCAGAAAGTCCAGGGATCAGACGGCCCAAGGGTTGTTCCCCATTTGGTAAATGCCCCATTGTCGATCAGGCTGTTAGTCGCGGCTGCTGTGTTGCGTTCCTCGGTATCATCGACGGTAAATTCGCTCCAGGCGTCTTCGCTGGAGGAATAGGTTACGACAAGATCAGCGAAAGCGCTGGCAGTCAGAGCCAGCACCATAAACAAACCGAACAGAACGCCTAATTTTCTTCTTGTCATTTTTCAGAATCTCCTTTTGCCAATAGGTTGTGACTAAAAATTATCGTCTTTGGGTCCGAATCAGGTGATTTACCAAATAGCCCTCCTTGGACCATCCGCACCTGTTACAAGGGGTAACCAGCGAATGAGCATGATCCACCTACGTTGTACCATAAGATAAACCGCCAGGGCGTGAATCGGCTGTTAAAAATCTGACTTGAGGCCGTGAAAGGGCTGAATGTTTGACATTATCGACGGTAAGACGCAGGTTACCACCCCTACCCACAGGCGGATATAATCTTTCGGTATGATTGATAAATTACCGATGATTACTGGCGTCCATTTCGAACAGACGCCTACGAGATTAAAAATTGTTCTGCCCATCAAGCGACACTGGGTCTATCTTTCCCTATATTCGGCGCTGATGATTATTTGGATCGGGATGATGGTGTGGGGGCTGGTGTATTCAACCCGGATTCTTTTCTCCGAGATGAACCGCCGTTTTGTGTTTATTATCATGCTCCTTGTCATGCTCGCTATTCTGTATTTTTTCGGCCGCATATTGCGCCGCCAATGGGCAGCCTACTTTTCAAACCGGGAGATATTGTTCATTAACAATGAGGAATTGATCCTTCGCCGGCCTGTATCAATGTGGGGTAATACTGATGTGTACGATATGCAACACGTAACACCCCTGTACGTTGACGAACTGAGGGCAATGATTGGGTTTGAATACGGGCACCGCCAAATTTATTTGGCTGAGGGACTGACCGGCGAAGCCAGGAATGCGCTCGCGGGCTTTATCAATGAGGTCTACTTTGCGAACAGAAGCGGGAAATAAGCAGGTTCACGACATCGGTGGGTCCGTCGCTATTCCAAAAACTCAAGGTCCTTGCCGGCAAATAGTGTCGCCGCAATCAGGAACAAAATAGCTCCATACAGCATCACGACGGCCGGGGCAAGCGCCTGGGACGGAGTGAATCCGCCAGCCAGGACGGCATCAGTCATTGCCCGAAACGGCCAGAAAAGGATGCCGGCAAATCGGGTTAATCCTGACAGGGGAGAATCGTAAGCCCAGGAAGAAGCGCTGTAGGCCAGGTCCGAAAACCACATGAGATTGACCCGACTGAAAAGTTCGGCCAGATCATCCAGCCGCTCAGGGAACCATGACTCGGGGCTACTGGAAGCACTGTTTAGCACGAGCGCGAGCGCGAGCAAGCCGAACAGGATTACCCGCGACCAGCCGGCAGTAACAAGGTCTGTCGCGTGCATGGCCAATATCACCGCCAAAAGATCGATTGATAACCAAATCGGCGGAATCATAAGCAAATGCGAGACAGATAATTCCGGACCGCGAATAAGCGCCAGCCCTGCGACCAACAGCTGCATGAACAAGCCCAATACCAAAGAGCTAAGGAAAACGGCGGTTAAATACTCAACCCGACTGGGAAGGCGCACCAGCATTGGATAATGCTCCATGCGAGCGGCGCGTGCACAGGTAGCCAGTGTTGTCATGAATGTGGCGGCAGCCCCTAAAGCGCCAATGAGAATAATGTAATTCTCTATGTCGGGAGTCCCTTGGCCGGGGGGAAATAGAATTGCCCAAAAGGCCAGACTCAGAATCAAAAGTATCAGACCCGTTAATGAAAAGAATACGTTTTTGACAAAGTAGCCGGTCAGGATCAGGATGCGTTGGATCATTGGATTGCCTCCGCATAAATCTCGGCCAGAGTAACCCGACGTTGTTCGACACGCACAATGTCGAAACCTTGATTGATGAGAATCGAGAGAACCTGGCGGCGCATACCGATAGCCTCATCGCGCAGGATTACCTCGTTACCATCGACAGTAATGTCATTGTGAACCATCATGAGTAATTGTTTTGCCCCATCAAGTGGCCGATCGACCTGAATTGCCACATGCGGCCGAAGCGTGAGCGCCTCAGCCATGGGGTTTTGGTACAAGACTTTGCCATCTTTCAGAATTATCAAATAAGTACAAACCTTTGTAACCTCTGGTAGTTGATGGGTTGACATCAGGATCGTTTTGCCGGCGATGCGCAACTCTTCCAGAAAGGTCTGTATCTCATCCTGTCCCTCGGGGTCCAGGCCACTCGACGGCTCGTCCAACAACAACAAATCCGGATCGCCAATAATTGCCTGTGCCAGACCCAGGCGTTGCCGCATACCTTTGGAAAGGGTTTTTATCTGTTTATTGGCCGCGGCCAATAGATTAACTCGTGCCAGAGATTCCAGGACAGCGTTGTCTTTCTGCTCGCGACCAACATTACAAAGCCCGGCAATCATTCCCAGATATTGGCTTGTTATTAGATTTCCCGGGAAGATCAGACGTTCTGGCTTGTAGCCAATGCTCGGCCACGTACCTTCGGACGTAGCCCTAACTTCTCCGCTGGTTGGATTGATGATCCCGGCAATGAGTTTGATGAGAGTCGTCTTACCTGCTCCGTTTGGTCCCAGCAGGCCGACGACTTCTCCTCGTGGGATTGTCAGGTTTATATCCTGAAGTGCGGTGAGGGAGTAATATTTTTTCGATACCTGACTGAATTCTATCACGAGCAAATCCTGGGAGCCTGAAAAAGTTGCGTCCGGGACGCAACGAGCAAGTTTACCACAGGGAGGGGGCTTAGCAATTTATATCCGGATGGTTAATTTTTGGTTGCAGCCTCTCGACGGGCCGACCCAAGGCAGTTATAATTTCGCGTTCGATGTAAAATTTCCGGCGTTGCCGGTCCATGAGGATTGAAATCACAATTATGAACTTACAGCCTTGGGCACCTTATCTGAGTATTATTGAAATCATCCTGGGTATAACCCTGACAGCCCTTGTTCTGCTACAAGCAAAAGGTCAGGATTTGGGTGGCTTTCTGGGCGGCAGCGGGGATAGCGGCGCATTCAGGACGCGCCGTGGGGTCGAGGTGGTCATGTATAGACTCACAATCATCATCGCTGTCCTGTTTTTCATCAACACATTGCTCGCTTTCCTGGCTTGGGGACAGGTCAGTTAGGGAGAAGCCCGAAGCGATTTCCTTTTCGTATGAAACCTGATATCCGCTGGCAGGCACTGCTGGCGTTAGCCGGGTTGGCATTGGTATTGATGTTACTGTCGTACCAGGTCCAATCTGCCGCTCTATGCTCTGTCACCGTGCCTGCCACTGGAGGCACATTCGTTGAAGGCATTGTCGGTCACCCGTCATCCCTCAATCCGTTATTAAGCGATCCATACCCCGTTGATCGAGAGCTAACCAATCTCATCTTTGATGGCCTGGTAAGTTATGATGAGACAGGTCAGGTCATTCCGGCTTTGGCTGAAAACTGGTCTGTCAGTGAGGACGGGTTAACGATTACCTTCGAGTTGCGAGAGGGATTAAAGTGGCATGACGGCCAGCCGGTATCAGCAGAGGATGTGGCTTTCACATACGGCCTGATACAGAACGAAGACTATCCTGGCCCGGTCGCTTTGAAGGAATTCTGGCAGAGCGTGGTAATTGATGTGCAGGATGAGCGAACTATCAAGTTCACCTTGCCGCAACCCTATTCACCATTTTTTGAAGCTGTCACAAGGGGGATTCTGCCCTCTCATAAACTTGAAGGTGTAGATGTCGCAGAGTTGGCGACAAATTCATTTAATCAGTTGCCTGTCGGAACCGGACCTTTCGTGGTTCAACCCGGACAAGATTGGCAAACAACCGGCCGATTGCGCCTGACCCCCAATCCCTCCTATTGGCGAGGTGGGACTCAAATTGCCGACCTCGAATTTCGCTTTTTCGCCACAGACGATGATTTGTTGGCTGCTTTTCTGAGGGGCGAAATTCAAGCGATTAACCAAATATCACCCAATGAATTTCTCGAAATCGCCGCCGAACCATCAGCCCGGGTTTTCACATCTGCTTCACCTCGTTATTCATCATTGTTCTTCAATCTTGGAGAAGCAGGCCATATCGCTTTGAAATCGAAAGAAGTGCGCCAGGCCATTGCTTACGGGATTGACAGAGAGTCGCTCATCAATAAAGTGTTGAGCGGACAAGGGATTGTTTTCGAGGGGCCTTACCTGCCAAATACATGGCCATCACGGCCAGATTTATTGACACAATACAGCTACCAGCCTGAAACGTCAGCGGCGTTATTGGACTCAGCGGGATGGGTAGGTGGCGACACCAGGTCGCGCGAGGGACAACCTCTGACATTGCGTCTGGTTGCACTCGACAATTCTGAGCAGGCCGCGGTGGCAAACGAGATTATTGAGCAACTTGCCGGTTTGGGCATTGATGTCCAACTTACCCAGATATCTGACCCGGTAATATTGCATCAAACACTTTCGGAACAGAATTTCGATATTGCGTTGGTCGAGGTGGCGGCACCAGATGACCCCGATCTATACGATTTCTGGAGCCAGGAAGCGATGATCAGCGGGCAGAATTTTAGCCGTTGGAACAACAGGAGGGCAAGCGAGGCTCTGGAGGCTGGTAGGCAAGTATTTTCTCAAGGTGAACGCGCGACATACTACGAATCATTCCAGCGCCAATTCGATGCCGATTTACCGGCGTTTTCTCTTTACCAGCATGTTTCCATTTATGTATTGAGCGATAATGTCAATCAGGCTGAAATTGGCCGGGTTTGGCAACCGCGCGATCGGTACAACACGTTGCCGAACTGGTATTTAAATTTTCGGGATGTTACGGTTAATTGTCAGATGGGAGCAGCGGACTTAGAATAGGATCAATACGACGCATGTTGGCGATCATTCTCTGCTATAATCGCCATAAATGTGTAAAAAAACGCGGATAGGAGATGAAAAATGGGCGCAATTGGTTGGCCGGAGCTATTACTAATCCTGGCAGTCGTATTGTTGGTTTTCGGTGTTGGGCGTATAGCCCGTGTCGGAGGTGAGTTGGGAAAGGGCGTCTCTGCTTTCCGTGAAGGTCTGAAAGAAGGCGAGAAGACGACTGACGAAAAGGATGCAGCTGAAAAGAATGATGGGGCAGGTGGAACCCCTTCAGTCTGATAATAACGTTAAATGGATAATATTTTCGGCATCGGGCTACCGGAATTAGTCCTTATTCTGGTGATTGCCGGAATGGTCATGGGGCCGGAACGTATCGTTCGTACTGCCCGATCCCTGGGTGCCCTCACGGCGAGGTTGCAAACGATTTCACGCACTTTTATTCGGCAATTGAATGCTGAGCTCGATAACGTTGATGAGTCCGGGCAAATCAAGAGTACGGTTGAAGAACTGGACCAATTGCGACGGCAGGTCGCAGATTTAAAAAGGGAAGTGTTCACTCTCGCTGCCGGCCCCGCGGCCGACATCAAACAAGTTACTCGCGGGCTGCAGATCGAAGATGAGAACACCATTATGCCAAGGGGTTTTGATGATCCCCAATCATTAACAAGCCCCGCCACACCAACAGAAAAATCACAATCGAATATTCCACACCAATTATCCATGATTACCGAAGAGGAGACTTCATCGGTAACTGGCAATCCCATTACCAATGAAATTAACGGGAGTTCTGTGCCCAATTTGCCGAAGCGGATAATCGTTAAGGAGGACCCGGAACCGTGACCACGTCCGATCCTGTCGACGAGGCCGTGGAAACTCCTGCGGATGGTGCGGTCATGACCATCTTCGGCCATCTGAACGAGTTGCGAATTCGGGTGACCCACGCGGCGATTGCGCTTCTGATTACCACCGCGTTTAGCTTTATTTTTGCCGATCAATTGCTGAAGTTGTTGCTTGAGCCATATGAAGCCAGTTTAGTCGGCGGCGCAGCTCTGCAAACATTACGGCCGACAGAAGGAATCGAGACATATTTTCGCGTTTCGTTATTGTCAGGCGTAATAATCGCTATGCCGGTGATTCTTTTTGAGTTTTGGCGATTCATCAAGCCTGCTCTCAATAAAAACGAAGAGCGCTATGTCTATATCTTTATTCCCAGTGCATTGCTGCTTTTCGGGCTTGGGATAGCGTTTGCCTGGTTTGTTCTGGCTCCTGCCGCAATATCTTTTTTGGCAAATTTTATGCCTGATATTTTCCGAGCCGAGTGGACGGGACAGGAATATATCAGCTTTGTAACGCGGCTATTGTTATGGATCGGCCTCGCTTTTCAGATGCCGATAATAATCTATATTGTGGCCAGGGTAGGATTAGTGAGTGCGGCGACATTGCGCAATCAGTGGCGTGTAGCGGTTGTATTAATTGCGGTGTTGGCAGCCATCATCACACCATCAGTTGATCCGGTCACGATGATCTTAACCATGGCCCCGCTTTTTGCGCTTTATATTCTGAGTATTGGCTTGGCGGTAGTTGGGGAGCGTCAATTCGCACGTTCTATGGAAGATATAGAGAGGCGTCCGGCATTTTAATGGACCTGACCGTTTAAGTTTACGTAATACGCAGCGACCACGCCCCCGATAAGCCCAAACATATGACCTTGCCAGGAGACGTTTCCTCCGGCCGGCAATACCCCCCAAATAATACTCCCATAAAGCAGAATTACGAACGCTGCCAGGACGACAGCGGGGAAGCTCCGCTCATACCAGCTGTTCACAACAATAAAGGCGAAATACCCGAAAATCAGTCCACTTGCCCCTATATGGACACTCTGTGACGGCCCGATTAACCATGTTCCGAGGCCGCTGATCAAGATAATCAGGATCGAAATCAGGAGAAATGAACGCTTGTGCCGCAGCAGCACCAATAAGCCTAGCACAAGTAGCGGGCCTGAATTTGCGAGAAGGTGATTGAATCCGCCGTGCAGAAAGGGAGCGAAGAGGATACCGCGCAATCCGATTAACTGGCGAGGCCGGATGCCAAGATAGTCAAGACTACCACCGAAAAACAGACGATCGATAACCTCAATCACCCAAAGCAGAGCGATGAAAATCAATGCAGGACGGAGAAGCCTTTTGATTTCTGCAGCATGGGAGTTCAAGGAAACCTGAAGGGTGCTCATTTAAACTATATACGCTTTTCACGGTGTCCAGGTCGCACGGATTAGTAAAAGGTGTCAATGGGATCATTCCCAAAAGGGGACGGCCCTTGCCTTTGCCGTCCCCTTTGCGATTACCCAGGCTATCATTAATTGCCCATGTATGGTTCCCACAGCGATCGGGTGATAAGAATCGGGTCGGATTTAACCCCAAACCGCGCGAAGTAATCGCAGACCCGTTTTATATCGCGCTGCAGCAAGTTCATGGCGTTTGGATTAGTTCGCGCGTTGACGACTTGAGGGAAGTCGATAATGGAAATATTACCCGCCCAATAAAGGATATTGAATGCTGATAAATCTCCGTGAACCAAATGGTTGTCCAACATTATCCGGATGTTGTCCATTGTAATCTTGAACAATCGTATCGCCTCATCAGACGATAGAGTAACGTCGCTGAGGGTGGGGGCAGCCAATCGGGCGTCGCCGATATACTCCATTAAAACGGCATTCCCATTGTGGCCGATGGGTTTGGGAACGTTAGCGCCTGATAGGTGTAGTTTCTGTTGAATGGCATATTCGTTTCCAATCCACCATACCATGTCGAGATGTTGGCCGAATTTCGACTTCTGTTGTAAAGCCAGTTTTTCGCGCCTTCCCTTTAATTCCTTACCATCTTCTCCTCGCAACATACGCCCAGCCTTGTAAATAGCGTCATTCTTCAGGGTGCGCAAGATGCGCGGCCGATAAAGCTTTGCGGCAATTAATTCGACGCCTGTTGCCGGGTGAGCTTCACAACAATAAACGTTAGCCTCCTTACCGCTTTTGACTTGTCGGATTACGTCGAAGATCACATTATCCCGGTAAAATGAGGACAATGACTCGATTAACCATTGACGTTCATGGTGCCTTGGATCAAGGTGTGCTGCGTACGATGGCACCCAGGCTGTGGCATCATCGCTAAAATCAGACAAAACGGGTGTGGTCTGTGGAAGTTTTCTCACCGTCTTTCTTGAAGAGCGCTTGTGAGTGTGCCGGATTGGCCGGCCTTTTGAATCATACTCGCCATCAAAATCAGGGAAGTATTCGTCCGCTTCGTAATCGTTCATTTCGTATAACCAATCAAATTAAGCAACATATATCCCAAGCGTGCATCAATAGTCTGTTTCATGCCTTGAAGCAGACGACTGAACTCGGCGACAAAAATGCCACCCGCTCAGGCGCTAATTTGATTGAGTTTCAAAATGGGAAAACTAGCGATGGGGAGCGGGCGGTCGCGCATCAACGACAAGCGTGTTTTTGATTTCATGCTGTTTTGCTTGCATTTGCACATACCCCCGCAAAAGATTTGGCTATTGCCAAGGAAAGAATAGCATAACGCCCAATGGAATGTCAAGAAACGTGAATATTTTCCCCTTCGTGGTTGGTCGAAGAAACCGGCAAGGATGAACCAGATTCCCGGTTCATCCGAATACCAGACACGGGAACGTTACAGTCAAAGTTTATTCGACAAATATTTCGACCCTCTCGCCATCCTCATCGTCGGTAATATCTATCACTTTGCCGAGTTGGCCACTTCGTACAGCATCGAGAATGCCCTCGAGCCGCTGCCCTTCGATTTCAGGAGCAAACCGTGCCCCCATCTTGATGCCGACGTTCACCAGGCCCATAGGAATGTTTATATTCACTTTGTTACGACCGGTGCTCGTGTCGGTTACTCGAACGCGAAACCAACGGGGAGCACTCGCACCTTTCAAAGGTTCCTGAGGTTGGAGTTTATCCCCTTTTGTGTCCAAAGCGCGTAATAGCTCAGCACCCTCGGCAGCGCTAATCTTGCCTTCTTCGATCATTTTTAATATTTGCAGTCGTTCTTCGGTCGTAGCCATGGCCATTACCCTCTCCCGCTAACGGGGTATTTCCAAACGCATATGTGTTAAGGTGCGCTGGATGCTGAAGTTTGATTCTTTTAATAACATCCCGGTCAATTCATCTGCTTCAGGGTGATCGATGCGAACATTTCTCTGTGGTAGATAACTGAGGCGCCGAATAGCTTTGCCTAGCAGTAACTTCTCAAGTTGACCAGCCTCACTCGGCCGCACCCTGAGAGTTATGATGTGGCTTCTCCCCCATTCGCTGCGAATAGATGCCATCCCGGTCAGGTTATTGCTATTATCCGTCGTAACCCAGGCCTCGAATTGACTGCCGTTCATAAAATCTGTAGCCCGCTGCCAAAGTGAACGACGGTACGCATCGTACTGTAATGGTTCCGGCCAATTGAGGTCGGGGTGGACGTGGGCTGTGTCCAGCTGATACGCCTCTCTCCAGCGACGGTTGTTTAGCAATACAATATTCGAACTGGATTGTTCTGTCGGATCAATGTGGATAGGGCGAACCTTGGTACTTGATGAATACCAGGTGGTCATATTGCCAATGCTCGTATATCCAAGCGATTTATAAAGATCAACAGCCGATGAATTGTCCGTAACAACCTGGAGCAGGATGACTCGCCCCCCGCGGGCTTTCACCGACGATGTAATCGCCTCCATTAGTCTTCGAGCGATGCCTTGCCGGCGGAATGACGGATGGACGGCTACATTTGCAACGAGGTATCGATCCCATGCTCTTGTGCTCAACATTGTCGCGTTTCCCACGATCCGTCCATCAGCCTGCCATACGAATCCATTTGACAGTCGGGAAGCCGCTGGATTCATGCGATAAGAAAGGCTGTCCAGGAAGCCAGGAGGACCATCGCCGATTAATTGTTGACTATCACCGTCCAGAGACTCCCCGAATACCAGCCTGAGTAATTCGATTACTTGCGGGAGGTCCCGGGTCAATTCCACGGGACGTAGTCCTTCTCTTGAGTGAGTTACCGGAACCGCAATTATCATCTCTCGCTTGTGTCTTCCATCCCGATTATCTGAACACACAACACCCGGCAGTTCTGTTACCGGCAGTTGGCAGCCGGAAGCAGTCACCGTTGATGCATTCGTATTGTAAACCGGGTAGGGGGAGCAAGCCACAGTGAAATTAAACCTCCAGGGCTTCCAGCAGCATTCTTCCCTCTTCAGTGGATATCTTTCCGGTTTCGACCATCTTTAAAATCTTTAGTTGCTCCTCTGTAGAGGGTGATTTTTTTGATGGTACGCTTTCTGGTTGGCCGAAGTCGCTGCCAGGCACCCGGCTCCGTCCATCTCCACGACGGGATGATCGATCGACGGTCCTGTCCATCTTGCGTGTGATTTTTTCATTGATGCGTTTACTGAAGTCCGCCCCGAACTTCGACTCGATTTCACGTGTGACTCGGGAAATATGATTGTTCACTTCCGCTTCGATTCGTGCGCCAATTCCAGCCATCGCCGCATCGAAACTGTATTCCATATCGCCCTCAGTCCCCTTCAGGGATTCTTCAGCAGGGTCATCCTCCCGGAGTATGATCCGTCCCATCGACTTGACTGACAGGTTAATGTCGCTGTCGCCGATTTTGCCCGTTAAAACCCCATTCTTTTCAGTGGTTTCTTCAAACCTAATCCGATTGTCGATTCGCTCGCTGGATGCGGTAAGGTTTAGGCCCAATCCTTTGGGCCAGCGAATAACCGTGTCTCCACGCGATTCCATCGTATGGTTGCCGGTCGTTAGCCCACCACGGATGCGAATGTCTCCAGTCACGGCCGGCAATGAAACACATCCATTGATGCTGATGAGATTTACATCCCGGAACCCTTGTTGTATGATGACGTCGCCATTGATGGTCCGGAGGTCGGCGTCTCCGTGTATGGATTCAATGGTCAGGTTTCCATCGATGACGCGCGCGGAGAGGTCTCCAAATAGAGCCTTCACATCCAATTGACCAGCGCCACGAGCGACCATGTCGCCGTTGACCTCATTGACTCGAAGCGCACCAATCAGATTTCTGGCGACCAAATCTCCATGAACGACTCCAAGATCAATATCGCTGGTCTGAGACAGAATGGCATCACCCTGAACGTATTCAAAGGACCCCGATCCGGTGAATTGTTTGATGGAGAGGTCTCCTCCAACTCGGCCGACGGACAAGATTGCGTCCCTTGGTACGTTGAGGTTAAGACCACCTATGCACGTGATCGAATATCCCTTCTCTGATTCAACAAGTTGATAATCGCCCCTGACCTGCAGGATCGGTTCTGCCCATCCGCGAATGATCAGGTCCCCACTGCAATTGTCCAACCGGATGAATGGCGAATCACCAGTTTTATATTGGTCCTTTGTCATGTTACACCTGTATGATTAATGTTGACTTTAGTCGAGATAAATGAGCACGTGCTCGTTGTCTTCCTCGTCCCGGACATCGACAAGCACTCCGCGCTCTCCATCTTTAACCATCTGCCACATTTCGTAGACATTTTCCTCGTCACCGAACTCTGCCCCGAATCGACGGGCAATGCCTAATCCGAAACTAACCAACCCAAGGGGCAACGAAACATTGACCTTTCCTTTGCCGGTCGTCATATTCTCAACCCGAATCTTGAGCCAACGCGGTTTCTGGCCGTTGACCTTTGTGACTTGCAAGTCGTCCTGGGTTATTTTGATCTGAAAAGGATCGGGAGCAAGTTCGTTTGACTTCAGTATGTCAATGTCGGAGTCATTTTTGATGGGAGGATTTGGGACCTCGGTTGCCTTAAGGTCGACAATATCCTCCTCGGGTAATTGGGTCGGAGGAGGGTTTTTCCCGGGGTTATCGAGCAGGTTTATTGCCTCCGTCGCTGTTATCGTGCCGGCAGCCAGCATTTCCAAAATCTCGTTTCTGTTCAATGTATTCATCGATCATCATCTCCTATGGAACAAGGGTTGCTTATTGCTCGGTGATGGTTTTGCAATCGCCAGGAGATTATTCTCCTTCACCACGCAATAGTTGGAGGGCCTCCTCGGCCGTCAGATTGCCGTTTTGCAATTCGTTCAAAATATCACGACGGGTTTCCTCAGGGACCACGCGTTGGGCCGTCGGTGATTCGCCTACCTCGTAGCCAAGCGCGCGAATCACATCAACGAGGCGTGCCCTAACCGCGGGATACGAAAGCCCTATTTCCTGCTCAACCCGGTTTATTTTTCCTTCGCATCGTAAAAACACTTCAACAAAGTCCAGCTGTTCGGCCGTGAGTTGGTAAAGCCGACCGAGAGTAAAATGGCCATCGATTGTAGTGTCGCAATTCCGGCAATTCAGTCTCGTCACATGTAAGTTATTGCCACAGATAGGGCATTGCCCAATGACAGGGTTCATAATAATTTTTCAGGGTAATAATCCTTCGTTCCGATTTACTTGTTGCTGATACTGATATATTAAAGAAAAATATTAACAATGTCAATATAGATATTGAATATCACAATATCCAGATTAATTTATTTATTATTATGGGTTGGAGAACTATTTGTTGAGGAAATATTCTTTCATACTCTGGCCGACAACGAGCGAGAATCCTAGAACAGCCGAAGCCAGGAGAAAGATCGAGCCGGTTGAACCCATCAGCAATGCCAATGCAAGGGTCAATCCCGAATAAACCATGAACCCCATCTCAACTATTAACGTCCAGTCAGGCGTTAATCGATATGATCGGGATGTGCCTTTTGGTGTGCGTCTAAAAGTGAAATCGTGGAGTAGGCTTCCCTTTATCACTGCGATGGTGTTCGCCGGTGCGATGCCTATTGCGATTAATAGAAGGGTGGGGAAATGGCGTAATCGGGATAGCCAGTCCTCGTAAAGTGTTCCCTGTGCCAATATGAACAGAATCGGTTGTCCCAGACCGACGAATGTGAACAGGTAAAGCCAAGCCGGCATTCTGACATCCATGAGAATTAGAGGCAATTGAACCAGCAACAAGATCAGGAACAATGCGTGGGTCAGATAAGCTGACATCGAGAGCAGGGAATAAGCGCGAGCCAAATGCGTTTTTCCAGAAGCCCGGCATATTGGCGAAAAATATTTGATCAGGCACTGTGTCGCCCCCATGGCCCATCTCGCTTGCTGTGCCTTGTATGACAAGATTGTTGGCGGTAATTCGGCCGGCGCGACGACATCGTTGGCAAATTGAAACCGCCAGCCCCTCAGGACAGCGCGGGTGCTGAGACATAGATCCTCGCAAGCTGTGTCATAATGCCATCCGCCCGAATCAACAATACACGCTCGCCGCCAAACACCGGCCGAACCGTTGAACTTCGGGAACAGATCCGCTCGATGGCGGACGAGCTGCTCAATCGCAAAATGCTTGTCTAGGGCAACAGCTTGCGCCCCGGTCAGTGCGGACTCGTCGCTATTCAGGTGTCCCCAGCGCGCTTGCACAGCGCCGATGCCAGGGTCAGCAAGTAAATATGGGATAGTACGAATCAGGAAATCTGCGTCAGGTACGAAATCTGCATCGAAAACTGCGATGAACTCACCACCGGCTGTATGTAATGCCTCTTCGAGCGCTCCGGCTTTAAATCCCCGGCGTGAAGTGCGGTGAATCAATCTGATATTCTTGCCGGCGGTCGAATATTGTTCAATCATCTCGGCCGCAATCCGGGTCGTGTCGTCCGTGGAATCATCGAGGACCTGAATCTCGAGACGATCTGCCGGGTATTCCAGCTTCGCGATTGTTGCAATTAAACGCTCGACGACTCCCCGCTCGTTATAGACAGGGAGCTGTACTGTAACGCTTGGAAGTTGATCGGGTGAAAATTGTGGCGAGGCCGAATCGTCTGTTCTGTGGCGCAGGAATAGCCACAGAGTAAGAAACCCTAACAACCCATATGCCGCCAATCCGATCAGGCTGGCAATGTGTATACCGAGAAATATCTGGGCCATCTACTCGACGGAATTTTCCTGGCGAGAGATGTGGGCTTTGTACTGCTTGTTAAAGTCGCCGCGCGGCAGCGTTATTCGATGTAGGCATTTTCTGCAAACAAGCCCTACATCCGCCCCTAATCGAACAACTTCCCATTCGTCCGACCCGCATGGATGTTTCTTCCGAAGCCGGACGATATCGCCTAATTGAATTTCGATATACACAATCATATATTATAACATGCTTCCTGTTGGCAAATGAGCGCGGATGTTTCATAATGGGCAGCGATGACCAAGTGGCTATTTCGCGACGAGTTGCAACTGATGGAGATAAACCTCCCTCGGGCTGCCCTGCAGCTTGCCCGAACGCTGGAGTACCCTGACCTCAATGTCGCGGCATATATGGCTTCCTTGCATGAGATTGGCCAGGATGCTGCTGATCGAATTGACCCTGGTCTCTCAGTTTCTCGGCAGGCTGAAATTCTCTCGAATTTTCTGTTCGAGGAGATTGGATTTCGCGGTGATAAAAATAATTACAACGATTTACGTAATAGTTATCTGAACGAGGTAATTGATCGAAGGCTGGGAATCCCCATCACGCTTTCAGTGATCTTCATCGATATCGCCGAACGAGTTGGAATACCAGCTTACGGGATAAACCTTCCCGGCCATTTTATTGTTGGGGTTCGCGATGAAGACCGTGTGTTATGGCTGGATCCATTTCATGGTGGGCGCCTGCTTGACCTGAGAGATTGCGCTGAGTTGATCCGTCTTTCTTCGGGCTATGAAGGCCCAATTGAAGCCGGTTGGTTTCAACCAGCGCCTGCGCGAATTATACTGGCCCGAATGTTGGGTAACTTGCGAGCGAACTATGTCTCTGCTAACAACTGGTCGCAGGCAGCTGAGGTGATTCAGCTCCTGCGTCAGGTACAGCCCTCCGAACCTGATCACTTGCGGGATTTAGGGTTGGTCTATTATCATCAACGTCGCTTGCCGCTTGCCGCCCATTACCTGAATACCTACTTCCAGGCACGTCCGGATGCTTCCGACGCTCAGGTAATTCGCGACGGGATACAAAACACCCTGGATCAGTGGGTACCCATGAATTAAGGCGGGAACAATGTCAGAGCCACTAAACTCGACCCTCGTGCGATATTACCGAATAATCCGTTCTTCTCCGTGGTTAACGGCCGTGGCAGTCATCATATCCTTGGCAATAATGGCTTTAGTTGTCCTGGGAATTCGTTTCATAGCCCTTCAAAGTCGTTCGCTGGCGCTCCTTAACCTGCTCAATTTTCTGTTGATCCCAGTGCTGGTTATTGGCGCCGCATTATGGCTTGCGAGCTCCTGGCGGCGGACACAATTGGATATTGCCCGCATGAGAGACGAACGCGCGATGATTGAGGGTTATTTTGATCGGATGACTGACCTATTGCTCAGTCGAAACCTGCGGCAATCGTCGTTGGATGATGAAGCCGCCAGAGCCGCACGCGCTCATACCCTGACGATTTTTCGACAACTGGATGGGGAAGGGCGCGGTCATGTCGTGCGTTTTCTGTACGAGTCTGCATTGCTGAACGCCGCAGAGCCGATTGTCGACCTCCAAACGGCCGACCTGACCGGGACTCACCTATCCAGCATACAGTCACCGGGGATTAACTTAAGAAATGTTATTCTGGCCGAATCCCAATTAGTCGAAGTTATTTGGCCGGGTTCTGATCTACGAAACGTTGACCTGGATCGTGCGAATCTTTCATCAGCTGATTTGAGTGAATCTTATCTCCGCGATGCCACCTTGCGCAGTGCTACTTTAACTGACGCCAACCTTGCCGGCGCGATATTGACAAAAGCAAACATGTCTGGAGCCAATCTTCGCAATGCCGATTTGGCCGATGCTAATCTATCGGGTGTTGACTTGAGCCAGGCCGACCTGACGGGGGCAAACCTGAAAGGCATTAAACTGAATGGGGCAAATCTGACGGGGGCAATATTGGATGGCTCCGACGTCAGTCTGGCCAATTTGAATAAGGCGAATTTGACAGAGGCTTCGCTCAACGGGGCGAACCTGAGCGGCGCCAATTTGGCTGGGGCGACTCTCATACGGACCAAGTTGAATGGTTCGGTCATGAGTGGGGCAATTCTGAGCGATGCAAATCTAACCGATGCCGAACTGCGTGAGACAGACCTTAACATGGCAAACTTGCGGGGCGCTACGATGAATCAGGCTATCATCACCGGCGCAATACTGCGCGATGCGATTATGGGGCGGGTCTCTCTCAGTGGGGCAGATTTATCGGCCAGTGATCTTAGTCGAGCCAATTTGAGCATTGCCAATCTGAGTCGGGCCGTCCTGAATCGGGCCAACCTGGAAGAAGCCGGGTTGAGTGGAGCTGATCTCAGAGCAGCCCAATTACGCGGTGCAAACCTGCGAGGCGCTATTCTTCGTGGTGCAATTCTCGGCGATGCAGACCTAAACCGGGCAGATCTAACCAAGGCAAATCTGCGTTGGGCGAACCTGAGTAACGCAAACTTGAGTGGAGCTGATTTAACTGAAGTCGACTTGACCGACGCTGAGGTGTCTCCACAATCCCTGGCCAAAGCGCGATCAGTAACCAGGGTAGATCGACCGGATACATCCCATTTTGAGTCTGCGCCGGCTGTCATTCCCCCAACTCAAACCGGGCAATTTGCAAGCTCACGGGCTCCATCCTATCAAAAGCAAAAGTCAGGGCCGCGTATTCCGCCGGATAATCCACAGGAAGAGCGGCCGCCCACTAATTAAACTGATTAACAAAGTCGGTGCCTAGTTCCACACCAGTCCGCTGCGAGTCTGCCAATACATCTCCGCCGGCTCCGTCAATCCGGATAATCTGTCTTCGATTTCTTCGTTCCAGACCACGTTTTGGGCCTGAATGTTCGAAACCAGATGGGCGGTTTGTGCTGCGCCACTGAGCACCACATCGACCCAGGGGCGTGCCAACACACCGGCGATGGCCAAGGCGTCGATCGATACTCCTGCCTCGGCCGCAACCTCTTGTAGCAGCTTGCGTTTGGGGGAAAATGCCGGCAAATTGTTGCGGTCAGTCAGACGCCCGTTTGCAACAGCTTCCTTGACAATCACGCCCATTCCTGCGTCGTGTGCCTCAGCCAAGGCAGGCCCAACCTCGCGAGACAATAAATTCCAGGTAGCCTGTACAGACTGAAATAATGGTTTTCCATTTATCTGCACACCTAAAGATTTCAATAGAGTCTCGCCTTGACCGGGACCGCTAAGGGAGAGGCCGATTATCACTCCGTTGTCGCGCAGCTTACCCATGGCGTTTAGGACGTCGGGATTATCGAGCACACCGCTGTCCAGCGTCGCGGAATGAACCTGATATATTTTCAAATACTTGCCCAGGCAGGTTTGACTTTCGTGGATTTGTCTTTCAAACACGGGAAGACTGTGATCCTTCACCTCGTGTTTTGCCGCGTCAACTTGCCATCCGGCAGTATAGGTATAGCCCCATTTTGACCCGACAACACATTCAATCGGGTCGAAGGCGCGCGAACTGAGCCATGTCGACAGGAAAGCTTCTGCGCGGCCGTAAGATCTCGCTGCGTCGAAGTAACGGATACCATAGTCCCATGCGGCATCCAGGACGGCGTGGGCGTGGCGTTCCATGGCTTCCACGTCGTAAACCTTGTTCAGATCGGCTGCATGCCCCAAATTGATGTAGCCGGGCCGACCCAAGGCTGCAAGACCCAATCCTATTGGAGTAACTGTCAAACCCGTATGATTAAACGCTCGCGGTTTCATAATTCCACCTTTTCCTCTTCGCAGTATACTTGGACGCATCGTTGGGCGGCAAGTTGCCGCATTCAAGCCGGCAGAGGTAATGTTAAAGGAGATCAGATACTTATGGTGATTTCCCGACGTGGGGAAGGTGGTTCTCCCCTGGTTTTGGCCTTCGCATGTTTTATCGTGCAAGGGATCGCTAACGGGATGCTGGGGGTGGCCTGGCCATCGGTTAGGAACACCTTCGCCATACCGTTGGACTTTTTGGCCGTGCTGCTTGTCTGCACAACTATTGGTTACGTAACCGGCAGCGTGACCGCGGGAAAGATAATGGCCAGGGTTGGCATCGGCCGCACCCTGTTTTTGAGCAATATGCTCGCCGGAATTGGATTGATGGGATATGCGATCTCGCCAGGGTGGTTATTCTTCGCTGCCACGGGGCTGCTGGTCGGATGGACCAGCGGGGCAGTAGGCGCGAGTCTGAACATCTTCATCGCTTCAACCGGCACGCTCAGGGTTATGAACTGGCTACACGCCATGTATGGCGTTGGCGCGACAATTGGCCCCCTGGTGATGACGGCCGCAATCGCATCCCGCTACGGATGGCGGATCGGATACGGTTTCGCGGCTTCACTCTTTTTCGCCCTCGGATTGGCCTTCATCATTGTCATGGATCACATGGATTTTCGAGGCGTCGCTGATGTATCGGAGAATGATTCTGAAGAGGATAGCCGCCAACCCGGTATCCTCGCTGCGTTAAGGGTGCCGATAGTTCTTCTGGGCATTGCCTTGTTCCTGTTGTATACCGGAGTGGAGACAACCACCGGTCAATGGGCGTACAGCCTTTTTACAGAAGAGCGTTCCATATCAATTTATTTTGCCGGCATACTTACCAGCATATTTTGGGGGATGTTGACCGTCGGCCGGATAGTTTTCGGTGCGGCCGCGGACAGGATCGGAATCACTCGCTTGTTACGCATGAGCATGATCGGGGCGATGATCTCGTCGGCGTTGTTTATCATACCCACGTCATTGGGTGGGCTCGCGTCTGTAACGTTTATGGGGCTGTCACTGTCGGCGATCTTTCCAACCCTTTTGTCCGATACCCCCAACCGGGTTGGCCCGCGATACGCATCAGTTGCCATTGGCTTGCAGACGGGAGCGGCCAGCGTCGGTTTAGCTATTCTCCCCGGCGTGGCCGGCATACTGGCCGAGCGAGCGGGACTGGAGATCCTGGGACCATATTTGCTGCTGGCGACCACAGCAATGTTAATCACGAACGAGGTTGCCATGCGATTGGTCCGGCGCAACCGAAAGGTTGTGGAACTGAGTACACCCGTTTGATTGCTTCTAATTTTCGCAGTTTAATTCGGTTGAGACCATCCACTCGGTTATCCGTGTTTCCAGTTCACCGTATCCGGTCGGCCTGACTTCCAGGGATAGCATGAGGATATTTGCAATTTCTTGCGCTTTTGCCAGCAATGTTTCGTCGGTGGCCTGGGTTAGATAGACGAGTCGCCGGTAATTGTGGAAGTAATCATCCCGTAGCTCAGGATAGCGATCCAGACCCAGACCGCGCCAGATAGTGCCCTTGAAACCGCGAACGAGAAAGTCCGTCAGGAAAAATGTGCCCGGATCTTCCTCCAACAAATCGTCGATGAGACCGCCGCCGTACATCTCGTAACAATGCGGCCCCACAATACGATCCAGATTGTGTTGGGCGAGGAACTCGTCCAGCGTTCCCCGCGTGCCGCAATCGCCATATACGACCAATACCCTGTCGTACTGCTCGCGGATGGCAAGATATTTGCGAGAGACATCCGGCGCAATACGGTCGGGGTACATATGGTCTATGGCTGGAACGCCGTAGATATCCACTGACCATTCATGCTTGCGCACAATCGCCTGAACTTCGCGGGCCAACGCCCCGCAAATAATGAACGCTGTTTTCATGTCCTAAATATGACCCTTCGCGGAATCCTCGCTAGTCTTTCTGATCCAGGCGCGACCGGTACTGATTAGCTGATCGGTGAGGGCAATATCGCGCTCAACCAGGTCCTGCACCGCGAACCTGATCGACACGGGCGGCCCCGAGGGGCGTTCTACGACCCGCTGCCATGCCCCGGGAGAGAGCTGGTTGAGTATATCGATCGTCGCTCGGCGAGTCCCGACAAACACATCGACCAAGTCGGTGATAGGCATTGTGACAAGATAAGTTTGTTCCGGAGAATCATCCGGCGCGATTCTCCCATCGTCGTGAGGTGAAGTAACGCCGGCGATATGCTGGATTTCATGGTCGTTGGTGATGAGTTGCAGGACGATATCGCGAGTCGAGGCTGCATCTTCGGATGGCCGCCAATCCGCATCGGGCGCATTGCCCCGGCGGACAAGCCGACCGATATCCGACGGTGTTGACTCAAGGCCTTCCAGTAAAATATGCCGTTTCGTCATATCATTTACAAAATTGCTACTGGCCTCTTGAGCCGGATTGGGCGATTATAATCGCCTGTTCGGGCGATCACAACGCATTTATTTTCTCAGATGATGTTGGCTTCCTTAATTGTGATTGTCTTTAGGCCAGAGGCCGACATTTCGAGCTATAATCCATGATCGCGCCGGGCGAATATCGTTGGCGTTGAGAACACAATGAACACTCATCACTCGGAGGACTCAATGGAATTGTCGGGAACCAACTTCCGCCTGTATAACAAGCGATTAGGGATCACCCTAATATTTGTCCTGCTCATGGCGTTATCTGCCTGTACCCGGGGCACAGCTGAAACCCCCGGGGAACAAGTTGAAACATCAGATGGTGCGACGGCCGGGGGTGTAGAAGAAGTAACCTCGGGGGAAGTGGGCGACACAAAAGCGGAGCGAGTCGGCACGCTTCGTGTTGCCATGCAGCCTATTGTTAATATTGACCCTATCGCCATTTCATCTGATAGCGAGGTTCTGGTAGCCAACCACGTGTACGATTACCTCATCGACATCGATTCGCTGTCAAACCCCGTCCCACGATTGGCGACCGAGTGGAAAACCAGCGAGGACGGCCTGACCTATACCCTGGAGCTTGCCGAAGGTGTCACATGGCACGACGGCTCGCCCTTCAGTGCGCAGGATGTCGTCTGGACGTTCGATCGCCTGCGGACGACCGAAGGCACGCCCACATTCGACCTGTATAGCAATATTACCGGCGTAGAGGCTACCGGAGGGCTGGAGGTGACTTTTACCCTGGCAAATCCCAACCCGTTTTTTCTTTATGATCTGAGCGATAATCACGCTCTTATCCTGAAGGCCGGGACTACTGATGCCGATACTACCTTTAACGGCACCGGCCCGTTTAAAGTCAAAAACTATAGCCCGGAAGATCGGATCGAGATGGTCGCGAATGAGGATTACTTCGTGCTGGGGCAGCCCAGACTGGCCGGTGTCGATATCATCTTCTTCAATGACGACGCGGCCGCCGTTGAGGCGCTTCGTGGAGGTCAAATTGATCTGGCCATGCGAATGTCAACAGCGCTGTTCTCATCCTTGCAGGATGTGCCGGGTATCACGACGAGTTCAATACCCACCAATGGCTTCGACCTTATTCGTCTTCGCTCCGATCGTGCTCCGGGCAACGATCCCAGGGTAATTCAGGCATTAAAACTTGCAACAGACAGGGAAGCCATCCTGAATGTCGTCCAACAAGGTTATGGTGCCCTTGGGAATGACAGCCCGATCGGGCCATTGTACGATGCGTATCACGACGAGACCGCTATTCCGCCGGCGAGAGACGTTGAAGCGGCGCGAGCTTTACTGGCCGAAGCGGGCTATGCGGATGGTATGAAAATTACGCTTCATACGCCCGACACCGGTGGGCGACCCGATCTGGCGGCTGTCCTTAAGGAACAATGGGCAGAAGTCGGGGTCGATGTCGAGATCAGCGTCGAGCCGGAGAGCGTTTATTATGGGGATGACGGCTGGCTGGAAGTTGATTTGGGGATCACCGGCTGGGGGTCGCGTCCTTACCCGCAGTTCTATCTCGACGTGATGTTGGTCTCGGGCGCCAAGTGGAACGAATCTCATTTCTCGGATGCAGAGTTCGACGCCCTGGCCGCAACGGCGGGTACGACACTTGATGAGGAAGAGCGCATTAAAGCTTATTCGGACATCCAGCACCTTTTAATTGAGCGAGGGCCGATCATTATCCCGTATTACTTCGCCCAGTTCGGGGCGATCAGCGATAATTTTTCAGGGCTGTCGCTCAATGCCTTTGCCGGACGAACCGATTTTCGCCCTGTACGATTCGTCGGAAACTAGGCCGACTGGGGTTATCGTATCCATCAGGCATAGCCACGACGAAGAGGCGTGGCTATGCCTGTTCAATCCAAGATGTCATTGACCCCGGATAGCCCTTTAAGCGTGAACCCCAGCCGCATATCGCGCTGGGCTGGCGCTTTCCATGCACTATTCTCCACAAAAGCGACAGCGCTCGGAACCACAATCGTTTTGATTTTCGTCGTTGTCGCGTTTATCGCTCCCTTGATCGCGCCATATGGCGTTAACGAACAAATTTACAGTGATGCTCGTCAGGCTCCATCGGCGGATCATTGGTTCGGCACGGACCACCTCGGCCGGGACGTGTTCAGTCGTGTCCTGTATGGGGCCAGCGACATCCTGTTCCTCGCCGGGCTAGGCACCGCGATGGCCGTTATGTGCGGCACGGCAGTAGGCCTGCTCAGTGGCTATGCGGGGGGAATGGTGGACGAGATCATGATGCGATTTTTTGACAGCCTGCTGGCGATGCCGGCATTATTGTTGGCGTTGTTGCTTTTAGGAACATTAGGGCCGTCCCGGAATAGTGTATTTATCGTCATGGTCATCGTGTATACGCCTATCGTTGCAAGAGTCGTGCGCAGTGTGGTGCTGTCTGTTCGGAGTAAAGGCTTTGTGGAAGCAGCGCGCTTGCAGGGGGAATCGATCGAATGGGTGCTCTTTCGTGAAATTTTGCCGTCAGTCACACCGACTCTGGCCGTCGAAGCCGCGCTCCGTTTTTCCTACGCCATCTTTCTTGTCGCTTCGCTCGGGTTTTTGGGAGTTGGGGTGCAGCCTCCCAGTCCGAACTGGGGACTAATGGTGAATGAAGCCCGACCGCACGTCGGCCAATTGCCCTGGGCGCTGTTCTTCCCGGCCGCAGCGATCGCCATTGTCGTGATTGGTGTGAATCTAATGGCTGATGGAGTGAAGCGATTATTACAGGCGTGAGCTGTGGAAACCTTGGATAAACACCCTGTGCTCCATATACAAGACCTGTCGATCGCGTATCGTTACAGGGGTGGAATGTTGCCAGCTGTGCGCGATTTTTCTCTGCAAATCTTCGCGGGTGAGACTTATGGTCTGGTGGGCGAGAGCGGATCCGGCAAGACGACCCTGGCCCACGCCATCATGCGCTACCTGAGCGACTCCGGTGAGATTGTTGGCGGCCGAATTGACTTTGACGGCAGGAACTTGTTGGCCCTGACCTCAAGCGAAATCCGCGACATCTGGGGCAGGGAGATCGTTTTCGTCCCCCAGGATCCGCTCTCGGCTCTAAACCCGTCTATCCGGGTAGGAGAGCAAGTGGCCGAAGGGTTGCGCGTGCAAATGGGTTTAAGCCGGAAAGCGGCTAATACTCGTACGATTGAACTCCTGACCGAGGTGCGTATTTCCGACCCGGGGAGGGTCGCCCGAAGTTATCCCCATGAGATTAGTGGCGGGATGCAACAGCGGGTAATGATTGCCATGGCACTGGGTGCTGAGCCGAAGCTAATCCTGCTGGATGAGCCGACCACTAGTCTGGATGTCACGACGCAGGCGGCTGTCCTTGACTTGCTTCGTGATTTGATTCACAACACTGATGCGGCCGTTTTGTATATCACCCACAATTTGGGGGTGGTAGCCCAAATTTGTGACAGAGTTGCTGTACTCTATGCCGGAGAGTTGGTGGAGGATGCGCCGAAAGAAGCGCTGTTTGAGAAGCCATTGCACCCCTACACACAGGGTTTGTTGGCCAGCGTGCCGGAGTTGGGGCGGCATAAGAGCGATGCCCGACTCAGTTCAATCCCCGGCCGCATCCCGTCCCCGCAAGAGAGAGGCTCCGGATGTATTTTTGCTCCACGATGTCCGCTGGCAATCGATCTGTGCTTTTCTGAGCGGCCCCGTTTGGATGCCTCATTTCCGGATAGCAAGGTACGATGCCACAGGTGGCCGGAGATCGCTGCGGGCGAGATATTTGCCTGGGGCAAGATCAACAATCCGGAAGCGGTAGCGAGTCGCCCGCCTCAGGAGACGGCTCTTCAGCTCAAAAATGTGGAAGTGGGGTATACCCTCCGGCAATCCCTTAGCGAAAGGGTCGCTGGTCGGCCACGTCGCCGGGTGATGGCTGTTGACGGAGTTGATTTATCCGTCCAATACGGTGAAACCCTTGGTTTAGCGGGCGAGAGTGGTAGTGGTAAGACTTCCCTGGCCAGGGCAGTCGTCGGCCTCGTTGTCCGAAGTGGTGGCGATATAGATCTACTGGGATTATCCCTCGCGCCTGAGTTATCTCGACGCAGTATTGATGAACTTCGGTTGGCGCAATACATATTCCAGAACCCCGAGGAAGCCCTTAATCCCTATCTAACCATTGGCGAGACATTGCAACGGCCATACATCACGCTCATGGGTCAATTGAAGGCAGACGCCCGTAATAACGCTCGCAGGTTGCTGGCCGCCGTCAAATTGCCGGCAGATTACTTTGACGCATACCCGAATCGCCTCAGCGGTGGCGAAAAGCAACGCGTCGCGATCGCCCGGGCATTCGCGACTTCACCCGCGTTGCTGATTGCTGATGAGCCGGTCTCATCCCTTGATGTATCGGTACAAGCCTCCATCCTCAACTTGCTGAGTGCATTACAGGTTGATGCCAATAGCTCTATGTTGTTTATTTCACATGATCTGGCAGTAGTGGGATTCCTAGCAGACAGGGTGGCGATTATGTACGCCGGCCAAATTGTTGAAGTGACGGATTCAAAGGCGTTGCCGGCGCTCCCCCACCATCCTTACACAGAGGCTCTTCTTTCGGCGGTGCCGTCAATCGATCCTGCGACCGTTCAGCAGGTTATTCAACTTGAGGGGGATATCCCCAGCCAGCAAGCGTTCCCATCCGGATGTCGATTTCACCCACGTTGCCCACGATATCTGGGCGATATCTGCCGCACCGTCGAACCGCCATGGCAGGTGACCGAAACAGGATCCCGGATCAGATGCCATATCTCGCCGGATGATTTGCGGGCAGCGCAAAAACGAGGATTCGATAATGAAGGGGGATGATAGATGGCAACCTTCGTGATTCGACGCATGGGTTTCCTGGCCCTGACGGTGATCCTGACCTCGCTGGTCATTTTTATCATAACCCAAATGTTGCCTGGAGATGTGGCTCGTGTCGTTCTCGGCCGGGAAGCGGGGGAAGCGGCACTGGAAGCCTTCAGGGAAGAAAACGGTTTGAATGACCCGCTCCCCGTCCAGTACGGCCGGTGGTTAATGGATTTCGTCACTGGCGATTGGGGACATTCACTCAGCACCAGGTCGGCGATTTTCCCGGTCGTCATGGACAGGTTGCGCAACTCCCTGTTGCTGGCCGGAATGACGATGCTTGTGGGCGTTCCTCTATCGATAATTCTGGGCATCATCGCGGGGTTGAATGAAGATAAATTAGCCGACAACACGATCAGTATCGGAGCCTTAACGGTCGTAGGATTGCCGGAATTTGTCACCGGATTGGTTCTCATTCAGATATTTTCGCGTTGGCTGGGATGGCTGCCGGCTAATTCATCGATTGCGCCGGATGCGACATTCGCCGAGAAGTTGCCGATGCTGATTTTGCCGGCCATGACCGCCACCATGGTTCTGTTGGCCTATATTTCGCGAATGACGAGGGCAGGGGTGATTGAGGAGTTAAAGCGTCCCTATGTGCGTACAGCGACGCTTAAAGGGTTGCCGCGCCGTGCGGTCATCTTCAACCACGTGCTACGTAATTCGCTTATCCCCGCGATTACTGTCATCGCGATCAGCTTCGGCTGGCTGATCAGTGGTCTTATCGTGATCGAGAACGTTTTCAACTACCCCGGATTGGGTCGCCTGCTGGTTTTCGCGATCGACAGGCAAGATTTACCTTTGATCCAGGCGGTGGCAATGGTAGCAGTGGTTTCCTTTGCGTTGGCAAATTTGGCGGCCGATCTCATCTACGCCAGGCTAAACCCGAGGATTCGCCTGGAATAGTTGATATTTTCCGTCCAAACTTCTTAAAACTTCGTATAGCGAGTTGCTAAAAACCAACAATTCACACTAAAAGCTGGGAGGCTGGGGAAGGGGGTTAGCCGATCGAGTCCAAAATTGCTGCGAGATCGGCATCGGTCGCGTAATGGTTGTCGGGTTCATCGAGCGCTTCACGAGGTGTTACATCCAGATTATCCAGCCACTCAGTAACCACCTGGACGCCCAAAACAGGGGCATAGATGTTTCTGGTCGTTGTGATGTCCGCGTGGCCCAAAAATTCCTGCACGACTTCCAGCGGCATCCCTGCGCGCAGAAGCTGCGTGGCTCGATAGTGCCGGAAATCGTGCGCCGACAGACTCTGATGGAGGTTGAGCGCGTTCACAGCCCGTTTCACAACTTTATGAACGGTGGTGATGCTTAGCCTTGCGCTGGATGAGTTGCGGCTGTGAGAGACGAACAGGGCCGGATTAAGATCGCCTCGCTCGGCCAGGTAAGCAACGATTGCCTCCTGGGCGTAGGCGCGAATGTGAAGTGTTCGTCCCTTATTCCCTTTGCCGACAATCGTGGCATAAGCCGCACGGCCATTGCCCACATTGGCCCGATTAAGGGACACGACTTCCGAAATTCGGGCGGCCGTCGAATAAAGCATTTTAACAATTGCCCGGTCCCGGAGCAGGGAGAGTCGCCGATTAAAGGGATCGTTCTCCGCAGGCAAAGGTAACGAGTCATAGTAGTCAATGATCTTTGGGACGTCCTGGCGGGCGAGATCCAGGTCAATTACGTTTTCAGCCTGGTTACGCTCAATCTGCCGGCGCGCCATCTGTCGTTGCAGCTTCCCCAATTGCACTGCCTCAGGCAATCTGTCATAGCCGTCAAGAAAATTGAGATAACCGACGACGGCAGCCATGTATGTGGTTACTGTGGAGCGCGAGCGGTTGGCCAATAACCAGTTCCGGTATTCCAGAATGACATCGGTCGTAAGCCCGTCAGGCTGTAACGGCCATTTATCAGTTTTTGCATAACCGGCTTTTTTGTAATGTTGTAGCCAATCGGCGAACAATCTTAAACCACTGCGATAGGTTGATTCTGTTCGAAAACTCTGCGCGCCGGCTTCGCGCAGAAATGTGTCTTCGTCCATCCAGGCAGGCCCATCAGGAAGTGGTCGGTCGGATATCGGCAAATTTGTCTCTCTACGGGTCATGAATCAACTCCTTGCGGGGCAGTGGCGTACCGACTTTATGCAAGCGTACTCCAATATTCATAGTTAAATTAACATACATTATTATAACCGATGAAAATTCAATGTGCAAACCTCATGTTTTCGTACTATCGATCTCGTTGGGATAAAATCTCTGAAAGCGATAAAGACACATCCCGGATTGGATTAAAAGGACCTACATTATTTCGGGGGCTAATATGAATGACACCGCGCTGGCTCAAGGCGCAATGGATGCACTCGTTCGCGGGCTTCATGGCGCGCCATTCGATATTCTCGGGCCACATGCTTATGCTGACAACCTGATCGTCCGCGCTTTCGAACCGGACGCCATCGCCATGGCAGTAGTCCTGACTGATGGCCGGGTGTTCCCGATGGAGATGATCCACAAAGCCGGTTTGTTTGAGGCCACACTGCCCGGCTTCACCGTAGATACCGCCTACCGACTGGAGGCGAGTTATAGCGTTGGTGAGCCAGTACTATACGAAGATGCGTACGCGTTCCCGCCACACCTAACTGATTTTGATGTCCACCTGATGGCCGAAGGGACACATCTCCACGTGTACGAGCGTCTGGGGGCGCATCTGGTGGAAATCAACGGCGTCCATGGCGTTAACTTCGCGGTCTGGGCGCCGAATGCTCAGCGAGTTAGCGTGATCGGTGATTTCAACCAGTGGAACGGTCTTCGTCATCCGATGCGATTCCAGCAGGACATCGGTGTGTGGGAGCTTTTCATCCCCGGTCTCGGCGAGGGTACGGTCTACAAATACGAGATAAAGACGCGATACCGAGGTTATACAGTCAGTAAAGCTGACCCGGTGGCCTATGCATCCGAAATGCGGCCGAACAACGCATCTGTTGTTTGGGACATCTCCAAACACGCCTGGGACGACGCGGACTGGATGGCAAACCGTCATCATGACTTCTCCAAGCCAATCAGCATCTATGAGCTTCATATCGGCTCCTGGCGGTTGAAGGACGGATGGGAGTGGCTCACCTATAGGGACCTGATCGACGAACTTATTCCCTACGTCAAGGACATGGGATTCACCCACATTGAACTGTTGCCTATCGCAGAGCATCCTTTTGACGGCTCGTGGGGTTACCAGGTAACGGGATTTTTCGCGCCGACGCGTCGTTACGGCACGCCTGACGATTTCATGGCTTTTGTTGACGCCTGTCACCAGGCTGGAATTGGCGTGATCGTTGACTGGGTGCCGGCCCACTTCCCCACCGATGAGCATGGCCTCGGATTCTTTGATGGCACACATCTATACGAACATGCCGATCCGCGTCAGGGTCAACAGCCGGATTGGGGAACATACGTATTCAATTACGGCCGAAATGAAGTCACCCAATTCCTCATCAGTAATGCGATATTCTGGCTTGAGAAATACCATATTGACGGGCTAAGGGTAGATGCTGTCGCGTCTATGCTGTATCTCGATTTTTCGCGGAAACCCGGAGAATGGGTCGCCAACCGTTTCGGCGGCCGAGAGAATCTGGACGCCATTGCCTTCATACGTCGTTTCAATAGTGAATTACACCGTCTGTTCCCCTCAGTCATTACCATTGCTGAGGAGTCCACTTCGTTCCCTGGCGTCACCCGAGCCACAACCGAAGGCGGCCTGGGTTTCGATTACAAGTGGAACATGGGCTGGATGCACGATACCTTACAGTATTTCAAGAACGACCCCATTTACCGTTCGTATCATCACGGTACGCTCACCTTCTCCCTGCTCTATGCCTTCAGCGAGAAGTTTCTGTTGCCCTTCTCCCATGATGAGGTCGTGCACCTCAAGAAGAGCATGCTAGACAAGATGCCCGGCGATGTCTGGCAGAGATTCGCCAATCTGCGGCTCTTATACGCATACCAATGGAGCCATCCAGGCAAAAAATTGTTATTCATGGGGGGCGAGTTTGGCCAATGGCGCGAGTGGAGCGAGGCCAGAAGTCTGGACTGGTTCCTGCTAGACGAGGATCCTAGGCATGCCCAGTTGCAGACCTGTTTGCGTCGGCTCAACCAGCTATACCACGCAGAAGGTGCGTTATATGAAGAAGATTATTCGTGGGAGGGATTCCAATGGGTTGATCTCCACGATTATGAGCGAAGTATCCTGAGCTATCTCCGGCGGGCACCTTCCAACGATGAATCGATCATCGTCATTCTGAATTTCACCCCAGTAGTACGGCACGACTATCGGGTCGGTGTACCCGAGGTGGGCGTATATAAGGAAATTTTCAATAGCGATTCGGCCGAATTTGGCGGTAGTAATGTCGTGAACGATCTTCGCCCTAGCAAGGCGGCACCCTGGCACGGACAGGAAAATTCGATCGAATTAACACTCCCGCCATTGGCGGCGGTATTTCTCAAGCGTATCGCAGATGAGTGACAAGAGTCAACGACTTTATCCGCTTCTCTTTAAGCCCGCCCTGAAGCATTATATCTGGGGAGGACGAAACCTGGAACGCATTCTAGGCCGGGCACTTCCACCTGACGGAATCGTGGCAGAAAGCTGGGAGATCGCGGCACATGAAGATGGTGCATCCACCGTCATAAACGGCGAATATTCCGGCCTCACGTTAACGTCAGTATTTGATATCTTGGGTATTGAACTGGTCGGCCGCCGGAATGCATGGGCGCTCGAACGCAATAAATTTCCTTTGCTGGTTAAATTGCTCGATGCAAGTGACAAGCTCTCGGTCCAGGTCCATCCCGACGATGCGTATGCCCTGGCCCGTGAAGGTAATGAGCTGGGGAAAGCCGAGATGTGGGTGGTGTTGCATGCCGAGCCGGGAGCGGAAATTATCCTGGGTGTTAAGGCAGGAACGGATTCCGAACTGTTTCGTCAGGCAATCGCCGACGGAACCCTGGACCAATATTTGCACACGATCCAGGTCTCGGCAGGTGATTTCGTGTGCGTGCCCACAGGAACGATCCATGCGATATTAGGCGGCATTCTGATCGCCGAAATCCAGCAGAATTCAAATACCACTTATCGCGTTTACGACTGGAATCGAACTCAAAACGGAATTTCAAGGACCCTCCACATCGAAAAGGCTTTGGACGTCTCGAATTTCGGATTTGTCGAACCACAGAAAGGATCACCATTGCTGGTTGAACAAAAGGACGGCATCCGGCGCGAAACACTTTGCCGAAACAAGTACTTCACCACCGAACGAGTTCTACTCGATCCTGGGGCAAGCCTTAGTGGGGTATTGGGCGGTGAAACGCTTGAAATCTGGGGGGTAATTGATGGAAGAATCTCATTGAATGAGATTGAACTTTCTGCGATACAATTCATCCTTCTGCCGGCGGCAATGGGAGACTATGGCATATCATCGGTCTCAGGCGCTACTCTCCTTCGTACTTATACTGCCTGATCTGGGTTCATTGTTTGCAGTATCAGATGACTATTTATCAGAAAAAGGTGTGCCTTCTGGGTGATTTTGCTGTGGGCAAGACGAGCCTTATTAGGCGCTTTGTCGAACGTCGCTTCGATGACAGCTATCTCACAACGGTTGGTGTCGCCGTCTCCCGGAAACAGATTACTTATCCCGATAGTTCCTTAAACCTCCTGATCTGGGATTTGGCGGGGGGACGGGATCACCGGCAAACGGGATATCTCACAGGAGTATCTGGAAGCCTGATTGTTTGCGATCTGACGCGCAGGGTTACATTGGCCTCTTATCGCGAATATACCGAACAGTTGTACACCATTAACCCAAAAGCCCAGGTGGTACTATTGGCCAATAAATCCGATTTAATCGACAACCGCTCCATCACCGATGAAGAATTGAAAACAATTGCCGGTGAATTAAAAGCCCCCTGGCTCCTGACCAGCGCAAAAAACGGTGACGATGTTGATCGCGCTTTCATCCTGCTGGCAGATATGCTAATGGGTGATGCCGGCTAAAGGGCTAAGCTCGAATACTTTCACCGCCTTGCGACGTCGTTTCAACTGAAGATCCCCCTTCTCTATTGCCAAATTTACGAGGTCTTTATCAATACCAGCCATGGTTGTTTCGCTGAGTAAAATACGACCGCCAGCTGCCAGAGAACTGAGGTGAAAGGCAACATTAGTTGCATCGCCAACAACCGCATATCGAAAGCGTTGCTGAAAACCGAGGTATCCAGATATGACAGAGCCTGTGCTGATCCCAATTCCGAAGGCGGCCGCGGGAAAACGTGAGCCGGATGTCTCATTAAATGATCGCAAACTGGATTGAATTTCAATCGCCGCCCGAACTGCTCTATTCGCGTGATCGGATTGTGCTTCGGGCAGATTAAATACGCCCATTACCATATCGCCGACCAGTTGGGTCAGGCTTCCATCAAATTTCAGGATGGCTTCAGATACGACCTTCATATACATATTCAAGAATTCAAGTGTGTCGACTGGCTGGTATACTTCTGCATGGGACGTGAAATCTCGCATGTCGGCGAACAAGATAGTGGCCTCGCGTACAACATTTCCACCCGGCTCAGGAAGACTTCTATCGTGGAGTAACTCGTTGGCGACCGGAGCCGGCAACAGACGATTGATGATGTAGCCCAGACGTTCATTTGCTAACGTAAGCTCGGCGGAAAGTAAATGAACTTCATTGCGTTGCTGCTGCAATAATTGCTCATAATGAGTCTTCTCTGTAACGTCCACGGCGGCCAACAGAAGCTCTTTTTGGTCTCCAGCCAACCTGATTACGTTCAAATCAACATAGCCGCCACGGTTGTTGTGTAAAGGCTTGAATATATTTTCGAGACGATATACGCCTCCATCAGCGCTCAAAGATAGGAGCTTTGCCTCACTTCCAATCAATTCGGGGAACGCCTCGGTAACCGGTTGACCAATATAATACTCCCCAGGTAACTCTAGCCAGCGTGATATTGATCGATCGCCTACGCGAACAATGAGGTCTGGCCCGAGTATGAAATATCCGATTTGATATACAGTTTCGATAAACGACAGCAAGCCGTCTTTCAATTGACCTTCCATATGGATGGATGATACCTCGCAGGTTGACTGATAAATTAATGTGGAAAATTCCATTATCGCCGAAGTCCGCGCGACTTGCCATCATAATTGATTATGCTATAATTCATTGGCTCTAATACCTCAACGTTTTTTTGAGGTAAATTTCGGAGGATTTGAATTGGCTAACACTGAATCTGCGAAGAAGCGCATCCGACAGACGGAAAAACGAACTGACCGCAACAAGCACTACCGCGCATCGGCAAGAACCTACGTGAAAAAGGTTCGTCGCTTGATTGCCGAGAATAAGCTGGATGAGGCCGAAGTGGCGGCACGCGATGCCTACAAGACCCTCGATAAGGCAGCTCGCAAGAATGTTGTTCATCCGAGCAACGCGGCTCGCCGAAAGGGCCGTCTGATGGCGGCGCTTGCTGCTGCCCGGGAAACCGAGGCGTCGGCTAAAGACTCGAAAAAGTAGTTACCCTAACTCGCCTTACATAGCGGGTATTAAACGATTAATCAGAGTACCGTCCCAGGTGGCGGTGCTCTTTTTTGTGTTTGGGCTTTTTCGGCCAAGGTCTATTCAATTATTTCCGCCGGGGCATGGCCGTGATTGGCGTCTGGAGAACCGGTGATTTTTAGAATATACCCCTGACCCCGGACGGTCTTCAACAGTTCAGGACGGCTTGGATCATCTTCAATGCATTCGCGAATCCAGCGAATGTGAACATCAAGCGTTCTCGTATCGCCAATAAAATCCGTCTGCCAAACAGCCAACATCAACTTTGGTCTGGTTAATAGTTCATTGGGGTGGCGGATGAAGTTTTCCAATAGCAACGCCAGCTTGGGGGTTAAAGAAAACTCCCCCTTCCCGACAACATCGACGGACTTCTTAACCAGGTAAAAAGTAATACGCCCGTAACGAATTATTTCTTCCTTGCTTGAATCCGCTGGAAGCAAGGCGCGAACCCTGTTCAACAGCTTGCGGGGAGTGAAAGGCCTCTCAAGGTACACATCTGCGCCGGCAGAATGATCTTCTTCCTCCCCAAACGATCGGCTATGGATAATAGGGGTAAATTCAGCCAGACGGCGGAGGCGGCGACAGTTTCGGACACCATTTGATCGCATGGTCGATGCATCAAATATTATCAGAGTCGGGCTGTTGTTCTCCAGCCAGGTTTGTGCTTCAACGCCTGTTCGGACAATAATCGTGTCAAAGTCAGCCTTCTGCAGCATTACACTGAGCGATTCCCTGCCGGCGCTTTGACCTTCCACCAACAGTATCCGCGGACTTGACACCATTAGACTCCTGTCACCTTAAAAGAAACTCCAGATTATTATAGACTCTCTCCGACAAGAGGCAACCCGAAAACACATTAATTCACCTTTTTTATCTTGCCGGTATCTCTGGCAATCAGTATCATGAATAAATGCGGGGCATAGTAAAAAAGCTATTATATTGGGAATGGGCGCTCCTTCTCATCTTACTCCCAATCTTTCTCTTCCCCCAGGGAATCCACGGGGCAATAATCTTCCTGATCCCAGTGCTTTGGGCCCTCCGCAAGTTATCGATGGGCTATGTATTTCCCCCGACGCCGTATAATCTCGCTGTAATTATCCTTATTTTCACCATGGGCTTAAGCTCCCTGGTGACCTTCGATTTGGCTCTGAGCATCCCCAGGATTTCAATGCTGTTGGTTGGAATCGCCTTGATGTTTGCAACTGTCCATCACAGTCGTGAGAGTTCGGTATGGCCTGTTGTAGCAACTTACATGTTTATTGGGCTGATGCTGACGCTGATAGGGTTAATTGGTACGCAATGGCCTGCGCCTTTCGATGCCTTAAATCATATCAGGCGTGTGACCGGGATTTTTCCACAAGGGATGCCGGGCACATCTGAAGGCATCGTTAATGCCAATGAGTTGGCGGGAGTGCTTTGCTGGATTGCACCGTTTATGCTGGCTTGCGTTGTTGGCTTTAGGAAACAATTATGGCAAGGCCACGCGTTTGTCTACGTTGCGTTGATCATTTCAACCACCATCTGCAGCATGTTGATTATCGCCACCTCATCGCGCGGCGGAATATTCGCCTTCGGCGTGAGCGCAATGCTGGTTGTGGCGTTTTTTGTGAATGGCCGATGGAGATTGGTATTGGCGATTGGCTTATTGGTTACCATCCTGGTCCTGTTCTCGAATTCGAACGGGTTGAGCGTGAAGGACATCGTTGGAGATGATCTCGGATTGGATGGACGAATTGAGATCTGGTCCAGAGCACTCCTGGCACTACAGGATCATCCGCTTACCGGCCTGGGAATGAACGGCTTCCGACGAATCGTTCGTGTGCTATACCCCTTGTTCGGCATCTCCAATGAAATAGACCTCGGGCATGCGCACAACCATCTATTACAAGTCGCGATGGACCTGGGAGTGCCCGGGTTAATAAGTTACCTCTCATTGTGGATAATCAGCGCGGGGCTTCTTTGGGCAACCTATCGAAATTTGGCTCGCAGAAAAGCACAACAACATCCTTATTATGCACTTGTCGCCGGGCTATCCGGTGCAGTATGTGCTGGTTGGCTCTTTGGGGTGTTCGACGCAGTAGCTCTTGGATCTCGACCGTCTTTCATGTGGTGGCTGCTATTGGGTATGACGGCATCCACTCATTACACAGTTGTATTTTCGGGGATACACTTGCGAAATCATCGCCACTACAAGGTCATTTCTCCAACTGACCCAGATCCAGAGTTGGAGCCATCACAATCGATCACCATTGCCCATCAGTCCTGAAGAGCACTGTCAGTCATCTTGCGTGTTCGTTCCTCGCGACGTATAATGATCGTGATAGTGCGGCATTGGTGAAGTGGTATCACAGCAGCTTCCCAAGCTGTTATCACGGGTTCGAATCCCGTATGCCGCTCAAAGGTTCGTCCGCTGGTTGTCTCCCCGATTGTTCAAGCTTCATACGAACTCCACCAACTGTTATGATATCGCCTGCCGATACGACAACGGGGTCGGAGATCGCCACATCATTTAGTAATGTGCCATTCCTGCTGTTCAAGTCTTCTAACCACCACTGACTTTCCCGCCAGGATAACAAGGCATGTTCGCCCGAAACATAATTATCGTCCAGGACGATGGTATTTCGGTCGTTGCGACCGATGGATGTTATTGGAGACAGATCCAGGACGGTGTCCATAGCAAGGTCCGGGATCGAAGAGGTCAAAATCCGGATCATTCCAATGGCTGCTGATTCCCCATCACTCAGCAATCGCGAACTCCTGAGATCTCGATGCAGATACCAGAAAATGATGCCTAAAAAGCTTAGTAAAGCGGCCGCGCTGACAAAGCGGATTATAATTAGCAAAAGTGGAAGATTCATTCTTCTGGCTTGAGCATGGTTGTGTCCATCTCATCATCGTTTGCAGTTGGTTGGAAATCTGTCAGAGAATCTCTCCCTTCCCCATAAACAAGATAAATATCGCTAAGAGCAATTACATCTCCTGAGCGAAGTATATGTTCGCGAGTATAGACGCCATTCACATAAGTTTGACCATGGCTACTCACGTCGTGCAGTACAAAATATCGATAGCGCCAACGAATCTGGGCGTGGAACCGGCTGATTGAAGGAGCATCCAGGACAATATCGTTATCGATCCTCCGCCCGATCCGAATTATCGGACGGTCAAGGGCAATATGTTGTCGGCCTTGAAGAATGAGGAAGGCGTCTGCTGCCAGAATTGCGGTCTGGGTTGAGTCCTCAATCTCGGCGGTATAGACAGCAGTATCGGCCGGGAATTGCTCTTTTATTCGTGAAGCGATTATGTGAGCTGAGTGGGTTTTCTCCAGGGGGTTTTCTTCAAACCGAACGATCGGTGGGCTATCCAGATGATAGCCTCGTCGACCCGCCATTAGCATCACATATTCTTCAACTTGACGTTGAAAAATGTCAAGCTCGCCCTCAATGATTCTAAATTCGTCAGGATTCAACAGAACCCTGAAATGATTTGGCAATTCATCATTATCTCCGGGTCCATCGTAATAGCGAGAGAGATGAGTCGCCAGTTGAAATGGGTCTAATGATGCCCCTCCCAACCAGGTGAATGGTTCCTCAACAACCCGGCGGATCAAGTTTTCAACGCGAGAGAGGGCGGATTGGTTCATATTTTGTCGATTATATGGAGGGGGAATAGAAGGGTCAACGTGAATTGCCTTATCATCGGGCGGTAGTATACTTTTCGTGAGCCGAATACCGGCTATATCAGACTGATTACCCTCATTATCATTATGGCTGTTGATAACCCGATCCGATTGACTTCCCTCGCGTCTTGCGCGGGTTGAGCGTCCAAATTAGCGCCGGCGGAGCTGGCGCAAATATTGGAACCTTTATCCAGGATGTTCCAAACGACTGAACATTCAAGCCTCCTGGTAGGTTTGACCGCGGCCGATGATGCCGCAGTCTATCAGCTGAATGAGCATCAGGCCGTTATATCAACCGTCGATTTCTTCCCGCCGATTGTCGATGATCCATATGATTTTGGATCGATCTCCGCGGCGAATGCCCTTTCTGACATATACGCGATGGGGGGGCAGGTTCTGTTTGCTATCAATCTCGTGACATTTCCAAGCGCACTCGATAAATCTATATTAGCCGAAATCCTGCGCGGGGGAGCCGAGAAAGTGGCCGAGGCAGGAGCCATTATCGTGGGAGGCCATAGCGTCAGCGACAAGGAACCAAAATACGGCCTCGCAGTAACAGGATTGATTCATCCTGATCGTGTGAAAAAGAAAGGCGGCGCTCAGCCCGGAGATATTCTTGTACTGACCAAGCCGCTCGGAGTTGGTGTCATCACAACCGCTCTGAAATTTGACAAGGCAAACGCTGAAGATGTTGCCGCAGCCGTCATCAGTATGAAGAGACTCAATAAGGCAGCATCGCAGGCGGCCGTCGCCACGGGTGCCTCCGCCATGACCGATATAACCGGTTTCGGGCTGCTCGGCCACAGTTATGAAATGGCGATTCAGGGATCAGTTGATTTTAGATTCCATATGGCCAGATTGCCCTGGTTACAGGGAACATTCTCGTATGCAATTTCAGGCACATTTCCTGGCGGAACAGCCAATAACAAGCAATATTACGAATCGCATGTAACCTTTGCTGAAGGGATCGATCTATTAATACAAGATCTTCTATTCACGCCGGAGACATCCGGAGGGTTGTTGATTGCACTCACCCCGGAAAATTTGGCTGGTTTTATTCAACTCGTGCCGGATGCAGCAGTCGTCGGTGAAGTGATCCAGGGGAACGGCCGGGTTTGGGTTGAAAAATAAGGATTGTTATGGAAAACACCAAAATAGATTTGATTAGGGAGAATCTGGGAAAATGGCGTGTCGATGGATTGCTTATCACAAATGCGGCCAATCGACGCTGGCTTACCGGTTTCACCGGATCAGCAGGCATGGTTCTTGTTACACCGCAAAAGGCTATCCTGGCTACAGATTCCCGATATTGGGAACAAGCTGAACGACAATCGCCGGATTTTGAGATTTATCGCAGTCGGCCTACCAAGGAAGATATGAACAATTTTCTGACCCTTGGAGGTGTGAACCGGATCGGTTTTGAGGCTAAATTTGTCAGTGTCGCCGATTTCCGCGCCTTCAAACGATTGGACGGTTTTCGATGGCGGGGGCTGGCCACGACTGTCGAGCCCTTTCGGGCAATTAAAACAGCCGAGGAACTGGCCAAAATTGAAACCGCAGCCCGAATCACTGACGACACAGTAGCCCAATTCCCTCGGTTGGCGATACCCGGCGTTACAGAGAAAGCCATCGCCTGGGAGCTTGAAAAGTACATGCGAGACCAGGGTGCAGATAAGCCCGGTTTTGATATTATCGTTGCATCAGGAGGCAATAGTGCCTTACCGCATCATCATCCCGATGATCGTCAATTGCAGCGCGGTGATATTATCGTCGTAGACTTGGGTGCAGAAGTAAATGGCTATCGTGCTGACTTGACGCGCACTTTTTTCCTTGGAGATTCACCTGACGAGAAATTTCAGGATATTTTTAGCATCGTTCATCGCGCTCAGTTAGCCGCAATTGACGCAATTCGCGCCGGCGTCAATGGTAAATTCGTGGATGCCCAGGCTCGAGAGGTAATCAAGGATGCGGGTCATGGCGATCATTTTGGTCACGGAACGGGCCATAGCCTCGGCCTGGAAATTCACGAATCGCCACGATTCAGTGTTAACTCCGAACGTGAAATCATTCAGGCCGGGACAGTAATGACGGTTGAGCCAGGCATCTACCTTCCGGGATATGGCGGAGTGCGAATCGAAGATCTGGTCCTTGTCACCGATAGCGGCGCGGTTTATCTAAGCCACGCGCCAAAGGAACCCTTCATTAAAATCTGATCCGCGCAATTCACGATTCAATCGGGATAGATAGTAGATAACAGCGGCACGATATGACGCCAATCATATCGTGCCGAAAAATCCTTGGCGGCTGAACCTAGTTCCTTTCGCAGTCCGGGATTATTGAGTAAACGCAATATTGCCGATGCCCAATCTTCTGGGGTATCCGCAATAATAATATCTTCACCATCCGACACATCAAAGCCCTCCGCCCCGACAGATGTAGACACGACAGGTTTACCCGCAGCCATTGCCTCAAGGATTTTCAATCGTGTCCCACTCCCTATGCGAAGCGGGACTATAAATATCGATGCCCCATGCAGATAAGGCTGGACCTTTGGAACCCGGCCTGTGATCGTGATCCCGTACCCTTGCTGTAGCCCGGCAAGCCTTTGATGAGGGCGCTGGCCAACTATGGCCAAGGTCGTCTGCGGTCGTTGATCCTGGATGAGAGGCCATACAGTCTCCGCAAACCACAAAACTCCATCGATGTTAGGGCGATAATCCATCTTACCGGTGAACACCAAATCATATTTGATGTGTTCGTTCTCAAGAGGAGGAGAGGTGTATTCTGTGATATCAATGGTATTGGGAATGATGCGGACCTCTTTATAGTCCCGTTTTATCAATTTCATAAATTGGTCTCGGTCCGTTTCACTAACTGCGATTATTGAATCGGCTTCGGCCAAGACTCCTCTCTCAAACCGAGTCAGTCGCTGAAATTGAATAAAAGAATATACACCCGCAGGCCATCGTGAAATCCGGTGGAGATCGGACTGGAAGGCGCGACGCTGGAGTTCCGTTTCCGCGTTGTGACAATCGAGAACAATCTGGGTATCAGGAGAGCACGACCGTATCAAGTCGATATAGGATGCAAGTTCAATCCCTTCAACCTGAACTGCATCGTAATACGGCTCGGCAAGTGCCTCCGCAAGAGCGGCGGAAAAGTCATCAGATTTCAATCTGAAAGCTATATCAGGCAGTGATGTCGTTAGCACTGTTTTTATGCGCGCTCTGGTTGACCGGATTGGAACAGGCACGGATGGTAATACCCGGCAAAGGTCATTTAATGGACTATTATCCTCAGACAAATCCTCTGCTTCTGTAAAACTCAACAAGGTGACCTGATGTTTTTGGGCCAATGCCTTTAACATGTGGAAATTCCTCAGGCTTGTACCTTGCTGCGGTGGATATGGCAATTGTGGGGTTAACAGGAGGATGCGTGCCATTAGGACTACTCACCACCCAGATAGACAGCCATTGTTTTTTCGGCCGTCTGAGCCCAGGTGAACTTGAGCGCTTGTTCATAACCTGATTCGCGCAATGATCGCGCCAGGTCGGCATCAATGAGCACGCGATACAACGAATCAACCCAAGCATCCCTATCATCTGGATCGAGTGAAATTGCTGCGTCGCCGACCACTTCCGGAATCGATCCCCTGTTACTGGCGATGATCGGACACCCGCAATGCATGGCCTCAAGTGGTGGCAACCCAAACCCTTCGTAATACGATGGGAACGCGAGTACACCCGCCGCATGGTAGAGGTGGGCTAGTGTTTCATCCCCCACCCTGCCCAAGTGAATAACATGATTCTCTAAGCTCAATTCACTTATTGTGTTGAATATCTGATCATAAAACCAGCCCTTACCGCCGACAAGAACCAACGGGACGATGACACTATAATCCCTGTGCAGGCGTTCATAGGCCCGGAGAAGATTCACCAGGTTCTTGCGCGGCTCAAGCGTTCCAACGGCTAAAATAAACCCCTTCGGCAGTCCAAATTTCACAATCGTCCGGTTTATCTCTTCTTGTGTATATACAGCCTCATAGACCGGATTCGCAGCAAGGTGAATTGGTGTTATCTTAGACTTGGTCACGCCTAAGTGGGTGATGATGTCGTCACGAGTAGCCTCGCTATCGGCAATAATATGATCCGCGTCGGCCACCGCCCACTCTATTTGTCCGTAATAGTAACGTCGACTTTCAGCGGTCAGGAATTGGGGATAAAACATAAAAGTCAGATCATGGACTGTGATGACTTTCCGCGAGGCGCCAAATTTGGGTGGTATAAAATCGGGACTGTGGAATACATCGAGTCGATGTCGTATAAGCTCTGCTGAAAGCGAGAATTTTTCAAATCGATGATGACAGGGAGTATAAACATTACTACGCGTGTAGTTCATGTTTTCGGCGGGAAGAAACGATCTGGGTTCACGCCTCATATGGAATATTTTGAACCGATCAACGCCGGGAAGTTCCCCCAATGCACGAACAAGATGAATCGTATATTGGCTTATCCCGCCCATCTGATAGGTAGGAAGCCGACAGTCGATGCCGATGAGCATGAATAAATTGTATTGTGGATGAGCGAAAGGGGGCAAGTTGGCTTGCCGTTCCGCCGATAAGTATAATGGCCGAATTCTGCCAAAATTCTTAGAAGAATGTCCAGGAGTTCAAACGATGACAAAAACCACTGGTACAAAACCGGTCGGCAATTCCCTTGAGCAGGAGATTGCCGAATTCCGCAAGCGATTTGAATGGCTGGACGAAGAGCGTCGAAAGTCTGTTCGCAAACTGGCCGAACTGGAGCAGCGGCAAGAATTGCAGGAACGGGAGTTGAGCGGACGCGATCGTCGCATTCAGGAATTGGAAAAACAACTCTCTTTGGCCAATACCCTGCTCGCCCGTATCCCGATGGTCGATACCCAGCTTTCACAGTTTAAAGACGACGTTGTCAAGATGATTGAGCAGTATGACAAACGACGTATCGAAGCGGAACGTGAACTGGATCGGCTTCGCCGGGTTGAGCACGAAGCGACCACTCGGGAGATTGCAGATATCCGAAAGGAACTTCCGGCAATCGGCCGTGTTGAACAGGAGTTGCCGCTCCGACAAGCCGAAGAGGCCCGATTAGCAAACCTGATCGGTGTACAGCAGAACACAATTACCCAACTATCAACCCTTGTCGAAAACGTCGAGCGGACGTTGACCTTTCTGGAAGAAAAGGAAAAGCAGGATAGTCGCAATATTGGCGAAATTCAGGCTTCATTACTGGAAATTAACAAGCGGTGGGAGCCAATCAACGATCGGATTCAGATACTGGGACAAAACCTGGCGAAAGTACATACAACCGCCCAAACTACTGGCGAGGCGCAAGTCCTTCTGCGAAAGAGCATCAGCGACTGGACGGAACAAGTAAAAATCGGCGAACACGAACGAAACCAACGACTCGCCAGTTGGCAACGCGCCATGGACGAGCACGAGACATCGTTCCAGAGATTCAACCAGGATTGGGTGAAATTCAACAACCAGTACAATGATTCCAGGACAGCCGTCGAGACGATGAAAGGATTGCAAATTCATCTGGAACAACAACAACGGGAAGCGAATGAACTGGTTCGTGTCGAATCGAAACGAATGGAATCACGTTGGGATCAATTCACCCAGGAAGACGCCCGCAAATGGAAGAACTTTGAGGCCGATGCTCTTCAGCGCCTGTCAATTAATGACAGACGAGAACGCGAGCTCCGCGAGATGATTTCCGGGCTGGAAGAAGAGCTTGAACGTTTAGGTGTGGAACTATCGACTTTAGTTCGAGTACAAACCGCCCAGTCAGAAGCAATCAAACGGTGGCCTTTAACCTGGCTTGAGGAAGTGGAAAAAGCCCTGGATCAAAACCCAAATCGCAGGCGACAGCCGGCCCTGGTACCTGTTCGGGAAGAGTAAGTACTCCCGTTCGATTTCAATCATGCATGTTATTGGTACCGCTGGCCATGTCGACCATGGCAAATCAACCCTGGTTCGTGCCTTAACCGGGATCGATCCCGATCGCCTGGCTGAAGAAAAAGCCCGTGAGATGACGATCGACCTGGGTTTTGCCTGGTTAACACTCGATGACAACGAGATAGGTATTGTCGATGTCCCAGGCCATCGGGACTTCATTGAAAACATGCTCGCGGGAGTCGGAGGGATCGATCTCGCCCTGTTTGTAATTGCCGCCGACGAAGGCGTCATGCCGCAAACCCGCGAACATCTGGCAATTCTTGATCTGCTCCAAATCGAGAGCGGTATCGTCGCATTGACAAAACGCGACCTGATCGATGATCCCGACTGGCTGGAACTTGTGACTCTGGAAATTGGCGAGGTCCTTGAGGGAACCGTCCTGTCCAATGCACCGATAATACCCGTATCCGCGCGTACCGGTTTCGGGATCGAGGATTTGAAGGGTGCGATCACCCAGGCATTGAGGGGTATCGCGAAACCGGTTGATTTGAGTCGACCCCGACTACCAATCGATCGTATCTTCTCTCTGCCGGGGTTTGGGACCATAGTTACCGGCACATTAATTGACGGGAGTATGCACGTCGGTGATGACGTGGAGGTACAACCTGGTGGCCTTTTCGGTCGAGTACGCGGGCTGCAAACACACAAGACTAAACGGAATATTGCCCTCCCCGGGAGTCGGGTTGCCGTCAATCTCGCCGGTGTTGATCGCGACGAATTACGTCGTGGTCAGGTGGTCACCCCCGTGGGAAACCTCCAGGCAACTCACCTGATCGATGCCAATTATCGGCAATTGGCCACTACGGATTCCGTCCTGGCCCATAATGAAGAAGTTAAGCTGTTTGTGGGTTCGGCCGAGGTAACAGCCAGGGTTCGCATTATCGGCGGTGACAATATACCACCCGGGGCGGAAGGCTGGATTCAATTGGCGCTTGCCACGCCTGTAGCCACTCTCAAGGGTGATCGGTTTATCCTGAGACGGCCCTCACCCGGGAGCACGCTCGGGGGTGGACAAATTCTTGACCCCCATCCTGGTCGGCGGCATCGGCGTTTTCGCCCGGATGTATTAGAAAGGTTGCGGACAGTTGAACAGGGGACACCTGAAGAGCTTATAGTTGCCACACTGGGCAGGCATGGTCCCCTCCAGCAAAACATCCTATTCGATAAAGCCGGCCTCTCAACCCAAGCCGGAACCCCGGCATTGGAACGGCTCATTGAAGAAGAAGCGATAATAGAATTAAACAAGACGTATATTACGGTCAAGAGATGGCAAGACCTGATAGAGCAAGCCGTTGACGAACTTGGGCGCTACCATGATGATTATCCATTGCGCATTGGAATTGAGCGTGAAGAACTTAGAGCCAGGCTGGGGCTCTCCCCAATCGTTTTCAATCCCTTGCGGGAACATCTGATAAAAATGGGGCTGATTGCCGAATCAGGGGTTTATCTCAAACTACCGGATCATAAGGTTCGTTTCAGTCTGGAGCAAGAAAGCGCAATTTCCCGACTCATGGAAATATTCCACAATCAGGGGGCAGCATCGCCAAATGTCAAGGAATGTAAAACCATTGTTGGCGATTCGGTATATTTTGCGCTGGTCGATCTCGGTCAGATCAAACAGATATCCGATGATGTCGTATACCCGATAGATCTCTACAACGATCTCATTGAAGCGTTGACCCTGTTTCTCAACGAGCGAGGGTCCATTACAGCCTCCGAAGCCCGCGACCTCCTCGCGACAAGTCGAAAATACACCATCGCCCTATTGGAACATATGGATGAGCTGCGTATTACCCGTCGATCCGGAGATATTCGTATACCTGCCCGCCCGATTCCAACGTAAAAAATAAGCGAATCAAGCCAAGCCCCTGCTTGACATATTGTGACGCGGGCACTATCATTATGTCATGTGGTATCAGCCCATAGCATTGTGCTGACCAGCTTTTGCTCGTGTTTTTTATCCACCGTACCAGAGAACACGATCAAGGCACTATCAGGAGCGTTTTTCATGTACAGTTGGCAAACTTTTCGAAGATATCGTTTCGCCCTATTAGCCCTATTGCTTTCCCTCTTTGTTTTTGTCACTCTGAGCAGCAGTTCGCTGAACCTGAGCGCACAAGGGGGAGCATGGGCCGGGCAATACTGGAATAACCGCAACCTATCGGGCACGCCTGCGCTCACACGCCAGGATGCCAGTATTAACTTCGATTGGGGCAATGGGTCACCGGCGGCCGAAATCTTTCCCGATAATTTCTCTGCCCAATGGACTCAAACTGCCAACCTGCCGGCCGGAACTTATCGTTTTACGGCCACCACTGATGACGGCATGCGCGTCTGGGTCGATAATGTCATGATAATCGACGCCTGGTTCGACAGCCAGTCGCATACGATTACCGCCGATGTATTCCTTGGGGCCGGTAACCATACCATTGTGGTTCAATATTATGAGGCTGGTGGTGTGGCCGTCGCAAAAATGAACTACGTTTTGGTGGGTGGGCAAACCCCACCACCCAGTGCAAATCAGCCGTGGTTCAACGAATATTTCGCCAATACCAACCTTAGCGGTCCTCCAACCCTTACAGGAACAACGTCGGCCGTCAACTTCAATTGGGGATTCGGTTCCCCGGCTCCCGGTTTCCCGGCGGACTTTTTCTCTGTTCGTTGGGTACGTAACCTCCCACTTGAGGCAGGCCGCTACCGTTTCACTGTAACTTCTGACGATGGGGTTCGCCTCTGGGTCAATAACAACCTTATTATCGACCAATGGAGAACCCAGGCGGCAACGACATTTAACGCAGAAATCGATTTACCTTCGGGAGACATTCCCGTAAAAGTCGAATATTATGAAAATACGGAACGTGCGCAGATTGTTTTGACCTGGACAAAGATCTCGTCTCCGCCGGCCCCGCCGACCGGATCATATCGGGCGGAGTATTTTAACAATATGGATCTTTCGGGGTCGCCTGTACTCGTTCGGGACGAGGCAGCCATCAACTACAATTGGGGGTATGGGTCCCCGGCAGCCCAGGTTCAGGTCGACCATTTTTCTGCTCGCTGGACAACGAACCTGAGCCTTTCCCCGGGGCGTTATCGTTTCGTCGCGTCAAGTGACGATGGGGTCAGGGTCTGGGTCAACAACCAATTGATTATTGATGCCTGGTTCGATCGACCGGTCAGAACGTTCAGCGGTGAGGCAGATGTCTCGGGCACAGTGCCTGTGCGCGTAGAATATTACGAGAACACCAATCTGGCTGAGATGCGGTTCTCCTACACGCTGGTATCAAGTTCACCTGGAACCGGGGGGCCGTTCCCCGGCACGGGTACCGTAACGTCCTACAGGCTCAATGTTCGTACCGGGCCTGGCACGAATTTCGCCATCATCACCACGCTGAACAACGGTGCTGTCGTGAATCTGACTGGTTTTCGCAACGGCGACGCGACCTGGGTACAGATCGCATTGCCAAATGGCACAGTCGGATGGGTAAGTGCTCTATACCTGAAAACCAGCATCCCGGTCAGTAGTCTAACCCCCATCACAGGAACGACACCACCTCCCCAAACACCTGCCGGCGCGAAGGGAACGGTCAATACAGGCGCTCTTAACGTCCGGACCGGGCCAGGGGTGAGTTTCCCTGCTTTCACTACAATTGATTACGGCACAAATGTTTCTCTACTCGGCCGAAACGCCAACGCAACCTGGGCTAAGGTTATCCTGACAGATGGTCGACAAGGATGGGTAAACGCTTCATACCTCATCACCAACGTTCCGGTAGCCAGTCTCCCGGTTCTTAGTCAATAGTTCCAGCTTGATCTGGTATTCTTGAATCTATGCCTCCTCATCAGATCGATGGGGAGGCTTTTTTTGTCTGTGTGCCGACGGGGAACTACAATTAACACATTCATAGGTGATAACGATCATCTCGTCTCGACGGATTGATTAATGGTTACGATGGAGCTCCCACCCCTCACAAGTCAAGTATTAATGGGCGCATTGCTCATTTTTTTCCTGCGCGTTTTTGGCATCACCGTGAGCACCCTCAGGGTTCTGATCATGATGCGCGGCAAAAAGTTTGCCGCATTTATCGCCGGGTTCTTCGAAGTTTTGGCTTATGTAATTGCCATCGGAGAAGTGGTGAATAACCTGGACAACTTCTGGAACATTCTGGGGTATTGTCTGGGATTCTCCGTTGGAACGGTTGTCGGGATGATGCTGGACGAACGCACTGCATCCGGGTTTGCAAATGTACGTATAATTTCACGCTATAAGACGCAGAATATCGTGAGTGAGATTCATAACGCCGGATTTGGAGCGACAGTCGGGTGGGGTCACGGTCGTGGAGGAACTGTCGGGATGATCGTCGCCGTAGTCAGACGCAAGGAAATCGAAAAAATCTGCTCGATTGCTGAATCAGTAGACCCGAACGCCTTCATCACCATCGAGGACACCCGCGCAGTTCGCAGGGGCTATCTGCAAATGGGTAGTCAAGAGAAGTGACACCCAACGAGATAATCAACATGAATCGGAAGAAAACCACAATTCTTGATTTACAGGCGAAAAAAACCCGAAAAGAGCCTATCAGCATGTTGACAGCATATGATTACACTGGGGCGGTTCTCGTTGATGCTGCCGGTATTGACTCCATCCTGATTGGGGATTCTCTCGGAATGGTGGTAATGGGCCTTGAAAGCACAGTTCCGGTGACGATGGATGAGATGCTTCATCATTGTCGTGCCGTCGCGCGTGGAGCGAAATACGCCCATTTGGTGGGCGATCTGCCCTTTTTATCGTATCAGGTCAGTGAATCAGAAGCGATTCGTAACGCCGGGCTCATGCTTAAAGAAGGCAATGTCGACAGTGTCAAGCTGGAAGGCGGCCAGGAAGTGATCACAACGGTGCGTGCCATTGTCGCCGCAGGAATCCCGGTAATGGGTCATATTGGCCTGACGCCCCAATCTGTCAGCAAACTGGGCGGATACAAGACACAGGGACGCACCGCCATTGCGGCTAGACGGCTCGTCGATGACGCGCTCGCTCTCGAGGCAGCCGGTTGTTACGCAATTGTCCTGGAGGCAGTCCCGGCTCCCGTAGCTGAGGCGATCACCGAGCGCCTGAACATTCCAACCATCGGAATAGGCGCCGGCCCACATTGCGACGGTCAGGTATTGGTATATCACGACATACTTGGCCTTTATGACAAGGTGCAACCACGATTCGTCAAGCAATATTTGCAGTTGCAACAACCTATCACTGAAGCGTTCGAATCTTTCCGGGACGATGTTGCCGCGCGCAAATTCCCGACCGAAGAACACTCCTTCGCAATGAATAGCGATGAGCTGGAACTATTCAAGAAAAGTTTGAAGGGATAGAAATTTGATGAAGGTTGCGGTGGTGGGCATTGGAGCACTTGGTTGCCTGCTTGGGGCTTATCTGGGCGATGGCGGCGATGTAATTCTCATAGGTCATTGGCCGGAACAGGTCGCCACCATTCGGCAATCCGGATTGTGGCTGGAGAACCCGGACGGCAGCCGGACACATCATATGCCGGCAATAACCCAAAATCCGGACGAGGTCGGCCTCGTTGACGTTGCCCTGGTTGTTGTGAAAAGCCGTCAAACCAGAGATGCCGCCCGCACTGTCGCCAAAATTCTCAAACCCGATGGCCTAGCAATCACCTTACAAAATGGGTTGAATAATTGCGCGACACTTCGAGAAATCCTTGGGCAGAGTCGAGTGACCGTCGGCGTAACGGCTCAGGGAGCCACAGTTCTCGGCGTGGCCAATGTACGACATGCCGGCCATGGGCCGACCTATTTCGGTCGAGATTCAACCCTGGGCCCGGCACAATTGGATTGCTTGCCTCATGTCGTCGAATTATTTAACCAGGCTGGGTTGCAATCCCATCTCATGGAAAATATCGACGGCCTGATCTGGGGAAAATTAGCTGTGAACGCGGCAATCAACCCCTTGACGGCCCTCTTGCGTGTGCCAAACGGTTTCCTCATCGAACACGAGAGTCTAATCGAGATCATGACGAAAGCAGCCAATGAGGTCGCCGAGGTCGCACATGCCCAGGGCATCGTATTGCCTTTTCCTGACGCGGCCGAGCAGGCGCTCCGGGTCGCCCGCGCCACAGCAGGGAATCGTTCTTCAATGCTACAGGATGTCGATCGGGGGGTTCCCACCGAAGTTGAGGCTATATGTGGCGCAGTTGCTCGGGTCGCCAGGGACAATGGGGTATATACCCCGGTCAACGTTCGGCTTTGCCGATTGGTTCGAAAGATAGAGGGCGGGAATCCCCCGTTGGTTGAGCCGGGGGATGTGAACGGTTTATTACAGCTTCTGGCGGATGATTCGATTCGTTAAGGATTATTCGATGAAGATTGTTACCACGATTGCAGAATTTAGACAGGTTCGACGCGGGTATGGGTTCGAAAGCGTAGGTTTTGTTCCAACAATGGGATACCTGCATGAAGGACATCTCGAACTCATCCGCCGTGCGCGGACTGAAAACGAGCGCGTTGTGGCAAGCATCTTTGTGAACCCCAAGCAATTCAGCCCGACTGAGGACCTCAGTCGATACCCTCGTGATTTGGATAGAGATTTTCACATGTTAGCCGGGGAGAACGTTGACCTGGTTTTCGTGCCATCAAACGAAGTCATGTATCCACCTGACTATCAAACGACTGTATCGGTCTCCCGTGTTACACAGGCACTCGAAGGATTGCGGCGGCCGACCCATTTCGACGGCGTCACAACCGTGGTGGCGAAGTTATTCAACATCGTGCAGCCATCTCGTGCCTATTTCGGTCAGAAAGATGCCCAACAATCTGTCGTTATCCGGCAGATGGTGCGCGACCTGAATTTCGATTTGGAGATAGTCGTCTGTCCCACCGTGAGGGAATCGGATGGACTGGCGATGAGTTCCCGCAACAAGTATTTAACCGAGGATGAGCGCAAAGGAGCTACCGTCCTCTACAAGGCTCTTCAATCTGCCAAATCGATATGGGACGGCGGCACGCGCAACAGCGGGATATTGCGTGCGGCCATGATGGAAACGCTTTCCGAAGAACTGTTGGCGCGAGTAGATTACATCAGCGCGGCCGATCCCGTCACCCTGGAGGAGTGGCACGGAGAAATCCCCAGGGATTCAGGATTATTACTCTCAATGGCCGTCTTCTTCGGGCAAACCAGGTTAATTGACAATCTACTTCTGGAATAAGGCTAATCACCCAATGGACACCGACGAGTTCACACTACCGAAAGAGGTGATCGATTGTCTGCAAAATGCAAGGCGCGTGGTCGTCTTAACCGGCGCAGGGATTTCGGCCGAAAGCGGTGTACCCACATTCCGCGATGCGCAAACTGGTCTTTGGGCTAAATACGATCCCCAGGAGTTGGCAACTCCCCAAGCCTTCCGGAACAACCCCAAGCTGGTATGGGAGTGGTATGCCTGGCGACGCGATCTGATCCGCTCAGTATCTCCCAACCCCGGTCATTTGGCTTTGGCCAGGTTCGAGAAGAAAGTCCCTGTCTTTACGGTTATCACTCAAAACGTCGACGGTCTCCATCAAATCGCGGGCAGCCAAAATGTTTACGAACTGCACGGGAATATTTTACGCTTCAGATGCTCAAAGGAAGGGAACACAATCACGGAATGGATAGAGACAGATGATGTCCCACCGCGTTGCCCAAATTGCGGCGGGTTCATCAGGCCGGATGTGGTTTGGTTCGGTGAGGATTTACCGTCGATGACGTTCAGCAACGCTATCCGCGCCTCACAAAACTGCGATCTGTTCTTGACCGTAGGAACTTCAGGCATCGTCCATCCGGCCGCATCATTACCCCTCGCTGCGCTGGACAAAGGCGCGATGACAGTCGAAATCAACCCTAATCCGACGCCACTCTCCACTTGGATGACGCACAATCTCCGTGGACCGGCAGGGATTGTTCTCCCCGCTCTTTATAACGCAACATGGCCCACAGATAATCAAGCCGCCTGTTAGGCGAGCAATGCAGAAGTCGCCGAACAGTTCCGATTAAGGTATCATCAACTAATTCGTCACCAGGTTTTCGCCATGACCAACGTTCAGTCTCCCACACCTATCAGTCCACATTTACTTGAGATTTTGCGCTGTCCAGTCGCTGTCCAGGATAAGGGTAATAACCCTGACCCTGGCCGATTGCGTCTGGTCGGCCAATTCTGGCTGGTTTGCGATGAATCGGGCATGAAATATCCGATCCGTGACGGCATACCCATTATGCTAATCGAAGAAGGCCAAAAATGGCGGGGCACGGCCGAGGAAAATTTACCTGTCCCACCACCGGCCAGTTGATTGTCGGCCAGTAATACGACCATGAAAACTATATTGCAGATTGAGGACAACTTCGCCAACCGCAGATTAGTTGAGCGCGTTCTCGAAACTTATCCTTATCGATTGCTCCACGCGCCTGACGGACAGTCAGGAATTGATACCGCACTGAATGAATCACCTGACCTGATTCTGCTCGACATGGGGCTTCCTGATATGGACGGACAGACGCTGGTATCAGTTCTTAGGGAGTCTCCAGCGCTTGCTTCGGTGCCCATTATAGCGCTGACCGCCTGGCCAGAAGGGATCGCCGGGGAAATGGCAAAAAGATATGGGTGCGATGGTTGTATTACAAAACCCATTAACGTTGCAGAATTTGGCACTCAAATCGAGAGCTATCTAAATCGCTAAGTAAGCATGACTGAAGCCTTGATGAATCTTATCCCGGCCCATCAATTTTCCATTGAGGAACTGACAAACGCCTATAATCGGACGAGGACTGACTATCTCATCCCCATGCCGATGAATCCTGGGAGGCTTCAGGAATACATTACCCTTTACGATGTTGATCTACAGGCCTCACAGGTGGCGATCGTCGACGATACGATTGTCGGTTTAGGCATGTTGGGTGTTCGAAAAGGGATGGGATGGATTACACGGTTAGGCGTATTGCCGGAGGGCAGACGCAAGATGGTGGGCAGCGCAATCTTGCAGGCGTTGCTTGATGGCGCGACTGCCAAAAAACTTTCCGATGTATGGCTTGAGGTAATCTTTGGCAATCACCCTGCCCATGAATTGTTTCGTAAGTTTGGGTTCAAAGAAACACGTGAGTTGATTGTTGCACGTCGCCCACCACAAACCATGCGCAACCTGTCGGCCATTCGTGACGTCAGCAAGGTTCGATACCTTCAACACGATGAGGTAATCGAATTACACTGCAAGCGACAGGAAAGAATGAACTGGCTTAATGACGCGGAGTCGATGCGTAACGTCCGCCTTTTGGCCAATAATCCATTTCTTGAAGAATCCGAGCCGTTTCCTCAACACGAGGCAACCCGCCTGTCGGGGATGTCTGTGGAGTTTCTGGATGGTTCTCTTGGCTGGATATCCTACCAGGTGACGACACTGCAATTAAAGAGGATATCTATCGAGGTCAATCGCGGAAATCCGCAGCGCGTGACCGAAGGGATCCTCGAACTGCTTCATCGCCTCCACTCTTCCCAGGACGCGGTAATCGAAAATATTCCTGATGATGAGCGGTGGACAGGATTTAAAAATGCGGGCTACTTCGAGGTCTTCAGGCGAATCGAAATGGTTCATCGTGCCGCCTGACCTCACAATCATCTCGACCGAGAGAATAAAATGATTACGCCAGAATCAGTCCTTGACGCAGCGGCCAGGATCAATAGCGTCGCCAACAAGACACCCGTATTACACTCTCGTACCCTGGACGAACGGACGGGATGCCGGGTGTACCTCAAATGCGAGAATTTTCAACGCGTCGGCGCTTTCAAATTTCGTGGAGCTTTTAATGCCATCAGCCGGCTTAGTGATTCGGAAAAGCGTGCTGGTGTCATCACCCACTCAAGCGGGAATCATGCTCAGGGGATAGCCCTCGCCACCCGTCTGCTCGGCGTACGCGCGGTTGTGGTCATGCCTGAAGATGCACCGAAAAACAAACGTGCCGCCACATTGGGTTATGGAGCGGAAATAATTACCTGCGCTCCCCTTCACCGTGATGATGTGACTGCACAGCTGATTGCCGATAAGGGGTATACGCTGATTCATCCTTTCGACAACGATAACATCATCGCCGGGCAGGGAACGGCCGCACTCGAGTTGTTCGACGAAGTGGGTGAGTTGGATTACCTGTTTGTGCCGGTCGGTGGGGGGGGATTGATCAGCGGGAGCGCGTTAGCAGCCCAGCTTCGATCACCCAATTGTCGCATCATCGGCGTCGAGCCTCAGGTAGCGAATGACGCCGGTCAATCATGGCGTAGCGGAGAAATTCACAAACTCGATATGGTTCCTCAGACAATTGCCGACGGATTACGAACCAGGGCAATCGGGCAAAGGAATCTGGAAATCATGCGTCGCTATGTTAGTGACATGATTGTCACCGCAGAGAAGGAAATCCTCGAAACTCTGGAGTTTATTTGGGGTCGCATGAAAATTGTGGTCGAGCCGAGTTCGGCCGTCGCCCTTTCACCGCTCTTCAACGGAACTTATCCCTTGTCGACCGGCTCCCGTGTGGGCATTCTAATCAGCGGAGGTAATGTCGATATTTCCGGGTTCAGCATTCATCAGAAACCAGATGAACCTGTCATGTCAGATCAACCCATCGTTGCAGGCAAGCCCCGCTCGGAACCTTCCACCAACCGCACACGCAAACCTTCGCAAATACTTGTCAGCGCAAACCTGGGACTGGATGCGATGCGCTTGTTGCAATCTGTCGGCGAAGTGACAACCATCCATGATGCAAACGAAGAGACCCTTATTGCTCAAATAGGTGGCTATCACGCCTTGATTGCCGGTCCTGACCAGCGGATCAACTCCCATATCCTGAAGTATGGCTACAACTTAAAGGCAATCGGTTCTCTTGACAGCCATCTGGACAAAATCGATGTTAGTTCTGCTCGGGCATTAGGCATTGAAATTTGCTATGCACCAGACAGTCGTTCAGTGATCATTGCTGAGCATACTGTGAGCCGATTGCTGGCTTTGGCCAATAAGTTCAGTGACGGAAGATTATCCGGAAAGACGTTAGGAATTATTGGGTTCGGCCTAGTAGGGCGGCAAGTCGCCCAACGCGCCGCCGCGTTTGATATGCGAGTCCTGGTGAACCAGCCCCGCCTTACCCCCGAACTGGTTCTGGATACTGGCGTTGAGACTACCGATCTCGTTGATCTTTTACAGGAATCTGATTTTATCTCGCTCCACGTGCCGTTCAGCAATGAGACAGAGGAAATTATCGGGCCTGCGGAGCTAGGATTGATGAAACCCTCAGCGTTGTTGGTAAACATGGGCCATACAGATCTTGTGAATGAACGTGAGCTCCTTAATGCTTTGGACTCAAACAGGCTGGCTGGAGCCGCGATTTCAACGCTGCCGGCAACGATCACAAATCCGACTGACACAGCCCTCGAATTGCGCGCACACGACAAAGTCATCGTCGAGTCACATGTTTCGGCCGTTCTTGATAACCAACGACGGGACTCCTCCTTGCAAGTCGTCCGTCAGGTAGTTGCAGCTCTGGCTCAACGCAGGGCAAGTGAAACGCTCGATTTGGAGGTCGTCCCCATCGAACAGGTAGTACCACACGAATATATTGATATGAAACGGGTCAACCGATTGATGGGGCAATTAGAAGCAGAGGGTCGTCTCGTTAATCCGCCAATAACGACATACTGGAAGGGACGATACATTATCCTTGATGGTGCCACCCGATATAGCTCTCTCCAACGGCTGGGGTACCCTTATGCCATAGTCCAGGTTGTGGATAAGGATCAGGCCGGATTCCAGCTGCACACATGGTATCACGCGATTTCAGCCGAGGATGACGTAAAAGGAATGCAATTCGAAAAACTCGCCGAGCGTCTGGCATCGATCGACGGATTGATCCTTCGCGATATCAGCCCGGATGAGGCACAAAGCGCCTTACAAGCCCCGCGTTCTCTCTGCTATTTCATCGATCGATCCGGTCGCTTGACCATGGCGGAAGCCACAGACGACGCCTCCAAATTGGTCGTGATGAACGCAATTGTAAATACCTATAACGAATGGGGAGCCGTCGAACGGACACTTTTGACCGATATTGACCGTTTACTGGCACAATTTCCGAAATTGGTAGCGGTGGCTGTCTATCCTCAATTCCAGCCGGAGGATGTTTTCGACGCAGCGGCCGAGGGAAATTTACTTCCTGCCGGATTAACCCGTTTTGTTATTCCCGGGCGAATTTTACGCCTCAACGCCGATCTGACCCGGCTAAAATTGGATGAGCCATTGGCTGAAAAGCGCGCCTGGTTCAACGAATTTTTAACCGGTAAATTATCGCGTAGCCGCTTGAGGGTCTATCAGGAGCCAGTTGTCCTTCTCGATGAATGATCAAATTAAGGCTGTGATTTTTGATGTAGGGGGCGTGCTTATTCGCACGGTTGACCAATCGGGACGGCGCTATTGGGAAGATCGCCTCAACCTGCCTCCCGGTGGCGCAGAAGCGATCGTACTCAATAGCCCCATGGGATACCGGGCACAACGGGGTGAAATCACCACGGAAGAGTTGTGGGATTGGGTCGGAAACTATCTGGGTCTTGGTGAACATCTGGCTGACTTTCGCCATGACTTCTGGCGGGGAGACGCTCTTGACCACGAACTACTCGCCCTCATTCGAGAGATACGACCAAAATATAAGTTGGCAATTATCAGCAACGCCAGCGATATATTGCTTGAAACACTTAAAGAATATGGTCTGGCAACTGAGTTCGATCTGATTATTGGTTCCGCCTATGAAGGCATCATGAAGCCGGACAATGCAATTTTTGAAAGAGCGCTTCAGCGCCTTGATTGCCAACCGCTTGAATCCGTTTTTATCGATGATTCATTTGCCAATGTGGACGCAGCCCGCTCAATCGGGATGAAGGCAATCCATTATTCCGTGGGACTTGATCTGCGAACCGAATTGAGGGCTATTGGGGTCGGATATCCAGTTGCTCGAGTTTTTTGAGTTTAGTCCTGATTTTTATCGAGCGACAAAATTCCTGTGAATGACACCCCATCATTCAGGAACTGCATCCCGGAGATTTTCTCGCGAGCTACAGGCATCGGGATATAAGCAATCAACATATCGGCCACCACCCCCAACTCCTCGGCACGATATAATTCTGCTGGATATGTCCCCAATATTACGTCGTTTTGGCCAATTAACTGAATTTCAAAATTGCTGCGTTTTTTCCCGGCATCGTAGAAGGGTTGATTTATTACGGTCGTTACGTAACTGACGATCTCGCCCGCTTCCAGGTCGGCCGTCACCAGAAGACCATCCCCCGTGATATTGGCTGCAGATTGCTTTCCCCGGAGAGATTGATCCACCAACAACCCCTCATAGGTATAATCCGAAACCCATTCCGGGCCGCAATAACTCATCATATCATGCGTAGTTTTTGGGCTTAACAACGTCTCCTCTGACGTGTCAATCCCGTACACACCAATGGACCCATCCGGATAGGGAAAATGCGGATCGACGCCTGCCGGGTTTCCACACGGGGCATGACGGCGACCGAAATTATGCCCAATCTCATGGCCGGCTGCGGTCGCGGCACCTTCTCCAAAATCAACCCCAACAGACACGCGCTGACCAATCCAGCCTAATCCCGACGTGCCACCTGTGAACCAACTGCCGCCGTTCGGATTGCTGTTAGGCACCAATCCATAATAGATATGCCCGGATTCCGGCCCAATTTCCCGCGCCCAAATATTGGTTAATTCCACCAACAACCGTTCCCATTCCTCCCCCCGCCGCAAATCGCCAGTAAAGGTCACCTGGTCATGAATAGTCACATTGATGTGGCTGATAGGAAATGCCGATAATAGCCATTGGCTTATCGGATCATGTCCAGCCGCCTGGAATGTCAAACCTGTGACAGTATCCTTGTAAATAATCGGCACGATGGTCAAATCGAGGGCAGGAACATCCCGAAATACGAATTTACTCTCCAGAGCATTATTATTTTCATTTTCTTCCCCAATTTCATCGAACCCATCGATCCTGGCTATCAAGGTAATTTTCCCCTTCAGCCAATCATCAGGGAGATTAAAGTTAAACGTTGACTCTATATCGCCAGCTATCGCCAACGTGGGAACCGGTTTCGGTTCAGAAATTATCGAGCCAACGAACTGCCCATCTCGATATGCATCGACAGTTACGGAGGAAGTGTGTGAAGTTCCGCCTGGGTTTACCGAATTGACGAATACCCGCAGCAGGGCAGGTTTTCGGGCAACGAGGGTTACGTCGTTATACTGGTTTTGAACAGACTGGTAAAGCCCCATGTGGGTGATTACCAGATCACCCGTTTTTTGTTCAGGCCTAACGGGGACGATTGGCATGTAAGCAACGTATACCCCGTCAGCCTGGTTTGCAGCGAGGGCTGAACGTTTGGAAAAAATAATAACAAATGCAGCAATTACCAGTGTCAATACGACGAAAGCAATGAGCCTCGTTGTTCGAACTCCCATAAACATCTCCCACGATTTCTGGATACGTCGGGCGGAGGGTTCAATCCGGGGAAACAGCAGGCTCCACCCCCAATCGAATTAACAAATACCCGGTCAGGGTGCCACAATGGTTGGCTTCGACGTACCTCGCTAATAGTAGAGACTCATAATTAAAATCCGCATTACAAAGAAACTGTAATGCGGATTACACCCAGGATGTATTCTGTTTTATGAATGAAAGATTAGCTGTATACGTAATTAAGGTGTGGTCTGTTTTTCAGTGAAACTGCCCTCTGACAGCATCGTGTGAGCACAAACGGTACACTTCGCGGTCTCTTTATTTTCCTGAACCATGACGCCCCCGCAAACCGGACATGGTTGCGAGATCGGGCGTTTCCAGCTTGTCCATTCACAGTTGGGGTAATTACTGCAACCATAAAATATTCGGCCGCGTTTCGATCGCTTTTCGATGAGATCGCCACCGCAGTTGGGGCAATTTACGCCAACCTTGACCAAAATTTGCTCAGTGTAGCGACATTTCGGGTAATCGCTGCATCCAATAAAACGACCAAATCGTCCCTGCCGATATACCAGGGGATGGCCACTCAACGGACAATCCCGCCCGACATATTCCGGCTCTTTCTTGATTTCCAGTTTCGGCAAGGCACCATCTGCTATCGCCAGTTCCTGGGCGAATTTTTGATAAAACTCGTCGATGACAGGGACCCATGCCTTGCCTTCCGCTATATCATCCAGTTCATCTTCAAGTCGGGCAGTAAAATCAACCGACACCACATCTGGAAAATATTGAACCAGCATATCGTTAACGATAGAGCCGATTTCGGTTGGTTGCAATCGTTTCTGTTCCTGATCGACGTACCCTCGTGCCTGGATCGTTGATATGATCGAGGCATAGGTGGAGGGGCGACCTATGCCGTGTTCTTCCAGAGCCTTGACCAGCGACGCCTCGGAAAACCTCGGCGGCGGTTGTGTGAAGTGCTGGCCGGGAAGCAAGTCAAGGAGGTCGATCGGTTCGCCGATCAAAAGATCCGATGGAACCTGTGGCTCATCGGGGTTTTCGCCGGTATCCTCATCCGGGTCATCAGTGCCATAAACAGCCAGAAACCCGCGAAATGTTAAAGTCGATCCGGAAGAACGGAAAAGATAGGGGCGTTGCTCTCGTGGAGTCGCGGCTGGTCCAGCCCAGATTTCAGCAGATACCGTGTCATACAACGCCGGAGCCATCTGACTGGCTACAAATCTGTTCCATATTAGACTATAAAGCCTGAATTGATCCTTGGACAGATGTGGCTTGATGGCAGAAGGTGTTCTGTCCACAGATGTTGGCCGAATTGCCTCATGTGCTTCCTGAGCAGTTTTGGACCGCGTTTTATATACTGGTGGCTTTTCGGGTAGAAACTCCGGCCCAAATGCGCCGTTAATGAATTCCCGCGCCTGTTCTTGGGCCAGCCCGGCTACCGACACGCTATCCGTTCGCATGTAGGTGATCAGGCCTGTATCCCCCTCGCCGATTTTAACACCCTCGTAAAGCTCCTGGGCGACGCGCATCGTCTTGGTGGTTCCAAATCCAAGCCGCCGTGAGGCTTCTTGCTGCAATGTGCTGGTTGTGAACGGAGCGGCCGGGCGTCGTGTCCGCGTCCCGATTGAGACATCCCCAACTTCCCAACTTGCCGTTTTTAATACATCCAAATGGGGGGTGACGACCGCTTCGCTATTCAATTCAGGTTCAACACCATTAAGGCGATGCAGGCGGCCGATGAAAAAGGGACGACGACTACCATTGCCACGCGGGTCAACCCGAAATTTGGTCTGGCTTAACTCAGCGTCAATAGTCCAATATTCCTCGGAATTGAACGCCTCAATTTCCCGCTCACGTTCCACGACCAGGCGAACGGCCACAGATTGAACGCGTCCAGCCGACAGGCGTCCATGTATCTTCCGCCACAGTAGCGGACTAAGTTGATATCCAACCAGCCGATCCAGAATCCGGCGGGCTTGCTGGGCGTCAACCCGATTCATATCGATATCGCGCGGTTGTGTGAAAGCATCGAGGATGGCCGATTGGGTGATTTCATGAAACACAACCCGCTTGACACGAGTCGGGTCCATCTCGGCCGCCTCCATCACGTGCCAGGCTATAGCTTCACCCTCCCGATCAGGGTCAGTTGCCAGGTATATCTCGCTTGAGCGTGCCGCGGCTTCTTTCAATTCCTTAACTAACGGGCGTTTATCATTGGGCACGCGGTATTCAGGGGCGAAATCGTGATCGACATCGACGCTCAGCCGGGATTTCAATAAATCCCGCACATGGCCAAGGCTGGATTTAACAGTATAGTCACGACCCAGGTAACGGCCGATTGTCTTTGCCTTGGCCGGCGACTCGACGATTACCAACTTGTCTCCTCGTCCATTAGAGCCTTTGGCGCTTTTAATGGAAGCTTGGCTTTTTTTCGCGGTTTTGCCCTGGGCAGTTTTCTCGATTTTTGATTTCGGCGGCTTGGGCAACCCATCGTGTGCCGGTGTATGTCCCTGCTTATAAATTGTGCCGCCACATACAGGGCATTTCCCGCGTGTCCCCGGCGAGCCATTCGCCGCCCATTCGGGAGCAGGATCCAAAATCGGTCGTTTTTCTTTGCATTTAAGGCAATAGCCTATTATTTCTTCGTTAGTCATTCAATTTTCCAGCCGGTTTAGCTGTATGGTTCAAGTTCAGTGCCTTGCAACTCGTTAATCACTTTCTTCACAAGCGGAATTTGATCCTTGTGAACAACCAGAATGGCATCATCGGTATTGACAACGATCATGCCCTCCAGTCCGACCGCAACAACCAGTTTATCGGATTCGTAGTTATATATAAGGCTGTCTGACGTCCCGGCGTCAATGACCAATCCTTTCGTGACATTCTCATTTTGGGCGGGATTGAGGGTTTCCTTTAAAGCATATAAAGTTCCCGGATCGCTCCAGCCCATATCGCTGTGCAACACAAGGGCATCGGAAGGATCGAGATGAGTCAGAATCGCATCATCAAACGTCACAGCCGACATGGAGGGATAAATCTCTGCTAAAATCGCCTCGTAGGTATCCTTGCCGATGTTTTCTTCAATTATTCGTAATTGATCCCACATTTGATGTGAATGGATCTTGTACAACTCACGAATATAAGCTGGTGTCGTGACGAAAAACCCGGTATTCCACACATGCGTGCCCTGCTCAAATATTTGGCGGCAATAATCGAGAGCCGGGCGGTAGGTCAACGATTCAAACCCATAATATGGCACATTGCCCACTTCGCCGAGTGTCTCGCCCAAACCGATCCACCCCAGGTTTTCATTTGGAAAGCGAGGGGTCTCGCCGATGAATAATATATTCGCCTTACCTTCACTGACCAGAGCCTCTGCAACCCCCATAAGCTCTATAAAGGCGGCTTCATTTTCAATGAAGTTATCTGACCACAGGATCGCAACAGGATCATGCTCGTTCGATCGACCTAGATGAGCCATGGCCAACCCGACGGCCGGGCCGAGATCGCGTCGTGCCGGCTCAAAAATAATATTGGACACCGGCAATTCGGGCAACTGTTGATGAATCAATCCCCGATATCGCGCGTTCGTCGCCACATATATGTTCTTGTAGCCATAGACAGGGGCTACACGACGTGCCGCCAACTGCAATGTCGACACCTCGCCAACGATTGGCTCGAATTGCTTCGGAGAACTTTGCCGACTTATTGGCCATAAACGACGTCCTGATCCGCCGGCAAAAATTACGATACGCATGCTCAATTAGTCCTTGAGAGGGTAATTTTCAGTTTGTGAACCATCATCTGCGGCCACATCATAGGAAGGCCCCGGTTCGCGCAGACGGATGTAATTCATCCCGCCAAGCTGCTGGACCATACCTTTCAATTCCATGACTGTCAGGGTGCTGCTAACGAGACTGCTGGGCATTCCTGTCAATCGTTGAAGATCATCTACATGTATCGGATGGGAAGACAGTTGGGATATGATAGCCGCTTCTTCCGCCGTCTCCGGCAGGACTACCTGAGCAACCGCTTGTTCATTCACCATCCTCAGATTTAATTCTTCCAGAATGTCATCGACCCGCATGACGAGCTTGCCGCCCTGCTGGATTAAGCGATTCGTACCCAGGCTTACAGGGCTGTGTATGTTTCCGGGAACGGCGAAAACCTCACGATTTTGCTCCAGCGCAAAACGGGCAGTTATCAAGGCGCCACTCTTTTCACCCGCCTCAACCACGAGCACACCGAGAGACAGCCCACTAATGAGACGATTGCGCGCCGGGAAATGAGCGCTCTCAGGTTCCGCGCCAAAAGGGTAATCGCTCATGATCACTCCTCGGCCGTTAACGATCTCTCGCGCCAAATCGCGGTGTTCGGGCGGGTAGATTTTATCAATACCCGACGCCATGACGGCAATCGTGCGCCCCCCTTCTTCCAGCGCGGTCCGATGGGCAACAGCATCTATCCCGCGCGCCAGCCCGCTTACAATGGTAACGCCACTTCGAACGAGACCGGATACCAATTCATGGGCCACCTGTCTGCCGTATGCAGTCAGTCGGCGCGTACCGACCACGGCGACTGCCCATCGGTCAACTGTCTCAAATTTCCCTCGCAGGAAGAGTACAGGCGGGGATGCCGGGATTTCGCGCAACAAATCAGGATACGATTCGCTCTCCCAGGTGACAACAGAGGCACCGCTCGATTCAACCTGAGCGACATACCGATCGAGGTCGAAGGTCCGGCGTATTTCGTTGAAGCTTTGAATTGCGCGAATATCCAACCCAATTTCGCGCAGTTGTTCATCGGAAGCTTGCCACGCCCGATCCAGAGACCCGAAGTGACCCAGCAACGCCTGAACTTTCGCAGGACCAATTCCACTTACATAGTTGAAGCCTAACCAGTATTTAACCTCGGACATCGGGCGAACCATCGCTCCCCATCAATCAATATGCTCATGAGGTTATATGAAGCCGACCAGTTTATTCGTCCGCATTATTGAGTAGACCTGGCATCGATTTAATTACCATCAGACTATTGGCAAGGTCGATTTCCTGGATTACATCGGGAATATCCGGCAGAAGGTACTCAGTTCCAGGCCCCCTGACGACAAACACATTGTTCGCGCCGGTTTCCAATACCTCTATCAGCCTGCCAAGATGTATGCCGTCACTGGTATACACGGCAAGATCGATGAGTTGATGTAGGAAGTACTCTCCCTCTTCAAGAGGGATGGCCTCTGATTCAGGTACCTGCAGCAATTCACCACGTAACGCCTCAGCTTCCGTGCGTGTCGGATATCCCACCAGTTTAAGCAAGACGCCCCCCTGATGAAAGCGGACACTTTCGATTTCGACGAGGCGCGGAGATCTTTCGCCAAGGTATACAGACTCAAGCCATTTGAAACGTTCCGGCAGATCGGTAAGAAGTTCGACTCTCACCTCACCGTTGATCCCGTGAGGTTTGATGACGCGGCCAATGGCCAAAAAATGAGGCTCGGCAGATTGATCTACTGAGCCTCGCCCGGCGTTCTTTGGTTCAGGCATGATCGGGAGATTATTATCGCTCAAGCCGCACGCCTCTAGCGCATTTCGTCCGCTTCGAGCAATTCCAGTTCCACCCGTCGCCCTTCCTTCGCGGCCCTGACCTGCATCAGCGCGCGGATGGAATCAATAACGCGGCCACCCTTTCCGATGATCCGCCCCATATCCGGCGCTGCCACGGCCAACTCCACAACGGTCGTCGCCCGATCCCGAACCTCAGTGACAACCACTTCTTCAGGATGATCGACCAACGATTCAACCAGGAAAGCAACAAGGTCCTTCATGAGGGTTTATTCTTCCTCGTCAGCATCCAGCGCCGCATCGACGGCTTCAACAAGGTCATCTACCGCGTCTTCAACCTTCTCCGCAACTGCGACAACCGGAGCAGCAACGGCCGCCGCGGCGTCGCCAACGGCGTCAACCGCTTGCTCAGCAATCGATGGTTCAGTCCCCTGCACCGCAACGGCCTCAACGACCGGTGCGGCAACCTTCGGAGCAACGCCAGTGTATTCTGTAACCAGCGCATCCAGGGATTCACCGGCGTGGTATCGAGAGAGACGTTCGAACGTGCCCTGCTTGTTGAGCAAAACACGAACAGCGTCCGATGGCTGTGCGCCGACACTCAGCCAGTACAAGGCGCGTGCCTCGTCGATCTGATATTCGGCCGGATTAGAGAGGGGGTTATAGTAACCAATACGCTCGACAACGCGGCCGTCGCGTTTGGATTCCTTTTCTGCCACCACAACACGGTAGCTGGGTTGGCGTTTCTTGCCGGTTCGACTCAAACGAATTCGTAGCATTTTCTAAATCATCACTCCGTATTTAAGAAAGAATTATTCTTTCATGAATTACATTCGTCCACCCAGAAGAGAGGCGAGCGCGTTGCGCCCTCTCCCGCCTTTTTGGAACTGCTTCATCATTTCCTGCATTTCGCGGTGCTGTTTCAGCAACACGTTGATCTCTTGCACGGTCGTGCCGGACCCACCGGCGATCCGTCGCTTGCGACTGGCCTTAAGAATTCGGGGATTGCGTCGTTCTTCGGCTGTCATGGATTGAATCATGGCCTCGATGCGCTTAAGGTCCTTTTCGGCCGAGCTGAGATCTATATCACCGGCCATCTTGTTGATGCCGGGGATCATCTCCATTATTTTGCCAATCGGCCCCATTTTCTTGACTTGCTGCAACTGCTTCAGAAAGTCATCAAGGTCAAACTCGCCGGATGCCAATTTCTGGCTTGCCCGTTGAGCCTCTTCCATATCCATTTCCGTCTGGGCTTGCTCGATGAGAGTCATCATGTCGCCCATTCCCAGGATACGGCCGGCCAACCGGTCGGGATGAAAAACTTCTATCGCGTTAAGCTTTTCGCCGGTGCCCAGGAATTTAATCGGCACACCGGTGACTTCACGCATCGAGATCGCCGCGCCGCCTCGGGCGTCACCGTCAATCTTGGTCATGATCAGGCCGGTCAATGTAACCGCCTGGTGGAAGTCCGTGGCCACACGAACGGCTTCCTGCCCAGTCATGGCGTCGGCCACGAGCAGGGTCTCAATGGGCTGGACCTTGGCTTTGATCCCTTTTATCTCGCCCATCATCATTTCATCGATATTCAGGCGGCCGGCAGTGTCGAGGATCACGGTAGTCGCACCGGTGGATACCGCCTGCCTGACCCCGTTGGCGCATACCGTCACCGGATTGGCATTAATTCCTTCACTATAAACCGGAATATCAAGTTGTTTACCCAGCGTCTCGAGCTGGTTGATGGCCGCCGGCCGATAGACGTCTGCTGCCACGAGTAACGGCCGCCGGCCCTGCTTCCGCAAGTGAAGGGCTAACTTCCCCGCCATTGTAGTCTTTCCGGCACCCTGCAAGCCAACGAGCATGATAACCGCTGGTGATTGAGCGCCAAGATTCAGCCGTCCCGGTTCGCCAAGAGTGCGGACAAGCTCGTCATGAACAATCTTGACCACCTGTTGGCCAGGGGTGAGGCTGCGCATGACCTCTTGCCCAATGGCGCGCTCACGCACACGGGCAACAAAGTCCTTGACTACCTTGAAGTTAACGTCCGCTTCAAGCAAGGCCAATCTGACCTCACGCATCGCGAGATCAACATCAGCTTCGGTCAGCTTGCCACGTTTTTGTAGATTGTCGAAGACGGACTGCAACCGCGATCCAAGTGTTTCAAACACAGATTCACCATGTGCAAGGATTGATTTGCAAGGTTTAGGATTCTAACGTAGCCGGCAAAGTGCGTCAAGAAGCAGGCACGCACCAAGACCCACCCGCCTAACACGGATGGGTCTTTCTGAGTCTCTATTGTACCAGTTATGGTCGACAGAAACTAGGCAACGACAAGCTGAAAAGCCGCAGCTGATTCCCGCAACCCTTCCACGCGATCAAGGTTTTCCCACGGCGCTTCAATATCATCACGCCCAAAATGGCCAAAGGCAGCAGTTGCTCTGTAGATCGGTCGCCGTAGTTTCAAATCGCGGATGATTGCTCCCGGTCGCAGATCGAAATTCTCGTTGACCATGGCTACAAGCTGCTCGTTCGAGTATTGGCTGGTACCGAAGGTTTCAACATTCACGCTGAGCGGATGGGCCACCCCAATCGCGTAGGCCACCTGAACCTCACAACGGTCAGCCAGGCCGGCCGCAACCAGGTTCTTGGCAACCCATCGGGCTGCGTAGGCCGCGCTGCGGTCCACTTTCGTCGGATCCTTGCCGCTAAATGCGCCACCGCCATGGCGGCCCATCCCGCCGTAGGTATCGACGATGATCTTGCGACCGGTAAGGCCGGCATCACCCATTGGTCCGCCAACCACAAATCGACCGGTCGGGTTGACGTAAACAACCAGATCGTCATCACCATAATCTGTTGTTTTAACCGGATTAACGACGACCTTTCGATTGTCGCCTACCAGGTCTTCGGGCAAAACGGGTTTGATGACGTGTTCGTAGATATCTCTCTTAATCGTTTCACTGTCCACTTCGGGAGCGTGCTGTGTGCTTATCAACACCGTGCGTACCCGCTTGGGCTTGCCATATGAATATTCGACAGTAACCTGCGCCTTGCCATCGGGCCTCACCCAGGGCAATGTTCCGTTGCGGCGAACCGCGGACAAACGCCGGGTCAACTGATGCGCGAGATAGATCGGCATTGGCATGTACACATCAGTTTCATTGCAGGCGAAACCAAACATCATACCCTGGTCGCCGGCCCCAACAGCGTCAACCTCAGCATCACTGTTGCCGTTCTTGCGAACCTCCAGGGCATGATTTACACCCTGGGCGATGTCGGGACTTTGGGCAGCAATAGCCGCCTGAACACCACAGGTGTTACCGTCAAAACCCTTGCTGCTGTCGTCAAAGCCGATATCGACGACAACCTCGCGCACGAGCTTGTCAAAATCCACAAATGCGTTGGTGGTTATCTCCCCAAGGAGCAAGACAAAGCCGGTTTTAACCGCCGTCTCACACGCCACTCGCGCAGAAGGATCTTGGGCAAGGAGTGCGTCGAGAACAGCGTCGCTGATCTGATCGCACATTTTGTCCGGGTGCCCTTCAGTCACGGATTCCGAAGTGAAGAGCAAACTCGGCGAAGCCATAAAAGTAGTAGACATTGGTAATTCTTACCTCCAAAATTCTGTAGTCGGCCGGCCGCGATATAACAAAAAACGCCTCCTGAGCAGGTCAAGAGGCGTAGCGTTCTGATTCACTTTTACCTCTTATCTTCCAGCTTTCGCTGCCGGAGTTAGCACCTTTCCATGATGGTTGGTTGCTGCAGTGTCTACGGGCCGGGTCCCTCGACTGCTCTAGATAAGCGCGATTGCTCTATCGTAACGTTCCCAACTTTAAAATATAATCGGTCTGCCCGATTTGTCAAGATGATATAATCGATGCCTTACAACCTGTATTAAGGTTTACTCCCATTTCTCCGGTGGTTCGGGCATACCGAGAATGTGATACCCGGCATCCACGTAAACGATTTCACCGGTGACACCGCTGCCAAGGTCGCTGCACAACCATAGGGCGGTTTTGGCAACTTCCTCCTGATCGATATTGCGCCGAAGCGGGGCGCGCTCACCCACATAGCCAAGCATTTTGCGGAAACCAGCAATACCAGCCGCGGCCAGGGTTTTGATCGGTCCGGCTGAAATGGCGTTCACCCGGATATTGTGCGGTCCAAGGTCGGCCGCCAGATAGCGTGTGCTGGCTTCCAGCGCGGCCTTCGCCACGCCCATGACGTTATAGTGCGGGACAACCTTTTCCGCCCCATAGTACGTCATTGTCACCATACTGCCCCCGTTTGGCATCAGGTTGAGCGCGCGCTGCGCCAGTGCAACATAGCTGTAAGCGCTTATGTCCATTGCTACGCGAAATCCCTCGCGCGATGTGTTATAAAATCGTCCCTCCAACTCGTTCGATGGCGCAAAGGCGATCGCGTGAACCAAAATGTCAATTTCGCTGAAATGCGCGCCTGCCTTTTCAAAGACCGCATCTATCTCGTCATCGGATGTTACGTCACATTTTTCAACAAATGTCACTCCCAACTCCTCGGCCAACGGCTGCACGCGCTTTTCCAGTTGTGGAATCGCATAGCTCAGACCGACATCCGCGCCCTCTTGTTTGAACATTTCGGCAATTGCCCAAGCGATCGAGTATTTATTGGCAACGCCGAATACCAGCGCTTTCTTTCCAGCGAGTAAACTCATTCGGATTCAATCTCCTGTTAGGACTGATATTACGTGTATAAAATAACCCATCGCGGAGGTGTAAGGTGCGGTGAATAATTGATCACATCGTATCGAGATATTGCCGGAACCTTTTCGATAATTTATGGCATAAAACTATTGGCAAAGTAAAATCTACAATATGGATAAGCCCACTCCTCAAGCCAATACTCGGTCTTCCTTGGTCGTTACAGCTGTCATTCTGTTCGCCCTCACATTTCTGCTTATCAAAAACGGCGAACAGTGGCTTAGACAGATTTTAATCTATCTATCGCAAGCCGGCTGGGCACGGCAGCTAATCAGCAACCGGAGTATCTCCTGGAAGGTTGCATCTCGATTTGTCGCTGGAACTGATAGGGCTGCGGCTATCTCAACGACCAAGGCTCTGAACGATAAAGGTATTCTGGTGACCCTGGATTACCTGGGCGAAAGTTGTACCAGCCAGGACGAAGCGTTGCAGGCAAGGGGCGAGATCCTTCGTTTGTTGGAGGACATCGACCAATATCAATTGAAGGCCAATGTGTCAGTGAAGCCCACCCAGTTAGGCCTGAAGCTCGATCCCAATCTGGCACGAGATATTCTGACTGACCTGGTCGAAAAAGCACAAACTGTCGGCAACTTTATACGTATTGACATGGAGGATCATCCGACAACCGACACAACACTCGGCATCTATCGCCATCTTCGCAATAATGTCGGTCTCGACAACGTAGGTGTCGTCATCCAATCCTATCTCTACCGGAGCGAGGACGATATTAATCAACTGATTAATGAAGGCGCGCGAGTTCGTCTGTGCAAAGGCGCATATGCCGAACCAGCCGAAGTGGCCTTTCCCCGCAAAGTCGATGTCGACGCGAATTATTTGAATCTTTCGCGCCTGCTCCTGGCTCCCGCCGCCCGCAGCAAAGGCGTTTACCCCGCCTTTGCCACCCATGACCCAGCCATGATCGACGATATTAAAAAATACATCAAATCGAACAACATATCGCCCGATCTATTCGAGTTCCAGATGCTATATGGGATTCGCCGGGATCTGCAGGAAGCCCTGGTCAAGGAAGGTTTTCGCGTTCGGGTTTATGTCCCCTATGGGACTGCCTGGTATCCCTATTTCGTCAGACGATTGGCTGAGCGTCCCGCCAATCTCTGGTTCTTCATCAGTAATTTCCTCAGAGCTTGATGCTTCATGCCAATTTTAACGGAATCAGACCGTATTCCCGGCTTGTTTTCAGTTTGCTTGCAACCTTATAGCGACGACCGCGGTCGCTTTGTTGAGCTTTTTCGCAAGGAGTGGTTCCCGCAACGCAATTGGGACAATATTCAGTCCAACCGTTCGGAATCAGCCGCCGGAGTTCTCAGAGGACTGCACTATCACTTCAACCAGGTCGATTACTGGTATGTCGTCAGCGGGTTGGTTCGTGTCGGCCTAGTTGATCTCAGGCGCTCTTCTCCGACCTTCCGCCAGACAATGACGATTGATCTCAATGCTGCTGACAACCAGGGACTATTCATCCCCATTGGTGTCGCCCATGGCTTTCTGGCTTTGTCGGATGTAACCCTGGTTTACATTGTTGATAATTATTATGATGGTGCGGATGAGTATGGCCTGGCGTGGAACGATCCGGATGTAGTCGTTGATTGGCAAACCACACAGGAACCGGTATTGTCTGGTCGCGACAAGGCAAACCCGCGCTTCCGGGAAATAGATTGGAACGCGTTACCCCAATAATTGCCGGTATGGTCTTACCCGAACAAGCGTCCCCAGAGGGGTGGCCCAATAACAACCAGCCCAATAATCACCGCAAATATCGCCCCGACCAGCACCGCCGCGGCAGCGACATCTTTGGCCGTCTTCGCCAACTCGTGATATTCGGGCATTGCCATATCGACGACTGCTTCCAGGGCGGTGTTTAAAAACTCGGCTACCCACACAACCATTACCGTTAACAGCAGAATCGCCCATTCGATCCCGGACAACTGCAACCAAAGGGCCATTATGAACACCACTACGGATATGACGGTATGAATCCACACATTCGGTTGGCTCTCAAACACATGCCGCATACCAGCAAACGCGTATTTGAAACTGACGAGGCGGCGTCGAAAATCCAATCGATTCCCGGCGTCATTCATCATGGTTGTCCTCTGTCGGCTGGATTTCCCCAATACCAAGTTTCTTCAGGATCAACGCCTGTTTCTCCCACATAGTTTTCTTTTCCGCTGGATCCAGGTGGTCATAACCCAAAAGGTGCAGGATACCATGCACCGCCAGCAACTGGAGTTCCGAGACAGTGTCATGCCCCTTGCCGGCTGCTTGCCGTTCGGCAATCGGTACGGATATCGCAATATCCCCCAGGTATTCAAGTAGATTCTCATCCCCCGGCATGGGTTCTCCAGCCGGAAAGCTAAGAACATCCGTTGAATAATCTTCATCGCGAAATTGGCGGTTAAGCTCTCTAATGTACTCTTCGTCTGTGAGTAACAAAGTTACTGCGGCGCCATTGGATACAGATTCGAATGTCATGGCTTCATTGGCAGCCGCGGCAACCGCGCGCGCAAACGGCAAGGGATAACGACGAGTACTCTGTACATCTACGATATAGGACATTATGGAGGCTCTAAATGTATTTTAGGTGGAACTTACCGAGTGGGTAGCCCGTGTTAACTGCTCCTGCCGAGAAGTTTGCGGCGCCGGCAGCATATTATCAGGCAGATTATCGGTGAGTAATAGTTCATTTCCGGGATATTGCACCCTCACATGGAACCGACCTTTGAGCGTCTCAATAAAGGAAGCCCTTAGCTGTTCGATGTCACCCATGCTCAAGTTTGAATCATTAAGTTGCCCTTCAAGGAAGTCTTCCTCAATGATTGTGTTAACGAGTTTCTCAATCGCCTTTTCCGTGTTTGGACGAATGGCGGTTGATGTGGCGTCGATTGCATCTGCCAACATTACAATTGCTGATTCCCGCGTACTTGGGCGTGGTCCAGGATAACGAAACAATTGGATGTCGACTTCTCCCCCCTCTCCGACAGCCTCCTTTGCTTTGCGATAAAAGCTTTTTACAGCCCTGGTGCCGTGATGCTCAGCAATGATATTTTGCACAAGAAATGGCAATCGATGCTGACGGGCAAGAGAAACACCATCAGCCACATGGCTGATGACAATGCGGGCGCTGGTGTATGGGTCCAGAGAAGCATGCGGGTCGACTCCTTCCTGGTTTTCAATGTAGAACGGCGGCCGCACCATCTTTCCAATATCGTGATAGAATGCGCTAACTCTAACCAGAGTGCTGTTCGCCCCGATACGCTCCGCCGCTTGTTCAGCCAGATTTGCAACCATGATACTGTGATGATAGGTTCCCGGCGCACGTCGCAATAAATCACGCAATAACGGATGGTCCAGGCGAGAGAGATCCTGCAGCTGCAGGATGGTGACAATTCCGAACAATCCTCCGAGGATGTAGAAACCCGCCAATGTTAGGGCCGATGACAAAAGCCCATTCCCAAGCGCGTACAGGGTTGGCAAGGCAATATCAGCTGACGCCAGATCAGATTCTGAAAGCAACCAGAACATCACGATGGTTGCGAAATAACCCGATGCCGCAACAAGACCCGCACGAAAGAACGCTGCCATACGCTGGCTATCGCGCAACGTGAGTACGCATAATATACTGCCGGTAGCCAGGTAGATAGTCATTTCGAGCGAATTTGGACTGATGAAGCCAATTACCCCGGCGATGAGAACAGTAACAAAAATCGATAACCTGGTGTCATAAACGACTGCGAGAAGCAAAGCCATCGCTGCCAACGGGAACCAATACGAGAGCAGATCGCTGGCCGCCATGATCTTGCCCATCAACGTGAATATCGCAATAAGCCCACCCAAAACACCAAGGTATCGGCCATTGGGAAAATCTGCGCTTTGAAAGCGAACCCAGTATAGGGAAATGAGGATCACGACAGCCAAGGACATGATTCCCATGCTGACCATGCGGCGCCAGTTAGTGGATTGCTGTAAAAGCCCCAACTCTCCAAGGAGTTCGTAATCGTTCTCGGTGACTATCTCGCCCGCACGGACAATTCGTTGGTCGCGGGCGACGGAACGGGTTACCGGTTGTACAGCGGTGGAAGCATCACTCCGGGCTGTCGCAGTCGCTTCCTCATTCGGGAATACCGTCGGTACGATAAATTGATATGCCAGCTCAGTGACGGCTGAGGTTTGGGCTGTCGACAACTCAAGACTGGCCAAGCGGCGAGCAGTCCTCTGGAAATCATTGAGTTGTGACGGTCGAATCTCCTGCCTCATCAGATCTTCGATAATTGCGAAGACGTTGTTCCGTACCTCATCGAAATCTGACTGGGTCAAATCGAGCAGGGTTTGTCCCAATTCTTCACTGACAGCTACTCCCTGGATAGCCTTCAGATACTCCAGCTTACGTTCAAGCGTGGCTGACGAATCGGCCCGGACGGCTTCAATATAGGCGAATGTATCGCGCGCCATGGCCAATTGGGAACGGCCGATGCCGAGGTCGAGCGGGGTATAAACCTCGCTCACCCCTTTGCCGGCTTGTTCGCGCGCCTGATCCGTCAGGAGATCACTGGTATAGGTTATTGATCGGGGAGAAAAAATATCATTGGGGGCGGGTTGACCAACGGCGAGGTTAACCTGATTGGAACCCGGCAGATCGACAGAAAGAATCAGCGTCATGCTGACCGTCAACGTCACCATGAAGATCGGCAAGGCATGGCGACGAACCCATAGTTGGAACCTACCAGCCCAACCATCGATAAGGCTACGATTTAAAGCGTGCACGGGCAACCCGCAAATAAAATGTCACGGCAAAAGGCCACGGACGACTTCATTGACAAGACGACCATCCGCCCGCCCTTTTACAAGAGGCATGAGACGACTCATCACCTGGCCTATACCCTTAGCGTCGGAAACGCCAAGATCTTCGATAATACCTTTCGCCAATATCTCAACTTCATCCCGCGTCATCATTTGCGGCAGATAACTCTGGATGATGGCGCTTTCGGCCAGCTCTCGAGAAACCTCATCCGGCCGGCCAGCCTTCGTAAAATCAGCGATGCTCTCCTGTCGCTGCTTTAGCTGTTTGCGCAGCACATCCTGCACACCTTCGTCATCCAGCACGCGCTGGGAATCAACCTCCGTCTGTTTGATGGCGGCCAAAACCATGCGTAAAACATCACGCCGCTGTGTTTGCCCCTCTTTCATGGCCGTCGCCAAGTCAGAACGAAGTGTTTCTTTCAAGTCCATGATGATTTATTTCTACCTGCATTCGATTGTAGCATTGACCTAAGGGGTGTCAACCGCCATAACGGTATAGAGATTCAGATCACCTTCTCTACCGTCACTACTATATTGATCGACTACGCGCAAATTCGTCTTTTTCATCATGGTTTTCGTCTCTGTTATTCCAATGTAATTAACATAACGGATGCCATACCCACCTCGATTCCAGGCGAGCAAATAATCACCTTGCTCCACATCTGCCGTAGTGAGCCCCGCCTCGGACCAAGGACGGATCTTTCGGAGTTGCCGAGGACTGTCCAGAAATTGCCAGTTGCTCATGAATACCAGGCCTTCAGGTTCCAGCACTGTCATAATATTTTCTAGCAATCGCTCGCGATTGGTCGCACCGGGCACATGCTGCAGGGTGGATAAACAGGTCACCAAATCGAACCGACCTATTCCGGTGAGGCAGTCAGGACGGCTCAGATCCCGCGAGATATAGCGACCAGGAAAGGAATGTGGTTGAGTTGACTGCACTTGATAAAAATCGACGCCCGTGTATTCGGATTCGACACCTTCTTTTGTCAGAAAACGGCCAAAGCGTCCGTCGCCGCAACCTACATCAAGAACCTTAACAGGCCGGACTGAGGGAATGCTTTCAAGCAAGCGGTAATAACCCGGAGACGGTGAAGCACGACTTGCGGAAAAATCACGAGCGAAAGTCTCGTAAAAATTGTAGTTGAGCTCGACAAGCCGTCTGACAATCGACTCTTTCATCAATCGGTTTTAACGGCTCTATGGGGCAAGCCGGCATCTTACGGATTGCCGGCGGTGATCTTCAGGTTATCAAATGAAACCTGGAGATTTCCACCACCGAAGGTCCCTGCGTCAAGCGCGACGGCGCCTCCGGTATAAGCGGGATCATCAACCTGAACCAACAACACATCATTGACGTAGAATGCAAGTGTCGAGCCGACCGCAAGCACCTTTAACCGGTTTGGGACATTCATTCCCTGGTTAATTGCTGACGTCGACGTCCAATCCGGCACGAGACGTGTCCATGTACCGTCACTATCGCGCCTCTCGACCATAAATAGTCCAGAGCCAGTAATATCGAATCGGTAAAACTGCTGGCCGTCTTGCATCCGAAAAATGACCCCATAGCTACTGTCCGGGGGGCCGGAGTGCTGCGCAACGTCTACTTCCAGGTCAAAATCCGAGAACACCTTGTCATTCAGGGTCGCATATTGAATTGTGTTTGGAGAGGCAATTGTGATGACCAACTGCTCATTGACGATAGCTGTCGATCCGGCCTCGTCCTGCTCCAACAGCCACTTGCCCGTTTGGCCAGGGACGAACGAATCGTGAAAGTCAGACCCGGGAACAGGTGTTCCCGATCCTCCCTCGTTACCTCGCAAGGAACGGGCGCTGCACCCGACCAGAACCAGCGAAAGCAGGAGCAAGAGGGGTATATGGCTACGGCGGAGTGACCTGAACATTGTCGAACTCAATCACTCCGGTTTCCGCCTGTAAGGTGCTGGCGGCCAGGCCGATATCTCCAGTGACAAACGTAGGATCGGTAACAGTCAGTAGCGGCGTGCCGTTTACTTCGAGCGTCAGGTCGTTTCCAACACAGGACGCCTGCATCTCGTTTGACGCGACACCCGTGTTGATGGTGTCAGACTGCTGGAACTGGCCATCCCCTGTAAGGTATTGCACATTCTCGCTACCGCTCTGGTACTTGCCGATCGCATAATAACCATCTCCGCTGATCAGGAATATATAGAAATTCTCTTCATTTTGATAACGGCATATCAAGCCGTAGGCATTGTCGTTCGAACCGGATACTTGCCGCGCTTCGGCACGAATAACAACATCATCAAAATCGCGCGCGGGGTTTGTCCACCAAACCTGGCCTGGTTGGCTGACCGTAAGTTGCATTGCAGCATTTTCAATCTCCGCGATACCGCCTCCGCGATTATAGGTTGCCCACCCACAATCCTGTTCTCCATTAAAATCATCGAAAAACAAAATCTCCGGCGGATCGTCGCATGTATCCGATTCCTTGTCGGACTGCCGACATGCCGCTGACATCAAGATCAGTAGACAAAGAAGAAATATCGACAATGTCCTCGACCTGAAACGGCTCCCTGGAATCATTTTACGTTAACTTCCCCCTTGCTCGGACTGATCCAATTGCTCCTCAAGATTCGTGAGGCGTGCCTGAATTTCAGGTTGTTTCCTCGTTAACGACAGGAACAACCCAATAATGACCACCCAAAAGACGATAACGACAAGGGTTACAAGCATTAAATTGCCCAAAACAATCTTCTCCTGATCGGTTTTAGAGTTTTCCGGAACAATCGCGCCAAAGTGCACCCCTCATATTCCGGATCGAAAATATCTCAATTTGAAAAATACCAATCATTCGAATTGTAAACCTAACCCCGAAATCAGGCCATGCTATCCCATAGTGGTTCCGGAACACCACGCGAGAAATTCTCAAACCGGGCCATCACGAATAACGCATCAGACAGGCGATTAAGATACTTGATCACGAAAGTGCCGACCGCTTCCTCATTAGCCAGCGTGATAACATCGCGCTCAGCGCGCCGGCAAATCGTCCGGGCAACATGGAGATGAGCCGACCCAATGGTACCACCGGGTAAAATGAAATTCTTCAGCGGACCGACCTTTTTGGTCATACCATCAATTACCGATTCCAGTCGGTCGATATGACGCTGCTCAATTTGAGGTATGGGATACTTTTGCTTGTCCTCCTCCAGAAAGCTCAAATCTGAACCAAGATGAAACAACTCATTCTGAATCGAGGGGAGGAGCTGTGTCAACTCGTCGCATAGGCCGGAAGCGAGGGCGACACCGATGGCAGAGTTCAGTTCATCCACAGTGCCATAGGCGGACACGCGTAATGAATCCTTGGACACTCGCTGCCCACCGGACAGGCTCGTCATTCCAGTGTCTCCCTTGCGGGTGTAAATTTTGGTCAATCGAGGCATGGCTACTCTCCAATTTCTGATATTTTTACTGACGACAACACGTCGGCCGCGGTTAACCAGTTACTGCCTGGAAACAGGCGCGCCATTTGCGGCGCGAAATGGGGGGAATTGCCCAGTATTTCGCGAGTCGACCCGGAGGCAATAATTTCACCCTGGCTCATCATCACCACCCTGTCGGCAATCATCGCCGCAAGTTCAACATCGTGCGTGACGAGCAGAATGGCCGCGCCTTCGTCCAGCCAACCGCGCCAAATGGCGACCAACTCCTCTTTAAGCGCCGGATCCAGGCCGCGTGTAGGTTCATCCAGCAAGATCAGAGGTGGTCGAGTGATCGTAACCGCCCCAAGGGCCACACGCTGGCGTTGCCCCACGGAAAGGTCGCGCGGGTATAAATCTCCCATGTGATTCAGACCCAGTTGCCGGCGCATGATGTCGATTTTTCCCGTCTCTTCCGGGAGGTGGTGATTTCGTAATGTCACGCGAAACTCGTCATCCACACTTTCGGCAAAAAGCAAATCATCAGGATTTTGAGGCAGATATCCTACATCCAAACAGATATCAGCTACTGAACGACCCTGAGTAGTATAGCCGTTGACGTGTATTTCCCCAGCTTGTGGCTTCAGAAGGCCAACAATGCACTTCAACAATGTGGATTTACCCGCGCCGTTGCGGCCGAGCAACGCCACAGCCTCGCCACGGCCGACAGTCAGGTCAAGAGACTTCAATGTTGGCTGCCCGTTGTAGGCGAAGCGAAGGTCTTTAACCGTCAGTATATCCTCTTCTACCTTCCTGCGTGTGGGCGTCCCAATAATCGCTGGGGGAAGAGCAACCAACTCAGCTACGGATGGAAGTTGTTTGGCCTCCTTGACTGTGAGAGGCAAAGGCGTCCAGACTAACGCACGGGCTACCTTGATCAGTGGCGGCCCAGCGTCAATTTTCTGTAATACCTGGCGAACCTGGCCGTCACCAACGATGCGCCCGCCTTCCAGCCACGTCATCCGGTCGGCATAGCGCAAGATTCGCTCCAGCCGGTGCTCAGCCAGGACAACCGTTAAGCCTAAATCTTCGTTCAGACGAACCAGGCTTCGTAGTACATCCTCGGCCGATTGCGGATCAAGTTGGCTCGTCGGTTCGTCGAGCACCAGCACCCGCGGTCGCCAAGCCAGAGCGGCGGCAATCGCCACTTTTTGCCTTTCCCCACCGGACAGGGTTGATAATCGGCGCCCCCTTAAGCGGGACAGGTTCAGGAGTTCGAGAACTTCCTCCACCCGGATACGCATCTCCGAGGGCGGCATGGCCGCGTTCTCAAGCGAGTAAGCAATCTCGCTCTCGACAACCTCCAGGACAGCCTGAGCTTCGGGATCCTGCGCGACAAAACCAACCGTCCGGCTGAGCATCCTGGGTCCAGCGGTTATGGTGTCCACGCCGTAAACGTTCACTTCCCCGACAATCGATCCCCCACTGAAATGAGGAACCAAACCATTGAGGCAACGAAGCAGTGTGGATTTCCCCGATCCGGATGGGCCGGCAATAAGGACAAACTCTCCGTCATTGACTACCCAATCAATAGATTCCAGCGCGGGTTGCCGAGCCTGGGGATAGGTATAGGTAAGGCCTCGAATTGTAATCAATGGGTCAACTCCAATTCCGGTGGTGTGAAGATCATAACCACCGCCGGCATCGCCAATCCCAGCATTACTAATCCCGTCCCCACACCAAAAAGGGGCGCGCTCACTTCTGGATAGGGTGCGTAATAGAACGCGGTCCGATCGAATATGTCTAGCGGCAGTATTGGAATCAGCGCGATGATCGCCCCAATTGTGATAAAGGTTTCCGACAAACCCCAATGTCGGGGTTTATACCGCGTCCGTTTCACGTCCTTACTCAATTCCCTGTAAGCCCAGGCAATCGCCGCTAACCCCGCACTCAATAGTAACCACCCATCTGCCCCGCCCCAGGTCAGGCGCAATGATCCGCCAAGGGCGAAGGTGAGGCCAATAATCAGAAGAACACGCGCACGAAACGGCGCCGCGATTTGGCTCGTCGAACCATAGCCACGCGAAACCATCGTTTCCGAGAGATTCATGGCGCGCTCCAACCCCGAGATGAGCAGCGGTAATAGTATCGGTCGCCACGCCCGCAAGCCGTTAAGCTGGTGCCCACGAATCGCCTGCGCGTCCCGAATTCTATGGAACTGACTGATTGTTTCGGGAATATAGGTGATCGAAATCAGCATCACCAGCCCCAATTCGTGCAACGCCCGAGGTGTCAGGCCGGCCAACTCGCTGACGGGAACAATCGTGTTGAACGCGATGAAGAATGATAGCAGGGTGACAAGTCGTAACCCGTTCAAGAACCCGTAAACGGCCGTCTCAAACGTCAACGAACCGCCCACCAGCGGCCAACTAGTTGGAAGTGTGAAGAGAACCGTCTGGCCTATGTGAGCCGTTAGCATATTAAACAGCGTCGAGAATACCAGTATGGCAGCCGCAATTCGCCAAAACGGCAAGGGGAATCTCTGCGGCTCAGCCGGCGCGCAAGCGAACATCACCAAACGTGAGATGAGAAAGAGAAGCAGCAGATACAGAGGGTTGCTAATCAGGATGGCGAGGAGACCACCCGCCATCAACCACATCACCCACGCACGCGCGTCAACCGGTTTCATGGGTGCTGTACCTGAAACGCCATTCGCCCGCGGAATCTCGTCAACGCCCTGACTGCGGGCAGTCCCAAAGCGGCCATCAAGATGACGTTACCAATGGCCGCGGCCGAATCCCATAAGAGGGAGGTGGTCACATAAAACGCGGCATAGCTGCGCAAACCGTCAGCCATAGAGCTTTCAGGCGACCAGGTCGTTCGTGGATCGCCTACCAAATAAGGCCATGAATATAGATTCATAATTGCGCCATAGGCAAACCCCCATATAAATGCGAATGCTACCAGCAGCGCAATTTCGGCCGTTGTATTCTTCAAATGAGGCAGCCAGCCGGCCGTAAGCCCAACCCACCCTGCGGTAAACATCTGGTAGGGCAACCAGGGGCCAACGCCGCCGGTGATGATCGCCGAGACCAGCATCGTCATCGATCCGAGAAGAAAACCAAATCGTGGGCCAAAAACATATCCACCCAGGATGATTGGTGCGAAAATCGGCGAGAACCCGGCGGGGCCGGGAATGCCAACCTCTATAAATCGCAAGGTGGCAGTGGCAGCGACCATGATGCCCAACGCTGCGACTGTTTTGGAGCCTGCGGCCTGGCCCTGAAGCTCGGCAAAGAGGACAGCCAGACACAGAATAACCAGGAGCGTAGCCAGCAATGGCGTCCCGCTTACCTGCAAAAAGCCCGTCTCATTCGTACCCGGCTGTGACACGGCCCGTGTGATGAAGGGATAAAAAAGAGCAAACATGCCGGCCAACCCAGCCAACAGATACAACCCGACAGAGGCGATTCTGGCGCTCATTCTGCCCTTCGGTCGCGGCTTCCGCTGCGACGGTTGTAAACGAAGAGGGTCAACGCGGCGATCATCAGTAACAAACCCGCATACCCAATGTAATCACCCCATGTAGCGGCTTGCACGTCATCTCCTCCAACAACCTGACTGGGGGCGGGTCGGCCGATAATCACATTCTCGCCAACTATTCCGGCCACCTCGATAGGTGTGGAAATAATCTTTTCTTGAACAATAGCGGGGTCGACTGATTGCGCGGCGAGAGCGATGGGATCTGCATCGCCGGCGACGCCATTGTCGGCCGAATCCGGAAGCACCTCAACCGTCGTTTCGGGCGTGACAAAAGACTGCGATTGAGGCAGTTGACCTATTTCCGGGGCAGGATTGGTCGCTTGAATGACGGGTTCATCGTTGGTTTGCCCTCCGACGAGGATCGGCGAGTCTGGGGGTTCATTCCCCTGGATAGCTGGTTGTTGGGTTATCCTGGTTGGCACCGCAACGCTCGATGTCCCAATTGGTGTGACTTGATCTTCCACGGTTACTGTCACACCTGGAGTCGCCTGAGACGTCGCAGCTTCTGATTGGGTCGTACTGGTGGGAGCAAGCGTGCTCGTCGCTACAAAACCACTACCCGGAGGGGGAGGTGAGGTGGGCATGACGATGGGTGTCGGTGTACGCGATGCTGTCGGCGTGACCGTAGGTGTATTCACAGCACCATCCGTGCAGATTTCACCAAAAGGAATGGCCGGCGGCGGTGATGCCTGGGTTACCGAGCCAAGACCCCAAACCCAGCCATCAACCGCGCCGTCCTTAAGCTCGTACATTCCCGCACCAATGGCGGAGTAGCCCCACACCCCGTTGGTGAAGTGCCAGTAAGACCAGTACTTGCAATCGTTGCCACCCCGGCAGGCGCAAAAACAATCTGACGAAGGGCAACCTTGCCCATTTATCCGGCAAACTGCCGCGCCGCCGGTCTGGAAATCTGTCTCAATCGGTAATCCCGTCCGCTGGAGTGCTTCATGGCCGGTAATGCTTTCCTCGGCAAAGGATACACATTGGGTTGCTACATCACCGTTGCCAAAATCGATCACCAGACCAACGCGATTGTTGCCGCTCGCGCCCGTCGGTGTCAGGAATAGCGACATCAGCAGGATAACCGATATCACTAACAGCGGGACCACCCTGACTTTGGTCAAGACAAACCCCTTCCTGGCGGACAAGCGAAAACAGCCGGTATCATTCTAATGCTCCGCCACGACAAACGGCAGGTTAACCGTTGAATATCCCCATCCCGGCTGCTGGACAAGCAACAGGATTGCATCAGTCGTGGAGTAGGGGTCCTGGCCGGGGCCGTATGCATTTGGCCAACAGCCGTCAGGCGATTGCTGGGCCAGAACCAGATCGGCCGAGTTCGTTAGGCGGCCGCCGCTGACGACACTCCAATCGGGCGCAAACGGATTCTGGTCAATCGTCACCAGTCCCTGGACAACCTCAGAAGTCGCGCTCGGATTGGAAACGCCACCGAAACCCCAGCCGCCATCTTCTGTTTGTGATTGAAGCAGGGAAGCGATCGTCCCGGAAGACGTGGGCAAGGACAGATTCCCCAACACCTGAAGGGCAATGCCATTGGCGTCCGCCTCGCCGAAGTTGCCGTCGGTGTGGGAAGCGAGCAGGAAATCAATCGCCGAGGGATCCACCGGCTCCTCGGCCGCAATCAAGCCCAACATGGCCTCGGCATGAGCGAAGATCCCGAAAGCGGTCGAATCATACTCGCCGGTTGGGGAAAGGTAACCGGACATGAGGAGCGGTAAATCCTCGCCGGCGAAGTTACCGACAGTGGCCGGAGGGCCGGCGGCAACGACACCTTGCATGACGATCCCCACCCGACCGCCCCGCCCGCTCGCCAGGTATTGTGGAGTCAATGCTTCCAGCGCCTCAACGGCATCCGTGCCGGATGAGACGGTCCATTCCTCTGAACGCGGATCTCCATCAAGGGCGGCTATTGCCTGAATTGCGCGAGATGTCCCCGCGGCATCCACAGGACCACCGGCGAATGATGGCCATCCTCCGGTAGTATCGTCCTGCATTTCGTCCATGCACTCAAGTGCCCGCATAGCTCCCTCCAGCCGCGCGGGAAGCGGGAACGGCCGCCCGGCAACGGCGGGAATTGCTTGTACAGTGCCATAAAGGTCGTCTTTCGGCCCCTGCCCGTAGTCGGAAACAAAAGAACCATGATCTGACTGAAAGGCCAGCAGAGCCTGCAGCGGAGTGTTGCCATCCTTGACCCAAGGGCCGGAAGCGGAATACCAGTCTTCGCCCAGCGCGCTAAGCGCCTGGACGACGATAGCCGTTGAATTGACTCCGGGCGCGAAATCCGCGGCGTAGCTCCACCCACCCGCCTTCTGGCTTAAGGCTAAAAAGTCAACCGCGGCCACGATAGTTACGTCGTCGGGCATACGTCCGGCCGCGAGAAGTGCCATCACAACCATAGCCGTTGTATCCGGGTTGGCCGTAGTCCCATAGCCGTCATCCCATGAGCCATCAGCAGCTTGCTTCGCCGCCAGCCATGCGGCCGACGCCGCGGGTACCGGTTCGCCGGCGGAGGCCACGCCGATAATGGCGATCGCCTGCTTGAAAGCGTCGCCAACGTTGTACGACCCATCCGGCTGGAGTTGGTCCATCAAAATGTCCAGATAATCAACACCGCCGAAGTCGCGCGGGTCAACGGCAGCGGCCGTCAGCGCCATGACGACCTTACCCGCCTGACCACCGTTGGCAGACGCAAATGTGGTCAACTCGGAACCATGATTCCGGAGAAAAAGAATAGGAGCGCTCTCCTGTCCGGGAAAAATCGCGGCCGGGTTATAACCCGCGGCGGCAATGGCCAGAACTGCATCGAGCGTGAATGGTATCGTCGAGGGCGATTGATTCGCGCCTGAACCGAAGGGGTTATAACCGCCGTCATCGTTCTGGTTCTCCGCAACCATCCATCGGACGGCCGCTTTCACAGAACTGGGCTGGTCGAGAGTTGCAGGACCCTCACTTAAACCGGCAGGGACGGCCTTAAGCGCGCTTAGCTGGAACGTTAATCCCAGTAAACCGGCCAAAATCGTGACAACGATTACACTCGCTTTGTTTAGCATGATCTCCTCGTTTCAAACTGCTGGAAATAAATCGGTAACCATCAACGAGGATAAGGTGCCTGGAAATGAAAAACTCGATGCCGGGGCACCGAGTTGAGAAGTATTGGGACAATAGAGCTTGCCGCAAAGTTCCCAACCCTTATCCGCGAGGGCCGAAAACTCATCTCAGGGCGTCGACCTGGCTTATTGGGCAGTTTCCAAACCGCCCAAATCACAGTTGCGGGAACAGCACCGGCCTTGCCCGATTGAATCGAGACACACCGGTTTCGCAATTACACCCTGCCTTCCGGGGCTGGGGCAACCTGAGACGGGTTCGCGTATTTGATTGTGGGGGCAGTCTATCAGATGGGCGGCAGGGCGTCAAGCCAGGCCAGACGCAAAACAGACTACCACTCAAACTTATAGCGGACCCCCTCAGGCGTCTTGATCTCCCGCCAACCAAATTGCTTCAGGGAAACATCGTCGCGGCGGCCGAAGGCGATCAAGCGCTCCGCCATATCCTCAGCCGCAAATTGAGCCACGTCCACGAACAAGGTTTGCGGATCGGTTTCCAGCTTGCGGGCACAATGATGGAACACTGCCAGGGCAGCATCGACGTTTCGGTTGGCCGGGATCGGCGTGTTGGCGATGACGTTACCGATCATGCCCAATCGCAACAGGTCAGCATCATTGTTCCGCACCGCCAGCGTCGCCGCGCGATGGCCAAATATCCCGAACAGGCCGAGCTTGTCAGACGGCAGGCCGGCCAGAAATTGATCGCGAACGACCACCGGCCAGCCTGTGAAAGCGCTGACGACCTTCGCCAGTAGCTCATCCGCCGGCGCGGGCATAGGCAGTGCGATGTAATCTACGATTGACAGTTGGTCAAGGACGGAGAGGGCGCTTTCCAGGTAAGCCCGATAGGCCTGACCATTGGCCGATGCCGGGTAGACCTGGCCGTTTGCTTTGCTCATGATCGATTGCTCATCCAATTTATGAATCTCCGCTATTCATCCAGCAGGCTGCGCCCGGTCATTTCCGGCGGTTGCGGCAAGCCCATGAGGTGTAATATCGTCGGCGCAACGTCCGCCAACTTGCCTCGTGGGCGAAGGTTGTAGTATCGATCGCCGATAACGAAGAGGGACACCGGTTGCGTTGTGTGATAGGTGTGTGGCTCGCCGGTGACTTCGTTCACCATGCGCTCGCAGTTGCCATGATCGGCCGTGACGATAGCCACACCGCCTTTGGCGGTGATCGCTTCGACCAGTCGCCCGGCACATTCATCGACCGTCTCGACTGCCTTGATTGCGGCCGCCAGGACACCAGTGTGGCCGACCATGTCCGGGTTCGCAAAGTTGACCAGAACAAAGGCATCGTCCGCCGTCCTGACTCGCTCGATAACGGCATCAACCAGCGGTCGGGCGCTCATCTCCGGTTGAAGGTCATACGTTGCGACCTTCGGCGACGGCTCCAGGTGGCGATCCTCCCTATCAAATGGAGTCTCTCGGCCACCATTGAAAAAATAGGTGACATGAGCGTATTTCTCTGTCTCGGCGGCATGGAATTGACGGAGGCCGTGATCACTTATTACTTCCGCCACCGGATTGGTGATATCGACATCGGGATAGAGCACCTTTACGGGGAAGGTAGAATCGTAACTCGTCATGGTCACAATATCGAGATCAGGGATATGGGCGTGGGGGAAACCATCATGGTCAGGCTGGACAAAGCTGGCCACAATCTGACGCATACGATCGGCGCGGAAATTAAAGAATATCAGCGCGTCGCCCGGTTCGATGAGCAGATTTTGCGGTGCGACCGAGGAACTCGCTCCAACCTCATCGATGGCCACCGGCAACACAAACTCATCCGTGACGCCATCTTTATAAGACGCCTCGAGGGCAGCGCTCAACGAAGGGGCAACCCGCAGCGAGCCGTCAGCCTCATGATATCCTTCATGCAAGACCTCGACCCGATACCCCATTTCTGTACGCACCCAGCGTTTGTCACGGTCCATGATGTAATAACGACCTGTCACCGAGGCGATGACCCCCGGATGATTATCCGCGAGGTAGTTCTCCAGAGAGCGGGCGTAACCCAACGCGCTTTCCGGCGGCGTATCCCGACCATCGGTGATCACATGCAGAATGGGCGTGAGACCATGATGCTCGGCGGCCTGCAACAGGGCATACATGTGCTTGCTGTGGCTGTGAACGCCACCCTCACCCAAAAGGCCGATAAGGTGCAGCTTGGCACCACGCGCCTTGACGCCATTTAAGGTGTCGACCAGGGTCTCATTGGTGAAGAAGTCGCCGCGATCGATCGCCAGGTTGATACGGGTCAGGTCCTGGTAAACAATCCGGCCGGCGCCAAGATTGAGGTGGCCGACCTCCGAGTTCCCCATCTGGCCGTCAGGCAATCCGACAGCCTCTCCGGACGCATCAACGACGGCGCGCTCACCATCACGCATCCAGCGATCATAGTTGGGCGTATCGGCCTGGACGACCGCATTCCCGTGCGCCATCTCACGAATACCCCAGCCGTCCAGAATAATGAGGGCGACCGGTCGGTAGGGTTTCATCATCTTTATCTCCATCGTACGAAATATAATGAAAAAGCGGCGGACCTGGAGGCCGCCGCTTATTTCTAATGTTCCTGCTCCTCAGGTTGGACTCGAACCAACAACATTGCGGTTAACAGCCGCACGCTCTGCCATTGAGCTACTGAGGAATGACAGCTTCCGATTATACCGGATGGCGGGTGAGTGTCAAGTCAGGAACGGCTCGCGACCTCAATCCTCAGCGCCTTCAAACTTGAAGGAAATCATCACCCGCGCCCTGTATTCCACTATCTCGCCGTCATCGAGCCGCACATCCAGCTTGGTAATTTCGGCCACCCGGAGGTCGCGCAAAGATTCTCCGGCCGTTTCAATTGCGACCCTGGCCGCGTCTTCCCAGGATGTTTTGCTGGTCCCTACTACTTCGATCATCTTGTAAACACTCATGGCATTGCTCCTTTCCCGACCTGAATGAGCCGGGTAACGATCTAACAAGTCAACCGATCCTACTCCAGGGCGAGGTAATCACGCCCATACAAGCGGTCGGCGATGCGCGCCCAGATCTGTTCCAGATGCTCATCGTATTGAACATAGTCGAGATTATCGGTATCCACCGTCAGCACCGGGCTTAAGGTGAAACTGGCCGACCATTGATCATAAAGCCGATTCAGATCCTGCAAATACGAATCGGCGATATTGCGCTCATAATCGCGGCCGCGGCCGGTAATCCGGCGACGCAATGTCGGCACAGAAGCTCGCAGATAAATAACCAGATCAGGCGGCTTTAATAGTCTGGCGAGGGTCTGATATAGCTCAAAATATGATGCCCAATCCCGATCGGACATATGACCTTGATCGTACAGATTTCGGGCGAAGATCTCCGCATCTTCATAAACGCTACGATCCTGCAATGCATCTCTGGATTGCTGTAAAAGCTCGTGATGTTGCTGGAGCCGGCGAACAAGGAAAAAAATCTGTGAATGGAATCCCCAGCGATTCATATCCTGGTAGAAATCCGCCAGATAGGGGTTTTCTGTTACCGCTTCCATCACGGGGTCCCAACCCAGCTTGCGGGAGAGAAGTGTGACGAGGGTGGACTTGCCGACGCCAATATTGCCGGCGATCGTTATGAAATATGTGGGCATAAAATGACCAGAGCTCGGAAGTGGATTGCCTTCAGAGGTACATGACAAATCGTAAGCCAAAACCTGACATTTGTCACTATTGTCCCCCGGCAGAAATGATAAAGTATCAACATGGCCGGTAAAGTTGTTGCCAATATTGGCATACTTTGGACCGTTGAAAATCGGCCATAATGGAGGAACGACATGCGAGTCGTAATTGATCGAGAATTGTGTGATGCCAGCCTCCCCTTCTGCCAGAGATGCTCCGCGGCGTTCATTCGTTTCCCCGAAGGGGTCGACCGACACTGTATCCGCGATATCATCGATGATGGCAGTGAATTGCTGACGATCGAGATGAAAACCGACGGCCGTGAACTGGTGCTGGAACTATCGGACGAGGATCGGGAGATTGCCTCCATTGAAGGATGGGAAGCCCTCGCCCAATTCGATCCGGCTCTTTTTCGCAGCGGGGCGAGCGAGCGCTGGCATCAGCTGCGGGTTCTTCCGGAAAGTCATTAGGCTGCGTGTTACGCCATTGTCCCGTCATCGATGCAATATAGATGACGGGACTAACCTCGCGCATAGATCAGGCGTTGGTCGTCAACCAATAAATCAAAAAGCCCCACAGCACGCCGCCAATAATAATGATCGGAATAAAAAGCGGATGCTCCCGAAAATTGCTCTTGTGACGAAATACGAGCATGCCCAGCAGCGCCCCCAAAAAACCACCACCCAATGCAACAAGATGCAATACTATCTCCGGGATACGCCCGCTACCCGCTTTGGCTGATATCTTGTCAAAGCCGTAGAAGCCAAAGGCAATACAACTCGCGGCAATAATCCAGTTCCAATACCAGACCCATTTCGTCGTCGACTCCAGAACCAGGAACAACGCAACGGTGAGTACAAGCGCCAAGATCCCAAATACAGCAAAACTTCGACCTTTCATGCTAAATCCCTTCTTGATTCCTTGATTTCGATCACTTGGAATTCGCCGCTCAGGGCTAAAATATAATAAGTCCTCGAGCAACTTCTCCTGTCAACATCGAGGCATAAGCTTCGTTAATTTCATCCAGCGAATAAGTGTGCGAGATGAGCCGATCCAGATCGAGCAGCCCTTGTCGATACAAGCCGGCATATTGCGGGAAATCGCGGGCAGGATTCGCGCTACCGTAATAAGTGCCGGCTTTCGTCTGTTCCTGGCGAGTATTGATTGCTCCGGGCAAATTCGTGCTGCTTCCCATTGGCGCAACTCCAGCCAGAATAATTGTGCCCCCCGGCCGGGCAGCAGACAGACATTCCTCCTGCACCGACGGCAAACCGATGGCCTCGAAGACGTAATCAGCGCCGCGGCCGTGGGTTAAATTTCGAATGGCGGAGACCACCTCCGGCCCGGCTCGCAAGAAATCGGTCGCGCCAAATGAACGGGCGATTTCGCCCTTCGCCTCCTGGGTATCTACGGCAATAATACGTCTTGCACCGGCCAGTTTTGCGCCCATAATGATGCTAAGGCCGACACCTCCGGCACCGTAAACGACCACATCGCTCCCCGGCCGCACCCTGGCTGTATTCAGCACTGCCCCAACGCCTGTCGTCACCGCGCAGCCGATCAAGGCGGCAACCTGGAATGGAACTTCCTTGTCAATAGGAACACAACAGATTTCGGGGACAACGGTGTGATCCGCAAAGCAAGCCAGGGCGCTGAATTGATATACCGGGGCTCCGTCACGGGAAAGGCGGGTCGTGCCATCCATCATGCTTCCAGCCCAGAGGGGTTCAATGTATGTGTCACACAAACTCGGCCGATCGTTTAGACAGTAGAAACAACGGCCACAACTCGGTGCCCAATTTAGCGCGACATGATCGCCGACCCTGACGCGGCTGACGCCCTCGCCAACCCCAATAACAACACCCGCCCCTTCATGACCCGGCACGACAGGCAGAGCGTGTTTTGTAGCTCCCGTCATGAGATGCCAATCACTGTGACAGACTCCGGCGGCAACCATGCGGACGAGAACTTCACCCTTGCGAGGCATCTCCAAATCGAGCGTTTCTACTGTGAAGGGGACGCCGGGCTGGGTCAGAACGGCGGCATTAATTTTCATCCGAAATAGTGCTTACTCGATTGAAAGGATGTGAAACTTGGCGTGAGGAATCGTTTCATAGGCACCAAGATGAAACTTGACCGTAAAGCCGTTTCCCAATTCCGGGTACTGGTCAACCCGCGCCTTTGTCTCTGCCAAAGCATACTCCAGCAGAGCCAGGAACCGCTCTTCATGATTATTTTTCATCTCTTCAGTGCTAAAGCCTGACTCGAATGGAATCGCCAACCAGTGGATGGCCGCCTCCGGCTCCATGCTGGCTATGAGGGCAAATCCTTGCGAATCATCACGGGCAATAATTTCTCCCGGCTTGTTCCCGTTCAGGATATCCATGAACGGGCTTTCACCGACAACGTTGTTCTCCAAATCCATGATAGGCTTCCCTCCCACAATGATTAGCGCTGCAGCGAAGTGCAACGCATGAAGTTTTTCATCAATATTGATATAACGAACTCACCCGAAAAGTTACCTGTTATTATGAATCAATGACCGATAACAACGGATTCATCGCCGACAGCGTAGCTGTACGGCATTGCCTGGGTGTTGAAGGCCCACCCCACCCTGCCTCGCGCATCCACGGCGATAAGTCCACCCGTGCCCCCGGTTCGCTCCTCAAGCACACGGATTGCCGACTCGCAAGCTGAACGCGCTGACAGACCTGTGCCCACAAAATCACATACGCGCTTGCTGATCACGACACGCATGAGCGCCTCGCCGTAGCCTGTGGCGCTGACGGCCGCCGTCCAATTGTCCGCATAAGCGCCGCTGCCGACGAGCGGGCTATCGCCGACGCGACCGGCACGTTTGTTCCGTGTGCCGCCGGTCGATGTGGCCGCGGCCAGATTGCCGAACAGGTCGATTGCCACCGCCCCAACGGTATCGCCCAACGCGGCCGTTGGCACCTCGTCCTGATCATGTTGGATCAATTTCCTGTCGTCATCAACCAGCAGTTCCTCTACCGGGCAGCGGGGGAAGGCTATTCTGTCAGCAAATGCGTCTGCCCCCTTCCCAACGAGAAAGTTATGACCACTCTCATGCATCACCCGCCGGGCAAGACTGATCGGATGGCGAACGCGCTGGATGGCAGCGATTGCGCCCATAGACAGATCCCGGCCATCCATGATGAGCGCGTCCATCTCGACATCCCCCTCGGCGTTGGGGTAGCTGCCGCGCCCGGCGTCGAGGACGGGACAATCCTCCAGGATGGTAACAGCCAGCTCAACGGCATCTAGCGCTGAGCCGCCGTTCATCAGCAGCTCACGACCCGCTTTGGTCGCGTCGGCGCAGGCTTGCAAAGCCTGACCCAATCGCTCCTCGGACACATTCCAGCCGCCCGCTCCGCCATGGACAATAATCGCTACCGTCATATGATGACTATCTCCCGTACTGCCATTACGCGAATTATAATCGGAGATCAGACGATCTGTCGATAAACAGAGACCGAATACCTGACCGAAGAACGGGACAAAGCGATGGAACAACCCGGTGCCGGATGACGTCGAACATGTATGATAATGTCTGTCTTGAAACAAAACCTTCGTCTGACGATCATGATAACCGTCGTGCTGTCAGGCATAATGCTCCCGGTCGCTTGTGCGCCTGCCGGCGACAAAGTTGGTGATGTGATGTTTCCCGCCACCCTATCGCCGAGCGCAACGGAATCGCCGATCACCCCGGCAGCAGAAGCGCCGAACTCACATGGCGGTTCGGAACAAGGTCTTGAACCCGGCGAAGTTCCTCAGGAGCTGTTCGACACGGTTATGGCCAACTTGCTGGACCACTCGGGAGCATCGATCGACGATGTTGTGGTCGTGAAGAACGAGGCAGTTGTCTGGAGTGATGGTTCTCTGGGTTGCCCGCAGCCGGACGTGATGTATACCCAGGCCCTGGTGAATGGCTATCAGCTTGTGTTCGAGGTGAACGGCATTTCCTACGATTACCGTCTAAGCGAACAAGGATATTTCCTGCTGTGCGACGGCGCGCAAGTTCCAGGGTTGCCGGCAGGCACGCCGACAGAGTAAGGTCAAGAGAGCTACCCGGCAGGTCTTGATGAACCTGTCGGGTAGCATCTTCAATAAGGCTAATTCAGGCGCTCAAAGATTCCAGCCGCGCCCATCCCGCCGCCGATACACATCGTCACCATGCCGAATTGAGCATCGCGCCGTCTCATCTCGTGCATCAACTGGACAGTCAGCTTGGCCCCGGTGCAACCAAGCGGATGCCCTAGAGCGATAGCCCCTCCGTTGACATTCACCCGCGCTTCGTCCAACCCCAGGCCACGAATCACGGCCACCGCCTGGGAAGCAAACGCTTCATTCAGCTCAATCAGATCGATATCGGTCAATGCCATGCCCGTGCGCTTGAGCACCCGCGGAACGGCCGAAAGTGGCCCAACGCCCATGATCTCGGGGCGCACTCCGCCGACGTTGAAGCCCACAAACCGCAAAATCGGCGTGAGACCCAAGGCTTCTGCCTTGCTTTTCTCCATGACGATCACGGCCGCGGCACCATCGCTGAGTGGCGACGAGTTTCCAGCCGTCACCGAGCCACCCTGCTTGAATACGGGCTTCAATTTGGCCAAACCCTCAAGCGTCGTGTCGGCGCGCAGATGTTCATCGCGGTCAAAGACAGTGGTGGATCGTTGCGGCCCATTGGGTCCAGCAACAACTTCTTCGACCTCGATCGGCACGATCTCTTCCCTGAACAATCCTTTCTCGTATGCCGCGGCCGCCTTTCGATGGCTATTGACCGCAAATTCGTCCTGCGCCTGACGACTCACTTCATATTCATCCGCAACTCGCTCGGCCGTCAGCCCCATGCCCATATAGACTTCAGGCATGTTTTCCACCATATAAGGGTTGGGGTTAACCCGAAAGCCGGTCATCGGCACAAGGCTCATCGTCTCCGCGCCGCCGGCGATGATCACGTCCGCGCCGTTAGCGATGATCCGCTCCGCGGCCATGGCGATGGTCTGCAGGCCGCTGGAACAAAAGCGGTTCACGGTTTGGCCCGGAGTTTCCACGGGCAGCCCGGCTCGCAGGGCGATTGTCCGCGCGAAATTTAGTCCCTGAGCGCCTTCTGGCATGGCACAACCGATGATGACATCGTCGATTTCAGCCGGGTCCAGCGCGGGGGCCTTCCGCATCAAATCCATGATGACCTCGGCCGCCATATCATCCGAACGCCAATTGCGCGTCGTACCTTTCTTCGATTTTCCGACAGCCGTTCGGGAACCGGCCACAATTACAGCTTCTCGCATCATAATGTTTTCTCCGATCGACCAATCCGGCGAGAGTTGGCAAACGTGGTTCGCTGCGTCACTCGCCGAACAGATCCGCAGGTGTTAGTTCCGCAACGGCTTGCCCGTCTGTAGCATGTGCATCATACGCTCGCGAGTCTTCTCCTCGCCAAGCAAGGACAGAAACGCTTCACGTTCGAGGTCGAGAATATACCAGGGATCGACCCAGGCGGGAGCGCTGATGTCGCCGCCGGTGAGGACATAGGCCAGCTTGCCGGCAACCTTGGCATCGTGCTCCGAGGCATAGCCACCCCAATTCAGCGAGCGAACGCCCAACTTGAGCGCGAATAGCGCATCCCGGCCGGCAGCATAGACCTTCTCCACTTCCGGAGGCCGAACCCCCGCCGCCACGAGCTGTAACGCCCGTGCCTTGGCTTTGGCCAGTCGATGATCGCTGTTCATCACGATGGTGTCCTGCATCGTCAGATACCCCAGGCTGCGCGCTTCCCAGGCACTCGTGCCTACTTTGGCCAGGGCGATTTGCTCGAAGGCTTCCTGAAGCGGCGGCAATACGTCGGCGTTGGCCGTCCGCATGGTTGGATTCACCTTGCGACGAATAACTTCCTTGCAACCACCACCGGCCGGGATCAGCCCGACGCCGAATTCCACCAACCCCATGTACGTCTCGTGGTCGGCCGCTGCTTCCCATCCGGCCATCGCCATCTCGACGCCGCCGCCGAGAGCCATCTGGTGGGGAGCGGTAACAACCGGCTTGGGCGCATGACGAAGCTTGAACGTAGCCGTCTGGAGAGCCTTGATCATCTTGTCGAGGGCATCGAAATGACCGGAGGCAGCAGCGACACCCACTGCAAAGAGATTCGCCCCCGCGCAGAAATGCTCGCCGTTGTTCCCGATGACCAGCGCGTCGAAATCATTATCAAGCCGTTCGAGCGCCTTGAATGCCATGTCGATAATATCCTGATCGATGGCGTTCATCTTGGCGTGAAACTCAAACAACGCGACGCCATCCCCCATATCGAGGAGACTGGCGCTCTCGTTATGCTCAACAGTCTTGCCGGCCGCATGCAGATCGCTCACCAGGATGATGTTTTTGTCCACGACCGCACTGCCATAAGACTTCGTGTTGAAATCATAGACTTGCCGCGCGCCGTTTGTCTTGTAGAAGGATTCGTGGCCGGCTTCCAGCATTTCCTTCACCCAGGGCGCGACGGTCAGCCCGGCAGTCTCCATCTTCGCCGCCGTTTCGGCCACCCCCAACATATCCCACATCTCGAACGGGCCTGCCTCGTGGCTGAATCCCCAGCGCATGGCGTCATCAACATCGGAAAGCTTGTAGGCGATCTCCGGCGCGACATAGGCTGCGTAGGCAAAACCAAAGTAAAGAAGGTCCCGGATGTAATTAGCAGCCCTGTCGTCGAACGTCAACAGTTTGCGCACCCGCTCGCCGAGGTCTCCAATGTTCCGCACGGCTCCAACAGAATCAAACCGAACTTTCGGCGACGGTTCATACTCCATCGTCTGGGGGTTGAGCGTCCAGAACTCCCGCGCGCCGTTGACCCGCTCTTGCTTATAGAACCCCTGTCCTACCTTGTTACCCAGCCATTTCTTTTCGAGCATGGCAGTCATCAGGACGCTCGTTTTTTCGGGTCGAAGCATTTCGCGGTACGCGTCGTGGGGCACGGCATCGTACAGATTATTATTCACGTGAGCCATGACATCCAGCCCGACGAGGTCGAGGAGGCGGTAGGTCGCCGTTTTTGGGCGGCCGATGGTCGGGCCGGTGATCGCGTCCACTTCGGCGATGGAATAGCCGTTCTGGAGCGCATGCTCAAGTCCATAGGAGGAGGCGACAGCGAAGAAGCGGTTACCGATGAAGTTCGGCGTATCCTTGCACACCACAACGCCCTTGCCCAACACCTCGGAGCCGAACTGCTTCATGAAGTCAGTGACATCCTTTGCGGTGTCGTCAGTCGGGATGATCTCCAGCAACTTGAGGTAGCGGGGCGGGTTGAAAAAGTGGGTACCCAGGAAATGGGCTTTGAACTCAGACGAACGCCCGGCTGCGATCTGACCGATGGGGATGCCGGAAGTATTGCTGCTGACGATGGCGGTCGGCTTGCGAATCGCCTCCAGCCGCTCCATGAGCGCTTGCTTGGGCGCAAGCTGCTCGATGATCACCTCGATGATCCAGTCACAATCCGCCAGCTTGTCGAAATCATCTTCGAGGTTGCCGAGCGTGATCAGATCGCCGCGATCCGCGCGGGCCAGGTTCGCCGGACGGGCTTTCGTCATTCGGTCATAGAGGGAGTTGATGATCCTGTTGCGTGCCGCCGGATCGTTTTTCTCGGCGTCGGTGAGATTGGGAGGAACAATGTCGAGCAGGACGACCGGGATGCCGATATTGGCCAGATGGGCCGCAATACCGCCCCCCATCGTCCCCGCTCCGACAATTCCAACCTTGTCAATTCGGTAGGTCATATGCGCGCTCCTGTAGATATGAACACAACGGCAAGGACACGCGGATAAATGAATTTGACGGAACAGAGGTTTGTTCCGTCAAATTTCGGTTTATTCGCTTCCTTTCCGTCGCGATTTATTTCAATTCACGGCGAGAATAGCCCAGAATGCTGCGAGCCACAATCAGTTGGTTGATCTGCTTGGTGCCCTCGTAGATATCGTTGATCTTGGCATCGCGCATCCATTTCTCAACCAGCCATTCGCGGGTATACCCTTTCGGGCCGAGCAATTCAACCGACTTCTGGGTGATCCATGTTACAGCATCACCGGCACGGTACTTGCACATACTGGCTTCAAGACGATTACTCTCGCCATGGGCCATGTGCGCAGTCGCTCGCAAGGTGAGTAGCCAGGCACCCTTATACCGGGCTTCCATCTCGATCACATCCCGCTCAACAGCCGTCAGCTCGTGCAAGGACTTGGTGTAGTCAATGACAATATCCTCTTCGGCCAGCTTGTCCTTGGTGAACTCAAGCGCAGCCCTGGCAATGCCGATCGCGCTCGCTGCCACCGCCGGGCGTGAAGCGTCGAAGGTCTTCATCGCTCCCTGGAAGCCCTTCCGGCTCTCTGTCGGTTGGGGGCTATGCTCGCCCAGCATATTCTCGTAAGGGATACGCGCGTTATCAAAGTGCAGGGCGACAGTGTCGCTGGCGCGAATTCCCAGCTTGTGCTCCTGCTTGGCGATGGTCACGCCGGGCGTATTACCCTCAACAACGAAGGACTTGATGCCCGCGCGACCCGCCGAGGGATCTACCGTCGCCCAAACGACACAAAGACCGTCGGACTCCTTCAATGCCAGCGCGCCATTGGTAATGAACACTTTCTCGCCATTGAGAACCCATTCGTTCGTGTCGGAGTCAAGCACGGCCGTCGTGCGCATAGCGCTGTTATCGGATCCCGCGCCGGGCTCAGTAATGGCCATCGCGCCCCACTTGGGATCGCCCTCGGTAAACTTCTTCAGGAAGCGAACGCGCTGTTCCGGCGTTCCGGCTGAATCGACGGCCGCGCCGCCCAGCATCGGATGAGGCAGACAAAGATATTGCCCCGCATCTCCCCATGACAACTGCTCGATCATCATGATGAATGAGAGCATATTGAAATCAGGCCCTTCACGTTTGGGCTTGGCACTGCCGTTACTGCCGTTACTGCCGTTGCCGTTCGCCTGGGCCATCAGCGGCTTCAGCGAGCTTTTCACCATTTGTTGGGTGAACGGCCATGTCATCTGCACAAAGGCCTGCGGCCGCTCGTGCTCATTTTCATCCAGCTCACGCGAGTACGGCCGCATCGCCTGCTCGGCGACCATACGAATCATCTGCAATTGATTCTGAATAAATGGAGGAATTTCGAAACTAATCATGGATTCGGCTCCTGTGATTGCCTGCGCCTCGCGCTCCTAGATCATCGCCAACCCGTCGAACGTGGCGAATCCACGCGCGTTGCGCAGCCACAATTCAACCGGATATTCGCGAATATAACCGTAACCACCAAGAATTTGCACAGCCCGATCAGCCACCTGCATGACCATACGATCCACCTGCTGCTTCATGATCGTCGCCTCGCGGGTGACGTCCTGCCCCTGGTCAAGCATCCACGCTGTTTCCCACACCAAAAGGCGGGCCTCATCGACTTCAGTGGCCATATCAGCCAGCATGAAGGCGATCGATTGGCGATGAGCGATTGGCTCGCCAAATTGGACGCGTTCCTTGGCGTAGTCGCGGGCATATTCGAAGCCCGCGCGAGCCATACCGACGGCCGCCGCGCCTAATGCGACACGGCTGTGATTGAGGATGAGGCTGAAATCGATCCCTGTTTCACCGCCGACCTTGCTGGACGCGGGGACGTGAACGTTATTCAGGGTGACGAGATTGGCTGGCAACGAGCGAATGCCCATCAGCTTGTTTCGATCGCCGACTACAACTCCTTCGGCATCGGTGGGAACGATAAAAGCCTGGGTAATCCCGTCTTCGTTGGCATACACCAATATCATTTCGGCATTGTCCGCCAGCGGCACGAACGTCTTGCTGCCGTTCAACACGTACTCATCACCATCACGAACCGCAGTCGTCTTCAATTTATAAGGCGAGAACTGTACAGCCGGCTCAGTCAGCGCGGCCGTCACTCTGGGCGGCGCTTCATCGCAAAATCGGGGCAGATAGCTCGCCTTCTGCTCCTCTGTCCCACAAAGCAAGACAGGGATCGCGACCAGATTGGGGGTCATCACGTACAGCGTGACCGCCAGATCACCCCAGGCGAATTCTTCCAGTGCCAACGCGCCTGTGACAGCGGAATAATCGCCAAAACCGCCGTACTCCTCCGGGAGAGCGGTCGGCAACAGACCGATTTCCCAACCGGCGCGAACCAAGGCGGCGGGAATCTCGCCATCCTCCTCAGCATCCCGGTATACCTTGCGTACACGTTCCCGGGTATACCGGGAAATTGTTTCAGTGAGCATTTTTTGCTCTTCATCAGGTCGAAAATCCAACATGGCCTACTCCTCACAATCGAGAGATTGTCCAAATATTCAAGTGAAATCCCATCGCCCGCTTTGCATCAACTCGCTCTGAAATTGCGGACATGGCATTACCTGGTATTTTTTCCTTTTCCATCTCAGCGAAATGCCTCGTCATTGATCACGGCATTTCGCTCATCGGCGCACGATCGCATCGGTCATCCGCGTCACTCTGACCATTGCGGCCACATCGTGGACGCGAACGATATCCGCCCCTCGCGCGATGCTTACCGCTACGGCCGCCGCGGTACCTTCCATTCGTTGCTCCGGCGGCAAATCAAGGGTGTAACCGATGAATGATTTCCTCGACGGCCCGCTTAGTATGGGAAAACCCATCACCCGCAACTCTCCCAGTCGATCGATAAGCTCCAGATTCTGTGCGACGGTCTTGCCGAAACCAATGCCCGGATCGATAATGATCTGCTCCCGCCTGACGCCGGCTGACAGGGCGAGATCAACCTGTTCGCCCAGTTCCCTGATGATGTCCGGTATCAAGTCATCATAGTGAACACCGATATAACGACCGCCCAATCGCTGCTCCTGGTCAACGTCTTTCGGTTTGCTACGGTTATGCATGATGACCACAGGACAACCGCGCCGGGAGACCAATTCGGCCATTGCCGCATCCATGCGCAGCCCCCAGACATCGTTCACCCAGTCTGCCCCGGCATCGAGAGCGGCCTCAGCCACTTCAGCCCGATACGTGTCGACGGAAATCAGGACGCCGGCTGAGATCTCGCGTATTGCACGGATGGCCGGAATAACCCGCGCCAACTCCACTTCGGCCGTCACCGGCGAACTTCCGGGACGCGTGCTCTCGCCTCCCACGTCGAGAATATCCGCCCCATCGGCAACGAACTCTCGCGCCTGTGTGATTACACGCTCAAGCGCTCCATTTTCGTCATCATGCGCGAGGCCATCGCCGGAAAAGCTGTCCGGGGTAACGTTGATGATCCCCATTACATAAGTTCGATGACCCCAATCCAGCATGATGATCCGTTTTTCCGGCGAGTTTTAAGCCGATCACCAATCAGACTGGTGACGCAGTTCCTTCCAGGTCTTCGATCGGAAAGGGCATCTCAAACAGCCGCTCGACGCCGGTATCATCCACCTGTCTGAGCATTTCCTGGACGCTGACGCCGGTTTGCGGATGTCGAAATTCGGGAATGAGAACGGCCAACGGCGCGAGGACAAATGCCCTCTCGGCAAGTCGTGGATGAGGGATGGTCAGGTTAACATCCTCCACGATCAACTTGTCGTAGAACAGGATATCAATGTCGATCAGGCGCGGCCCCCAGCGGTGGGTCGGCTCGCGTCCCATTTCCACTTCAATCTGTTTGATTCTGGCCAGTAGCTCGCGGGGAGCGATATCGCCGACCGCGGCGACACAAATATTGAGAAAGGCCGGCTGATCCGTGACGCCCCACGGTTCAGTGGCGAAAACGGGCGAAACGGCGGTTACCCGGACGTACTTGTTCAGCTCATCGACAGCACGCCTCAGGTTGGCGTAGCGGTCGTTGAGATTCGACCCCAGGCTTAAATAAATCAGACTCATAAGCATCACCTACCGTTTTCAGGCGTTATTTCCTGTTAAAGATGCCCAATATGACGCGCTGCATTATTGTTCATATTTATAACACACTGCGTCATGAGTGTCAACGAGCAACCACCCCGCAAATTTTCTTAGAATGCCGGTGTCCTGACCTGATGACGGTTAGAATAAGGTTATGCGCGTCGTCATAATCGTTCTGTTGATCTTGGCAGCAACAACTGTCTCCCGTTTGGGAAACGTGCCGGCCGCGATGCAGCCCGCAACTCAAACCGTACAGGCCGGGGATACGTGGACTGCTTTGGCATTGCGGTATGGTGTGTCGGTCGACGAGTTGCAGGCGGCGAACCCCCATTTCAATAAGGCCCGCCAACCCGCGATTGGTCGGGAAATTGACTTGCCCGATCATGCTGTTGAACGGTCGGGCACGCTCATCAGGACTGGTGGAGCGGGAGTGCTAGAGGTCGCTGCCTTGCACGGCCTCCCCGTATGGGAAGTCGCCCGCCTCAACAGTCTGGAGTCCCCCTATAGGCCAACGTTTTATCGGCCGTTGTTATTACCGGGCGACGGAACGATACGCGACCTCCCGCCGGGTATGACAGCTCTCGAACTCTCCTCTCCAATGGCCAGCCCGGGCCGGGCGCTCGGCTTGCGGGGCACTACTACTCGCGTTGGGGAGACGATAACAGCCAATCTCGACGGCCTTCCGGTCTCGATTTTTTCGGTGGATAACCGGTTTGCGGGTATCGTCGGCACCGGGGCCTTCTATCGCGGCGGCGAGCCGGAACTCACAATTCAGGTAGGCGACGCCCCCGCCTGGGTCCAGCCCTGGGCATTCGCGGAGAGAGAATGGGAGTATCAGGAGCTGACCCTGACCGGGCAGGCGGCCGAGATCGACCAGCAGGCGCGCGACGAGGAACGCGCCCGGCTGCGGGAGATCTGGACAGCCGTCACCCCGCAACCACTCTGGTTGACTCAGTTCGAAACGCCATTGAATGACGTTTTAGGGATAACAGCCAACTACGGTGCGCGGCGTTCATACAACGGCGGGCCGTATCTCACCTACCACGAAGGTGTAGACTTTAGCGCCTACGGCGGCACGCCGGTTTATGCTCCAGCAGCCGGAACGGTGGTTCTGGCCGAACCTTTATACGTGCGCGGCGGCACGGTGATAATCGATCATGGCATTGGCCTCTACTCAGGTTATTACCATCTCTCGGCGGTGCACGCGACAGCCGGGCAAACTGTCCAGCCGGGGGATCTGCTGGGTGAAGTCGGCACAACCGGCCTCTCGACCGGCAATCACCTGCATTGGGACCTACTTGTCAATGGCATTTGGGTCGACGCGGCCGCATGGCAACAGGATGGCCTCGCCTGTTGGCTGCTCGAAGGCATAGGGCGAGCCTGCCTTCCTCCATCTGAACCCGAATAAACGCGTAATTATTCTTCCGGTTGGTCGCGGTCACCGAAATCAAACAGCTCGCCGATTGATCGTCTGAAGTAATTCTGCCGAATGGCCCCGGCGAAAATCGGCGCAGTTGAGAGAACTACGAGCTTTGAATCCGGGCGCACATTTTGCGGCACGGTGTCTGTCGTCACGATCTCCTTAATCTCAGGCACCGCCTCCAGACGTTCCAACGCCCCGCGCAGAAATACTCCATGGGTGCAGACTACGCTTACCTCTTCCAACCCGTGATCCAGTAACAACCGCGCCAGTTCGACAATCGTGCCGCCCGTGGCAATCTCATCATCATGGATAATGGCTCGTCGGAAACCGGACACCTGCCGTCCGATTAAGCCGCTGTATTGCACCCGCCTGTCATCGATTCGGGTTTTATTGGCCGTGGCGACGCCAAGACCCAGCATGTCAGCAAACCGAACGGACGATTTGGCGCTGCCCATATCCGGCGAGACGACGACGGTGTCGGCCGCGCTATAACGTCTGGCGCGGAAGTAGTCGGAAAATAATCCTCTTGCGGTCAATGGATCGGCAGGGATGCTGAAGAACCCATGGACCTGCGGTGAATGAAGTGTCATCGTCATGATGTGGGTCGCGCCGGCTGTCTTCAGCAAATCGGCCACAAGACGAGCCGTGATCGAGATACGCGGCGCGTCCTTTTTATCAGACCGGGCGTACGAGAAGTAGGGTATTACGGCATGAATCTCCCGCGCCGCGGCACTCTTGGCGATGTCAAGCATCATCAACAACTCGACAAGGTGGTCGCTTACGGGAGGGATAAGGGATTGAACGATGTAGACGGCTCGTCCCCGAACGCTGGCCCCCAGTTGCACAAACAGATTGTCGTTGCTGAATCGTGACACGTGGGTGACTTCAAGGCGGATTCCCAGATTTTCCGCCAGGGAGGCGGCAAGGGCGGGATTCGATTGGCCACTGAATAGACGAACGTCACTCTGCGGGAGAGGCTGGCCTTGCACACTCATGGAATATCCCTCCGGGAATGCGAGTGGTAAGTCAGTAAAAAACGTTGATAACTTCGAGCAATTCAATTATCTACGTCTTGCCACCATGATCAACAATTATCGCCGGGGTGCGGCGTCAATTCCCATCTGAATGCTCCAGCAAAGGGTCAAAATCGGGTAATTATGGTCATTGCCTGCTCCAGCATCTTCTGATAGTCGCCCCGACTAACCTCGATCGCGCCCATTCGCTCCAAATGTGGAGTTAGAAACTGCACATCGAGCAGTGTGAAACCTTGGGAACGAAGGCGATCGACCAGGTAGAATAACGCCACCTTGCTGGCGTTCGGCCTGGCGCTGAACATACTCTCGCCGGCAAATAGCCCACGCAGGCTGACGCCATACAGTCCGCCCACCAGCGAGCCTTCCACCCACGTCTCCACGCTGTGGGCGAAACCCAGTTGATGCAGCCAAACGTAGGCTTCGATAATTTCATCGCTGATCCATGTCTCTTCGCGTCCCGGACCAGGTGCGGCACAAGCAGTAATCACGTCGAGGAACGCAGAGTTAAACCGAACCTCAAAATTCCCGGAATGAAGATATCTGGCGAGGGATCGGGAAGTGTGTAATCGATCCAGAGGTAATATCGCCCGTGGATCGGGGGAGTACCAGGAAATCTGTCCGGGGCCATCGGCCATCGGAAAAATCCCCTGTGAATAGGCAGTCAGCAGTAACTCCGGCGTTAAGGTCATCGATCCTTTCCCATAACCGTTATTCCAATATAATCCTCTTCAATCACATGACCAAGGACAAGTGTAAAGTTGTACGATATTGATAATCTCCGACGCACAGAGTTCCCCCATTCGGCCGAACTCGCCTACATGAACCACGCCGGTATCTCCCCTCTCCCTCAGCGAACAAAACGGGCGATCCAGGCGGCCGTCGATGGTTTGAGCGTCAATCCAAATGATTTCTTCGGGCGCATCGCCATGCCCGCCATGGAGACGACGAAAGACCTGATCGCCCGCCATATTAACGCCGCCGACCCATCCGAAATCGTCTTTTCAACATCAACCAGCGCCGCCCTGAACGCGATCGCCCAGGCGATTGAATGGTCAGAAGACGACAATATCATTTTCTGTGACCTGGAATTCCCCTCGAACGCTTACCCCTGGATGAGCCTGACCCGCGACGGAGTGGAATCGCGCCGTGTTCCATCCATCGACGGTGGATTAACGCTGGAAGAGGTGGTGAAACATGCTGACTCGCGCACGAGAGCAGTCGCCGTCAGCGCTGTCCAGTTTTTCACCGGCCATCGTGCCGATCTGGCGGCGATCGGCGCTTACTGTCGACGCCACAACATCCTGTTCATCGTCGACGCTATACAGGCCATCGGCCACATGCGCATCGACGTTCAGTCAATGAATATCGACGTGTTGGCTACCGGTGGCATGAAATCCCTGTTATCGCTTCCCGGCATGGGTTTTCTGTACGTCCGAAAATCACTGGCCGAAACGATGGAACCGCGGTTGATCCATGGCAATTCAACAGAGGATTATATCCATTGGCTGGCCTATGACTTGACCCCCGCGCCGGGTGCCGCACGCTTTTCCGCCGGGACTCCCAACCTGCCCGGTGTTATGAGCCTCAGCCCCAGCCTGAACCTCATTGGCGAACTCGGCATTGACAATATCGACGCGCACACGACAGGGCTGACCAATTATGCCATTGAGTGTCTCGTGTCCGAGGGGTTTCGGGTAATCACGCCGAGGGACGCAGCCGGACCAATCACGACGTTTCAATCACCCTATGACAGCGAGACCACCGACCGGCTGATCCAGCACCTGGCCGAGCAACGCATCGTCGTATGCAAGCACCTCGATGCCGGATCAACCGCCTTCGTGCGGGTATCGTTCCACTGCTACAACACCCGGAACGAGTTCGACCGGTTCATGAGCGCGATGGAGAGCTTCGTCAGTTAAAGTCGATTATCGGCTCCCCGTCATGGCTGCTCTCCCACCATTGCCGGATGCGGCCGCCGATTGGCCGGCCGATGATGCGCTCAAGCTCATAGACGACCGACCATAGACGGGCAAAGTCAACACCTGTCCCGAGGCCGACCTTGAATGCCAGGAAGACAAGATCTTCGGTGGCGAGATTGCCGGCCGCGCCGGGCGCAAATGGACAGCCGCCAAGTCCGCCCACGCTCGAATCGAAGGTCCTGATGCCCGCCTGTAGAGCTACGGTCGCGTTGGCCAGGCCCAGCGCCTGGGTATCGTGCAAATGCACGGCCAGCCGATCGCGCTCGATCCGGCGGGCGATGAGATCGATAAGCCGGCCGACAGACAGGGGATCGGCGTGTCCCACCGTATCAGCTATGGCGATCTCGTCCACGCCCCAGTCGGCAATCTCCTGAACGACGGCCAGCGTCTTGTGCGGCGAGACGATCCCTTCGAACGGGCAAACCCAGGCGGTCATGACGTAGAAACGGGTTCGAACCCCGTCCCTTTGGGCCCGATCGATGAGGGCACGGGCTGTATCCAGAGCCTGGCGTGGTGTGTTGTGGGTATTGCGCAGACTGAACGTCTCGCTGACGGCCGCGCCGAACGCCATCGATCGACATCCCCCGGCCAAAGCGCGATCATAACCGCGCTCGTTGAACACCAGCCCCACAAATTCAACCGGCCGGTCGGTATAACGCGCGGTCACTTCTGCCATGACTTCATCGGCGTCCGCCAATTGCGGAACAGCCTTGGGGTGGACAAAGCTGGTAGCCTCAATGTGGCGCAGGCCGGAATCAACCAGTCCGTCAATTAAATGCAACTTCTGATCGGCCGTCAGGTGAACTGCCTCATTCTGCAAACCGTCGCGCGGTCCTACCTCGTAGATCTTCAGGAATTCGCTCATCTGG
>JAHDWL010000140.1 GCA_023384355.1 Anaerolineae bacterium
TTGGAAAAGCCCTGCCTGTTCCAAGCGGCGATTGACTTTGTGGTTATTCTCCTTATAATGACCAATGGAGTTTGTCTTATTGTCGGGTGAGAGGAGTCGTCGCCGGTTAACAAAGCTGAATAAGGAGTATCGCCATGGGCGCTTACGCTGGTCGGATTCGCGGGTTCTGGTGTCTGTTAGGCCTGTTACTTTTAGGAGCGACTTTTGTCGGCTCGACCAGCCTGGCAGCCGAGGAAGCGGAAGGATCACTAACCCACTATTCAGACCGGCCAGTTGTCGTTCAAGGCGATGCCGTTGGAGCGCCTCGCACCCCCCAATCCGCCACGGTGACGGGTATCGTCTTTCGCGTCACGATCGAGCGCGTGACGGCCACGAACAACTTCGACGGCGACCCGTTCTTCGACAAGGCCGACTTCTTCGGTCGGGTGCGCATCGGCCCGGTGACCTCGGAATCGCCGACTATCAGCAACAGCACTGACATCTTCCCCAACTGGCAATTCTCCAACACCGTCTTCATGGATGACACGCTCGAGGATGAAGTGGTGACAATGACCATCGGCGTGTGGGACGCCGACGACTTCAATAACCGTCAGGAGGCCGATCTGACCCAGACGACCTTCACCCGCAGCGTCGAAGTCAACGTCGACGTGAACCTCTGCCTGGTTCCCGGTACGGCCGGGGCGCTCAGTGGCAACGTAAGCGGGGCGTGCGGCCAATCCATCGTCACCGAGGGATTGCTCGGCCCGGGACTGGGAAACACCGCTCGCGTCCAGTTTCGCATCGAGGCCGAGCGGCCGCCCAGCGCGCCGGGCCTAAACATGCTGTGCACCCACAGCCCCATCTGGCCGCAGGCCGGCCAGACGGTCACCGTCAGCGCGCAATCCCTGGCCGATAATTTGTCGCCCAAACTGGTCGATCAGGTCGATGTGTTTCTGCAAAACCAGACCACGGTCGCCGCCAGTTGTGTGGGAACCGATACCTGTTCGGCCGCCGCAATCGCGCCCGCATCCGGCAACACCATGTTCTACGGTTGCCAGATTAAGGACGCGTCCGGGACGGTCTGGAGCGGCTGGCGAAGGGTGCAGGTGGGCAATCCGCCCTCGGGCCAAGCTGTTCCGCTGATCTTCACTGGCTCGTCACGCAGCCGCGTGGACATCGTCTTCATGCCCGACCCCGACTCCTACACTGGCGCGCTCGACCCCGCCTTCCTGACTGACGTCCATGACGCCATCCGCCAGGGGTATTTCCGGGCCGACATGGTCTCGGCGGGCGGCATCGCCGACGCTGACCGCGCCTTCGGCGAGCGGTTGTTCCTGACTAATCAGGACCGGTTCAACTTCTGGATCGCCCAGGATGCGGGTGACATCGACAACGACAGCAGCGGCCTTAACTGCAGGATCACTCTGCCGGGAAACTGGAATCAGGCCTATTCGTTTGCCGATTCGGGCGCGATCCTGCACCGAGACGGGTTTCGCGATTGCGCCCTTCCTAATCAGAGAGTGTTCGGCACGGAATTCAACGAATTCCGGACGATGCTGCACGAGACGATGCATTCGCCCTTCGGGCTGGCCGATGAGTATTGCTGCGACAGCAATTACTTTGAGCCCAACCCATTGCCCAATATCTATGCAAGTCAGTCTTCCTGCCTGGCCGACATCGCCAATCTGGCTGAATGGGACGCCATCATCGGCGACACACCGCGCGTTCCCGGGTCCTGTGTAATGGATGCGAACGGCGTCTGGAAATCGGAGCCGGACAGTGATGACATCATGACCGACAACATGGAATTCAACGCCGCCGACATCCGGCGTGTTCAGTACCTGTTCGACCGCTGTTCCGGGGCCGATTGCGGCCTGCCGGCTGGACAGCGCGCCACGCAACGACCGAGCGGCCCCGAAGATCCGGTGCCGGACGTGGAATACCAAACCGACTACAAGGTGATGGTACTTCAGGGGCAATTCATCGGGCGCCTCAACTTGACGATCGATAATATGGCCGTCATTTACGGGCAGTCGCCGCTGATGGAGGGCGGGGCGCCGATGCTGGCGCTGGAAGCCCGGGACGAGTCGGCAACGATCATCGACCGCTGGCTGATGTGGCACCCATTGCTGAAGCTGGGCACATTCGATAATTTCGGCTCCCCTAAAGATCCGCAGTATGTCCACGGCCCGGCAAAATGGGGCAAGGATGGATCGGTCACGTTCATCATACCCTTCTCGGCCAATTTGGCGACGGTAACGATCACCGACCTCTCGTTGGGGCAATCGCTGAATTCGATTGACCTGCGGCCGGCCATCGAAGAATTTTGCGAACAGCATTCCGAGGATGTCGACTGTCAGGCCATCGCCCACGAGCCAGTGTGGCTGTATCTGCCCACCATTCAGCGCCAATAAGAAACCTGGTATTCAGTAGGTCAGTAATCAATACATCAGACTGACTGACCTACTGAATACTGTCGTGGTCGGTGGGGCCAGCATCTGTGGATGCCTTGCACCTCGCTTCTTGCTCACAATCGTTATCGATCTGCGCTTTTCGATTTTGACAGCGATTGCAATGGCGAGGAGAAGCGCCCGCGCCGCCCATTTATGAGTAAACTGCCCGCCCACTTGCCATAACACCCTGCAACCCGCTAT
>JAHDWL010000141.1 GCA_023384355.1 Anaerolineae bacterium
TGTTGTATTATCAGAGCCGACTACTGAAAGACCCCGCAACTGTTCCCTGTTACCTCGCCCCACCTCGCCCTTCGTGTTATGATTCGCGGTTCTATGCATGAAAATCCACCTATTCAAACCAATTTGCGGGTACGGATAGCCGCCGTCATGGCTCCCTGGCGAGCCGGCCCCGCGCCGCTCATGTCGCTGGCCCATTTCGTCCTCGAGGCGAGCTTCAACTTCCTGCCCGTCACCTACGTCCTGCTCATCCCCAAGTTGGGACTGAGCTACGAGCGCGTCGGGGCATTGGTCTTCCTGACGGCCATCCTGGGTTCCGGGACGCAGCCTCTTTTCGGCTGGCTCAGTGACCGGGGCGATCCGCGTCGTATCGTCCTGGTCAGCCTGATATGGAGCGGCGTGTTGATGGGGCTGGTGGGGTTCATGCCGACCTATGGCGCGCTGGCCGCGCTGCTGGGTCTGGCTTCGCTCGGTTCGGCCGCCTTCCATCCGCCCGCGGCCGCGCTCTCTTCGCAGACTGAGGCGACAAACCGCGGCCGCGCGATGTCGCTTTTTTCCGTCGGCGGCAACCTCGGCGCGGCCCTCAGCCCGGCGCTGGTCGGTCTGGCGCTGGGTTCGGTCGGCCTCGCGGCGACGGCGGTCGTCATCCCCCTGACGTTGCTGACGGCGTGGCTGCTGATGCGCCGTTACCGGGCCACGCCGCCGCCGGTTCCGCGCGTGGATGCCGGGCCGGGCGCGGTTCCGGCCACCACGGTCGGGTCGATGGTCGCGCTGATGGCCATTGTGACGGTGGTCGGAGCGCGCAGCTATTACCAGATGGCCGTGATGACCTATTTGCCGGAGTGGCTGCAAGCCAACGGGCAGTCGTTGGCCATGGCCGGGGCGGCGCTGGCCGTCTTCATGATTGCCGTCAGTCTGGGCAGCCTGTTCGGCGGGACGCTGGCGGATCGATTCGGCCGCCTGCCGGTGATTGTGGTGTCGCTGGTGATGATAGGCGTCGGCCACTGGTTTATGATGCGCTTGAGCGGGCCGTCGCAAATGGTCGCCGTCGCCCTTGTGGGGGCGATGATCGGCGCGTCGTTCCCGGTGACGATCGTGCTGGCCCAGGAAGCGTGGCCGCAAAAGGTGGGGATGGCCTCGGCGATTGTGATGGGGTTGGGCTGGATGCCGGCCGGATTGGGGGCGTGGGTCGTGGGGCGCGTGGCCGACGGCAGCACGTTGAGCGCCGGATTGGCCACGTTGATCATCGCGCCGATCGTGGGCCTCGGCGCGGCGATGGTGTATGTGGTCACGCGCGGACGTAGACCAATGACGAATGACGAATGACGAATGACGAATGACGAATGAAGAGGACACCTCTCCGTATCTCGTATCTCGTATCTCGTATCTGGGGTTGTCCCCTACGGCAATAACGCCAGCAGCGCCCGCGCCGCGGCCGTGGCCGGGAGCTTGCCGTCCATCACGTCCGCCTCGATCCCGGCCAGCGCCTCGCGGACGGCCGGGCGGTCATGGAACCAGGCCCGGATCTGCTCGTCGATGAGCGCGTTGAGCCATTCGCGGGATTGCTCGCGCCGCCGCGCGGCCCACGTGCCGGACTCGATGCCGCGCGCGCGGAACCGTTCCACGACGTTCCACAGGTTTTCAATCCCCTCGCCGGTGTAGGCGGAGCAGGTGTAGGCGCGCGCCTGCCAGCCGTCGCCGCCCGGCCGCAGGTAGTGGAGCGCCCGGTTATACTCGGCGCGAGCGGCCTCGGCCCGCACCTTGTTGTCGCCGTCGGCCTTGTTGATGGCGATGGCGTCGGCCATCTCCACGATCCCCTTCTTGATCCCCTGCAGTTCGTCGCCCGCGCCGGGGATGAGCACCAGCAGGAAGAAATCGACCATCGAGCGGACGGTGATCTCGCTCTGCCCCGTGCCGACAGTCTCGACGAGGATCGCGTCGAACCCGGCCGCCTCGCAAACGAGCATCGTCTCGCGGGTCTTGCGGGCCACGCCGCCGAGCATCCCCCCGGCCGGCGAGGGGCGGATGAAGGCGTCAGGCTCGCGGCTCAACTGCTCCATGCGCGTCTTGTCGCCGAGGATGCTGCCGCGCGTCAGGCTGCTGGTGGGGTCCACGGCCAGCACGGCGACCTTGTGGCCGCGGCCGATGAGCGCCATGCCCAGCGCCTCGATGAGCGTGCTCTTGCCCGCGCCGGGCACGCCGGTGATGCCGACGCGAATGGCCTCGCCGCTGTGGGGCAGCAGGCGGCGCAGCACTTCCTGCGACTGCTCGAAGTGCGCCGGGGCGTTGCTCTCGACAAGGGTGATGGCGCGGGCCAGCATGGCGCGGTCACCGGCCAGCACGCCGTCGACGTACTCGTCGTCGGTGAGCGCGCGCCGGTTGGATGTTGTCCCGGATGCGCTGCCGCCCGCCCGCCCGGTGGATAGCCCGTCGTGGCCGCCGCCGACGCCGGGCATCACGCGAGAGGCGAACGCCTCATCGCTGTCTTCGGGCGCCCATTCGGGCTTGCGTGGTTGCGGGTCAGTCATTGGGCGGTAGGTCAGTAGGTCAGTGGGTCAGTGGGTCAGTGGGTCAGTGGGTCAGTAGGTCAGTGGGTCAGT
>JAHDWL010000051.1 GCA_023384355.1 Anaerolineae bacterium
GACGGCGTTGATGCCGTCCTGCTGATCGACCCGTTCACCAATTACGTCTATCCTGAAGTGGGCATTGCCGCGGCCGAGTTTCTGGAGGCGGTGGGGGTGAATATTCTGGCCGCGCCCGCGATCGACGACGGCCGGCCGGCCATCTCCAAGGGGGTGGTAGACGTCGCGCGGCGAGCCGCGGCGGCGACGGTTGCCGCCCTCGCGCCGTGGGTCGAGCAGGGCGTGCCGCTGATCGGCCTGGAGCCGAGCAGCCTCCTGACGCTGCGCGATGAGTACCTTCACCTGCTCCCGGACGGCCGGGCCGAGGGCGTGGCCAACCTGGCGATCACCTTCGAGGAGTATGTAGACGGCCTGGCCGCCCACACCGATCTCCGCCCGCGCTTCACGAGCGACGCGCGCCGCGTGCTGCTGCACGGACACTGCCATCAGAAGGCGCTCGTCGGCACCGGCCCCGCGCGGCGCATACTGGCCCTGCCGCCGGGCTATACCGTCGCGGAGGTCGATTCGGGCTGCTGCGGCATGGCCGGGTCATTCGGCTACGAGGCGGAGCATTACGACATCTCCATGCAGATGGGCGAGCGCCGTCTGCTGCCCGCCGTCCGCGCCGCCGCGCCGGAGACGATCATCGCCGCCGCCGGTCTGAGCTGCCGCGAGCAGATCGCCCACGGCAGCGGCCGCGTCGCCCTCCACCCGGCCCAAATCCTGCGCGACGCGCTGCGGATGTGAGCCGAAATCGGGTATAGTTAGGCAATTAAATCATCCTGACATTCGGATAAGCATTCAAATGATCAAACACCACACGCGCCTTTTGCTCATAGTGATCATCCTCCTGTTGCTGCCGGCGTTGGCCACGGCCTGTGGCGGAAGCGGGAGCGGTCCGGAGAACGTCTACATCGCCGACGAAGCCGACAACGGCCGGTCGGTGACGATGGGCGTCGGCGACGCGCTGCAACTCATGCTGCCGGAGAACCAGAGCACCGGTTATATTTGGAGCATCGTCACCAACGACGAAGATATCCTCCGCCTGAGCGATCTGCCCTCTTATGAGGTCGAGGGAGACGCCGACGGCGCGGGCGGCGTGAAGACGTTCATGTTTGAGGGGGTCGCGCCGGGGACGATTGTCCTGCGGCTGGTGAACGCCATGGAGCAGGAGACGGCCGTCGAGCCGGCGGCGACTTACGAATTGACGGTGCAGGTCGTGGAATAACCGCTTAGGTCGCGGCCGGCAGGTCGCCCCGACGGGCGCGGGCGCGATCAATTTTGCGCCGGCGGCGTTCGTCGTCGGCCATCAAGCCCAGCGCGTCGAGAGCTTCCCCGGCCTCCCGCGTCGAGCCGTTGGCCAACAGATCGAACAGGAAGGCGAAGGCCGCGTCGTCTCCCAGCCCGGCAATTGCCCGCAAGGCGGAACGACGCAGGGCCGCGTCGGGCAACTCTGCCCACGCCGCGGCCAGCACCGGCAGCGCCGCCGGAAGTCGAGAGCGACCCAACGCCGCCAGCGCCGCCTCGGCGACGGCCGGGTTCTCCGATCTGGCTTGCGCGCCCACGAACTCCACCCCGGCCTCCGGTTCGAGCGCCGCCAGCGCGGTGAAACACTCATGGAGGACGCCCGGCTCCGGGTCGCCGATGCAGGCCTTGTACCATAACAACGGCGCGCCACCCGGTCGGGCGGCGAAAGCGATGGCATGCACCGCGCCGGTGCGCGCGTCGGCTTCGGGATCGGCCAGCAAGCCCGCCAACACCAGCATGACGTCGGGGGGATCGGAGCGTGCCAGGCCCAGCGCGCAGGCAGCCCGGAGGCGCGCCGCTGTATCCTCCCGGCCGCCCCATACCGGCTCAGGCTGAATGTGGGCGCAACCGCGACGGAACAGGTCGGCGTCGCGGATTTCCAGCCGGTTTAGCGCCCCGGCGATGGCGATTTTGGCCGCACAGGTCGGGTCGCGGCGCAGGGCGTCGATCATGAACCGGTCGAATGCGGCGCTCAAGGCGACCTCATAGCCGGGCAACTCCCATTCGTCGATGATCTCGGCCGCGCGTGCGACCAGCAGATTGGAGCGGGCCGCCAATGCCTCCTGCAGCGTTACGGCCGCGGCCGGGCCGGTTGGGTCCAGGCGCAGCTCGTTCAGCCGGGCCAACTCGGCGGCGAAGGCATCCCGTTTGCTCATATACAGCCTAGGGTCTGACGCCCAGCGTAAAATATTCCTCGGTGCGGTCGCGGGCCAGGATGGCCGCCTCCTCGGCGGTGATGTCGCCGAAGAAGGCGCGTTCGATTTCCTCGGAGGCGGTCGACTCGATCTCCTCCCACGTGCTGATGAGGGGCACCATTTGCAGGTCAGGGATGGTATCGAGAAACACGCGGCTTCGGGCCGGGCGCGCGGCCGGATCGAGAAAGGCTTCCGACTCGGCGACGGCGATGAGTGACGGCACGGTGCGGCCGCTGCGGGCGACGATGGTTTGCCCCGTGGGGGAGTTGGCGAACTCGATGAAACGCCACGCCGCATCCTTGTTTTTTGCCGCGGCCGAGAGGCAGTAGGCGTCGCTGTGGAGGATGCCGGCCGCCTGTTGGCCGCGCGGCAAGGGAGCAATGTCCCAGTCGAACGCGGCCGATTCGCGATAGGTAGGCGTCCCGCGGCGACTGTTCAGATACATGGCCGTCGTCCCCTGCACAAACCGGGTCTCGCTGTCTATCGCGGCTTCTTCAAGGCGATTGGGCGCGACTCCGTGGACGGTCTGCAGATCGACAAACCATTGAAGCGCCTGCAGGGAGGGCAGGCGGGTGAGGCCGAGTTGCGTCGGGTAGGTCGGATCGTCCACGATGCGGCCGCCGTTTTGCCAGACAAACGGCGCAATGCGGTAGAGCGACGGTTCGACGCCCACCCCGAACTGGTCAGTCGTCCCGTCACCGTCCTTGTCGAGGGTCAACGCCTTGGCCGCCGCCAGAAAATCGTCCCACGTCCAGTCGTCGCCCGGCTCATCGATGCCGGCGGCGGCGAACAGATCGCGGTTGTAATAGACCACGAGGCTGGAAATATTCTGCGGGATGCAAACCACCTCGCCTTGCCACGTGAAGGAATCCAGCGTAATCGGGTAAAAATCGGCGCGCTGAATCACGTCGCTGCGGTCCAGATACGGCCCCAGCGGTTCAAACTGCCCGGCCGCGGCAAAGCCCGGCACGCGGCGATAGTTTAACAGGGCGATGTCGGGCGGCGTGCCCGCGGCGAAATCCGTCGCCAGTTTCGTCCGGTAATCCTTGGAGGAGGGGATGTGGGTCAGGGAGATGTCGATATCGGTATTTTCCGCCTCGAACGCGGCGACGAGCGCCTCATACGCGGCGTATTCGGCCGGGTCGCCGAAGACCATGAAGGAAACAACCGGCTTTTCCTGACGGCAAGCGAACAGTAACAGGAGGGGAACTAACCAGATGATTCGTCTCATAATTAAAATAGTTTAATACCGGGTGTCCGTCGCGTCAACAGCGCTTCGCTGATGCCGGGCACGGATTCTTTCGGCGAGGGCAGCGGCGACAATCGCCAATACCACGAGAGTGAGCGGCACGACCGACGCCCACAGCGATCCGGCCATCAGCAACGGATAATCGGAGCGGCCTAGCTGCTGCAGGAGTTGCAGGGCGACCGGCAATGTATAGCGTCGTGATTCGTTCAGATAAAGCAGCGGCGACAGATAGTCGCCCCAATAGAGCACAAAAGCCAGCACGGCGACCGCCAGCGTCGTGGGTCGGGCGATCGGCATGGCCACCTGCCGCCATGTCGCCAGAACGCCCGCGCCGTCGAGCCGCGCCGAGTCGTATATTGCCGGCGGAATCCGGCGGAAGGCGCGATAAAACATGAGCACAAAGAACGGGCTGCTGCCCATGAAAGCCGGGGCGATGAGCGCCCAGAGCGTTCCGCCGATGCCGATCCGGTTATAGACGAGAAACCGCGACGACCACAAGGCCACGCCCGGCACCATCAGCACCAGAAAGGAGAGGAGCACCCAGCGCCTTTGGGTCGAGCGCGGCAGGCGAGCCATGGCGAACCCCGCCCACGATGCGGTCAGGATGGTCAGGGGCACGGCCGCCGCCACGACCAACAGGGAGTTAAGCGTGAAGCGGCCGATCGGCAGCGCGGCAAACAGGCGACGGAAGTTATCAAGCGTCAGGCTGTTCGGCCAGAGACCGGCGGTGATGGCCTGACCGGTGGGCCGGAAAGCCGCCAACGTCATGAAGAGCAACGGCAGGGTGAAAAGCCCGACCAGGAGCAGGCGGCCGGCCGTTCGCGCGGGTGGCCCGATCACAACAGGAACTCCTCCTCGCTCATGCCGATCTGCCATTGGCGAGCGATGGTGTAAACCAGAGCCAGGATCAGGCCGGTGACAGCGTAAAGCGCCCAAAGCGCGGCCGACGCCATCCCGAAGTCAAGCCGGTCGAAGGCAGCCTCATAGATGAATTGCGGCAGCGTGTAGGTGGCGTAATACGGGCCGCCGCCGGTGAGCAACCACGTCAGGGTGAACGACTCCTGGAGAAGCAACACGGCGTCGCGAGCCATCAACAGCAGGATCACCGGCGCGAGAAAGGGCAGCAGGACGTGGCGAAGGATGGCCCACGCCCCGGCCCCATCGACGGCCGCGGCATCTTCCAGGTCGCGCGGTACGTCATAGAGCGCAGCCAGGCAGACGAGAAACCCCTCGCCGACGAGCCACAGCACGGCAAGAGCCAGCCCCGGCCGCGCCCATTGCGCGTCGGCCAGCCAACCGGGCGTTGCCAGAGAGAGCGATGCCAGCAGGCGATTGAGCGGGCCATAGAGCGGATTCAGAATCCACAGCCAGGCCAGCGCAAAGGCCGTCGCCGGGATGGCCGAAGGAAGAAAAACGGCCGCCCGAAGCAGGTGGCGCAGGCGGCCGCCACGAGCCAGCAGCGCGGCCAGGAATGCGCCGAACACCCGGAGCGGTGCGGGCAGCAACACCAGCGCCAGCGTGTTGACGACACTCAGGTTGAATAATGAATCGGTTCGAACGAGGGAAAAATTGACCAGTCCGGCAAACCGGGGGGCAGACAGGCTGTCGTAGCGGAAGAAAGCCAGCGCGAAGGACATCAGCGCCGGGAGAACAAAAAGGAGGCCGATGCCGGCTGCGTAAGGGAGCAGCAGCAGCCTCAGCCTCCTGTCATAATCCCGGTTCATGAGGCGCGAGCCTACGCCCCCAATTCAGACCTGATCTGCGCCAATATGGATTCCTCGGCGGCCGAGACGCGCGGTCCGCCGAATCCCATAAAGCCGCCTTCCTTGCTGGCGTCGGCCACGCTTTCGGCCACGGCGATCATCATCTGCTTGAACAGATCGATATCGTTATCGGTTGCGCCTTTGGAACGCAACAATGACAATGTTTCGCCGGTGCGATCGCGCACCAATTGCTTCATCTCTTCGGGGGTCTCGGGCTTGTTGGCCCCCATTTCCTCTTTTTGCTCATCAGCCCATTTCTTCATTTCGGCCTCTTCCTCGGCGGTGGGCTTGGTCATCATGTAATTCTGGAGGGCTTCCATGAGGGGGCTGTTGGCGGCGTTGGCCGTGACAAACTCCTTCATCGAATTCATGATGGCTTTGAATTCCTTGACCAACCCAATCGGCCCGGACACATCGGCCGTGACAACCAGCGCGCCGACGGCCGTCGGCGCGGAGATAATTTCGCCCCATTCCTGGACTGTGAACGAATCGCGATCGAACATAATTTACTCCTCTTCGTATTGATTTCAGACCGGTGCTATTCTTGTGGGCCGCGCGGGATGGTGATGAGTGCGACGGCGACCGCTCCTGTTTTTACTCTATCGGACCGCGTTTTACAACCTGTCGATGTTCGATCTCATGGTACAATGGGCTTTGATTACACAGGAAGGGCAAATTCAACGATGACCCAACGCATCATCCGCTGCACCAATCGCCATCTGGACAGGATGCTGGAATATATCAGCGTCCATAATCCGGCCGGCGAACACCACATCGGCTATTTCGGCGTGACCCCGGAGGACATCCGGCAATCTGTCCTGATGCTCAATCTGCGCTATGATCGCGGTTTCCGGCTGGCGCTGGAGGGCAATCATATCGTGGGCGCGATGGGCATGGATTTCGACCGGGAGATCGGCCGGACGTGGCTTTACGGGCCGATCGTCACCAGCGAGAACTGGGACGCGACCGCCGATGCGTTGTACGCGGCAGTGGGCAAGGTCATCCCGCCGGAGATCAGCGAGCAGGAAATGTTCATCGATTCCCTCAACGAACGCTGCCGGAACTTCGCCACGCGCCACGCCTTCGTCGGCCACGGCTCGCTGGCGATCTACTTTATTACGCCCGACCGGCTGGCAAAGCTGCCGGCGGCGGCGGCCGACGAGTGGGACGACCGACTGGCCGGGCAGTTCGTTAGCTTGCACGAGCAACTCTTCCCGCGCTCCAACTATACGCTCAACTACATGCTTGCCGAGCGCGATAAAGGCGCGACCCTGTTGACCCTCTCCGACGGCGATCAATTGACCGGCTACTTCTTCGGCCGCGCCGAGCAGGAATCGGGCGAGGCCTATGTCGATCTGGTTGGCGTCAACCCAAACTACCGGCGGCAGGGGTTGGGCAGGCGTATGATGCTGGCCGGATTGGCGCAACTGCGCGGGTTGCCCGGCTTGCGTCAAGTCAACCTGACGGTGGATAGCGACAACTACGGGGCCATGCAGCTTTATGACTCACTCGGATTCATGAAGGAGCGCGACATGGCAGCCTTCAGAAAGACGACCGGTTGACAGCGAGGGCCGACCCAAACGCGAAAAACTGATAACGAGAGACCAGGATCATGACACCCAGAAAAAATATCCTTATCCTGACCGCCGATGCCGGCTTTGGCCATCGCAGTACCGCCAACGCCATCTGCCAGGCGTTTGACCGGCGGTATGGCGACGCGGCACGAGTGGTCATCGTCAACCCCCTGGACGAATCGAACGCACTGTCGTTCATGCGCAGCGCGGAGAGCGACTACGACACGCTGGCCCGCGAGTGGCCGCAATTCTACAAGCTCGGCTACAAGATGTCGGACCTGCGGCTGACCACCAGCGTGACCGAGATGGCATTCGTTATGATGATGTATGAGACTATCTCCCGGCTGATGAAACAGCACACGCCCGATGCCGTCGTCATCACCTTCCCGACCTATCAATACCCGGTCGTCGCCTACCGGCGGCTGAGCGGGCTGAATGTGCCCATTGCCACCGTCGTGACCGACCTTGTGACGCTGCAAAAAATGTGGTTCAGCCAATCGGTGGATCTCTGTCTGGTGCCGACCCAAACGGCGGCCGAAGCTGCGTTGGAACGCGATCTCGACCCGGAAGTAATCCATGTCACTGGTTTGCCCGTCAATCCGTCGCTGGCCGACCGGCCGGCCACGAAGGCCGAAGCCCGGCGCGCGCTCGGCTGGCCGGAGGACAAGTTCACCGTGCTGGCCGTGGGCAGCAAGCGCGTGGAAGGGCTGGAGAAATTCGCTCACGTCCTGAACCACGCCGGCCACGACTTGCACCTTGTGGCTGTGGCCGGCGGCAACGGGGATCTGTATGGGGCGCTGGAGGCGACGGAATGGCACATCCCGGCGACGTGCTACGACTTCGTGGGTAATATGCCCGAGATGATGCACGCCGCTGATTGCGTCATCAGCAAGGCCGGAGGTCTGATCGTGACTGAATCGCTGGCCTGCGGGCTGCCGCTGATTCTCATGCAGGTGATCCCCGGCCAGGAAACAGGCAACGCCCGATTCGTCGTCGAGGGCGGGGCGGGTGACGTGACGCTGGAGCCAATGGAGTTTCTTGAGGTGATCTCCCACTGGCTGGCCGACGGCGGCCGCCTCTACTACGAGCGGGCGGCCAATGCCCGCAGTCTGGGGCGACCGGAAGCAGCCTACGCCGCCGCCGATCTCATCTGGCAGGCAGCCTTGAACAGGTCCCATGAACGCCGCAGCCGCAACCCAATCTCACGAGCGAAGCTGAAGGCCCTTCTCCGGCAATTCAGCGGCAGCGAGAAACCGGTCGAGGTATGACATGACCCGGCACGGAGTTCCCGTTCGGGAACATTTTCGACCCCGTCCGCGTCCACTCTACAGGGAGCGGTCGACCAGTTCCCTGGAGGATTGATGATGAGAATAGCGTTCGGTTTAATGCTGCTCCTCGCGATCGTGGGCGTGTCCTGCACGAGCACCCCGGCGTCCGAGACGCGGTCAAACGGGGAAGGAGATGTGCTGGCCATTACGCTGATAACGCCCGAAGGTCACACTAACCCCGGGCCTGCCGCTCAGAGCGCGTATCCAATCGAGGAAATTATGCCCACTGAATACCCGGAGATCACCGTGGTCGCGCCGTCGGGAGAGATCGACCTCGCGCAATTGACGCCGCTCCCGCCGGGAACAGCGGAGCGGGAAATGCCGGAGCCGGGGAGACCGGGCGCGTCTGAATCGGTGGAGCTGGGTCGTCTCATCAGGGCCATCGCGACTGACCTGAGCGCCATCACCGGCCTGACCCCCGACGAAATCGCTTTTGTCTCCGCCACGCCGGTTGTCTGGCCCGACGGCGGGCTGGGCTGTCCCCCGGCGGGCACGAGCTACGTTGAGTTACAGGTCGAAGGACTGCTGGTGAAGATGGCCGCCAACAACCAAACATACACCTACCATACCGAGGGGATGAGCCGGTTTGTCAATTGCCGCGACGGGCAACCTGTCTCCAGCGGATCTGTCCCCGTGCCATAGCGCGGGGCAATCCCGGTGGAGGGGTACAGGGGGACAAATCGACGCGCTTTCTCGTTGTCATGCCCCGCCTAATCCCGTGTGCGCCGATCTAGCTTTCGCGTTGCAGATTTAGGTGGCTGAGGAACTGGCGGGTACGCTCGTCTTTCGGTGAGTTGAACAACTCTTCGGGAGGGGCGATTTCCACAAACCGGCCTTCGTCCATGTAGAGGATACGGTCGGCAAAGCGGCGCGCGAAACTCATCTCGTGCGTCACTGTGACCATGGTCATGCCTTCCTCGACCAGGTTCTGCATGACCGCCAGCACTTCGCCCACCAGTTCCGGGTCAAGCGCCGACGTCGGCTCATCAAAGAGCATCACCTTCGGTTGCATGGTCATCGCCCGGGCGATGGCGACGCGCTGCTGCTGCCCGCCGGATAACCGCGAGGGATATTGCTCGGCTTTTTCGGCCAGCCCAACCTTCTTCAGGTTGCTCATACCCATCTCCACGGCTTCTTCCCGCCGCATCTTCTTCACCGTGATTGGCCCTTCGATGACATTCTCCAGGGCTGTCATATGGGCAAAGAGGTTGAACGACTGGAACACCATGCCGGTCTTCAGGCGCAACTCATGGACTTGCTTGCGCCAGGCAGAGCCGTGACCGCCGCAGGTCACCGACACGCCGTCGATCTCCACAGTGCCGAAATCCGGCTGTTCGAGAAAGTTCAGGCAGCGCAGCAACGTGCTTTTGCCCGACCCGCTGCGACCGATGATGCACGCCACCTCTTTGGGCTGCACCTCCAGATCGACGTTGCGCAAGACGTGGAGGTCGTCAAAATATTTGTCGAGCTGGGAGACGCGAATGATGGGGGTCATGACAACTGTCGCTCTCCACGGGCCACGCGCGCCTCGATGCGGTCCTGTACGGCCGAGAAAATGATGGTGATGATCCAGTAGAATACCGCGGCGATGAGCAACGCTTCGAGGCTGCGGAAGTTGGCCCGGCCGACCTTTTGCGCCCGCCACAACAGTTCCCACACAAACCCGGTCGTCGCCACGAGCGAGGTGTCCTTCAACATGGCAATGAACTGGTTGCCCAGCGGGGGGATTGTCAGCTTCAGCGCCTGGGGCAGGACGATGCGGCGCATGATCTGGTTGTTGGTCATACCGATGGCCAGAGCCGCCTCGCGTTGGCCAACGCCGACGGACTGGATGCCCGCGCGCACAATCTCGGTGTTATACGCGCCGTAGTTGATGCCCAGGGCCAACACGCCGGCGGTCATCCCAGTCAGCACGATGCCGAGCTGCGGCAACGCCAGGAAGAAGAAGAAAAGCTGCAACAGCAGCGGCGTGCCGCGAATGAGCGAGACGTAGAACGTAGCCAGCGCATAGGCCGGGGGAGACTTGGACAGGCGACCCAACGCTCCCAGTATGGCCAAAATGATGGACAAACCAATGGCCAGAATGGAGAGCAAAATCGTAAGCCACACGCCCCGAAAAATGAAGGGGATGTAGGTACGAATGAATCCCCAGTCAAGCCCGATCGTTTTGAAGGTGCGCCCGAATGCCTCGGCATGGAAACCGCTGAACAGGAAAGCCAACAGGAGAAACAGAACGATGTAGGAAATGCGCACGCCCCGACTGAACCGGCGCTCCCGTTGCCGGCGGCGTTTGGTCAATTGCTCGGCCTGGCTTCGCAGGCGCTCCTGGTCGGCAAGGTTGGATGAATCGGCCGTAATACTCATGAGCAACCCCCTGTCAGCTTTTTAAGCTTAGCCGCGGGCCGGGGTCCGCGATAAATCAGACCCCGGCCCGTCAAATTAGCCGGCGCGGTTATTGGGTCGGGCTGGCTGTCAGGTCAGAATCAAACCATTTCAACGACAACTCGCGTAAAGTGCCGTCATTGTGCATTTCCTGGATGATCTCGCCGACACGCTTGACGGCCGAGGCGTTGTCCAGCGTGGAACTTTTGTCGAAGGCAGCGGCCAGGTTTTCGGAGAAGACGGGCGAGCCGACACGGTGGATCGGCACGCCTCCGTCAATAGCCGCCTGTACGACGGTATTGGAGGTCAGGAACACCTGGAAATCGGTCCGGCCGGCCTGAATTGACTGCGGGCACTCGGCATCGGTGGGCAGCGGGACGATTGTGACGCCGGTCGGAGGCTCGGCGTAGAAATTATCGGCCGGCAAGCCGAGGTCGGCCCCCGCGCCGTTGAGCCACGTCTCGTAGGTCGTCGAAACGCCGACGCAGACGACCTGTCCGTTAATATCTTCCAGGGCATCGATGCCGGAGCCGTCGGCCGCGGCAAATTGGGCAGGGGTATAGTAGTAGGCAGGGCTGGCGAAGTCCAGGACCTCCTGGCGGGCAGTCGTGACGGTCATGGAGCCGATGCTGACGTCCCATTGCCCGGCCCAGTTGCCGGCGGTAATGACATCCCAATCGGGCGTGACGAACTCTGTCTTGACGCCCAAACGCTTGGCGATTTCGTTGGCCACGTCGATATCGAAACCCGTAAACTCGCCGTTGGCGTCGAGGAAGGATTGCGGTTCATAGTTGGGGTCGGTCGACACACGCAGCACGCCGCGCTTCTCGATGTCGGACAGCAAATCATTGCCGCCCCCGCCGGATGCGCAACCAACAAGGGCCATACTCACGACTAACAGTAAAAACAGAATGGGTATCAATCGTTTCACGGCAATCCTTCTCCTTTTTTTAATTGTTCAATTACGAGGCCCGCAGTGGGACAGACCTCACGATTGTAATCCGGTGCGAAAACGGCCCGGAACCAAGCCACCAGCTACCATTATCCACAGTCGAAAACAGACGGCAAAAAATTCGCAAAAACGGGTTATGAACCGCGCAATGCCTCATTGAAGGCGCGGATATTTCCGGCAACTGACCGGTTGCCGCCGAAAATGGCGCTGCCGGCCACCAGTACCGTGGCCCCGGCGGCCACGATCCCGGCCGCGTTATCGGGCTTGATGCCGCCATCCACCTCCAGCTCGGCCGTCGAGCCGATGGCGTCGAGCATGGCCCGCAGCCGCCGAATCTTGTCCGTGCTGGTGGGGATGTAGGACTGGCCGCCGAAGCCGGGATTGACCGACATAATCAGGACCAGGTCAACGTAGGGCAGAATCTCCTCCAGCGCTACCAGCGGCGTCGCGGGGTTCAGCGTGACGCCCGGCCGCAGGCCAAGCTCGCGGATAGCCTCCACCGTGCGGTGCAGGTGGGGACAGGTCTCCACGTGGACGGTCAGGCCGTCGGCCCCGGCGCGGGCGAAATCGGCCAGATAGCGCTCCGGCTTCTCGATCATGAGGTGGACGTCGATGAACGCGCCATAGCGACGGGCCAGGGGGCGCACCGCCTCGACGATCAGTGGCCCGATGGTGATATTGGGCACAAAATGGCCGTCCATCACGTCGACGTGGACATAACTCGCGCCGGCGGCCAGCGCTTCCTCGACGTGGGCGCCAAGCCGGGAGAAATCGGCCGACAGGATGGAAGGGGCCAGTTTTACGGTTGTTGGGTCGCTCCCCATGAGGCTAATCCTTGATATGGTATTCAACTTCGCTGTAGGACATGAGCTTGGACCATTGGTGATGGGCTTCGATGGTGCGCCAGGTGCCGGAGCGGGTGCGCGTGACGAGCGAGTGGGTGATGGCTCCGGTTGACGTGTAGCGCACTCCGCGCAGGAAATCTCCCTGGGTGATGCCCGTCGCGGCGAAGAAATGGTCGTCGCCTCCCGCCAAATCCAGCAGCGTCAGCTTGCGATTCAGGTCTAAACCCGCTTCCAGCACGCGGGTCCGCTCCAGGTCGGATTGCGGCAGCAGCCGCCCCTGAATTTCGCCGCCCAGCCCGCGCATGGCGCAGGCGGTGATCACCCCTTCCGGCGTGCCGCCGCTGCCGATGACCATGTCGATGCCGGTGTCGGGCAGGGCGGTCATCAGCGCGGGAGCCACGTCGCCGTCGCTGATGAGGCGAACGCGCGCGCCGGCGGCGCGAACGGCGTCGATGTAGTGCCGGTTGCGTGCCCGATCGAGGATGACGACGGTGACTTCCTTCAGCTCCAACCCCTTGGCGGCGGCCACGGCGGCCAGATTTTCGATGACCGGCGCGTCAATATCGACCTTGCCGACCGCCTCCGGCCCGACGACGAGCTTGTCCATATAGAAGGCAGGGCCGGGGTTGAAGAGTGCCCCGCGCGGGGCGATGGCGACGACGGAGATGGAGTTGGGCAACCCCTTGGCCAACAGGTTGGTGCCTTCGACGGGATCGACGGCCACATCGACCGCCGGACCCTGCTTGTTGCCGACCAGCTCGCCATTGTAGAGCATGGGCGCTTCATCCTTTTCGCCCTCACCGATGACGACGATGCCGTCCATGCGCACCGTGCCCAGCAGCAGGCGGAGCGCGTCAACCGCCGCCCCGTCTCCTTCCTCCTTTTGGCCGCGGCCGACCCAGCGCGCGGCCGCCAGCGCCGCCGCCTCGGTCGCCCGCACAAGCTCCAACGCCAGATTACGATCAGGTGCTTCTGACATGTCCAGCCTCCTTGGCCAATTGGTCGCTCTGTTAATGGGCGGAGTATAACGTATTCAACGGCCTATCTCCACCATAGAAACATCTCACACCTTGTACAGGATATCGATATACCGTTTCAGGATGTCGGACACAACCCCCCGGAACGGCAGCGTTGCGGCCATGCCGTAGATCGGGGCCATGCCGCCCTCGCTTGCCGGCTGGGAGCGAACCGCCTCCACCGACTCCCGCAGGTCGGCCACAAAGCGCTCGGCGACGCCCGGCTGGGCGTGGCGCAGGGTCACGCAGACGTGGACGCAGGCGGGGTTGTGCAGCCCGTTCAGGCTCCAGTGTCGCCGGGACATCTCATCCATCACGCGATAGATGTCCAGCGTGTCCGAGGCGAAGGCGTGGACAAACAGCGAATGACCCATCAGGCGCAGATCGGGGATGGCGGCGATGCCCTCGCGGATGGTCGCGGCCGCCTCCAGGACTTGCCGCGCGGCCGACAGATACCCCTCGCGCCCCATGGAGACCATGGCCCCCCAGCAGGCCGCGCTGAGCGCGCCGGGGCGGCTGCCGGCGAACGTCGGCGAGAAATAGAGGCCGCCCGGCCAATCGGTGACGGTGAAATATTGATAGCGGCGCAGCTCCAGCCCGCGATAGAGAACGACCGACGTCCCCTTGGCCGCGTAGCCGTATTTGTGCGTGTCGGCCGACATGGAAGTGACGCCCGGCAGGCGAAAATCGAACGGTGGCACGTCGTAGCCGAGTTCGGCCGCCCAGGGCAGCAGGAACCCGCCGAGGCAGGCGTCGGTGTGAAAGCCGATGCCGCGCTCCAGCGCCAGGGCGGACATCTCCGCGATGGGATCGATGGCCCCGTGGGGGAAGCATGGCGCGGAACCGACGATGACGACGGTGTTGCGGGTAATCGCCCGCTCCACGGCGGTCACTTCCGCCCGGCAATCAGCGTTGACCGGCACGCGCACCTGCTTGATGCCGAAATATTGCGCGGCCTTGTCGAACGCCGCGTGAGCCGTCACCGGGGTGATCATCTCCGGCTGGGTGATGCCCTGCCTGTCGCGGGCGCGATCGCGGTAGGCCTTCATCGCCAGCAGGATGCTCTCCGTGCCGCCGCTGGAGACGGTTCCGCATATCTCCTCGCCGCTGCCCGCGGGGGGTGGGGGGGTGCGTCCCGCGCCGAGCATGTCCGCGGTCATGGCCACGATCTCCGCCTCGTACTTGGCGATGCTGGGCCACACGTCGGCATGCAGCGGGTTGCTCTGCGAGTTGAGCGCGTAAATGCGATTGAGGAACTCGATGTGGTCGCCGTCGCCGTGGTAGACCGCCCCGGAGACATAGCCGTCGCGCCAGCGCTCCGTCTCCAGATCGGCGAGCGTTTCCATCTCGCGCAGAACCTCCTCGCGGCCGCGGCCTTGATCGGGCAGGCGGCTGTAGCCGGAGAAGTCGTCGCGATACGGCTTGAGCGTCTCTTCGAGATCGCCCATCAGCTCATCATATTGGGCTTCGATGCGGTTGTTGACGCCGGGAATGGCGCGCAATCCTTTTTCGACGGGCGCGGCCACCCGCGCCTGCAACTTTTTCCACTGGTTTTTGAGGCTCATTGGTTCATTATTCCCGATTCAGCCGGTTGTATATACCCCGATTTTGCGTGTAGACCTTCTCGTAGGCGGCAAACAGCTCGTCGTATATGCCGCGATTGTCGGGGTTGGGGTGGTAGACGTTGGCGACGCGGACGGCCTGATCGATCTGGTCGAATTTCGTCAGGCCGACGCCGGCCGCGGCCAGCAACCCCACGCCGCGCACGTTGGCTTCGACGGGGTTTGCCACCTGCATGATCGTCCGGTCGAGGACGTCGGCGTGGATCTGGCACCAGATGTCGGAGTTGGCTCCGCCGCCGATGAAGCGGATGTTGTCGAGCCGGCGACCGGCGAACTTCTCCACGTAACGCAGCAGCCAGCGCGTGTTGTAGGCCACACCCTCGAACACGGCACGGATCATGTGCGCCCGCGTCGAGCGCAGGGAAAGATTGTGAAAACCACCGCGCACATACGGGTTATCGACCGGAGTGCGCTCACCGTGCAGCCAGGGGGTGAAAATGAGCTTCTCGCTGCCGGGCGGCGTGCGGGCGACCATCTGATCGAACACAGGGTAGACGTTGTCGATTCGCTCCTTGCGGGCCAGCTCGTCGTCGGCATACAGGATGTTGTCGCGCAGAAAGGTCAGGCATGCCCCGGCCGTCTCCTGCTCTGTCGCGATGAAATAGCGACCGGGAACGGCCGAGGGCAGGGAGGCCAGATTGTGGAACAGGTCGGTCTTCTTGTAAGGGATATGGCAGGTGAGCCAGGAGGACGTACCGATGTAGAGATGCGGCTCGTAATCGGCCACAGCGCCGGAGCCAATGGCCGCCGAGTGCATGTCGGGCGTGCCCATGACGACAGGAAGACCCGGCGGCAGGCCCAGTTCCTCGGCTACTTCGGGCCGGATCGGCCCCAGCACGTCGGACGCCGCGCGCAGGTCGGGCAGCTTATCGCGGTCGACGGTGGACATGCGGATCAGCTCGTCGTGGTAATGGATGTTGTTGATGTCACGGTTGTCGGTCAGCCAGTGCAGGGTGATCGATTCGTAGGACGCCGCGGCGCGACCCGTGAAACGCAGGTTCAGATAATCCTTCGGCTCCAGGAATTTATGCGTCGCGCGGTAGATATCGGGGTGGACGGCTTTGATGTAGAGGATGTGGGCGATAGGGTCCTTGCCCGACCGCACCGGGATGCCGCCGGTCAGCCGCAGCCAGGTGATCAGGCGGCGCACGCCGTAACCCTCGATTTTCAGCAACCCGTCGGTGATCTTCTGGACATGGGGCGCGCCGCGGCTGTCCATCCAGATGATCGCGTTCATCAGGTGATGGCCGTCGGCGTCGACGGCGACCGTGCCCGACCACTGGCTGGTGCAGCCGATGGCGGCGATCCGCTCCTTCGCGCCGGGGTTGCCGACCAGCACTTCGGTCATGGCTTGCTTGATGGCGCGCCACCACTCGTCGGGGTCCTGTTCCACGCCGCCACCGGGCAACACATTCATCCCGACGGCCGTAGTGCGGCAATCGACCACTTCGCCGTGGGGCGTCACGAGCGCGACCTTGGGGCCGGATGTCCCCAGGTCAACCGCCAGAATCAATTCATCCATCCTCGCACCTCAACGTGAGATGGCGACAATGGTATCGCATAAGGCGGCCGAACGGTAACAAAGAGATTGCGAGCGGGGAGAGGAAAGAGCAGGTCTTGAAATATATAGTTAAATTAAGGTATATTATTATAACCGTTAAATATTCGCGTATATTTCGGCCGCGAGCTTCATCGCCGCCCCGACGCTGGCCCGCATCGCCGCCGGCTCCAGCACCTCCACTTCCGCGCCCCAGCCGCGAACCCACGGCTCCATCTCGCGCCATTCGGCGATTTGTGCCGTCCATTCACATTCGCCGCCGGGCAAGTCGCGAACGGTCTGCGACGGATGCCAGATCGTCTCGCGCACGCGCGGGCTGACGCGCGGCGAGAAGCGCAGCCGAACCACCTGCGGCTCGCCGCCCGCCCGCCAGATGCCCCAGGCGTGTTCCAGCAAGGCGTGGCTGTCGAACGCCTCCGGCACGACAAACGGCTCGGTCGTCACGGTCGCGCGCTCGATGCGGTTCAACTTCAGGGTGATGACGGCGTCGTGCTGGTCGCTGTGGCCGATCAGATAGACGCTGTCGCTCCAGACCGACGGTTCAAGCTGGTACGGACAGACCAGATGAACCCGGGCGGACTCCGAGTGCAGCTTGCGATAGCGCACGCGCACCTTGCGGCCGTTGATCCAGCCTTCAACGATCTGCTCCAGATTGTAGGCCTGCTGCGGATCGGCTTCCTGGCCCAGCACTTCCTGGGCGGCGCGGACGAGGTTCTCCATCATCGGGCGGCGCATGACGACGGCCAGCTTTTCCAGCGCGGCCGCCGTCGGCACATGGGCGATGCGCGTCTGCTGCTGCAACCGCCGCCCACCGAGGTACAGGGCTACCGCCTCCATTTGGGTCAGTCGAATGCTTCCGAGTTGTTTTTGCCGGTCTATGCGATATTGGCCTGTGCCTTCCTTGATGATGGGAACATTAAGCTCCTCTTCCATAAATACGCGCGTGCGATAGATCGTCGTCCGGTCGACGCCCAGGCGCCCGGCCAGCTCGATGTCGCTGTAGGCGCGATCGGCGTAGAGCCGTTCCATCTCAAGGATCAATTCATTCCGTCGGACGCTGCGGTTACTCATTTCCGTCACCTCACCCGCGATGGCACTCGCCGGGACACAAGATGGCGCAATGGTAGCCTATTATTTCCACACGCTCAAGAGGAGCGTGTGCGGCCGAACCACGACAGGCGGCCTTTTTCGTCCTCGGTGAGCAAATCGCCGCGGGCCTCCAGCTGCGCCAGGGCGCGCATCATTGTCTTGTTGTCGAAGCCCATTCGACGGGCCAGCCAACCCGGACGGCGGCCGGGGTTTTTGATGATGGCGTCGCGAATATCATCCAGTCGTTGGGCATCCCCTTTCCGAGCCACTTTCACCTCCTGAATGGCGTTGGGAGCGGCGCTATCGGCTCGCCCCCTCCCCCGCTTGTTGGTATTAAGCACAATTTTCCGTGGCCTTGTTGCAGGATCGGCAACATATTTGAACGAATCGGGATAATTGATCGTTTCGTTTGGTTGCGCGGGTTACCCGGGGCATAATTCGATGCTTGTTTCGAAATCACTATCAGGAGATCGGGGCATGCAGCGACGGACCCTGTTACAGCTTTATCGGGACGAATTTACCGGCTACAACCTCGGCGTTTTTCGCCGGGATCTGTTAGCGGGCCTCACGGTAGCGGCCGTGGCCTTGCCGCTGGCGCTGGCCTTCGGCGTGTCGTCCGGGGCCACGGCCGCCGCCGGGTTGGTGACGGCCATCATCTCCGGCCTGCTCATCGGGCTGCTGTCCGGCGCGCCCTATCAGATATCCGGGCCGACCGGCGCGATGAGCGCCGTCCTCATCTTCCTGACCGCCCGCTATGGCCTGCCGGGCATGTGGATCGCCGGGTTGATGGCCGGCGTGCTTCTGTTGATCATCGGGCTGCTGCGGCTGGGCCGCTTCATCGCCTTCATCCCCTCGCCGGTCATCACCGGCTTCACGTCGGGCATCGCCCTCATCATCTTCATCGGCCAGATCGATAACTTCCTGGGGATTACCGGCACCGGCGGCGAGGCTGAATCGGCACTGTTCAAGCTGCTGAGCTACTTCCAGGGCGGGTTTGTGATCGACTGGCGGGCGGTTCTGCTGGGCAGCGTGGTCATCCTGACGATGATCTTCCTGCCCGAGAAATGGAACGCCCGCATCCCCGCGTCGCTGCTTGGTCTCATTCTGGCCACGATCATCAGCCTCGTCACCGGCTGGGATGTGCCCCAAATCGGCGAAATACCGCAAACGCTGGTTCTGGCCGATCGGCTGGGCTTCAACGAAATCCCCTGGGGCAATCTCAGCGATTTCATCGGCCCCGCGCTGACGATTACGGCCCTCGGCGCAATCGAGAGCCTGCTGTGTGGCGCGGTGGCCGCCAACATGACCGGCATCCGCCTTCAGGCCAATCAGGAACTCATCGCGCAGGGCGTGGGCAACATCGCCATCCCGTTCTTCGGCGGCGTGCCGGCCACCGCGGCCATCGCCCGCACCAGCGTGGGCATTCGCGCTGGCGGCCACACGCGCATGGTCAGCGTCATCCACTCCCTCGGGCTGCTGCTGTCCATGTTCCTGCTGGCTCCGGTGATGGGCCGCATCCCGTTGGCCGCGCTGGCCGGCGTGTTGATGATGACGGCCGTGCGCATGAACGAATGGGAGGCGATCCGCTTCATCTTCGGCCACCGCTTCAAAACGGCCATGATCACCTTCCTGATCACGATGATCGCCACCATCACCCTCGACCTGACGCAGGCCATCCTCATCGGCGCGTTCCTGTCCGGGGCAGTCTTCCTCAGCAAGATCGCCGGCATGGACATCGAGATTCGCGAGGTCGACCCCGAAAGGCTGCGCCGGATCGGCATCGAGAACGCCGGCAAATGCCGCCACGTGAAGGTGGCGTTCCTCACCGGGCCACTGTTTTTCGCCGCGACAGGCGCGTTCACCGAGGCGTTCGCCCAGCTCGGCGACACCCACGCGCTCATCCTCTCCATGCGCGGCGTGCCCCATATCGACACCTCCGGCCTGGAATCGATTCGACGACTGGATGAGACGCTTCACAAGCAGGGCGGCGTCCTCATGTTCGCGGGTGTCCACAAGAACGTCATGGTCATGATGGAACGCGCCGGTCTGGTCGAGGAGATCGGACAGGATAACTTTTTCTGGAGCAGCGACCGGGCCATCGTCGCCGCCGAGGCGCGAGGCTGCAAGTTCTGCGGGACGGCCCCCACCCCTGTCGTCGAGGCGTCGGGCGAGGCATCGCTGGAAGGAGCGGCGGACTGATGGAAGCTGTATCCTGTGACTTGCGGTTTGAATTGTGTGAAATACACTATGCGAAGTGATAGGCGTTGTAATGACTGGTGAAAATTATCCCGATTTATCTCCTGACCCGACCGTTCCCGCGGCCGATGCGGTTCAATACCCGGAGAACTCTTCCTTCTGGCCTATGCTGATCGCGCTTGGACTGATAGCCCTGCTGATCGGCGGGCTGGCCGGCTATTGGTTCGGCCGCGCGCGGGTGCCCGGCGACGACTCCGTCGACGTCGGTTTCGCCCGCGACATGAGCGTCCATCACGAGCAGGCTGTCCAGATGGCGGCCCTCGCCTATGACCGCGCGGAGGACCCGGCCGTCCGCTCGCTGGCGTTCGACATCCTGACCACCCAGCAAGGGCAGATCGGCATCATGAGCGGCTGGCTCGACGCCTGGGGGCGCGCGTGGACATCCTCCGGCCCGCGGATGGCGTGGATGGGCATGCCGGTCAACGGTCTGATGCCGGGCATGGCCACGGCCGAGCAGATGGCCGAGCTGCGCGCCGCCACCGGCGAACAAGCCGAAATCCTGTTCCTGCAGCTGATGATCCCCCACCACCAGGGCGGGCTGGACATGGCCCGCTACGCGGCCGGCGACGCTTCCCAGGTGGTGGTGCGCCGACTGGCGCAAGGCATCGTCGACGCCCAGACCCTGGAGATTGAATATATGGAAGAGCTGCTGGCGGCCAGAGGGCAGACGCCCCCACCCTCGCTGCCCACGATGGACATGGGCGACGATACCCACGATCATTAACCCGATCGACCCGGACATATCGCTGCGCGTCACGGGCTTATGATGTAAACTTGACGCGACGAACCGGACCCGTCAGGTCCCAAATATCCGTCAAGACGAGGGGATGCCCGTGGATTTCATCAGGAGCGCGGCAAATGCCCGCAAAAGCTCCGTGTCGCTTACGCGCCGAACATTTCACCCGGTTTATTTATTGATTCTCGTGGCCCTGCCGATGGTCGCCCTGGCCGGTTGCCGCCGGTCGTCGGGCGGCGTGCCCATCAACGGCGAAGCAGACGTCGCGCCGGAAGTACAGCTGATCCTGGAGGACGCCGGCGACGGCAAGCCGGTCATCGGCCCGCACCGGGTGACCATCACCCTGCTCGACGGCGACGGCACACCGATTGAGGACGCCGTCGTGTCCGTGCGCGCCGACATGAACCACGCCGGGATGTTGCCGGTGGAGGCGGAGGCTGTCCATCAGGGCGACGGGGTTTACAGCGCCGCATTCGACTGGACGATGGCCGGCGACTGGATCGTCACCGCCACCGCCCGGCTGGCCGACGGCCGCGTCAAGACTACAACCAAAGAAATATCCGTCGCCGCGAAGTGATCGCCGCCGGCGGTAACAATCGAGTTCGCCATGATTTCACTGGATGAGATTCCCGTCAACAAGGGAGAGGACATACTATATCATCCGCCGCATCGCGATTTGCTGCGCGCGCCGATCATCGGCCGGTTGCTTCTGAAGCCCCGCGGCCGTCTCATCTTCCAGATACCCCTGCTGCTGGTCGCCCTCTTGCTGATCTACGACGGTTTCACCGGGCCGCGGATCGCTCCCCAGAACCTGGCCACCGTCGGCGTATGGGTCCACTATCGCGGCTTCGTGATGCTGGCCTTGCTGCTGGTGGGCAACCTGTTCTGCATGGGCTGCCCCTTCACCATCCCGCGCACGGCCGCCCACCGGCTGAGCCGGGGCGGCCGTCGCTGGCCGCGCGCGCTGCGCAACAAGTGGCTGGCCGTCGCCGTGTTCGTTCTCTTCCTGTTCCTCTATGAGTGGCTGGACATGTGGGCCAGCCCGGCCATCACCGCCTGGGTCATCATCGGTTATTTCGTCAGCTCCTTCCTGCTGGAGGCGCTGTTCGCCGAATCCCCCTTCTGCAAATACGTTTGCCCGCTGGGCACGTTTAACTTCGCCGTCAGCACTGTCTCGCCGACGCAGATCACCGTCCGCGACCGCGACGTGTGCCGCACCTGCCCCGGCAAGGAGTGCATCAACGGGTCGCCACAGGTGCTGGGGTGCGGCACAGAGCTTTTCGCCCCCACCCTGCACAGCAACCTCGACTGCGTGTTCTGTCTCGATTGCGCCCGCGCTTGCCCGTTCGACAATGTCGCTCTGGCCGTGCGGCCGGTCGGTCGGGAGCTGGTCGAACCCGCCTGGCCGCGCCGGTGGGATGTCTCCTTTTTGATTATCGCCTTCGCCTTTGCCGCGCTGAGCAACGCCTTCGGGATGGTTCCGCCGTTTTACGATCTGATGACGTGGCTCTCCGTGTCCACCGGCATCCGGTCAGAAATCGTCCTGCTGGCGCTCGTCTTCGGCGTCCTGAACCTGGTCTTGCCCGCGGCCGCCGGGCTGAGCGCGGCAACCATCAGCCGGGCGCTGGTCGGCAAGCCGGAGCCGCTGCGGGTAACGTTCAGCCGCTTTGCTCCCGCCTTTATCCCCTTGGCGGTCGCCCTGTGGCTGGCC
>JAHDWL010000142.1:0-714 GCA_023384355.1 Anaerolineae bacterium
ATCCTGACTATGTGGCGCGCGTCACCGCCGACGAGGGCGCGATCGGGCGCGGCCACCTGTCTGTCAATCGGCGTTCAAATTTGACCCCTCATCGGCGTCCAATTTTGACCCCTTTGAGCGGTGGGGTCTGGCGGTAGCGCTCGCCTCGTCGGAGCTGGGCGGGGTTGCGGAGACGTGGCGAGCGCGGGCTGTTTGATTATCGTCGCGGCTTTTGAAGCGCCAGCTGTCGTTGCCGGTTTCGACGATGTCGCAGTGGTGGGTCAGACGATCGAGCAGCGCGGTGGTCATCTTGGCGTCGCCGAACACGCTGGGCCATTCGCCAAAGGCGAGATTGGTGGTGACGACGATGGAGGTGCGCTCGTAGAGCCGGCTGACGAGATGGAACAGCAACTGGCCGCCGGATTGGGCAAATGGCAGGTAGCCGAGTTCGTCGAGGACGATGAAGTCCATTCGGGTCAGATGCTCGGCGATACGACCCTGCCGTCCGTTGCGGGTCTCGATCTCCAGGCGGTTGACGAGGTCGACGACGTTGTAGAAGCGCCCGCGGGCACCGGATCGAATGCAGCTTCGGGCGATGGCGATGGCCAGATGGGTCTTGCCGGTGCCGGTGCCGCCGACTAGAACGGCATTGCGTTGCTGGGCGATGAAGCCGCCGCCGGCGAGTTCATTGACCAGCGTCTGGTTGATAGGGGTGCCCTCGAACTGGAAGCCATC
>JAHDWL010000142.1:724-1833 GCA_023384355.1 Anaerolineae bacterium
CTGGTATTTGATCGAACGCGCCTGCTTCTCGTTGATCTCGGCATTGAGCAGGTCGCCGACAATGCGTTGCGGTTCGTGCTGGCGCTTGACGGCGGTCGCCATGATCTCGTCGAAGGCGGCCTTCATGCCATAGAGCTTGAGTTCGCTCATGAGGTCGAACAGTTGAGTGCGTTCCATCAGACCGGTCTCCTAAGGTTGTCGTAACGGGCACAGTCAGCGATCGGCGCATAACGCAAGGTCAGCGCCGCCGGGGTGAGGATGTTGGCTGGTGGCGCCGGCTCACGCTGGCGGGCGAGAATGTTGAGAACGACATCGGCGGAATGAACGCCGTGAGCGATCGCCTCGGCGCAGGCTGCTTCGACGGCCGGCAAGCCGTCGGTCAGCACCGCGTTGAGGATGTCGACCATCTGCCGATTGCCGTCGTCGGCACTGGCGAGCTTGCGCCGTACGCGTTCCATCGAAGCAGGCAGCACCCAGTCCTTAAAGGGAGCGCCGTTGCGCAAGGCGCCGGGTTTGCGCGCCAGCACCGGCACGTAATGCCAGGGATCGTAGACGGTATCGCCGCGGCCGAAGGAGCGCGGATGCTCGGCAACGATGCGTCCGTCCTGGCGGATCACAATGCGGTCGGCGTAGGCGTGAACCTCGACAGGCCGCCCGACAGCGCTGGCCGTGACCGAGTATTTGTTGTTGTCGAAGCGCACCAGGCAGGTCTTCGAGACCGATGCGGGCACCGCATGGAAGCCGTCGAACCGACCGGCATAGGGAACGAGCTTGGGACGCTCGGCTTCGAACACCTCCCAAACCGTTTGCTCAGCCAACTCCGGATGGTGATGTGCCTTGGCGTAGGCGATGCACTTGTCGAGCAGCCAGGCGTTCAGCTCGTCGAGAGTCTTGAACCGCAGCCGTGGCGTGAAGAAGCGCTCCCGGACCAGCCCGACCTGGTTCTCGACCTGGCCCTTCTCCCAGCCCGAGGCCGGCGTGCAGGCCACCGGGTCGACGAGGTAATGGCTGCACATCTGCATGAAGCGGCGGTTGTAGAGACGGCCCTTGCCGACGAAGATCGTCTCCACTGCGGTCTTCATGTTGTCGTAGATGCCGCGCACGCAGGT
>JAHDWL010000142.1:1843-2560 GCA_023384355.1 Anaerolineae bacterium
CAGAGCGAACGCCCGGTCATGGGCGTCGAACACCATCTCCTGCGTCTCACGCGGATAGCACCGCACGAACAGCATCCGACTGTGGCAGAGCCGGACATGGGCGGCCTTCACGACCACCGTTACGCCATTGAGCAGGACGACCTCATGGCTCCAGTCGAACTGATAGGCTTCTCCCGGCGCAAAGCTCAGCGGGACGTAGGCCGCAGCCGTGGATTGTCCGCGCTCCTTGCTCCATCGCCTGGCATAACGCCGCACGGCATCGTAACCGCCGTCATAGCCGCGCTCACGCAGCCCCTCGAAGATCCGGATCAACGTCAGTTGCTCGCGAGCGGACTTGCCCGCGTTCCCTGCCAGCAATCCGTCGAGTTCTGTTGCCCATCTTCCCAGCTTCGGTCGCGGCTGGATGACGCGCTCGTACTCGAACGAGGTCTCTCCCGACCGCAGCACCTTCCGGACCGTGTTCCGCGACACCTTTAGGTCCCGGGCGATCTCTTTGATCGTCTTGCCCTTGATGAAGTGCTCGCGGCGTATCCGGGCAATCGTCTCCACGATCAGCATCCCCGACCACCTGCTTCATGACAAAGCAGGCAGCGCAACAGACCAACCGGTAGGGGGTCAATTTTGGACGCCGATCCCCCGGCTTAGAGGGTCAATATTGCAGGCCGAATGACATGAGAGGGGCACCCCGTAGCGGCCAACGATAACGGCGGCGTGGAC
>JAHDWL010000143.1 GCA_023384355.1 Anaerolineae bacterium
AGTGCGGACGGTGGCGATCTCGTCCAGCTTCGATGCCTACGGCCGCAAGGCGGATATCGCGGCGACAAACATCGCGGCCGGTGTGATATTCGGCCGCATCATGGAGCCGCATGGTTGGGAGCAGGCCCTGGGCGGCCGCAATATCGAATTCACGGCGAATCACGCCGAGGTTCTGGTGGCGGCCATCGCCGTCGACTAAGGAGAGATGAGAGATGAGTTGCACACCTCCGCAGGAGTTGGTGGGGTATGGCGCGGTGCTGCGTTACAAAAACCCGCTCACTGATGAGTGGGTTGTAGTGGGCGGCACAAAGGATCTGTCGCTGCCGAACCGGACGCGCGGCGCACTGGAGACGACCAGCGGGGCGAGCGGCCGCTGGCGGAAACGCCGGCCGGGCGTGATGCGCGAGCAGGCGCCGGTGTCGTATCCGATGAATTTCCTGAAAACGCAATGGTTCACGCTGAACGCCATGCTCAACGACGATGTGGTCTATGATTGGCAGGTTGTCCTAATGGAAGATCCGGAGCAGTTCTACTATGAGTTCTGCGGGTTCATCACCGATATCGGCGATGAGCTGCCGATGGAGGATTTGATCGAATCGACGATTGAGATTACGCCGTCGGGCAAACCGTCATGGGGAAACCTGGTGTCGTAATGGCGACTAAAACCAACGACAGGGTGAACGACGAGGCCGCGCCGGAGAGTGTTGGCGCGCAAACAGCAGCGGAGCTATTGCAGCGTGCGGCCGCGCTGCTGGATGAGCAGACGGGACCGCGAGCGAATAAATTTTATCGCGGTCTGGCGGCCGACGTTCGCCGCCTGGCCGCGCGCATTAAACAGGAGTGACAGGATGGGCGAGAACGGAAGGGTTTCATTATCCGCCGTCGATTTTCTGGGTCTGGCCGAGCAGCGCAAGGTGGCTCGGATTGACCTGAATGGTATTGGGTATGACGGCGTCATCTACGTGCGCGATCTGACAGCGGGCGAGCAGAGCCGCATCACGTCCGGCGGCAAGAGCGGCAAAGCGCGGTTCTATAACGATAAATCCTACGAGATGGATTTGGCGGCGTTGACCGATGAGGCGGGTCCGAAATTCCTGATGGCCGCGATGGTGACGGACACCAGGGGCGGCGAGATTCTGGAACGCGCGTTCGCGGCCGAGCCTGACGCTGCCTATATCACGTTCCCGGCATCGGAATTGGTGCAGATGTCGGAGGAGTGGATTCGCTCGGCCGGCAATGTCAGGAAGGCGGAGGAGCGTCTGGGCCAGCTGGGCAGCATCATCCTCAACGAGGTCGTGCGCGTGGTGAAAATGTTATCCGGCATGGCCAAGGACGCGGTTGAGGAAAAAAAAGACGACTCCTAGATGACCCGTTCCTGATGCTGGCCTACCGGTTGGTAGCGCACGGGATTGGCGGCCGCACTGTACGCGAATTGAACGCAGGCCCGGGCGCACACGACGAGGGTATGGATGTGGACGAGCTCCTCACATGGGCGGCCTACTACTCCCTGGAGCCGCCGCTGGAGATCCGGGCTGATGCACACACGGCGATGCTGATGGCGCAGCAATACAACATGAACCGGAAAAAGGGGACGGCCGCGCGCCGGCCGGTTGATTTCATGGTGCAGTGGTATAAGGAGCCGCGCCAGGGCCAATCACCAGAGCAGATGAAGCGGATCATGATGAGGCATATTCTGGCACTGGGCGGCGAGCCTGAGGAACCGGCGAGCTAATGGAACTCCAGAAAATTTTCGTGACGCTGGCGTTGACCGCGGATGAGTTCGGCCGAGGATTGCAGGATGCGGCCGACAAGGCGCAGGGGTTCGCCGGGCAGGTGGGCGACCGTCTGAAACAGTTCGGCCAGGTGGCCATCGCCGCAACGGCAGGCGCAGGCGCGGCCATCGTCGGGCTGGGGGCGGGAATCGTCAGCCTGGCCTCGTCGGCCGCGCCAATCGCGGGGGTGCAGGCCGGGTTCGAGACGCTAACCAGCTCGATGGAAGGCGGATCGGCGGCGATGCTGCGGGCGCTGCAGGATTCGTCGGGCGGGTTAATCACCAACACGGATTTGATGCAGTCGTTTAATAAGGCGGCCGCGCTGGTGTCGGACGATTTCGCGGAGTCGATGCCGGACGCGATGGGCTACCTGAGCAAGGTGGCCGCGGCGACCGGGCAGGACATGGGATTCATGCTCGATTCGCTGGTGACGGGCGTCGGCCGCCTCTCTCCGATGATTCTGGACAACCTGGGTATTCAGGTGAACCTGACCGAGGCAAACGAGGCGTATGCGGCGAGCATCGGCAAAACAGCGGGCGAACTGACCAAATCCGAGCAGCAGACGGCGTTGATGAACCAGGTCCTGGAGAAGCTGGCCGAGAACACGGCCGGCATGGAGGGGATGTCCAACCCGTTCGAAGCGTTCAGGGTTACGATGCAGAACCTGAAA
>JAHDWL010000144.1 GCA_023384355.1 Anaerolineae bacterium
CGCGGCGTGAATATGCAAACGTTGGGCAGCGGCCGCGGCTGGTTTGAGGAATTGCCGGAGGAACAGCAGATCGCGGTGATGGGTCAGGGACGCTGGGAGGCATGGCAGGCGGGCGAATTGACATGGGGCAGGATGGTACAGCGGCGGAGACATCCGGTGTGGGGGACGAGTGTGACGCCGCGGACGATTGCCGGATGAATGAGCGCGAGCGGTTATTCTGGATCGGGATTCGCAAAGCGATGATTGAGTTCATCCGGGCGATTGAGATTCGCTACGGGCTGGAGTCGGCGATTGTGACGAACGCGCAGCGGAAGGCGTTGCATCGCGGCGGTTGTATTCCGGGAGATGGGATTGACACAGAACAGTTGAATCGGTAAACTAGGGGTAATTGAATAGCAATTTGGGCACTCGCCCACGAGCGCCTGCGAATCCATCCGGTATCGCAGGCGCTTTTTGTTTTTCACCCCCTACGTCGACGGACGGTAAAAACGGACAGCATGAGGTGATATGGAAACTGAAGAGCAGATTAACGGCAGCGCCGGCGACGGCGCACAAACGGATCAGGCGAAAGCGAATGCGGCCGTGACGTTCACGGCCGAGCAGCAGGCCCACATCGACAAACTGGTTGGGGAACGGCTGACGCGGGCGCAGGAGAAGTGGAAGGCGGATCTGGAGGCGAAGGGGCAGACGGACGCGAAGGCGGCCGAGGCCAGGCGGCTGAAGGATGAGCAGAGGTGGCAGGAGTTAGCGACGAGCCAGGAGGCGAAAGCGGCCGAGGCTGAGCAGAAGCTGGCTGCGGCGGCCGAGCAACTGGAGCGGGCTAACGCGGTCGTGGAGGGCCTGGTGGAGGCACGCAAGCGTGATCTGCCGGATGCGATATTGAAGGCGCTGGACGGCCGGGATATCTACGACCAACTTCAACTGGCCACCGCGTTCGCGGAGGCGATGCCGGCGCAAGCCGGCGGCCCGGCGCAGCGGACGGCGGCAACGAAGCCGACGCCCCCGGCACAGGGGCCGAAGGGGTTGACTGACGAGGAGCGCCGAAAGGCGGCCGCTCGTACATTTTAGGATTGGGAGATGAGATAGAAAAATGGCTAATTTGACGATTACCAAAGCCGAGGCCGTGCAGGTGATTCAGCAATTCACCGGGCCGGCGGCCGAGGCGATTGCCGTTGGGCAGCGATGCCGGTTCGACACTACGACCGGCAAAATTGTGCTCGGCAACGCCACCACGGCGGCTGAAATCAAGCGGGGCGGCATTGCCGTTCACGCGGCGGCCGTCGGCGAGGCCGTGACGATAATCAACCAGGGTCTGGTCGATGTCGGCGAGGCGCTGGCCGCGCTCGATTTCGGCGCGGACATTTACGTCAGCGACACCGACGGCACGTTTAGTACCGCCGTGGGCGACAGCACTGTCGATGTGATCGTCGGTCAGGTTGTACCTGGATGGGGCAACACGGTCGCCGATAAACTGCTGTGGCTGTTCGGAAATTAACGAGGTGATGACATGCCTAATTTGAGCAGCTACGGATTTATTGGACTGGAGAACATTGCTGCCGACCGTGTGTCGGGCAGCAATCTGGCCGCTGTTGACGCGGCTATTCGTATGAGCGTCGCGGAGCACAACCGGCAGGTTAACGCGATTCTGTCCGAGATTGTGGAGACCACGACTGAGGCGCAGGTGAGCTATCTGATTCCCGGCGGCGGCACACTGCAACCGCTCGATGATCGAGGCAACCCCCTGCCGGTGAATGAGACCGGCTCGTATAACGTTGCCTTCCCCATTCAAATGGGTGGGACGGCGTGGGGTGATGATCGAATCAGCCGCGCGTTGGCGACGGTTGAGGAGGTGGACCGACAGGTACTGGCCGCCATGCGTCGTGATGCGAACTGGATGAAACGCCATATCCTGGGTGCGCTTCTGGATAACACCAGCTGGCCGTTCAAGGATCGGCAGCAGAAAAGCGCGCCGACGATCACCATTCAGCCGTTGGCCAATGGTGACAGCGTGACGTATCTGAAGGCCGACGGCACCCTGGCGACTGACAATCACTATTATGCCCAGGCGGCCGCGATTGCTGATGTATCCAATCCGTTCCCGACCCTGCTGGCGGAACTTCGTGAGCATGCCGAGAACGACGGTCCGTTTGTGGCCTACATCCCCACGGCGCTGAAATCGGCGGTGATGGGTTTGTCTACGTTCCACGATGTGGCTGATCCGAACATCACGATGGGCAGCGGGCAGGCGCAGTTGACCGGCCGGCTGGACCGTGGTTTCGGCAATGAGGTGCTGGGCTATGTCGATGGCGTCTGGGTTGTCGAATGGACGATGTTGCCGGCGACTCATGGCCTGGTTGTGGCGCGCGGCGCGAGTGCCAAGCCGCTGCGGATGCGCGAGTATCCCAGCGCGGCACTGCAGGGGTTGTTC
>JAHDWL010000145.1:0-2166 GCA_023384355.1 Anaerolineae bacterium
TGCGCGCCAACACAAGAAGGAAAACCAACCATGTTAATCCACGTACCGCTCAACCAGATAGACGACAATCCATTCCAGCGCCGCCGGGACTACGGCGACGTCGAGAGCCTTGCGGCCGACATCCGCGCCCGCGGCCTGCTGCAGGTTCCACGCGGCCGAATGCTCTATGATGGCCGGCCGATGTCGGCCGAGAAATTGACCAAAACTATCCAGGTCGTTAACGGCTGGCCGGGCGGCGAGTCGTTCCGCGTCCAACTCGCATTCGGCCATCGCCGTCTGCGAGCCTGTCGACACCTCGACGCAACCGTCGCCGGCATTGCCGCGGCACACTACAGCTCTATGCCCGTCTACATAGAGTCGATGTCAGACGACCAGATGCTCGACGCCGTCTGGAGCGAAAACCAGCACCGCAGCGACATCAACGCCATCGAACAGGCCGAGCTTCTGGCCGAGAAGTTGGCCCGCGCTCGCGCCGAAGGCGGCAGCCAGCGGACCGTCGCCGACGCCTGGGGCATCGACCGCTCGACTGTAGCTAACAAAATCCGCCTGCTCGACCTGCCGGCCGAGGCGCAACAGGCACTCCGCGAGCGCGTGTTGTCCGAGCGCCAGGCCATCGCCCTGTTGCCGGTCGTTGAATTGGAAAGCAAACTCAACGGTACGGCCGTCAGCTGGGGCGGGCCGGACACCCCCTGGGTTCCACAGCCCCCGGCCGATTATATCGCTCGTGTCACCGCCAACCCCACCGACGAAACCAGCGACCGCATCCGCGACTACACCCGCCGCGCGACCGAACGTGCCGGCAACCCGGTCGGCCGCGACTTCGCCAAATTCGAGGCCGGTGAAGGCCCCGACATCGTCCAGTCCGCCTGCAAGGGCTGCCCGCGGCGAGTCGACCAGACCTGCCTCTTTCCCGCTTGCTACGAGGCCCGCCGCGGCCGATATCATACCGCCGTCGAAGCGTGGGCCGCGGCTGAAACCGGCCTGCCCTTCTCCAGCGAGGCGAGTCATTTCTCGCTGTCCCTTGACGAGCGGCGCAGCGCCCAGGCCGACTGGGAATCCGGCAATCATGACCAGCTGGTGGCCGGCATAAGCACCGGCTATTCCCGCTGGCGACCGTACACCGACGACACGTTCATCACGCCCGCGGCGCTGCTGGAGGACTGGAAAGCCGGGGTCGTCATCGGCCGTCGCACCCCAACCGTTGCCGGGGTCGTCATCGGCCGTCGCACCCCAACCGTTGCCGCGGGCGCCGCCGCCACTGCCGCCGAACCGGCCGACTCGCGGCCGGCCGAAGTCGAACTCAAGGGCTGGAAAGCGCTGGTCGATCGCGGTAATCGTGAGCGAACGAAGCGCGTCCAGGCGGCATTTTTCGACGCGCTGGAACCTGTTGCCACGGACGAGACGGCCATGCGCGTCCTGCTGACCCTGCTTGACGGCAGCTGGATGAGCCGGGCCAACGACGAGCGCCGCACGCCGTCGGAGCACGAATTCGCCGGCCAACTGCTGGAGAGAGCATGGAAGAGCGCCCGGACCTGGTATAACGGCAGTTCCAATCGCGACGTCATGCGCGGACTGCTCGCCACGGCCGGCCTTTCGCCCGACATCGCTGACCCGTCCGACCCGGCCCTGCGCCTGGCCGACATCGGCCGGGCGACGCTGGTCGACTACGAGGTCAGGCGCGACTGGGTCGACGAGGAGTTTCAGCACCAGCGCCTGCGCCTCGTCCGTGACGCGCTGGCTGAGTTCGACGCCTGGCCGGCCGTGGTCAGCGGCAACGACGAGCTGGAGCAGATTGCCGTCCGGCTCCGCGCCGCCGTCGCTCGCGAAGAGAGTCACATTCAGTGGTAAATTCCCGGCCGTGGTCCGTCAAACCCGCGGCCGGTCACGGCGTAGGCGTATTGCCCGGCCGTGTTGGGCGCAATTCGATTTAGATCGGGGTCAAGTTCCTGAATAGATTGCCTAACGGCACAGGTTAAGAGCCACCCCCGGCCGCGCGTTTTTAGCGCCCGGCACGCGGCCGGGAAAGGTGGCAAACAGGAGAGAAATGACCAACATGCGTCCCGTGACAATTCAACGAGGTAAACCAATGACCGATATCCCCCTGCTCCTCATCATCGCAATCGCCGGTTTCACGGCCGCCGGCGTCATCGCGCTCCGCGTAATCAG
>JAHDWL010000145.1:2176-2416 GCA_023384355.1 Anaerolineae bacterium
CGCAGAACTGTGATATCGGCGATGATCCTCCTGACCTTCATCGCCGGTCTGTTCATCGCCTCCCGGTCCGCGACCGCCGACCCACCGATCCCGCAGCCGACCATGACCGCCCCGGCCGCCTACCCCGGCCCCGATCCCTACCCGGGTCCTAATCCATACCCAGGCCCTTACCCGGCCCCCTACCCCGGCCCCGCGTTCCTGCCGGCCGTGCTCTACCCGTGAAAAGAAACGGCCCCGCTC
>JAHDWL010000052.1:0-4442 GCA_023384355.1 Anaerolineae bacterium
CGCTCGTCACTCGTCGCTCGTCACTCGTCGCTCGTCGCTCGTCACTCGTCCCCGCTTCCGCCACTTCGCTGACTGTCACCACCTGGTCTGCTTCCGGGAGCCGCTGGCCGGCGCGGGCCGGGCCGATGTGCCGTTCAATCAACCGCAAATTCTGATCGACCCGATTCCCGTGATCCGGCAGGCGATACGCCCGGCTCTTCGCCTCCAGCAGCCAATGGCGGGCTTCGTCATAATCGCCGGCCTTCATCAAATGCTCCCCCAGCTTGCTCGCCGCGGCGGCATCTTGCGGCGCGTAGCGCAATCTCTCGCGCAATTTTTCAATATCCCTGTCCAGCATATCCCTTCGCACCAACGCAATTCCCACATCAAAAATCGAGTCCGGGTTATATCGTTCCGCCCGGTGGCGAATCAGGGTGCCGGCCCGCGGCACGATCATATCCAGGCGTGACGCGATCCGCAGATGCAGCTTGACCGTCCGCCCCCCGGCCGCGATTGGCACCACCATCTCCTCTCCGGGGGGCAAAATGGCGTTCAGTTCCGTCTGCTCCTCGCCCGCCTCGATCCGTTCCAGGTGTTGCGGCTGATCGGCCTGGTTGTGGACACGCATTTCCTTGTCATCCAGCGTGATGGTAATTTTGTCGGCGATCCGGTACTCCTTCTCACCGTTCAGGCTCACTTCCTGCGGCAGCGGATAATACACGTCGAGAAGCTCCAGAAAATCGGCCGAATAATCCTTGAACACGCCGGAATGCTCGTGGATCACCTCATTTTCCACCATCTCGATCACGACCCGCGTTCCAACCAGCTTTTCCAGCAAGGGATCAAAATTGGTGCCCACATAGCCGAAGACATCCTTGCTGATGCCGCGCATGTAGGTCTGGCTGGTATCGGTCATCAGGGTTGCTCCCTTCACCCGCAATCGGCCGGCCGTCATCGTCAGCGCGTCGGCAAAGGAGTCGGCCGCTGTGCTGAGGAAATTGCGTATGGAACGCAGGGCGCGGCGAAAAATCCCCGGATGCAAGGATTTGTCTACGCTGCGGGCGCGCCGGGCCTGCAATTCGGGCGTCAGGTCGCGCGCGTGGCGGTAGATTGCGTGCAGGCTCCCGTACTCATCCTTGTAATAGACGTAGCTCGTCTCCATGTGGCCGGTATCCTTCACGTCGACGCCATAAATCAACTCGAACCCGGTGGGGTACAATTTCATGTCGCCCCAGACTATGTGATCGCCCTCGCGTTCAACAGTCACCCGATAGCCGTCGAAATCCTTCAGGCAACGATCCTTATGCCGCCCACTCACCCACGCGCCAAACAGCGCCGTCAATACGATAACGCCCAGGGTGATGATAAATGACCAGTCAACCAATTCTAACATCGGTAGCACCTTCTATCGGCAGTATAAGACCGGGTTTCTGCCGAGAAACCCGGTCGGCTTCATTGAGAAAGTGGGGTTCCAGACCTCCCAATCCCTAATTCATGGTTCCCAGCTCCATCTCCGCCTTCACCATATCCTCGTCCCGGCTCATCCTGAAGCCCAGCTTCTCGCTGATCTCGATCATCCCGCGGTTCTCCGGCAGCATCCACGCCACCACCCGCTGGATGCCCTCGTCGCGGCCGAACGTCAGCAGGTTCTGCAGCAGTTGCGTCCCCGTGCCGCGCCCCTGGAAGTCGTCGCGCACCAGCATGGCGAATTCCGCCTCCGTCGGGTTGGCCAGCCGCGTCAGCCGGCCCACGGCCACGATCTCCTGCTCGCCCGTCGCCGGGTCGGTATACTCCACCACCAGCACGATGTCGCGGTCGTAGTCCACGTAGCAGATGCGCGTCAGCCGCTCGTGCTCCACGCGCTGGTCCAGCTTGAAGGCCCGGAAGTAGCGCAGATAGACGCTCTCCTCCGACAGCTTCTCGTGGAACTTCACCATCTTCGGCTCGTCCTCCGGCCGGATGGGGCGCAGCATGAACGGCTCGCCCGCCTTATTGCGGAACTCCTTCACGTAGTGCGTCGGGTAGGGGCGAATGGCCAGCCGCGGCAATTCCGCCTCCTGCACATCCGGCCCATAGAGCACCACCCGCCCGTCGAGGGCGATGATCTGCTCGTGCGAGACGAACAGCGGGTTGATGTCGATCTCCTTGATCCAGCGCTGCTCCACCACCAGCTGGCTGAAGCGCACGAACAGCTTGTCCAGCTCGGCCAGGTCGACCGGCGGCCGCCCGCGCACGCCCTTCAGCGCGTTGAATATCTTCGTCCGCGACATCGTCAGCCGCGCCAGCGTCGTGTTCAGCGGCGGGATGCCCAGCGCGCGATCCTTGTACACCTCCACCAGCGTGCCGCCCGTGCCGAACAGCACCACCGGCCCGAATTGCGGGTCGGGGCTGGCCCCCAGGATCAGCTCGTAGCCGTTCTTCAGGTTCAGCATCGGCTGGACGGTGACGCCCAGGAAGTCGCGCGGGCTGAACTTCTCGCTCACGGTGGCCTCCATCGTCGTGAAGGCGTTGCGCACCTCGTCGTCGGTCGACAGGTCCAGCCGCACGCCGCCCACGTCCGTCTTGTGGGTGATGGTCTCCGAATTGAGCTTCAGCACCACCGGATAGCCGATCTCGCGGGCGGTGGCCACCGCCTCGTCGACGCTGTGGGCCAGCCGCGTGGGCACGGTGGGGATGTCATACGCCTCCAGCACCTGCTTCGACTCGTACTCGGTCAGGATGGTGCGCCCCGTCTCCCGAATCTGCTCCAGCATCTCCTTGACGAGGTAATGCTTGAAACCCGTCTCGCCCGAATCCTCGGCCAGCTCCGGCGTCTGATAGAGCGCCGTCAGCCGCCGCTGGTAGCGCCACATATAATTGAAGGTCTGCGCGGCCGTGTCGGGATAGGCGAAGGTGGGGATGTTGGCCTTGTTGAGGATGGCCACGCCGCTGCTGACGTCCTCGCCGCCCATCCACGACGCCAGGATGGGTTTGCCGTAGGCATAGCCGGCGGGGCGGGCGAATTTGTCGGCCAGGGCGCGGGCGGTGTCGGTGGGGTTGGTCATGGCCTGCGGCGTCAGGATGACCAGCGTGCCGTCGCTGTTCTCGTCGTTGACGGCGATCTCGATGGCTTTGGCGTAGCGCTCGGCGTCGGCGTCGCCCAGTATGTCGATAGGGTTGTTGTGGCTCCAGTGGGGCGGCAGCAGCTTGTTGTACTGCTCCATGGCCGCCGCGGAGACGGCCGTCAGCTGCCCGCCGCCGGTGATCAGCGCGTCGGTGGCCAGCACGCCCGGTCCGCCGGCGTTGGTGACGATGGTCAGGCGCGGGCCGCGCGGCCGCGGCTGCTTGCTCAGCACCTCGGCCATGCTGAACAGGTCGGAGATGCTGTCGACGCGCAGCACGCCGCTGCGACGGAACGCGGCCGCCAGCACCTCGTCGCCGCCGGTCAATGAGCCGGTGTGAGACGCGGCCGCCTTGGCCGCCTCCTCCGTCCGGCCGGGCTTGATGACGATGATCGGCTTGGTCAGGGCCACCTCGCGCGCCGCCGAGAGGAAGGAGCGCGCGTCGCCGATCGACTCCATGTAGATGACGATGCTGCGCGTGTTGGGGTCGTCGCCCAGATAGTGGATCAGGTCGCCCCAGCCCACGTCGAGCATGGAGCCGACGGAGACGAAGGCGCTGAAGCCGACGTTCTCGTGGAAGCTCCAGTCGAGGATGGCCGTCAGCAGCGCGCCCGACTGGCTGATGAAGCCGACCGAGCCGGGCCGGGCCATGGTGCCGGCGAAGGTGGCGTTGAGGCCGGTGATGGGGTTCATGACGCCCAGCACGTTGGGGCCGACGATGCGCATGCCGCTCTTGCGGGCGATCTTGAGGATCTTCTCCTCCAGCGCCACGCCCTCCGGCCCCGTCTCCTTGAACCCGGCCGAAATGATGATGGCCGCGCGCACGCCCTTGTCGGCGCATTGCTGGATGAGGTCCGGCACGGTTTTGGCCGGGGTGACGATGACCGCCAGGTCGACCTCGTCGGGGATGGCCGCGACGTTGGGATAGGCCTTGATGCCCAGAATGCTGTGATACTTCGGGTTGACGGGGAAGATGGTGCCGCCGAAGGAGGTGGAAATGAGGTTCCACAGGATGGTGCGGCCCACGCTGCCCTGCCGGTCAGTCGCGCCGATGACGGCCACGCTGCGCGGCTTGAACATCACTTCCAGCGGGTTTTTCTCCATGCGCAGCACGTTGTGGGCGGTGCTGCGGGTCATGGGGTTGGTGTCGGTCATTGGTCTACCTCGTTTGAACTAGGGAGAATTTATTTACATTTTAGACAATTCAATTCTGTTTCACGTAGGGGCGACGCAACGGCGAAATTATCACCGACGTGCAGAACGGCCAATGTCGCCGTTGCGTCGCCCTCTGCGCAACGGCGAAATTATCACCGACGTGCAGAACGGCCAATGTCGCCGTTGCGTCGCCCTCTGCGCAACGGC
>JAHDWL010000052.1:4542-20266 GCA_023384355.1 Anaerolineae bacterium
CGTGCAGAACGGCCAATGTCGCCGTTGCGTCGCCCTCTGCGCAACGGCCACGGGAGGGTCTGGCAACCGGGAAGTAACGCCGCGTGTTTCCATGTGACGCCTCACCCGGTTGCCTGACCCCTACATGATGGCGTCGTGCAGAACGGCCAATGTCGCCGTTGCGTCGCCCTCTGCGCAACGGCCACGGGAGGGTCTGGCAACCGGGAAGTAACGCCGCGTGTTTCCATGTGACGCCTCACCCGGTTGCCTGACCCCTACATGGCGTTGCCGCGCGGTTCGCGTAGGGGCGAGGCGGATGCGATTGGTGTAGTTGTAAAGAACGCGCCACGTCTCGCCGCCGCCTCGCCCCTACTGGATGTCAATCGACGCCATCACCTCATCATATTGCCCGCGACTGAGGCGGCCGCGGTCGAGGAGGGCATCGAGCAGCCCGCGCAAGGTGGCCACGGCGTGCAGCCGGTAGCCCTGCGCGGCCAGGAACGCCCGGCCGCCCTGCTCGCGGTCAATGAGCACCACGGCGTCATGCACCCGCAGCCCGGCCGCCTTCAGCGTGGCGCTGGTCTCCAGCAGGCTGTCGCCGGAGGTGATCAGGTCGTCGACGACCACCGCCGTCTGGCCGATGGACCAGCGCCCCTCGATGTGCTTGCCCGTGCCGTAGCTCTTGGCCGTCTTGCGCGGGTAGATGAGCGGCCGATCCATGGCGAGGCAAATGGCTGTGCCGATGGGCAACCCGGCCATGGGCGTGGCCGCCAGCAGGTCGAAGGCCAGCCCGTCGAGCACCGTCTGATAGGCGGCCGTCGCCTGCCGCAGCGCCTCGGGATAGGACACCAGCACGCGCAGGTCGATGTAGACCCGCGATTCGCGGCCGCTGTGCAGCCGGAAGCGGCCGAACTGGATCGCGCCGATGTCGTGGAGCGTCAGGGCAAGGTCTTCGGTTGGGATGGTCATGCTGCTCTATTCTAGCAGGTTGTGGGGGAGAGGGGAAAGGGAGTGATCAGTGGGTCAGTGGGTCAGTGGGCCAGTGGGCCAGTGGGTCAGTGGGTCAGTGGGGCAGTGGGTCAGTGGCTCAGTGGGTCAGTGCGACTGAATACTGAACACTGACCTACTGAATACTGATCTACTGAACACAGTTCCCCACGAAAACTCCCTTTCACACCCGAAGCGCCCTGTCGAGCCAATCGATCGCCCGGCCGTCGCGGATCATGTCGGGGGTGACGCGAATGAGCGTCCAGCCGTAGAGGGCGGCCTCGTTGTACTTTTCGCAATCCTGCTCGAAGCGCTCCGGGTGGGCATGTCCCTTGCTGCGGCCGGTGTCGGTTTGCATCCAGATGCCGCCCTCCACCTCGCACGCCACCAGCAGGCCGCCTTCGCGCCAGCAGAAGTCGAAGCGCCAGTTACGGTTGGCGTGGAAGACGTACTCGGCGATCGGCTCCGGCAGCCCGGCCAGGCGGATTTGCTCCAGCAGGACGACGTTCCAGTTGGTGTGGGCGGATGGGGCGGACTTCGTTTTGCGACCGCCGCGGCTGAACTTCATGCCATAATATTAGCACAATAGTTCTAATGATCAAGAGGCGCGAGCGTGGGCAGTCCTGAATGACGAATGACGAATAAAGGGCGCGCCCACTGAACCCGTCACTCGCCACCCGGTATTCGTAACTCGGTCGCCCCCTACTCGTCACCTATCTTGCGCCCGTGTATAATCAGCGTTGATGACATAATACCCCAAATTGTTAGGAGGTTGATCATGTATCCGTATCCGATCGCAGTTATTGCTCTTGGTATTGCGGTACTTCTGTTCGGGCGGCGGCTGGCCGTTCTCGGCGCGGCCGTCGGCGGTCTCGTGGGCGTCGTCTTGGCGAGCCTTTTCCCCGAGGCCTCCACGACCGTGCAGTTGATCATCGTTTTGGGCCTGGCGCTGGGCGGGTTTTTTGCCGCCGCCTTCGCTCGTGGCATCATCGAGGTGGTCATCCTCGTCATCGGCGCGTTTGCCGGGGCGGCCGCCGTCATGACTATCCTGAACCTGTTCAATATCGATCAGGGGTTGCTGAACTGGCTGCTGGCTGTCGTGGGTGGCGTCATCGGCCTGATGCTGATCCGGCGCTCGCGGCGCGGCTCGCGCGACTGGGGCATGGTAATTCTGGCTGACCTCGTCGGCGCGCTGTTGATCGTGCGCGGGTTGGGGCTGCTGTTCCCGCAATTTCGCGACACGACCTTCTCCGGGTTGACCTTGCTGGTGCTGCTGGTCGCCGGGTTTGCCTATCAGGGCGGCTATCTCAACCGCAAAAAGGCCGCGCCTGCGCCCGCCGCTGCTGCCACACCGGCACCTGCCGCCGCGCCCAAGCCGGCCGCGCCGGCTCCGGCCGCCCCCATCGTCGACGTGGACGTCGACCCGCCGACGGCCGATGTGGATGTGGATGTGGACTCGTCCGACGCGGGCGGGTAGACGAGTGACGAATGACGAGTGACGAATGACGAGTGACGAATGAAGAGCACACCCTCTGAACTCGTCACTCGTCACTCATCACTCGTAACTCGGTCAACCTCTACCCCATTCCGGCGGGGGGAGCGCGGAGAAAACATCATGGCGCGCATCACGGTTCTTGCGGTGTCTCTCCTGTTTGCCTTGATCCTCGCCGCGGCACTGCCCGCGGCGGCAGCATTGCCGGAAGCGACGTTGCCGGCGGCAATGTCGCCCGACGCCTGCGACTGGTCCGGCGTCTGGTTGCCTTTCGAAGGCGAGTGGCGTCTGGCCCAAAACGGAAACCGCGTGAGCGGTTCCTATCTGGACGGAAAAGGATTCCTCAGCGGCACGGTCGACGGCGACGTGCTGCGCGGCGAATGGAAGGAGCCGCCCAGCTATGACCCGCCGTTCGAGGCCGGCCATTTCAAGGTCACCATGACGGCCGATTGCGGCGGTTTCGTCGGCACGTGGGGCCTCGGCGACGCAGAGTGCTGCAATGTCCTCAGCGCGATTCGCTTCGAGGACGCGCCGCCGGCGCCGGCTGTGGAGGTCGAGCGCGGAACGCTCACCGTCGAGGGCCAGACCATCCCCGCCGGGGACACCTACTTCCCGCCCGGCTGCCCTTCGCTCGGCCGGGCAGCGGCCGAGGGATGTATCACCTTCATGCTGGGCGATGAAACGGGGGTTAAGCTCAGTTGTTTCCTCAACCGGCTCGTTCGCGTGCTGCTGGTTCTCGAAAAGACGGAGTTGGCCGAGGAAGACAACGAACTCCTCATCGACATGATCGCCGTCCACTTGCGGGAGCGATGCGGCATTTCGGCCGCCAGGCAGGGGGCCGAGACCCGGCAGGACGATTGGGCGCTCGATCTGGCCGTCCAGCAGGGGGCAGCCCACTTCACCAGCGTCGTCGAGGGCCAAACGGTCAGCGTAACGGCCGGACCGGCCACGTCGATGCTGGGCGAGCCGGGTTCGTTCGCGGTTGGGTATGTCCCCGCGGCCGGGAAGGCGACCTTCCAGACCTACTCCTCGCCGTTGGGCGTGCGGCCGCAAGGCGGCGGCGATTTCACCCTGCCGCCGTTTAGCCGCGTGGAGGTGACCGCCGGCGGCCCCGGCCCGGTCACACCGCTACCGCACCTCTATCTGCCCATGCTGAGCCGATAGTCAGTGGGTCAGTGGGTCAGTGGGTCAGTAGGCCAGTAGGTCAGTGGGGGACCGAATGCTGACCTACTGATTACTGAATACTGATTACTGAATACTGACCTACTGATTACTGACCTACTGATTACTGACCTACTGAATACTGAAAACCAGCCAGTGGGTCAGAACAAATCCACCCATAGCATCCCTTCTCCCCTTCCCCCCTTCCCAAACCGTCATTCATTGACGATCATCGCCGTCACCATGCCGAACATCCCGTGCGCGCTCTCGGCGTGGCTCAGGATGTGGCAGTGGAAGGCCCAGACGCCCGGCGTGTGGCAATCGACCAGCACGTCGTAGCGCTCGCCGGGGGCGATGTTGAGCGTGTCGCAGTAGTAGGGCTGCGGCAGGTTCCAGCCGTCCTTGGCGAAGACCAGCTGCTCCAGCCCGTGCAGGTGCATCGGGTGGATGGTCAACCCCTCATTCATGTAGCGGATGCGCACCTTCTCGCCCACCTTGGCGATGATCGGCTGGGTGTAGGGGAAGCTCTTGGCGTTGAGGCTGAAGCCGGTGACGGCATCGTTGAGCACCAGCACGTAGTCGCTGTCGAAGGCCGGGTCGTGGGCCGGGTCTTTCGGGTCGATGAGGAACGCGCCCAGCAGGCCGCGCGTCACCTGCTCGGCCGCGTTGTGGTGCGAATGGTACATGTGGGAGCCGGGGTTGCGGGCCACGAACTCATAGGTGAAGCTCTCGCCGGGGCGGATGGGCGGCTGGGTCAGGTAGGGCACGCCGTCCTGATTGTTGGGCAGCAGCACGCCGTGCCAGTGGACGCTGGTCGACTGGTTCATCTCGTTGTGGACGATGACGCGCACGTTGTCGCCCTCGGTCACGCGGATGATCGGGCCGGGCACGATGCCGTTGTAGGACATGGCGTCGATCACCCGCGCCGGCTCCACTTCCCACTTCGTCTCGGCGCAGGTCAGCTCGAAGACCTTCGTATCGCCGTCCATCGTGTACTCAAGCGGCACGCCCCAAAAGTCGGGGTTGCTGCCCGCACCGTCGACAAAAATCTTGATGCCCGCCTCGTGCATGGCGTCCATCTCGGCCGCGGCTTCGGCCGGGGAGACCGTCGGCGCGGCGGTCGTCGGCGCGGCGGCCATGTCGTGCTCGCCGGCGGGCATGGGCGTGGGCTGGGCGGCCGTCTCGCTCTCCGGCTCGATGGCGCAGGCTGCCAGGCCCACGCTGACGCCGGTCAGACCGGCAAACTTGATGAAGTTGCGACGCGATAGTCCGTCCTGATTCAGCTCTTTCATAATCGTTCCTTAATGATTTGCAAATAATCCAAAAGATCGCGGCCCATAGGGTTATGATCCACGGGCGGTATTTCTCCGGCAGCGGATTATATCGCGTTGAGCGGATTTTCAAACGGAACCGGGACACATCCGCGGCCACGGTCGAATTACTTGCCGCGCCGGCAGGTTTCGTTAATCCCGAACTGAGGTTATTTATGTCAATCAGGATTCGATACGTTGCCTGTGTTTTCACGGCAGCCCTGTCCATCGCGCTGTTGTGCGCGGCCGTATTATTGGCCGCGCCGCGCTTCGTGCCCGGCGGCGAGGCCGACGGCCCTTCCATCGACGGCGCCATCTCGGCCGACGGCCGCTACGTCGCATTCGCTTCCGCTGCGTCCAACCTCGTGCCCGATGACGGCAACGGCCTGCAGGACATCTTTCTCCACGATCGGGAGACCGGCGATACCTTCCGCGTCTCGGTCGGGCCGGCGGGCGAGGAGCCGAATGGCTTTTCCGAGTCGCCGGACATCTCGGCCGACGGCCGTTTTGTCGCTTTTCATTCCACGGCGGACAACCTCGTCCCCTATGACACCAACATGGAGACGGACGTGTTCCTCTACGATCGCCAGGAGGGGACAGTCGAGCGCGTCTCGTTGACGTCCGACGACGCGCAGGCCGCCGGGGCGTCGTATGACCCGGCGCTGTCGGCCGACGGCCGGTTTGTGGTCTTCCACTCGTCGGCCATCAACCTCGACCCCGCCGACACGGATCCCGCGACCGACGTCTACATTCGCGATCGACATACGGGCAAGACGGCACTGGTCTCCGTCGACGCCGCCGGGAACCAGGCGGCGGGCTATGCCGGCAGCGCGGCCGTTTCGGCCGACGGCAATATCGTGGTGTTCGGCTCCATCTCGGACGCGCTGGTGGCGGGCGATGACAACGACGTCGAGGACATCTTTGTCCGAAACCGGGCAGCGGGGACGACCACGCGGGTGTCCGTCCGTTCCGGCGGCGGACAGGCGAACGGCGATTCCTTCGATCCGGCGGTGTCGGCCAATGGCCGCTATGTCGCCTTCTGGTCCTGGGCCGACAATCTGACCGACGAGGACACGGGCGGCATGCCGGGCGTCTTCGTCCACGACCGGCAGAGCGGCAAGACGGAGTTGATCTCTATCGCGGCCGGCGGCGGCGCGGCCGACGGCGAATCGACCATGCCGGCCCTGTCGACCGACGGCCGCTATGTGGTGTTCGAGTCCACGGCGACCAATCTCATATCCGGCGACGACGACGGGGCGGCCGACGTGTTCATTCACGATCGGCAGGCAAAGACGACGGCGCTTCTGTCGGTCGGGCCGGAAGGCGCGGGCAACGGCCCATCGGCGCGCCCGGCCATCACGCCCGACGGCCGGTACGTGGTATTCCACTCGGAGGCTGACAACCTTGTCGAGGACGACGGCAACGGCGTCAGCGACGTGTTCCTGATCGACCGGACGGGCGGCGCTCCGGCGCGTGTGTCATTGGCCGCCGGGAGCGTCGCGCCGGTGGAGTCGGCCGTCTACCTCGGCGTCGTCATTCGCTGAGACCCCGCCCGCCTGGCGGCCAGTCAGGCGCCAGCCGCGCCCGGACGTCCACCGCGAACGCCCCTTCGCCGTCGGGCAGGACGCGCACCGGGTTCAGCTCGATCTCGGCCAGCTCGGGGAAGTCGGCCGCCAGCTGCCCCAGGCGGCGAATCATGTCGAGGACGGCGGCGCGGTCGGCCGGGGGCAGGTTGCGGAAGCCGGCCAGCCGTCGCCCGGCCCATGTACGCTCCAGCAGGCCGGTGGCGTCGCCGCGGGTCAGCGGGGCCAGGGCGAATTCCACATCGCGCAGCCCCTCCACCTCGACGCCGCCGGAGCCGAACATGACCACAGCCCCAAACTGCGGGTCCTGCACCGCGCCGATGATGACCTCCTGGCCGCTGGTGACCATGCGCTGGACGTGAACGCCGTCGAGGCGGGCCGCCGGCGCGGCGGCGCGGGCGTTGGCTGTCACCGTGGCGAAGCCCGCTGCGACCTCATCCGGCCCCGTCAGGTTGAGCAGCACCCCGCCCACCTCCGTCTTGTGGACGATGTCGGGCGAGGCCACCTTGAGAGCCACGGGAAAGCCCACCTGCCAGGCCAGATCGACCGCCTCGGCGGCCGTGGCCGCCGGCAGCGCCCGCGGCACGGGAATGTCATAGGCGGCCAGCATATCGCCGACGACCTCGAACGGCAGGAATTCGCCGGGCGCGCCGCCGGCGGCGCGCCAATCGTCCAGCGCGCGACGGGCCTCGTCCGGCCGCGTGTCCGGCAACCGCAGCGGCAGCTCCCCGGCCGCGTCGCTCACCTTCCGGGCGCGCTCGGTCAGCACGGCCAGGGCCGAGGCCGCCCGCTCCGGGAAGCGATACTCCGGCACGCGGGCGGCGCGGAAATATTCCACCGCCTCCTGGATCATGCGCTCGCCCATCAGGGCGACGACGACCGGCTTGCCGGCGGCGAAGATGATCGGGATGAGGGCGCGGGCCACGCCGCCGGCCGACTCCATCGGCGGCGGCGGCAGGACGACCATGACGCTGTGGACGCCGGGGTCGTCGAGAAGAATGCCCAGACTCTGGGCGTATTGCCCGGCGGTGGCCGCGGCCAGCATGTCGACCGGGTTGCGCACGCTGGCGTCGGGCGGCAGGATGGCCCGCAGCGCGGTCTGGGTCTCCGGCAGCAGCTCGGCCAGGCGCAGGCCGTGGCCTTCCAGCGCGTCGGCGGCGGTCACGCCCGGCCCGCCGGCGTTGGTCAGCACGGCCACGTCCGGCCCGGCCGGCAGCGGGCACCAGGCCAGCGCCCGCGCCCAGTCGAACAGTTCCTCGCTGGTGTTGGCGCGGATGACGCCGGCGCGGTGGAAGGCGGCGTTGTAGGCTGACTCCTGCCCGGCCAGCGCCCCGGTGTGGCTGGCCACGGCGCGGCGGCCGCCGGAGTAGCGGCCGACCTTCAGGGCGATGATCGGCTTGTCGCGGGTCACCTCACGGGCGGCGCGGACGAAGCGGCGGCCGTCGCTGATCCCCTCCAGGTAGAGGGTGATGACTCGCGTGTGGGGGTCGGCGGCCACGGCGGCCAGCGTGTCGGTCTCGCGCACGTCGATCTGGTTGCCGAGGCTGATCAGGTGCGACAGGCCGAACCCCTGGCCGCGCGCCCAGTCGATGACCGCGGCGCAGATGGCCCCGGAGTGGGAGATGAAGGCGATGTCGCCCGGCGTCGGCCCCGGCGGGGGCAGGAAGGTAGTGTCCAGCGGCAAATGGGTATCGATGAGACCGACGCAATTCGGCCCGATGAGGCGGATGGCGTGCTCGCGGGCCACGCGCAGGCACTCGGCCTCCAGCGCCGCGCCTTCAGGCCCCGTCTCGCGGAAGCCGCCGGAGGCAATGACGGCGGCGCGGATGCCGCGGCGGCCGATCCCGGCCAGCGTGTCCGGCACCATCGGCGCGGGGACGATGACCATGGCCAGGTCGACCGGATCGGGCACGGCGGCGATGTCGGGATAGACGGGACGCCCCAGCAGGCGGCCGCCGCGCGGGTTCACGAAGTGGATCGCGCCGGTGTAGCCGCTCTGGGCCAGGTTGCGGGCCACGCCGAAGCCGAGCTTGGCCGGGGCGGTGGACGCGCCGATGACGGCGATGCCTTTCGGATCGAAAAACGGGAGGAGGGTGGGGTCGATTTGGTGGCTCACAAACAAGTATTGTAGTAGACATCTATGGATTTGGCATTCTGATGGACTCGCTGGTCAGGGCTTTGCAGTAGCCGGCCCAGTGGGTAAACGTGCTGGGGTCAGGCAACCGGGCGATGTGGCTCTGGTTGTCAGCCGGCGACTCTCCCGGTTGCCTGACCCCTACGCCTCACGGCCATGTTGCATTATCAGAGTCAACTACTGAAAAGCCCTCGACATTGACAGGGTGGACAACTGGAGGTATCATGAATATGTCAGATTTGACATATTCGTTGCGCCATGACTGTATCCGATAAACCACTCTTAATCCTGCATGGAGAAATAAAAACTCCACCTATGTCGCGGGAAGCCAGGGTTGAGGCGGGGTATTTGCTGCGGCAACTACAGGAAGGAGTCCTGCTGTCATTGCCGCATTCGCGACCGATGCCGTCGATTGGTAATCGGTGTCATGAGTTGCGGATACCGGATGAAAATGTGACCTGGCGCATTATCTATCGCAATGACGCAGACGAGATTGTCATCCTGGAAGTATTTGCCAAGAAAACCGACAAAACCCCACATAAAGTGATCGAGACGTGCAAGAGGCGACTTCAGCTTTACGACGCATGAAGTTGAGAGAAGGTAAACCAGATGGACAAGAATAAACAACAACAACTCGAAGCCAAAGGTTGGGTGGTCACCACTCCTGAAGAGTTTCTGGAACTAACGCCTGAAGAAACCGCCTATATCGAGGTCAAACTGCTGCTTAGCCGAAACCTGCGTGAACGACGGGAGATGCTAAATCTGTCACAGCAAGCGTTGGCAGATATGCTGGAGTCCAGCCAATCACGTGTGTCCAAAATGGAAGCGGGTGCCCCGACTGTTTCCCTTGATTTGCTGGTTCGGTCTTTGTTTCACATGGGAGTGACACCAACCGAGCTGGCCGATATGCTGGCCGTCAAAACGTAATCCGGGTTAACCCGGCAACATATGATATTGAGCATGTACGTTATGTGACGTTGATCACTTCACCGCGCCTCGTGGCGAGACTTATACTCAGGGAAAGCGGTCCCGCCGGGGCCGGGGAGCGTATCAATGAAACGAGTGATGTTGCTGATCGCGTTGCTGGCGGCGATCGCGGGATCGGCGTCGGCCGCGCGCGCCGCGCAATCGGCCGATGAGCCGGTCGTCCGCGGCGTGCTGTTCTGGCTCGACACCTGCCCCCATTGCCACGCCGTCATCGAAGAGGTGCTGCCGCCGCTGCAGGCGCAATACGGCGCGCAACTGGACATCGTCCTGATCGAGGTGGACACGCAGGCGGCGGCCGAGCGGTTTCGGGCCACCGGCGCGGCGTTCGGACTGCCGGCGGATCAGCTGGGCGTGCCGTTCATGGTCGTCGGCGACCACGTGATGATCGGCTCGCAGGAGATCCCCGAACAACTGCCGGGGCTGATCGAGAGCTATCTGGCCGCGGGCGGGGTCGACATCCCGGACATCCCGGCGCTGGCCGATCTGGCGCAGCCCGACGCGGCGGCCGGGGAAGACGCGCCGGTGGCTGAAACGGCCGCGGCGGGCGGCGTCTCCGGCAGCATCCCGGCCTTTCTCGTGCTGGCCGGCATGGTGGCCGCGCTGCTGTTTGTCGGGGTGATGCTGCTGCGGGTTCGCGGCGGCCGCGCCCACCCGCCGGAAGCCGCGTGGGTGGCGTGGGCCATCCCCGCGCTGGCTGTGGCCGGGCTGGCCGTGGCCGGCTACCTGACCTACGTCGAGACGCAACTGGTCGCGGCCGTCTGCGGCCCGGTGGGCGACTGCAACGCCGTGCAATCGAGCGCCTACGCGCGGCTGTTCGGCGTGCCCGTCGGCGTCATCGGGCTGGCCGGCTACGTCGCCATCCTCGGCGCGTGGCTGTGGGGCCGGTCGGGCAACCCGACGGCGCGGGCGTTGCTGCTGGTCATGGCCGCGGCCGGCGTGCTGTTCTCCATCTACCTGACGTGGCTGGAGCTGTTCGTCATCCGGGCCGTGTGCCTGTGGTGCCTCAGCTCGGCGGTGATCATGACGCTGATCATGCTGGCCGGGGCAGCGTGGCTGGGCGCGGCGCGACCGCCGGTTCACCACCGCCCGGCACGGGCCTGATGCGCCCGGCCAATGGTCCAAATTTGTCACCCAAACTGAAAACTGCTTTACACTTGCGCATAAATTTTGTGTTATAATCCTTGAGTTCGAGCAGTTGGTCCGTTCATATTGACCCATGCTGCAACCCGCCGCGGGATCAACATCCCCGGCCCATGCCTGAGGTGCGGCTATGAGAAAGTTCATCTGACATCCCCCCGGCTTCGGCCAACCCTTGCCCCCGCCCGCTGATCCAGCGGAACGGTTCGCGCTGTCGCGAACTTGTGGTTGTATCTGTCCATTGGCCCGTCAGAGGGCCGCTCATCCGGTCGCCGTAAGGCGCTTATACGCGAGTCGTTATCATGTCAAATGAATTTGATTTGAAGTCAACGCTGTCAAAATACCGCATCGTCGGCATCTGGCGCATGCTCAAGGGGTATCAGGCCATCTATGTCGGCGCGTTCATCTGCATCGGGCTGGCCGCGCTGGCGCAGACTGTCTTCTATTACCTCCTGCGCTACTACACCGACAACGTTCTCGGTCAACCGGAGGCCCGGAATCAGCTGGTCATCGTCGCCGCGGGCTTCATCGTGCTGGCCCTGTTCCAGGGGTTATTCACCTTCATGGGCGGCCGTTGGGCGGCCAAGACGTCGGAGAGCGTCATCCGCCGCCTGCGCGATTACATCTACGACCACATCCAGCGGATGACCTTCACCTTCCACGACAAGACGCCGACGGGCGACCTGATCCAGCGCTCGACCTCCGACGTGGAGACGCTGCGCCGCTTCTACGGCGAGGAGTCGATGGGTCTCGGCCGCATCCTGTTCCTGTTCATCGTCAACTTCACCGCGCTGCTGACGCTCGACGTGCGACTGGCGCTCATCTCGGTCGTCGTCGTGCCGCTCATCGTCCTGATCTCGGTCTTCTTCTTCCGCAAGATCGGCCAGCGCTACGAGGTCTTCCAGGAAGAGGAGGCCAAGCTTTCGACGACGTTGCAGGAGAACCTGACCGGCGTGCGCGTGGTGCGGGCCTTCGCGCGGCAGGAGTTCGAGAAGGACAAGTTCGAGGTGACCAACATGGGGCGCTATCTGAGCGGCCGCAAGCTGCTCATCCTCCATGCGGTCTATTGGCCCACCACGGACCTGATCGTCGGCGTCCAGCTGGTCATCGGCTATGCCGTCGGCGCGATGATGGCCATCAACGGCGAGATCACCGTCGGCACGTTCATGGCCTACATGGGCATGCTGACGTGGATCATGTGGCCCATCCGCAACATCGGCCGCCTCATCGTGCAGATGTCGATGGCGCTGGTGTCGTTCGACCGCGTGGCGGAGATCATCCGCGAGGATCGCGAGCCGCTGGACCAGGGCACTTACCGGCCGGACGGGCCGGTGCGGGGCGAGGTCGTCTTCGACAACGTGCGCTTCGCCTATGCCGAGGATCTGCCGGTGCTCAACGGCATCAGCTTCCATCTGCCGGCGGGCAAGGCGGTGGCGCTGGTCGGCTCCACCGGGTCGGGCAAGACGTCGCTGGTGAACCTGCTGCCGCGCTTCTATGAGTATCAGGGCAGCATCACCCTCGACGGCGTGGAGTTGCGCGACTACCCGCGGCGCTATCTGCGCGAGCAGATCGGCATCGTGCAGCAGGAGCCGTTCCTGTTCTCGCGCACTATTCGCGAGAACATCACCTACGGCGTCAACCGCGAGGTGACGGACGAGGAAGTGTATCGCGCGGCGCGGGCGGCGGCCGTCCACGACGTGATCATGACCTTCCCCGAAGGGTACGAGACGGCCGTGGGCGAAAAGGGCGTGACGCTCTCCGGTGGCCAGAAGCAGCGCGTGACGCTGGCGCGCACGTTGCTGAAGGACCCGGCCATCCTGATCCTCGACGACGCCACGTCGTCGGTGGACTCGGAGACCGAGGCGACCATCCGCAACGCGCTGGACGAGCTGATCCCCGGCCGGACGACGTTCATCATCGCCCACCGGGTGCAGTCGGTCATGGAAGCGGACATGATCCTGGTGATCGACAAGGGCGCGATTGTCCAGAGCGGCACGCACGACGAGCTGTTGGCGCAGGAAGGCCTCTACCGGCGCATCTACGACCTGCAATCGCAGATCGAGGATGAGTTGCAGGAAGATTTGGCGAGCGTGAATGTGAAGGAGTTCGTTGTTGAATAAGCCGAATTCAGTATTCAGTAGATCAGTAGGTCAGTAGGTCAGTTGGTCAGCCGGAGCGGATGGTTACTGAACACTGACCCACTGAATACTGATCAAAGACGGACCACAGAGAGAAACATCATGGATGACTATATAGAAGAAGAAGACCTGAATACCCGATTCAGCGGGGCGACGGTGACGCGCATTCTGGCGCAGGTCGCGCCACACTGGAAGATGGTCGTCGGGTTCCTGGCCCTGGTGGTCATGATCACCATCTCCGACTCCATCTTCACCTACTTCGGCAAGCAGCTGGTCGATGACGCCATCATCCCGCAAAACCCGGACGCGCTGCGGTCGATCCTGACCAACTACGCGCTGCTCAGCATCGTCTCGGCGGCCATCGTCTTCGGCTTCATCTACATCACCGCCCTGCTGGGCGAGAAGGTGCGCTACGATTTGCGGCGCAAGCTCTTCACGCACCTGCAACGGCTGTCGTTCAGCTACTTCGACAAGACGCCCGTCGGGTGGATCATGTCGCGCGTCACGTCGGACACGGAGCGCATCGCCGATCTGGTCACGTGGGGCCTGCTCGACATCACCTGGGGCGTCACCAGCCTGATTGTGGCCGCCGTCTTCATGCTGAGCATCAACTGGCAGCTGGCGATCCTGGTCATGCTGACCATCCCGGTGCTCATCGCCGTGGCCGTCTACTTCCGGCGGCTCATTCTGATCCAGTTCCGCGAGGTGCGGCGGATCAACTCGCGCATCACCGGCGCGTACAACGAGAACATCCAGGGCGTGCGCGTCACCAAGTCGCTGGCCCGCGAGGAGCTGGACTTGCGCGACTTCCAGGGGTTGACCGGGCTGATGTTCGACGCGTCCTATCGGGCCAACGTGCTCTCGGCGTTGTTCCTGCCGGCGGTGCAGATCATCAGCGCGGTGGGCGTGGCGCTGGTCATCTGGTACGGCGGCATCCTGGCCCTGCAGGGCATGACGACCGTGGGGCAGATCCAGGCGTTCATCGGCTACGTAACCTTCATGATCTGGCCGGTGCAGGAGATGGCCCGCGTGTTCGCCCAGATGCAGCAGTCGATCGCCAGCGGCGAGCGCGTCTTCTCGCTGCTCGACGCCGTGCCCTCGGTGCAGGACAAGCCCGACTCGCTGGAGACGGCCCGCCTGGACGGCGACATCCTCTTCGACGACGTGACCTTCTACTATGAGAAGGACAAGCCGGTGCTGGACAACTTCAACCTGCGCGTGCGTCCGGGCGAGACCATCGCCCTCGTCGGCCCCACGGGCGGCGGCAAGTCGACCATCGTCAACATGCTCTGCCGCTTCTACGAGCCGAAAGAGGGGCGGGTCATGTTCGGCGACCACGACTACACCGACCTGACGCAGCACGCCATCCAGAGCCGGATCGGCATGGTCCTGCAGACGCCGCACCTGTTCAGCGGCACAATCCGCGACAACCTGCGCTACGGCCGCCTCGACGCGACCGATGACGAGCTGGTGGACGCGGCGCGGCTGGCCGGCGCCCACGACTTCATCGTGACGCTGGAGAACGGCTACGACGAGCAGGTGGGCGAGGGCGGCAGCAAGCTGTCGGTGGGCCAGAAGCAGCTCATCAGCCTGGCGCGGGCCATCCTGGCCGACCCCGACATCTTCATCATGGACGAGGCGACCAGTTCGGTGGACACGCTGACCGAGGCGCTCATCCAGCGCGGCATGGAGGCGATGATGGAGGGGCGGACGAGCTTCGTCATCGCCCACCGCCTGAGCACCATCCGCCGCGCCAGCCGCATACTGGTCATTGAGGCCGGCAAGATCGCCGAGATGGGCACGCACGCCGAACTCATCCGCGCCGGCGGGCATTACTACAATCTCTACACGCGGCAGTTCCGGCGGGAGCGGGAAGTGGCGCTGGGGATTTAATCAGCCGGCGGAATAGCGGAAACCGGGTGTGGGCGAAGGGAACTTCTCTTCGCCCACACCCTTTTTTTATATCTGTGCTTCTTCGCGGAGGGCGGCCACGTCGGTGATGACGATGCGGTGGCGGTCGAAGCGGATCGCTCCGGCGCGCTCCAGCACGCGCAGCGAGCGGCTGATCGATTCCGAGGTGGTGGCCAGATGGCTGGCGATGAGCGCCCGCGTCACCGAGGGATGGGCCAGCGTCGGGTCCTTCACCTGCTCCAGCAGGAAGCGGGCCAGCCGGGCCGTCACCGGCCGCAGGGCGAGGTCTTCCACCTGGGCCACCAGCCGCCGCTGCCGGCCGACCAGCCCGCGAATGACGGCCAGCGCCAGCGAGTGATCGGCCTCCAGCGCGGCGGCGAAATCGGCCGCCGGAATGACCCACGCCGTCGCCGACGTGATGGCCGAGGTGCTGACGGCGTTGGGCGCGCCGTCGAGCGCCGCCAGGTCGTTGAACGTATCCCCCGGCCCGAAAATTCGCAACACGTACTCGTCGCCGTCGGGCGACAGCTTGTAGGCCTTCACGCGGCCGCTGCCCAAAATCCACAGCCCGGCCGACGGCTCCCCCTCGGTGAAGATGATCTCGCCCGGCAGAAAGCGGCGCAACACGGCGCGACCGGCCAGGGCGTCGAGCTGTTCCCCGGCCGCTCCTTCGAAGACGGCGATATGCCGCAACCTGTCGCGCAATGATGATTCGAGCATGGCAGAACTATCCCGCCTGAGAGGTTTTTTGGCAAGCGGATCATTAGAAACAGACAGCACCAGACGCGGTCGTCCGGTCGAAACTTGCTATAATCCCGCACGATTGCTGCAAGACAAATCAACGAACGGCCTGCCGGCGGCCGTGTCGAGCCTCGCCGCGGGCGAAGACCGGCTGCCGATCTTCG
>JAHDWL010000005.1:0-27340 GCA_023384355.1 Anaerolineae bacterium
ATCGTCACGTTGCCTCATTATGGCGATTTGCCGCCCCTCACCCTGTCTATCAGTCACTCGCGCGATCGTGCGTTTTGCGCCGCGGCGTGGGGTATGGGCAGGTTCGTAGGGGCCGATATCGAGTTCATCGAGCCGCGCCCGGCCGCATTTCCCGATGAGTACTTCACCGCGCTTGAGCGGCAATTTCTGGCGGCCGCGTCGCCGGAACAGCCCACCACGCTCACCAACGCCATCTGGAGCGGAAAGGAGGCGGCGCTGAAGGCCATTCGCCGCGGGCTGGCCGAGGACACGCGCCTCGTCTCCTGCCTGCCCCACCCTCAGATGATCAGCGCGTCGGAATGGTTGCCGATGCGAATCATCTGGGACGCCAGGAGACAACCTCAGCCAATGCCGCCACTCACCGGGCGGTGGCAAGCGGGCGATGGTTTTGTCATGACCCTGGCGTTTGCCTCCAGCCGATAACAACACCGGGGTTAACGGCGTCTCCCGACCAAACAGGTTCGGTCATCAGCAAGCTACTCCCCTAACCGGCGGTTACCGCCGTCTGGCCCGCGCGGATGCGGGTCATGACCAGAAAAGCCAGCGCCATGAAGAACGCGCTGAACGGGAACATCCACCGGTACTGATCGCCCATGACATCGACGAGGATGCCGCCCAGCGTCGGCCCCAGAACGGCCGCCAGTTGCGAGGAGAAATAATAAAGTCCGGTGAACGCCCCGATTTGCTTCTCGTCGCCGAAGTCGTAGACCAACGGCAGGCTGTTGACATTGACCAGCGCCCAAAACAGACCGCCAAGGACCAGCACGATGACAAACGCCATAGGCCCCTGAATCAAAAAATAAGCCAGCGCCAGCAGTATGGTGAGGCCGATTAAGCCGACGATAATCACGCTCCGCCGGCCGAACTTGGTTCCCAACAATCCGGCGGGCAAGGCGAAGAGGATAAACGACAGGCTGATAGCCGCCGAATATATCGCGGCGGTTCCGGGGGCGATGCCGAGAGAGAAGACGGCGAAGGAGGACAGGGCCGCCTCCAGCGCATTGAAGCCCATAAACCAGAACAGGATGCCAATCAATACTTTGATACCGTTGTGGTCCGCCTTCCCGGCCAGCAGGCGCAGGTTCTCAATCACCGATCCCTGGGCTTCCGGTATTTCATCGGCCGCCAGTTCCGGTGGCTCGCGAACGCGCCACAGCGCCACCGACAGGGCCACTACCATCAGGATCGCCCCGGCGATGAACGGCGCGGCGTGACCGTAGTTATTGAAAAGATAACCGCCCCCCAGAAAGGCGAGCAGGCTGCCGATCCCGCCCATCAGGTTGATGATGCCGTTGGCCTTGCTGCGGTCGTCGGGCAGAAAGAGATCGCCCAACCAGGCAACGGTCGGCGATCGGAACAAGGCCATGCCGAAGTTCGTGATCAGGATGAAAGCCGCGAGAGCCAGCGCCGTCGGCGCGAACGGCAACAAAACAAAGCCGGTCACGGCGATAGGCAGACCGAGCATGATCCACGGCTTGCGACGCCCAAACCGGTTCCACGTGCGATCGCTGCGCGCCCCCACCCACGGCTGGACGAAGATATTGATCAGGTTGTCCCAGGTCATGATGAACAACGCCAGCGAGGGAGCCAGCCCAAAACCGATTATTTGGGGGATTTCCCTACCCTCGGCCAGCAATTGGGCCTCGAACTCGGGGTTCCCGGCCTGAAGGAAAAGGGGGATAAACTGATTAAAAATGGGCCAGATGATGCTGATGCCCAGAAAACCAAAGCCGACGATGAACGTCTTGCTATAAGTGAAACGACGAAAGCTGTTCTGATCCACGCTTGCCTCCCGTTGAAAAAGTCGCCTGAACAAGTATAGCCTGGGCGCGGGAGAACTGCCTACAAAGAGATCACGGTGTCATGCACGCCGGCGGAACCACATCCACAAGATCGCCGGTAGCCGAATCCATGCATTGGCAATATTCCGTCGATTGCCCCTCTCCTGCCCACATCCAGTAATCGATCGTCGTTTTCAGGCAACTAACCTGACCAGGCGCGTCAATGGGTGGTCCCACCGATTGGCTGCGCTCCAGACCCACGCCTTCGACATGGGATTCCTGGATAAGGAACAGACGCCAATGTCGGCCGTCAGCCTGACCGATTTGTATCTGCCCATTGCCGGCCAGATAAAAAGCAAGCGCCGGTGTCAGCAGTAATACCAGCCAGACGAGCACAAACAACAGGATGAGTATGCGGCGTAACCAATGCGTCATAGCTTATTGCAAAAAACCCGGCTGAGCGCAGAACGTCAGCCGGGTAATATCCCAAATCTCAGAAATTGCCCGCCGCGAGCCGATTTAAGCCGGTTCGGCAACGGGCGCGCCCAGCATCGCCTTCAAGTATAGCTCGGTTGTATATTCCTTCACCATACGCCGGGTGCTGAATCGCCATGCGTTCGAGCGAATCGCTTCGCGCATCACCTGAACCCAGCCCCGCGGAATCCCGTCGCGGTCCTGGTTATAATACAGCGGCACAATCTCCTCTTCCAGCAGACGGTAGATCGACTCTGCGTCGTGGCTGTCCTGCTCCTCCGGATTATCAAACTGCCGCTCGCCGATGGCCCAGCCGTTTGCCCCGTTATAGCCTTCGACCCACCACCCATCGAGAATGCTCAGGTTGGGAATCCCGTTCAGCGAAGCCTTCATGCCGCTGGTGCCGCTGGCCTCCCGCGGGCGGCGCGGGGTGTTCAACCAGACATCGACGCCCTGCTTGAAGTAGCGCGCCGAATGCATGTCGTAATCCTCGACGAAAGCCACCCGGCCGCCAAACTGGTTGGACTTGGCCATGGTGTACACCTGCTGGATGAGATGCTTGCCCGGCTCGTCGGCCGGGTGCGCCTTGCCGGCGAAGATAATCTGAACCGGGCGGTGCATGTTGAGCAGAATAGTTTGCAACCTGTCCATGTCGGTGAACAGCAACGCAGCCCGCTTGTAGGTCGCGAAACGTCGCGCAAAACCTATCGTCAGCGCGTCCTGGTCCAGCAACGTGCCGCCGACAAGCACCTCGGTCGGATCGCACATCCCGTTCACCCAGGATCGCCGGGCGCGCGAACGGAGGAAGTTCATCAACTTGCCTTTCAGGACGGCGTGGACGCGCCACAACTCCTCGTCCGGCAGATCCGCCAGTCGCTCCCAGAGCACCGGGTCGTCATGGTTCTCTTCCCAATCCGCGCCCAGGTATTTATTGAACAGGTGGCGAACTTCGCCCGCCGTCCAGGTCGGCACGTGAATGCCGTTGGTAATCGAGGTAATCGGGATTTCATCATCGGCGCGACCGGGCCAGACATGTTGCCACATCTCCCTTGAGACCTCGCCGTGAAGCTTGCTCACACCGTTATATTGGCCAGCCAGGTGCAGGGCCAACACAGTCATATTAAAAGCGTCCCCCCACTGCTCGCGTTGGTACCCCAGACCGAGGAAGTCCTCGCGGCTTATCCCCAGTTGCGCCCAAAAGCCCTGGAAGTACTTATCTATCAGGTGGAAGGAGAAAGCATCATGGCCGGCCGGAACAGGCGTGTGGGTCGTGAAGATGGTCTTGGATTTGACCAGTTCGGCCGCCTCGGAAAACTTCATACCCGTGGCAACCTGTTCGCGGACAGCCTCCAGCAGCAGAAAGGCCGAATGTCCCTCGTTCATGTGCAGCACGGCCGGGTCGTAGCCCAGCAGCCGCAGCAGACGGACGCCACCGATACCTAGCATGATCTCCTGGCGTATCCGCATTTCGCTATCCCCGGAATAGAGCCGGGCCGACAGTTCACGATCCCACGGTTCGTTCTCGGGGACGTCGGTGTCCATCAGGTAAAGAGGCACACGCCCCACCTGCACGCGCCAGACGCGGGCGTGAACCCGACGCCCGCCCATTTCTACGGCGATGCGCAATTCCTGCCCGGCATCATCCACCACCGGCCGGATAGGGGCGTTGGTCAGGTCAGTCGGCTCATAGACAGCCTCCTGCCAGCCATGCGAAGGCACGTGCTGCCGGAAGTATCCCTGGGGGTAGAGAAAGCCCACGCCGACAAAAGGCAGGCCCAGATCGCTGGCTTCTTTGGCGTGGTCGCCGGCCAGGATGCCCAGTCCACCGGAATAGATCGGCAGGGAGCTGTGAAGCCCAAACTCAAACGAGAAATAGGCAATTGTCTTGTGGGTCAGTTGAGGATAGGTGACATGAAACCAGCTATGACCGTTCGACATGGCGCGGTCATAGTCCATCAACACCTTGTTGTAGCGCCGCAAGAAGGCCGCGTCCTGGGAACGGGCGATCAGCGTCTGATCGCTCACCAGGCGCAGCACTTTCACGGGATTGTGTTGCGTGCGGCGCCAGAGCGGATAATCGAGGCGGCGGAATATATCTCGTGCCTCGGCGTTCCAACTCCACCAGACGTTGTAAGCCAGTTCCGGAAGTCGGCGCAACTTCTCTGGCATACGATCGATGAGGTCTTTCATAAGACTCCTGAATCTCCTGTTAATCCGGCGATCGCCCTAGTACAGGGCGCAGTCTCCGGGAGATTAAAATGATGAGTGAAAATTGCCGCTTGATAGGGTATTTCAGAAGGATAGGGGGCGGTTCTGCCCGGTCGTTCCGGGGAAGGAAAGTAGGCAATCCGAATCCTGTGTCGGCTCCCTTGCAGGGAGCGCTCCATCATATTATTGTTGACATCTCAACAACCAGCGACTAATTATAACTGCTTTCCGGGGCAACGCGCAATGAATCCGCCAGAGTCTATCAGGCAGTTCAGGCAAATAATCGATTGAAGGCATCAGGGCAACGTGACCGGCAACTTCGGGGGCGGCGGTTGGAGCGCCCGTCGCGCCGCCAAATCGGCGATCTCGGCACAGATCCAGTCAAACTGGGATTCAGTCATCAAATCACGGCCAACCAGCGGCGAAGGATTCGTGGCATTGATCAGGTAGACCTCTCCGTCACGGATGACAAACTCGGTCATATTGATGTCATAACCGTACAAATGGGCGATCTTGAGGGCGATATCGGTCATTTCCTGGGCCAAGCCTCCCTCAGGTTCATCTTGCCCCGTGAAATAACGCCCTGTCTCCAGGGAGTAGGCCATAAGCAACGTCTTTTCGCCGCCGATGACGATGCAATGATACTGACGAGCGGATTCGATGACTTGCTGGAGGATCATCGTGCGCGTGCCGCTCTCATCATAGCGCTGGATCAGTTCCTCTACGTTGTTCACCCGGTGGGCAAAGCGACGGCCGCCGCTGCGGACGTCCTTGAATATCGCCGGGCTGCCTATGTAGTTGACGATCGCCTGCCAATCCATCGGGTATGTGAGGTTGCGAAAGCTGTCCGGAACAGTATCGGTGGCGACGTCCTTGTTCGGCAAGACGACCGTGCGCGGCGTGCGAACCCCCATCATTCGCATGAGCGCGCCCGCAAAAAACTTGGTATCAATGCCCCATACAAACGGATTGTTGATGACGTAACAGCCGTTCAACGCAGCATATTCCACATAGGCGTGGTAATATGGGATTTCATGGGACATGCGATCGATGATCACGTCATAGAGGACAGGCTCATCGATGAATGTCCCCCCCACCTTGACCAGTTCCGCCTGAATATTATCGTAGCGCTTGTTCAGGATATCCATCACAGCGTCCGGCATTTCCTTTTCGCGCCCGATAATAAAACCGACCAGCTTTTTCCCGTCTCGGTTCATGCTGCTACTCCCGTTATATATCTGGAAAACGGATTGTTCCCTATTCCCACCGGCTTGCGGATGAGATCGTGGCTCAACGATCACCATCTGGAGATGACTATATCCAAATCTTGGTGGATGCTCAAATCATCAATCTTTCCGTAAGTCTAACCGGGATTGCCAAGCAGCGATTCGATAGCCCCCCGGAACACCTCAAATGGCTGAGCGCCGGACACAAAATTACCGTTGATGAAAAACGCCGGCGTGCCGTCTACACCCAGAGCGATGCCCTGCTCCAGGTCGGCCTGCACGGCCGCCGTATGTTTACCCTCGGCCAGGCAACCGGCAAAGACATCACCATTCAGCCCCAATTCCCGGGCATAGCCATTGAAGATCTGGCCGGCATCATCACGGCCGTTCCACTCGTCCTGACGGCCGAATAGCACGTCGTGCATCTGCAAATATGCGCCTTGATCGCCGGCGCAGCGCGCCGCCTCGGCCGCCAGCTGCGCCTGGGGATGAATGCTGGTCAACGGGAAATCAAGAAAGACGTAACGAACCTTCCCCGTATCAATATAATCGGCCTTGATTTTCGGGAATGTCTCCAGAAAATGGCGACTGCAGAACGGGCACTGGTAATCCGTGAACTCAACCATCACCACCGGCGCATCCTCATCGCCGATACTATACGCGCCTTCGGTGTCCACCTCCACCGGACCGGTAGGGGGCGCTTGAGCCTGGGCGGCATCCTCATCGGCCGATACATAGGCATCCGCCAGCGTCCCCTGCTCGGCCAGACCGACGGCATACTCAAACAGCTCATAAGGTTGCGCGCCGCTGATCGGGAACCCGTTGATGAAAAATGCCGGCGTGCCGTTGACGCCCAGCGTAACCCCTTCGTCCTGATTGGCCTGAATCACGGCATCGTAGCGGTCGCTCTTCATGCAGGCGGCAAAGTCAGCGCTATTCAGCGACAGGTCTTTGGCCATGGTCGCAAAGACAGTCGCCGCACCGTCACCCAATCCGCCCCATTCGCTCTGGCCGGCGAACAGTTCGTTATGCATCTCCCAATAGGCTCCCTGCTCGCCCGCGCAGCGCGCGGCGACAGCCGCTGCCCGCGCCTCGGGATGGATGTTATCGAGCGGAAAATCCTTGATGATGTAGCGAACGCGACCGCTGTCGACCAGTTCAGAGATGATCGAGGGCATCGTCTCCGCCTCATGTCGAGCGCAGTATGGGCACTGATAATCCGTATATTCAACGATAGTCACCGCCGCCCCGGCATCTCCCCTCTCCCCGGCGATATCGCTCAAGACGATTGCCGCCGGGGTCGGCTTCACACGGGGATTTTGCGGTTGCGCCTCCGGCTGGGCAGCGATATTGCTGCCGTCCCCAACCGCGGCGATGGCCTGGTTGAAATAATCCAGAGGGTAAGCGCCGATTATCGGCTGATCGTTGAGGAAGAATGAGGGTGTAGAGCTGACTCCGCGGCTTTGACCCAACGCCAGATCGGTCTTAATCGCTTCGGCGTGCCGGTTCTCTTCCAGACATGCGCCGAATGTCTCCCCATCGAATCCCAGTTCCTCGCCATAGCTCAAAAATACTTTGTTGGGGGTATTGTTGGACCAATCGCTAATGTTAGCGAAGAGGCGGTCGTGCATAGCCCAGTAGGCGGCCGCGCCGTTCTCGCCGGCACATCGCGCCGCGTTGGCCGCCGCCGCCGCCTGTGGATGAATGGCATTGAGCGGGAAGTCATGGAATATGATGACTACCTCGCCGTTGGCAACCTGGTTTTCCAGCAACGCCGGCATCGTCTCGTTGGTAAACCGGCCACAATAGGGGCACTGAAAATCGGAGAACTCCTCCATGACGATCGGCGCGTCGAGCCGGCCACGATAAGGCCGCCCTTCCTCGGTAAAGCCGACAGGGATGCCGGCGGCGTCAACCTCGGCCGGGCCGGCCACGTTGAGCGCGGCCGTCGGTGTCGGCGTTGCCGATACATTTTCGCTCGCTTCCGTATTGCCGACAAAGGGCACTTCGGCCGATGCACCACTATCCGCCGGGGCCGCCCCGCGCGACCCGCAACCAATGATTAAGAGAGGCAAAATAAACAGAACTGGAATAAGAACGCGAAAGCTAAACTTCATTATCTGGTCATCCTGAAAAACAATAGCCGGTATGGTCAAGCGGTACGCTACTAAGACTAGCTGTCGTTTGAAAAACTTACCGGCATGTGGCTGACGATAGTATAACCTCCTCACTCCTGTTGGTGAATCCATTAAAGGTTATAAAACTTGGACTCTTACCAAATCATTATCGGTCGCCGGGGGGATCGATTTATGCTAGACTAGCCTATTGAGTTTTTCACTCAAGCGAATCAACAGATTACCCTGACATCCGAAAGGACGAAACTTTGTGGCACGATTAACGCTGTTTTTCATACTGGTCGGTGGACTCCTGGTGGCTTGTCGCCAGGATGGCACGCCGGTCCAGGTTACACCAGCCGACATTTCCGTCGCCGAAGGCACACCCGAAGCGGAGAATGTTGCGGCGGATTCAACCGAATTACCCGCGCCGACGCCCGAGCCGTCACCAACGATCACGCCGACTCCCGTCCCGCCGAAAGACCTCGTCGTCTGCGTCGGCGGCGAGCCGGAAAGCCTCTATATGTACGGCGACCAGACCGCGCCGGCTGTAGCCATCCGCCAGGCGCTTTATGAATCCCCCTACACATCGCGAGGTTACGCGTACCAACCATTGGCCCTCGAGAAGCTTCCCAGCCTCGCCGATGATGACGCCAGACTGGAGACAATCGAAGTATCCGAAGGCGACGTCGTGCTCAGCGCCGGACAGGAAGTTGGCCCGCTGACGCGAGGGATGGAGGTGCTCAACTCCGGCGGCGAGTGGGTGGTCTTTGACGGCAGCCCCGTCAGCATGAACCGCCTCGTGGTGGATTTCGAATTCAAACCCCTCGTCTGGTCAGATGGAACCCCGGTGACGGCCGAAGATTCTGTCTTCAGTTTCCGGCTGGCGGGAGATCGCGCTGCGCCAATCCTTGATGAACAGGTGCGGTACACGGCCGATTATGAGGCGATCGACGAGCGCACCGTGCGCTGGACAGGCCTGCCCGGATACCTTGATACTGCATACGCGACCCGTGTGTGGACGCCCCTGCCCAGCCACCAGCTGGCCGACATCCCCGCAGCCAAACTACCTGCCGCCGACGAGGTAGCACGAATGCCCCTCAGCTTCGGCGCGTTCGTCGTCGATAGCTGGGCCGAAGGCAAGAGCATCCGATTGGTGCCGAACCCGTACTATTACCGTTCGGCAGAAGGATTGCCCTATCTGGATTCATTGACCTTCCGGTTCCTCACGCCGGGCAATACCACCCTGCCCGACGGCTACGAAGGATGCAACATTATCACCGATGACGTGCTCTCCTTTGACGCGCTGCCCGACATCGACGAAGCGGCCGACGCGGGGAGCCTTGTGGAGCATGTGGCCGCGGCCGGCGTCATGGAGCAGATCGTCTTCGGTGTCGACTCCGCGGCCGCCTACGAGGCCGATCATCCCCAATGGTTCCGGGACGCCCGGGTTCGCCAGGCCGTCACCCAATGCACCGACCGTCAGGCGATGGTCGACAAGCTGGTGTTTGGCCGGACCATGGTGATGGACACATTTATCCCTGACGACCACCCGCTGCACCCCGACGATGCCGAACAATGGGCCTACGATCCGGCCGCGGCCAACGCCTTGCTGGATGAAGTCGGCATGGTCGATAATGACGGCGACGGCATCCGCGAGGAGATCGGTTCAACAGTCCCGTTCACCGTCACCCTCGGCACGAATGCCGGGAGCGTCCTGCGACAGCAGATCAACGAGATGGTGCGCGACGATTTGGTCGAGTGCGGTATCCAGGTAAATCCCTATACCCAGGAAGCAGGCACATGGTTCGCACCCGGTCCCGGCGGCACGGTCTTCGGCCGTCGGTTCGACATGGCCCAGTTCGCCTGGCTCAATCGTGTCCAGCCCGACTGCAGCCTCTACCTGACCGAAAACATCCCCGGCCCCTTGGTCGATGGATTCAACGGCTGGCAGGGCGTAAACGTGTCGGGCTGGTCCAACGAGGCATACGACGCCGCCTGCCGGGCTGCGTTGTCGCTGCTGCCGGGTCAGCCGGGTTATGACGACGCCCATCAGGAGGCAATGCGCATTTTCGCCCAGGAATTGCCCGCTATGCCCCTGTTCACGCGAATGCGCCTGGCCGCAACGACGCCGGATGTGCTGAATTTCGCCCTGGAAGCGGGACAACCCTCGCCGCTGTGGAACGCATTCGAGCTTGATCTCGATCTGGGTGGATCGTAGAGTCTCTTAATGAACCATGACACTGCCTCGCTTGGCGACGATCGTTTCCTGATCGTCGGTCTGGGAAATCCCGGTCGCGCGCATCTCTACAACCGGCATAACGTCGGTTTCATGGTCGCCGATCGGCTGGCCGCGCGCCATGGCATCGAGCTGAAGCGAGTCCAGAACAAAGCCATTGTGGGCAGCGGCCGCATTGCCGATCGGCCGGTCATCGTGGCCAAGCCCCAAACCTTCATGAACCTGAGCGGCGAAGCCATCGGCCCGTTGGTGAACTATTACAGAATCCCCCAGCGCAACATTCTGGTCGTCTACGACGAACTGGATATCCCTTTCGCGGTGATACGGCTGCGCGAGAAGGGTGGAGCGGGCGGGCACAACGGTATGCGCTCGCTTATCCAGCATCTGGGTAACGATTTCGCCCGCATGCGCATGGGTATCGGCCGGCCACCGGGCCGGATGGACCCGGCCGCGTTTGTCCTGCAAGATTTCGGCCGCGAGGAGCTGCCGCTCCTCAGCGAAATGCTGTCCACCGCCGTCGAAGCGGTGGAATCGTTCGTGCGTCATGGCATCGACCTGACGATGTCCCGCTTCAATGGGTCGATAGACGCGCCGGGAGGCTGACACTACAGATGAATGTATCCGGCCTGCTCGATTTATTTGACCAGATCCCGGCCTTTGGGCAGTTGACGCATGCCCTGGCCGGCGACGACGGGCTGCAAAGCTTGCTGCCGCTGGAGCTGGTCAAAGGGACTCGACCGCCGGTCGTCGCCCAGCTTTACCGGCGGATCGCAACCGCGCGCCGCGCGCCGATTCTCCTGCTTACGGCCAAGGTCGATTCCGCCACCCTGTGGCACCAGGCGCTGGAAACATGGCTGCCGTCCGGCAGTCGATTGCTGCGACTGTCCGAACCGACGCCGCTGCCGTACGATCGCGGCCCCTGGAGCGACCGCACGCGCCAGGCGCGCCTCAACGTCTTCGCAGGCCTGATTGCCGGACAACATCCCCTCATCCCGGCCGCCGACCCGCCGTTACTGGTGGTTAGCTCCATTCGGGCCTTTCTGCAAAAGACCATGCCCAAGCGCCGGTTCATCGCCGCGACCAGGGTCATCCGCACCGGACAGTCTCTCGATGTGGACAAGACCATCGCCGGCTGGATGGATATCGGGTACGAGCCGGCCAGCGTCGTCGAGGCCGGCGGACAATTCAGCCGCCGGGGCGGTATCATCGACATCTTCCCGGCCGCGGCCGCCCTGCCCGTGCGGATCGAGTTGTTCGGCGATGAAGTAGACACCATGCGCTACTTCGACCCGGCCACGCAGCGCTCGCTCGGCACGGCCGACGGGTACGATTCACCTGAAGGCGTCGTGATCCCCCCGGCCCGCGAAGTCCTGCCGTCGGTCGCGCGCGATTTTGCCGAGGTGTGGGCCGATGAAACGCTTCCTTCCGAAGACAGCCTGCCGTCCTGGCGCGACGACCTGGAACAATTGCGGCAGGGAGCGGCCTTCCCCAACCTGGAATACTACATGCCGCTCGTCTACCCGCGACCGGTGACCTTGCTCGACTACCTGCCCCAGGATGCGCTGGTGATCGTGGATGACTGGGACGAACTGGGCACAGTCGCCGGCGAACTAATCGCCCACGCGGAACAGGTCGCGGCCGAACAAGCCGCCCTGCCGCCCGGCTACCAGAACCCGCTATTCACCTGGGAAGAAATCGCCTCGGAACTGGCATGGTGGCAGCCGCTCATATTGGGTGACGGCCAGGCGGTCGACCCGCCGGAAGGCGAGGAACCGGTCTACATCGAGTTGAGCGAAGCCTTCGACCCCGGCCCGCGTTACGGCGGGCAGATGCGGCCGTTCCTGAACCAGCTCCGTCAGACCCGGCGCGAGGGCGAGCGAGTTGTGGTATTCAGCCGGCAAGCAACACGCCTCGCCGAACTGTGGGGCGAAGACGGTGGCACGCTGATTCGCACCCTGGAGCCACTCGTCCAGGCCGGCGATTCAGACACGATCGACCCGATCGTGACGGCAATCGATGCCGGAACCGGGCGATCAGGTGTACTGCCACTGGAAACCCTGCCCGACGTACCGCCGAGCGGCAGCATCACCTTTGTCCAGGGCAGTCTGGCCGAGGGCTTCATCCTGGTGCGGCAGGAAGACCATCACGTCCTGCTCCACCTGCTGACCGACGCCGAAATATTCGGCTGGAGCCGCCCGGCCCCGCGCCGGCAGCGAAAAGCCCGGCAGGCTGCGCCGGAGACGTTCTTCGCCGACATCAAACAAGGCGATTACGTCGTCCATCTCGATTACGGTATCGGCAAGTTTGAGGGCCTTGTCGTGCGCAACCTGGGCGGCATGGAGCGGGAATATCTCCTGGTGAAGTACGCCAATGGCGATACACTCTACGTCCCGGTCCATCACGCGGATCGACTCGGCAAGTGGATCGGCCCTGATGACGCCGACCCGACGCTGAACCGCCTCGGCGAGCGCACGTGGACGCAGGCCAGAGCCGCCGCCCAACGCGCGGCCGATGAACTGGCCCAGGAACTGCTCGACCTTTACGCCACGCGCGAGACAATCCCCGGCCACGCCTTCCCCGCCGATACTGAGTGGCAGGCTGAACTGGAAGCCTCCTTCCCCTATCACGAGACAGAAGACCAACTGCGGGTCATCGGCGAAGTCAAGGAAGACATGGAGCGTTCCAGCCCGATGGACCGCCTCATCTGTGGCGACGTAGGCTACGGCAAAACCGAAGTCGCCCTTCGCGCCGCGTTCAAGGCCGTGATGGACGGCAAGCAAGTCGCCATGCTCGTGCCGACGACCATCCTGGCCCAGCAACACTATACGACCTTCACTGAGCGGCTTGCTCCGTTTCCGGTCACCGTCGAGATGCTCTCCCGCTTTCGCACCCCGACCCGGCAGCGACAAATCGTCCAGAAGCTGCGTGACGGCAAGATCGATATCGTCATCGGCACCCATCGCCTGCTGTCCGATGACGTCTCCTTCAAGGACCTCGGCTTGATCATTATCGACGAGGAACAACGGTTTGGCGTGGCCGACAAGGAGCGACTGAAGAAATGGCGCAACGAAGTCGACGTGTTGACGCTGACCGCCACGCCTATCCCCCGTACGCTGCACATGGCCCTGACCGGCGTGCGCGACATCAGCATCATCGACACCGCGCCGGCCGAACGACTGCCGGTCGAAACCTACGTCGGCGAGGCTGATGATTCGCGTATTCGGACGGCCATCCTGCGCGAACTCGATCGCGGCGGCCAGGTATTTTTCGTCCATAACCGTGTGCAAAGCATCCACATCATCCGCAAACGGCTGGAGAAGCTGGCTCCCGAGGCGCGCATCGTCGTTGCCCATGGACAGATGAGCGAGCGGCAGCTGGAAAAAATCATGATCGACTTCGCCGAGGGCAACGTCGACATCCTGCTCAGCACGACAATCATCGAGAGCGGTCTGGATTTCCCCAACGCCAACACGCTCATCGTCGATCGCGCGGAGCAATTCGGGCTTTCACAACTCTACCAGCTACGCGGCCGGGTCGGCCGAGCCACGCGCCGCGCCTATGCCTACTTCTTCCACGCCCCATGGCGAGGCCTGACGCCCGATGCTCAGGCTCGCCTCGAGACGATCGCCGAACACACCCAACTCGGCTCCGGCTACTACATTGCTGTGCGCGATATGGAGATACGCGGCGCGGGCGACTTTCTGGGAGGCGAGCAAAGCGGCCATATCTCCAACGTCGGCTTCGACATGTATACCCGTCTGCTGACCAAGGCCGTCAAACGTCGCAAAGCGGAATTGCGAGGCGAGCAGACCTCGCCCGAACTGCCCGACAACGTCCTGATCGACCTGCCGCTGGCGACTTACATCCCGACCGATTATGTACCCGACACGCAACTGCGCCTGCGACTATACCGACGCATGGCGACATTGGACACCCTGGCTGAAATCGATGAGATGGCCGCCGAACTGGCTGATCGCTTTGGCCCCATCCCCGATCCGGTCCATAATCTCCTGTACCAGATCCGCATCAAGTCCCTGGCCCAAATGGCCGTCGTCAACGCCGTCGTCACCGAGGCCGGCCAGATTCGCATCCGAATTGACGAACTCGGCGGCATGGATCGTTTCCATCTCCAACGCTATTTGGGCGAATCCGTGAGGGTCAGCAAGAGCGCCATCTGGCTGAAGAAGGATCGCGGCACGCACGAGTGGCAAATCGAACTTGTACAGGTGTTGGAGAAATTCAGATTGTTCGAGCGGCAGGTAAATCAGACGACGCGGGCGGCGGATAGTCAATCCCCCCAACGCGAAACCGAATCAGCCGGGACGCCCGGCACGGCGGGTTGAACCACGCCGGACTGACTATAGAAGAGAATCGTGCTATGGATATCAGGTTTTATAACAATCCGCTGGAAGAACCGCGCGCCCGCGAAGATGTGCGGTTCCGACAGATTGGTCTGTTCATTCATCCCGATCTGCGGCGCATGGCCTTCGGCGTCGAGCTGACGCCCTTTCGCGAGCGGCCATCAATCGCGGTTACACTGATCAACAGCGACGGCGAACCGGCCGGCTCCCTCCACATCATCGAGACCTTCACCCCCAACATGAGCCTGACGATGCACTTCCGCGACGCGGAGACAAAGAACCCCTACACCCTCGTCGCCGTCCTCTACTACACCTGGCCTGAGCAAGAGGAAAAGCAGTTGGTCGAGCGACGTGAGTTGACGTTCGAAGTTCTTCAGACGGGTGAGCAAATCTTTAAGTTCGAGAAGTAACCGGGTACCCGTCCAGCGCGAGCTTACGGTGCGAGCTGACTTTCAAACTGCTCGCGCTCGATAAGACGGCGCAGCTTGGTTTTGGTCTCCCGCCAGGCGATTTTTGACAGCCCCAGCTTCTGGCGAATGTCATCGTGCTCCACCTCATCGCGCCAATCCTGGAGAGCCGAGGCCCAACGCAGGTTTTCAAACGACAGCACTCCGGGCGGCAAATCGGCCGCGTCGGCGATGTCGTGAAGGATATATTCCAGGTTTCGGGCCGTGCAGGTGAAAAGCGTGTCCGTGGGATGGTACTGGCTGAGGTACTCCGCCAACACCTCCATCCATGCCGGATCAAGAGGGAGCTTACGCTCCTTATAGCGCAGACGTGGATTGGCATACCGGACGTAGAGAACGGGATGATCCGGATCGCCGGCATCGATGTGATTGGGGACAATCGCCATCGCTTCCCCTTTCTTGATGCCCGTTTTGAGCAGAAGCGTGAGAAGCAAGTAGGGCCGGGCGTCCGGTTTTCGTTCAGAGTCTCCGACACGCCAGGCCGCAGCCACCTCCACCGCCCGCTGCACATCGCCAAGTTGCGGTGCCTCCGGCAGGGGGCTGCTGACGCTCTGCTGGATCACCGCGACTGAGGGGTCTTGCGCCAGAACTCCCGACTCATGCAGCCAGCCAAAAAAGACCTTCAGCGTGGTCACGCGGCGGGCGTAGGATTTAGGGCTGCAAGGCACGCCGCGCTCATGTGTCAGCCAGTGGAGGTAGTCGTTCAGATTCTTCGTGCCGATCTCGCCAATGGGCGTGCCGATCCCCATATAGCGGCCGAGCAGTCGTATGTCGCTGGCAAAGGCCTTCACCGTGTTGATGGAGAAACCCTCGTCCTGCATATGCCTCTCAAAGGTTCCGAGAGCAGCCTGCAAGGACGAGTCGCGGCTGAGCATCGACGTCCTTTGATCGCCTTCATGGCTACTGATCTGATCACCGAATAACTCGCGCTGTCCTGTTGATTCCATCATAATTCTCCCATACGAGATGGATAATTATGCGAAATTATAGGACAACCGGCCCATCGTGTCAAGCCTAGGGGACAGCCCGAATGTAGAGTTTGTAAAACGATGAAGCGTCAAATACGCCGTCATTGATGATCCAGATGTAATATCTGCCCGGCGCTCGGCGACCCAGGGATACTGTTTTATCAGGGAGATCCGAACCGTTGTTCCCCAACAAGTTCAAACCTCCACACCTAAGACCTGCCTCTTTTTCCACTGCGACAAGGATTTGACCCTTGCCCGGGGTGAATTCGCTCAATTCGACAGTCAGAGTGGATTCCTGCTGCAAGTCAAAATAGAACCAATCATTGCGATCGTCGGGATGGAAACTATTTTCCACGTTGGTTTGAATAGCCGGCGCCTCGGCACACGTATCGTTCGGTTCTTCGCCTCGTGACTGTATCAAGGAAACAATCGGCATGAATAGGTGAACATCGGGTGCCTTGATGAAAACAACAGAGGTTGTCCGAATCTGACTGATGGTTAGTCCATCACTTAATTCAAACTGGATAATCCTTGTCTCCTGATTAGGAGTTGGAAGGGTGTTCTCATACGTGATCGACCGTATCACCTTCTGATAATTCGCTATGCTGTCCGTCCCGGTCAGCTCCAATACTCCGGAGTCCAATTTGAAATTGTCGCTGATATTTGTCCCGGAAACATCAACCGAGAGAATTTCCCTCTTGCTGTCTTTCAGATTTGAGATTCGAACCGTCGCCGACTTCAGCGTGGTATTATCGACATCACTCACTGCCATGCTATCGGCGACAATGGGGATCGCCCCACGATTGATGGGGAAATTTGTGGCGTAATCATACCCGGAGACGACACCGTTCAGATCGATATCTGGCGGATCGTTTATCCCTTGCACTCTGACCACGATTGAACCTGGCGGACGGCTACCCTCGCTATCGGCTACAGATAGAGTGATCACTCTGTCCGTTTCATCAGGGTCTTGCGACGTATTCAGATATTTAAGGCTGCGCAGGACTTGCTGATAGGCGGCCACAGTGTCAACCCCGGTCAATTCGATTACCCCGCCTTCATAAACAGCGTTGATCTTCGTCCCTTCAGTGGTCACGAATAACCATTCCGCGTCACCGTCCCGCGGGTTTGTGAGCCGGATTGTCGCTGAGGTCAACAAGTCGCTGTCAGCATCGACCAATGTCATCGAGCTGCCGGTCAAGGCGAGCGACCCGGCATCCTCAACATATAGCAACGGTTCGACCGGCAGACCACTGATTAAAGGCAAATCGTTCACGGGTGATATGTCGATGGTGATGTCGTTGGTCGCAGTGCTGAAGGGGCTGCTCCCCCCGACTACCGACACATCCGCATCCCGCTGACCGTTGCTCCCGATCGTCCGATCCCAGGCGCGAAAAGAGAGAGAGTCGGATCCGCCAAAATAATCCTTCGAAGGCACGAAGCGCAACCAGGCTGTGTCGTATAATAGCACGGCGGCCGTTTCGGACACCGTTCCCACGGGCAGCCAGCCGGCTTCACCCACAGGGGGGTTATCAAGGTTATATTGCCATTGTCCATGGACATTGCCGGCAGCGATTATCGCGATGCCCTCCAGTGCTCCGATATCGGCATCGGTGATCGGATTGCCCGCCGAAGACAATATCTGCGCAATTGGCTCGCCTATTGGCTGGAGCGTGTCTTCGGGGATGGCGGCCATCTCAATCACCGCCGCGCCATCCAGAACCGGCGCGCTATTGACTTTGTTTACCTTGATTTCCGTTATCGCCGGCAAACTATCGATCAGGCCATCATTCGCTATGACAGTGACGGTGCGGGTGATCGTCGCCGGATTTTCGGAGATGTTCTGGTATTTCACTTGCCGCAAAATCTGCTGGAAGTTCGCCAACGAATCCGGTCCGGTGAGTATGAAACGCCCGGTCGCCGGATCGTACGGAGTGACCTTGATACTTCCCAGCTCCGTTGCCGTTAAGGACTCTGACGCGCCATCCGGTCTGTTTGTCAAGGTAATGGTCATCGATTGCAGTGACAGGTTATCGACATCGGTAACGGTGGCTGCGGGATCGGCAATGGGGACAGCGGGGCCGGCCTCAAAGAAATTGGTGGAAAAATTTCGATCGGGAGCGGCACCATTCATATCGACGACAGGCAAATCGTTTACGGGAAGCACGCTAATCGTCACAACCCCCGACGCCTCGCTAAACGACGTGGTGCCGCCGTTTACGGATGCATCCACACCTGTTGTGCCGCTCGCCCTGCCCCCGGATTGATCCCAGGCTCGAAACAGGAAGTTAACGGAACCGTGAAAATTGGCGTTAGGCACAAAGCGAATACGCGCATTTCCATCGAGCAGAGTAGCTGAGGTGTTAGAAACCATATCGAACGAAGTCCACACCTTGCCGGCATCAAGAGAATACTGCCAAAGTCCATTGGTCGAAATGGCTTCGATAACCGCAAACCCTTCAAGACTGTTCTTGTCAACATCAGTGATGCGATCCTGGCCCTCTTGTTCCGCGCTCTTGATGATAGTTGCGATGGAATTCCCGTTTGATTGATAGTCATCCTCATTAATAGATGCCAACATCATATTTCCGGTATTATCCAGAACCGGTGCATCATTCACAGCGTTGATGGCGACAGTGCTCATCGCCGGCACGCTCGTTTGCGGGCCGTCACTGACTGTAACCAGAATGACCCGATCAGTGGGATCGGGCGACTGAGAACCATTGTCATACACCAGCGTCCGCAACACCGTTTGATAGCTCTCGACCGAGGCATTGCCTTTAATGGACAGTTCCCCGGTGGTGGCTGAGTAAACAACATCCAAACCGGTTGCGCCGGGATCGGCGGACAACGTTTCCAGATTGCCATTCAGGATGTTGGTCAGCACAGCCCTGGCCGAGGTCAGGACATTATCCTCACCGTTTACTATCGTCAGTCCGGTTGCGTTAACAATTGGCTCCGGCCCGCCGTCCTCGGTGAAAACAGCGCTGTAATCCACGCCGGTTGCATCACCATTAAGATCAAGGATGGGGGGAACATCAGCCGCCTTCACGAAGCCAACCATGGACAGGAGGCCAAGTAACGGCAGGCAGGCGACAATAATCAGTGTCTTGATTCTGCTTTCGGATATTCTCATCAGTTTTCTATCGCTCGTTGTTCTCAATTCCATCCTGTAATCCGTATCGAGCTGTTGGCGGCAGAGAGAGAAGCTGCTCGATTTATCAGGGGCCGAACAACGTGGCTCTCGCTTATGGTGACGGCGTGAATGGTGGCGGTGTCCTCGTCGGGTCATCCGGAGGTTCGGTTGGTTCTGTGGTTGGTTCCTCCGGCGGCCGCGTCGATCCCCCCTCCCCCGGACCACCGGGTTCATTGGTCAGGATAATTGTGACCACAACTGAATATGTGGGTGTCGGTGTTGGTGTCAACGTAGGTCTGGGCGTTGGCGGAATCGTCGCCGCGACGGGAACGGCGGCCAGGGCCTCGGCCGAAACTGCTTCTACGACCGTTGCGGCAATCCAGCCAATCCGCTGATCATCCGTCAAAACAAGATACCAGGGATTCTCCTTGTCGTTGTTCCAGGCAATCACTTCCAGGTTCTCACCTGCCGCAACGTTGCCCAGCAAGGAATACGAAACGCCGGGGCCTCTTCTAAGGTTCACTAGATTAAGCGTTACCCGCACCCGAGGCAGCGCGGTCGTCGGCATTATTGTTGGCGTCAACGCGCTGCTCTCTGTCGGAGTGGGTGTCACTTCCGGCGTTCCCGCGATCGCTTCCTGTGTAGCCGCATTTTGAGTGACCACATTTTGAGTGGTCACACTTAGAGTAGCCCCACCTTGTGGGCCCCCACCTTGTGGGTCCACAACCTGTGTGACCGCGCCCTCAGCAGGAGTTGTGGTGGCAACAGCCTCGACTACTGCAGGTGAACCAGCAGGCATCCGGGTCCCTTGATCGCCTTCCCCCGTTACGAGCGGCATTGTGGCCGTGGATTCGATAGCTACCACACCGCCAGCCGACTCAGTTTGCGCCGGATTCACAGCGATCGTTTGGCTCGTCGAGCCGTTCCCGATCCCTCCGTTCCGGTTTACCAGGCTACCCACGGCGACAACCCCCACAGCCAGGAACAAAGTCACTATCATCAGCGGCAACAGGCGAATCAACGGCTTGCGTTCGCCGCCTGCATCCCGCGTCGCGACGGCACCGGGACGGACCTCTTCGGCCGCCAATGCCTTTCCTAACGCGACATTGAATGCCTCAACGTCCGGGAACCGACGGTGCGGATCCCTGCGCATGGAACGCTCTATCAAGTCGTAAGTGGCCGGAGCCAGATCGCCGCGCTCCCGTTCCAGAGCGGACGCGCGTCCAAAGAATCGCTTTAAACCGACATCGCGCAATGTTACCGGGCCGCCGGGCGTTTTCCCGGCCAGCAGACGATAGAGCATTGCGCCCAGGGAATAGACGTGACTGGCGGCCGTCACCTCCTTCCCGGCACGTTGTTCCGGTGACAGATAGCTCCCGGCATCGGAATCGCCACTCGACCCATTCCCGCGAATTCTCTTGTCAACGGGGATAAACAGATCCATCAACACTACGGAATCGTCGGTCGGCAACGTCACGTTTTTCAGAAGGACGTTATCCGGCTGGAGGTCATAATGAAACAACTCCAGCCTCTCGGCCAACGTCAGGGCATCCCCCAATTGACGAACCAGGTTCAGCGCATAGATCGGGTTTGCCGGCGTTTTACGTCGGGACAGTTGTTCAAGGCGATGTGACAGCGGGTAGCCATCGATCACGGACTGGGCCACATAGGGCGCGCCGTTGGTTGTCTTGCCGATGTGGAGGATGGGAGCAATATTCGAATGACGCATCTGGGCGATGGCCCGCGCCCGGCTGACAAACCGCCCGACGAACGAGCTGTCACCCGCATATTCTGCGCGCAAAACCTCCAGTCGCACCGGGCTGTCATCATCAACATCACAAGCCTGATACAGGTCTGTATAGCGCTTCTCGGCGATATGTTGTTCTATTTTGTATTGATCCAGAAGATCTTCGAACAAGCTCGCTACGGCCATTTAAATTCGCTGCTTCTGCTTCAGGTCAACTTGATCCCGACAGGGATATCGTTCGCCGTCAATCTAAATCATAGGAAAAAGTCGAGCGCTACGTCCCCGACACCAGCCATTTTAATCATGGCGGATGAAGGTTTAGCTTAAGGTGCGGAGACGTGAACGATCAGTTCATACATTTCGGTAATATTCGATGAACCATCATTGATTATCTGGATGTAGTATCGACCGGCAGACAAATTCAGATTCATCGTATTGTTCAAGGCCAGCTCCGACATTCTCTTCTGGACCTTCGCGCAATTCGGCAACGGCTTGGTAGAATCGTCATAACGAACAACCATCTGACCTTTTTGAGGGACGAAGTTCTTCAGGTCAATTGAAACCGGACCGGCCTGTACCAAATCAAACATGAAATAATCCTGATCCGACGGGTATACGGCCGGCGGCAAGACGAAATATTGCCGATTCAGGAACATGTTATGAGCAGTGGCGCAACTGTTATTCGGCTCAATGACAGGGTCATTATCGTCCGCCACGCTGGGCATGAAAATCTTCTGCTCCGGCTGTTCGATAAAAGTCACGATCACAATATCACTCGCGTTAAGAATCGCCGGCACGGGATCATCATCCCTGGCTTCAACCGAAATCGTGCGCGACCGCTGATCGCCGACATCGCCGCTCACGACCGCCGTGAATTGACATTGGTATGAGAACCCCGGCAATACCCCCGCAACAGGCACATCACAGGTGCCGCGCCCGTCAAGGTTGCCCAAAATACTGTCCTCGATCTTCGTAATGGTGATCGAGTCGGCGCTGCTCGCGTTTTTAATCTGTACGCTAAACGTCACCTCTTGGCTGGGAGGGTTAATAAATGACGGCGTCGCGCCCAGCGTCAGTTGTATGGCCGAGGGCACATTTGTAATTGTGACTGCCGCGGGGGCCGTGGTTGAAACCGTTTCGCTGTTCTTGTCCACCGCGGTGACGGTCAGGGTATCAGTGAATTGTGACGGCTGGCCGCTGACCGGCGCAACATAGGCGCAGGAATAGCCGCCCCCGTTGGGCGGTATGAGTGGGGGCGTTCCGCCCGACAGGCAGGCATTTGTGCCCGATTCGATCAGGGGGTTGTCAGGATCCAACAGATTGCCGAACTTGGTGGTTCTAAGCTCCGTCAGTGTCAACGACAGGCTGCCGGTGTTGAAAATCTCTACCGTATAGGTGACAAGACCGCCCGGTTCGGGGATTGACGCCGGACTGGGGTTAAGCGTCGCCTCCAGGGACAACACGTCGACCCAGGCGATGTCGGTGGCGAGAAGCGGCTCGCTGTCGGGATTGTCGGCGTTCTTCGCTATAACCGTAATTTCAGAAGCCGTCGCCGTCTGGATATCGTTCGGGGAACAATTGATCTTGAACGGCTCGCCCGGGAGTAATGCTATTGTGGCCGAGGGGTCCCGATCGCATTCACCGAAAACCGCGTCATCAATCTGTTCCAGCGTCATCACGAAATCGGAAGTGTTGAGGACTGTTATATTGAAAAAAGCCATGCCCCCCATCTGCACAGATTGAAACCGGGGTGTCTTGGTAATGCGCAGGTCCTGATTGATCACCTTGACGTAAGCGTTGGATGTGTGGCTGACGGTTGTCACGCCCGCGGTACCGTTCACCTGCAGTTCGTTCAGGAAGCTCTCGGTGACCGGAGCTCCGCCGCTGGTCGTGCATACATACGATGTGGTCTGGCCGGGAGACAGGGTGCCCAAATCAGAGCGATTGCAATCGGCCGTTGTTGCCCCGGTGACGTTGACGTTTTGCAGCGTCACCGTCCCGGTGTTGGTGATGGTAACGGTGAAATTAGCATGACCCGGAGGGATGAAATCCTGCACACTGGGCGACTGACCCGACAGGATGAGCGGTTGATCGATCGCGCCGGCGGCCGATCCTTCGGCCATCAGGCTCGGGCCATGCAACAAACCGATCAGAAGGGCCAGCGCCAAACTCGCGAACAATAAAACGGGTAAGGATCGTTGTATACTTCTCACGTCACGATCTTCCTTATGGGTGGCCGGGACTCGCCGCAATCGGGCGAATCCCGGTCAGTCCATGAACGTTTATCAAACGACCCACGTTCGGTCGTCATCAGCCGGCCCACCGCATTAGGGAGCGGTAGTATCTACTTCGAGAGCGTAAGGGCTCGTTGTGTTTAACCCGGCGCTCGACAAGACCCAGATGAAATAATCACCGGCCGCCAGGTTATCCAACCTGATCTCGCGTTCGGGGGTAACTCCAAGATCGCCGTTGTGGCCGATACGATTCGGGTTATTGCAATTGCCGGCGTACACCATCATTTGACCTTCCGTCACATTGAAGTCACTCAGCCTGACCACAACGTCGCTCGAACCGGTCAATGTAAACTTGTACCAATCATGGGCATCATCGGCAAAGAAGTAATGTTCGATATTTGGCGAAATCTGTAACGCAGAGCAGACGCTGTTGTTCGGCTCTCCGGCTGTCGCCAGGCTGGCCACCGACGGCAGCAGGATTCTGGTATGGGTATTCCCCGTGATGTGAATATCGACCGATGCTGTCGCTTCCAGAGATGCCGCTGAAGCCATAACCGTGCGCGTCACAACATCGCCTACATTCTTGTTGCTGATCGTGGCGGAATAGACACAGGAATACTCCCCGTTGGCGGGTATATTCTTCGGCACGGCACAGTTGCCTTGCCCGTCCAGCGTTACGTTATCCTCTTCCAGTTCGTCGAGTGTGATCTCGTTCGGCGTGTTGTTCTTGACGCGAACAGTGAGATTAACAGTGCCGCCCGGCGCCGGAAGATTCGGCGGGCTTGCCGAGAGGAATACCTCCAGCGCCGAGAAGTCACCGACACTTACGATGGCCGAATCCGATACCGTTACCAATCGGCTGCCGGCGTCGGCCGCGGTGGCGGTGATAAGGTTCGTAAATGCCGGCGGTTGCAGGTTGAGCGCGACTGTATACGAACAGGTGCGCACCTCGCCACCGGGGATTTCCTTGGCCATAGTGGGGCAATTGTTGTCGGTGATGCCGCCATTGGCGGTATCGAGAAGGTTCCCATGCGCAGCGCTGTTCAGCGTCTGCAGGGTCATCGGCACGTCGCTGATATTGGTCAGGGTCAGACTGAACTTGACTGGCGTCGTCTCCCCGGCCGGCACCTGGAAGTGCGAGGATGAAACATCGAGCGTCATATCGAGCACCGAGATCTGATCGATGTCGAAGTCACCCGTGGGCGTATTGCCCTCAATCATCCCCGTCGCCTGAACCTCAATCTGGAAGGAAGCCTGAACGTTGGGGATAGTACAGTCATAGCTATACTCAGCCAGACCGGTGAGCGTGCCGATAACCTTGTCGCATGACGGCGCGGGCACATTGTCGGCGGGCGAAGCAATAACCACGACGTAGTCATAATCGACAAACGCCTTCACTTCAACCGAAGTCAACTCGACCTCGCTGGGGTTGATGACGGTGACGGTGAATTTGGCGTCCTGTCCCTTCAGGAGCACATCTCCCACGGACGCCAGGGGAACGACACTAACAACCATCTCGCGCAAAACGCGAACAATGGCCGTATCGTCGGCTGTCACCGTGCTACTAACTACCACATCCTTGGCCGTCACAACGACCTTGTTATCGATCCGATCCTGAACGTCGGACACAACGCAGGCGTAGGATGCAACCTTTTCACCGGGATCAAGGATCTCGTTGGCGTAGTTGGTACGGGAGCAGCCAGGGACGGCCGCGGAGTTAATTAAAATGTTGGTCAGAGCCACATTGCCGACGTTCTCCACTTCCACTGTGAAGACGGCCGTGCCGCCCTTGGCCACGGGCTGAATCTCCGGAGTAATCGATATCTTGATGCGCGGGTTGATGACGTCGACATAGGCGAACGCGTCGTTGCTGTTCTCCTGTCCATCGTATACGATGAACTGGATATTGCGGGTCGTAGTGTCGGGGTTGGTCACATCCGGCTCGATCCCGAATTTGACTGTCTTGAGTACCTTTTCGTAATCGGCAATCGACGCCGTACCTGTTAACTGGAGCAAACCGTTCGATCCGACCACACTGTAGCTGGCCAAGATGCTCGTTCCGGTGGTGTCGGCGCTCAATTTCTCCTTTGATCCGTTCTTTAAGCCAACGATGAGTACTGTCGCGCTGGCCATCGTGTCGTTATCGACATCGGTAATGGTCAGGTTCTGGCTGGTGATTGCCACCGGCGAACTGCCCGCCGCAAACGTCGCATTCGAGTCAACACCGGCCGCGGGACCGTTTAAATCGAGCACCGGCGGGTCATTCTCGGGCGTCAGCGTAAGGATGACCTGAGCCGGGCTGGCGTAGAGCGAACCGTCGGAGCCGGTCCAACTGAAACTGTCCACGCCGTTGAAGTATTGATTCGGCACGTAGCGCAGTTGGTCGAGAAGCTCAACGCTGATCTGATCGTTCGCGTTCACGTCGACATTGCCGCGCTTCAGCGTCCCATGCTGAGGCGCGGACGCGATACGCACCACCTGCAACGTTTGCCCGTCAACATCGGCAAAGGCCAGGATGAAATCTTCCTTGGTGAAGTTTATATTCACCCCTTCCGGGCCGGTCTTTTCAATATTTGTCACCGTCGGCTGGTCATTAACAGGCTGAACCGAGATAGTGACGGTCGCCGGGATTTCGGCATAGGCCAACCCATCAGAGGCAGTCCACTCGAACGATGTCGTACCCGTGTCCCAGTTCGGCGCGGGGACAAAGGCCAGTGTGCCCAGCTGAGCCGCCGGTACCACCTGATTCTGGATGACATTCACCCCGTTGAGCTTCAGCGTGCCGTTGGCCGGCAGCGACTGAATGCGCACGCTGGACAGCGGGTCCCCGTCAGCATCAATGAAGTTCGCCGAGAAGTCAGACAGGGTAAACGACACAGGGATGTCCTCCTGCGTGTTCTTCTCGAAGCTGGTGACGAGCGGCTTGTCGTTGACAGACGTGATCGTCACCGTGAAAGTCGATTCAACAAATTCGGCCGTACCGGGTTGCCCGGAGTTACCATTGTCAGTCGCCCGCACAACGATGGTGGCCGTTCCGAAGGCATCGGCCTTGTAATCCAGCGTCAGGGTTGTGGCCGAAATCGTCACGCTGTCAAACAGTGCCGCATTTGAATTGGACTGAACGGCGTATGTCATCCCGCCCGCCCCGTCTTCCAGATCGTCGAAGTGGCTGGCCAGATTGATGACAGTATCGGTGGCATCTTCCAGGACGTTCACATTCGGGATTCCGCTGGTTGTCGGTTTGTCATTGACAGCGTTCACTTTTACATTAAAAGTGGTTTCAGCGGACAATCCGCCGCCGTCCGTGGCGCGGATCGTGATGTTCGCCTGCCCGTTGGCGTTAAGGGCGTAATCCAGCACGAGTTCGCCGGCAGGATTGATGTTGACCGAGGTAAACAGGCCGGGATTGGAATTTGCCTTGATGGTGTATGTAAGTTCCGATGAAGGTTGTTCGGCATCCGTAAAGCCGGTATAGAGGCTGAAGACAGTGTTGTCCGCGTCCTCCAGAACCGTCACGTTGGCATACCCCAAGGCGACCGGCGCTTCATTGAAATCGATCTTGAAGGTGTCGTCCACAAATGCACCGTTCGTATCGAAGGCACGCACAGTCAGGTTGGCGATGCCTGTCGCGCCGGCCGCAAAATTGAGTGTCAGGATACCCGTGCTGTTGTTGGGAATCGGCAGTGAGGAGAACAACCCGGGATTGTCGTTATTCTGAACGATGAAGCTTAATTGCGCGTCGTCGTCTTCGTCATCCTCAAAGGCCGCCCACAGGTTACGGGTGGCGATGGTCGTACCCTCATTGGGAAAGAGGTCCGGAATTCCGCCGCCGGTCACACGCGGCGGATCGTTCACATCGGTCAGATTTACCGTGATCGTCGCCGTATCCGATTGGCCACCTGTGTCCAGAGCGGTGACGACGAAAGTCGGCGCAGGGTTGGTTTCGAAATCCAGAAGTGTATTATCGGCGACTGTAACCTGACCGCTGGAACTGTTTATTGCAAATGCAGTCGAGCCGCCGGTTCTGGCAAAGGTGAGGGTGTCGCCTTCGGGATCGGTAGCGACCACCGTGCCGACGACTGAACCATTCGCCGCATCCTCGCTAATCGTAAACTGCTGGTCGCTGACGTTGGGCTTTTCATTGAGATTAGTGACGTTGATGGTGATATCGGCCGTATCGGTGTGGTTGCCCACATCGGTGATTGTCACGTTCAGCACAAATTGCGGTGTGGTCTCGAAGTTTAATTGGGCAGAATCCTTAACGGTGATGATTCCTGAGTTATTGGCAATCTGGAACGCGCCGCCGCCGCCACCGTTTCCGCTGTTAATGGTGAAGGTATGGCTGT
>JAHDWL010000005.1:27350-90613 GCA_023384355.1 Anaerolineae bacterium
CCAGATCAGAAAAGACTATCTTGCCCACCTGGGTACCGTTGGCGCTGTTTTCCGGCACGCTGAAAGTCTGGTCGTTCATCGTCGGCGACTCGTCGGAGGCATCGGTCACGTTGATGGTGACAACCGCCGTGCTGGCAAGCGATTCCGGGTCTTGTACTCTAACGGAAAGCGTGTAACTCTTGATTGATTCGTAGTCAAGCGACTGCCCGGGAGCAAGCGTGACAATTCCCGTCGTTTCATCCAACGAAAATATGCCAATACCGGTTCCGCCCACAATGGTATAAGACAACGGTTTTCCTTCGGGATCGAATGCGTTGACTTTATTGGGCGTCGTTGGGTCTCCCGGCACGCTGTCCTCTGCAATCGATAAGGTCTGATTGAGAATGACCGGGGCGGCAGCAAAAACGGGAACGGTTGTCAGAATGGCAATTACCACAACGACAAACAACGGCCCAAAATTGCGAACGATGGTTTTCTTATTCATGATGCTCCTGCACTCCTCGTCGCGCCAGGTGGCGCTATACCGGATTTGAGGCGGATCCCAATAACCCAAGGACTACCGGCCGAAAAATGCCGACCGACACGGGACGCCAGACTAATGTTACCGCTTCAGCGTGGGGCGAACGGTTAAAATGCAGTGAAATAATGAGTTCTGCGCCCTGGAATCGCTTCAAACAGGTGACGATTCATTTATAAACGACCGCAACGCGGTATAGTACTTCGGTACTATCTCATGTACCGAAATACTAACGCGTTACACACAATTTGACCAGTCGAATTTTGGATCGAAATTCGCGCCGGGGTGAGAAAGTTATCTGCTACGGGGGAGGGGCCGTCGCGGTCGGCGGTTCCTCCGTCGGCGGCGATTCGGTGGGCGGAGCCGTGGTGGGGCTTTCGGTGGTCGGCTGCGGGCCACTGGTCGCTGGTGGCGATTCAGGAGTGACGAGCGACCGGGTCGCCGTCGGAGGAACAGGTGAGGCAGGAGCGCTCGGCGTCGCCGTCCATGGCAGAGAGTTGGCGGGAACCCACACCCTCTGGCCAACGCTGAGGACATCATTCGGCAAACAGTTCACCGCGATAAGCGATTCGACGGGAATGTCTGCCCGTTGGGCCAGGTTGGAAAGTGAATCTCCCTGGCGAATCGTAAACTGAATCCAACCCGGAGGCGGAGCGACCACACAAACAACCGTCGGAGTCGGCGTCGCGGTAGTGGTCGGTGTAGAGGTATCAGCTCCCGGAGTCGGCGTAACGGTCCCGGTCAGAATCCTCAGCGGTAACAGGTTACTGCTGACGAATACCTTGCTGCCGTCAGAATTCTGCAGGCGAACCTGTAAGGCAACATCACCGGTGGCTGGAATTTCCTTGACCGGGATAGACAAACGATAAGCCACGCCATTGTTCGGCTCAGTCATCGTGCCCAGCAAATGTTCCTGGTCGCCATCGATGACAAAAACGGCAAAATGATCGCCGTCGTCGGGCAGCGTCGGCCAGAACCAGTCGAAATTGATGGTATCCTGTGGGAAAAACTCCCGATTAGCGGCCGGCGACAGAACTGATATGGTGAACCCCAACGAGGAATCCGTCGGCGTACCTCCATCCGGCGTCCGGGAGGGCGAATCGCCCACATCAGGCGTCCCCGCGCCGGCGGCAAGCGTGCCGGACGGAGTTCCCCGGCGCGTAGGCTCAACGACCTCGGTTCCACGTCCGCCAAATACTTCGCGCAACAGGAAGAACGCAAGCAATGCCACCAGGATCAGGACAACGGGGATGATAAATACCCGCGAACGGCCGCGTTTGGGTGTCCAGGTGGCGGCCTTGGGCAATTCCTGCTCGGCAAAAATGGCTGTCTCGATGGCGGTAATCATCTCGTCCGCCGTCTCGAACCGGCTCCATTCCTGCCGCCAAAGGCAGTTGCGCACCAGTCTGTAGGTTTCGCCGGCCAGTCCGGGCCGCGCTTCCTCCAGCGGCTCTTCCTTAGGCATGTTCGCCTGTGGAAAAATGTCAAACGGCAGGTTTGGCAGGTGTGGTTGATGACCGGCCAATAACTCGTAAAGAATGACCCCGAGTGAATAAATATTGCTTCGACGTGTCAGGGGCTTGCCTTCGGCCGCTTCCGGCGCGATATAGTCCAGGAGTTCGTTCTCGGCTCCCGTCACCCCAGGGGAAGGGGTTCCGGAAACGAGCGGTACCCCGAGATCAATGAGGATGGGAGTACCGTCCTCGCGCAGCATGATATTTTCCGGTCGGAGGTCATGATGGATCAGACCGGCGGCATGCGCCTGGCCAAGCGCCTGTGCCATCTGCTTGGTCAGTTCGAGAGATTCGATGACCGGCGGGATATTTTGGTCCCGGCGCAGTTCAGCCAGCTTTTCAGCCAATGTTTCGCCGGGGAAGTAATCGATCACGGCGTAAGGATAGCCGTCTTCCGTTACATCAAAGTCGCTGACCACAGCGATGTGCGGCCCCTTCAATTGGGAGACCGTTTCCATTCGCGCGCGAAAACTCTCGGCGAGAGCCTCGTCTTCCTGCTCCGACACACGCAGCACTTCGAGGAATACCGGGCGCTCGAGCTTGATGTCACGGGCGAGGAACAAGTCACTGATCTCGCGCGCCACAATATGGGATTCGATCTCGTAATTACCTATCTGCTGACCAGACAGGTCTTCTTTATCCCTTGCCACCATAAATATTATGCAGTGCGATTAATTATTCCGGGAAATTGCGGTTGTCCACATCATTCTGTTGATGCTCCTTACCCGGCGACACAAACATTCAATCTAGCGTACTATTATACACAACAAAATGCAATTCCACCGAAGGACAGAGCGAATCGCGTGATTCCTTCGTTAATTATCCTCAAGAATGGTAATTGATCTGATTTCGCTCTGGCCGATTATGGCTCCGGTTGAATTATCTTCCAGCACGACAACCCAACCATAATTGCCCGCCTGGCCTACGGACTGGCCGGGGACCGCTTGCAGCTGGTATCCCAGGCCCAGATTTTCCTTGTCAACAACGCCGAGGGCCAGCCGTTCATCTCCATTCAACAAATAGACCACGAATTGTCGACCACCGCCGGAAAGCTCCGGTGAACTCCAGTAGAAAGTCACCACATCCCCGGCCTGAAATACACTTCCTCCCGGCGGCCCCAGCAGCGCAAGCGCCAGCGCCGGCGGGGTGGTCATGGCTGGCTCGGGCGTCGGCACGGCCGTAGGCTCACCCGGCCCACCGGCCACAGCCCACGGCGTCGCCGGTCCGGATACCACACCCACTCCGTCACCCGCCACATCGACGACAGAAATCGCAGAGCTTGGCAAGGGCGAGGCGGCAACGACAGCTCTCGTCGGCAAGGTCATGGAACCCGGCCCGCGACCGTGATACAGACCCACCCCCACCAGAACAAAGCCCAGGATCAGCAATGGAATCAATAATAATGCGGCTTGGGGGTATTTTTTCCGCTCCCCGGCGGGATCTTCTTGCACAGACAGATTGATTCGAATTGCTTGTGGTTAATTGTGAAGTTTAACACAAAGCACAGTCGGAAGTGAAAGAGGAATAATACTCAATCAAACACGACTTCCTCGCGGCCTGCAAGCTGGGCTTCGATTCGTTCAATTACCGTGTCGAGGTGATGGGAGTGGTGGACAAAGTCAAGCTGCTGGGTTCGAATCGTCAACACCGGGCAAAGATCGAAATCACTCAGCCAATCGTTGTAGAACGTATCGAGCAGACCGAGGTACTCAGCCGTTATGCCGGTCTCAATCGGCCGCGCTCGCTTGCGAATCCTCTCGAGAAGCACGGGGACTGGGGCTGTCAGGTAGACCATCAAGTCGGGTCGCGGCAAGGTGGACACAATCAATTCATAGACGTGACGATACGACTCGTAATCCCTCTCGTTGAGGTTACCCAGGTGATGAAGGACGCGGGCAAAAATATGGGCATCCTCATAGATGCTGCGGTCAGCGATGGCCGATTGCGACAAGTTCGCCAACGCCAGATGCTGCTCCGCGCGATGACCCAGGAAGAAGACCTGCAGGTGGAACGACCATTGACGCATGTCGGCGTAAAAGTCTGCCAGATAGGGATTGTCGGCGACGGACTCGAAACCGCTCACCCAGCCCAGACGGCCGCCCAGGCGTTCAGCGAGCGACGTCTTGCCTACACCGATATTGCCTGCAACCAGAATAAATCGTTTCGTCATGGCGAAACAAATTGTAACGACTCGTGCGCCGGCGGCAATTTATGGCGCGTGACAGGCATCGCCGCGATTGCCGTGCCGGTACGGACGCTCTATAATACTTGGGTTATGATCCTGGACCCCGTCATCCAGCCAGAGATTGGCGAGGATACAGAGCAATTGGCAGCGATTGAACCGCCGTTCAGGGTCTTCATCCACAACGACGACGTTACACCGTATGATTTTGTGGTCATTGTTTTACAACGTTTTTTCGATCTAACCCCGCTGGAAGCCGAACAGGTAACCTACGCTGCGCACGTGTCAGGCCTTGCCTACGTGACGACCCTCCCCAAAAGCGAGGCAGAGAAGCGAGTGGGCCAGGCGCACTTTGCCGCCGGGCTTGAGGGTTACCCGCTGACTTTCACAATTGAACCGGAGTAAACTACTCCGTTATAAGGAGACGCAGATACTATGAAATTCAGCCTCGACGGAGCCGGACCGAATGGCCGGAGCTGGATCGCGCGCGATACAGCCAGCTTGTCCCCCTCCTATAGCCGCGAATATGCTCTTGTTGTGGACCGTGCCGAAGGCTCGGAAGTCTGGGATGTGGACGGCCGCCATTACATCGATTTCATGGCCGGCGTCGCCGTGGTCAATGCAGGCCACCGCCACCCCGCCATCCAGGCGGCCGTCGAGGAGCAGGTCAGCAAATTCTGGCATATTTGCCTGTCTGACTTTTACTATCCTCAGGCCGTCCAGTTGGCTGAGAAGCTCCAATCCATCGCGCCGATGTCCGGTCCGACCAAAATCTATTTCGGCAACTCGGGCACCGAAGCCGTCGAGGCGGCCATCAAACTGGCGATGTACCACACCGGCCGGTCGAAGTTCATCGGCTTTTTGGGCGCGTTCCATGGCCGGACACTCGGCTCGCTATCCTTCACCGCCAGCAAAGCAGTCCAGCGCGCCAACTACCACACCGGCGTCAACGTCCATCACGTGCCCTATCCCAATCCTTACCGTCCGGTAATAGCCGGTCACAATGGACAGGACGCCGGCACAGCGGTGATCGACTATCTGGAAGAATACCTGTTTCGCAACATGATCTCCCCGACCGATATTGCCGGCATCCTCGTCGAGCCGATCCAGGGCGAGGGCGGCTACGTTGTGCCGTCGCCGGGTTTCTTCACCCGGCTGCGCGAGTTGTGCGATCGTTACGGCATCCTGCTTATGGCCGATGAGATTCAAAGCGGCGCGGGGCGCACCGGCAAGTGGTGGGCCATTGAACACGAAAACGTCGAGCCGGACATTGTCTGCTTCGCCAAAGGTGTCACCAGCGGCATGCCCATCGGCGGCATCATCGCCCGCGAAAGCCTTATGACCTGGGGACGTGGCTCTCACGGCAGCACGTTCGGCGGCAACCCTGTCGCGGCGACGGCCGCTCTGGCTACGCTGGAGGCCATCGAGAAGGAAGGGATGATGACGATGGCCACCGAGACGGGCGAATACATCATGGACGCCCTGACTGAAATGGCTGGACGCCATCCCAGCCTGGGGAACGTGCGTGGCCGGGGATTGATGATCGGCATGGAGTTCGTCAAGGATCGGGACACCAAGGAAAGAGCCATCGCCCTGCGCGACAACATCATCCAAAACGCCTTCGAGGATGGTCTGCTGATTATTCCCTGTGGGACCAACTCCATTCGCGTCACGCCGCCGCTCAATATCGGGCGGCCGCTGGTCGACGAGGGGTTGGCGATATTTGAGCGCGCATTGACCAAAGCTGAATCAGTCCACCTGTAGGATGGAGCCGGAAATGGGTATCGCAGACCAGATCACAACCTTGAAAGCCTCCTTGGGCGGTGGGGTATCCCCAGCAATGGCCACCCCCCTTATACCCGGCAGCCACACCGTGCGGATCGAAGGCGTGCCCGGGATCGTCGATTTTCTGATCGGCAAAGGGGTCAAGGGCCTGTTCGTCGGTGGGACGACTGGCGAAGGCACACAACTTGACGATGATCAGCGCCGCATCCTGCACGAAGCGGCCGCGTCGGCCGCCGCCGGGCGGATTCCCGTGTTGCTCCACGTCGGTGCGCAACGCACGGAAGCGGCCGTGGAGCTGGCCCGGCACGCCGCCGGGTTGCGCCCCGCGGCCATAGTGGCCATGACGCCGACATTCTATGGAATGAGCGACACCGCTTTGGCTCGCTACTTCACGGCCATCGCCGCGGCCGCGCCCGAAATCCCCCTGTTTCTGTACGACATCCCCCAGTTCGCAGTGAACGGCATTAGCCCGACATTGCTGGCCACGCTGGCGCGCGACATCCCGTCTCTGGCCGGCCTGAAGAGCAGTCGGGTCGATATCCAGATCGTCCGGCAGCTCATCGACGCACTGCCACCTGAAAAAATCCTGCTGGCCGGGAACGAGAGCGCCGCGCTGGGTTCACTGGCATTGGGCGCGGACGGCCTCATCAGCGGCCTGAGCACAGCGATCCCCGAGCCTTTCGTCGCCATGACCCGCGCCTTCGCCGCCGGCAACATCGAAGAGGCACGCGAATGGCAGCGGACGATCAACCGTCTGCTGGGCGTCCTGACCGGCGTGCGCGTGGGCGGCATCAAGGCGATCCTGAACCAGCGCGGCATCGAGGTCGGCCCGCCCGTTCCGACGCTCGACGCAGTTGACGATCTTCTCTGGCCGCGCGCGGCCGGGATTCTCGGCGTGGCTGCCTGACACGACGATGCGCCTGATCCTTTTCGACATCGACGGCACGCTGGTCAGCAGCAGCCGGACCGGCCGAAAAGCGCTCGGCCAGGCATTGCGCGAAGTCTTCGGCACGGACGGCGAGCTCGACACCTACGAGTTCGCCGGAAAGACTGACCGGCGGATCGTCCACGACTTGCTGACGGCCGAGGGTCTTTCCGTGTCGGAGATCGAGGCGCGCCTGCCAGAACTTGATGAACGCATGGCCGCCGTCGGGCGTGAGCTGTTCACGCCGGACACGGTCCGTCCCTGTCCCGGCGTCGACCTGTTACTGGAAGCGCTTCGCAGGCGGCCGGACGTCGTTCTGGCGCTGCTGACCGGCAACATCCGCCACACCGCTCCCCTTAAACTGGCTGCCGCGGGGATCGATCCGACGCAATTCAGGGCCGGCGCGTTCGGCTCAGACAGTCTCGACCGCAATGAGCTGTTCGACATCGCTATTGAGCGGGTTCGCCTGTCCACGGGATTGCATTTCCCGACAGATAATGTCATCATTGTTGGGGACACTCCGGCTGATATTCGTTGCGCCCGTTCCGGGGGAGGAAGGGTCGTAGCGGTGGCTACCGGGCCTTACCCTGCAGAGGCCCTCAACCGTCACGAGCCGGATTTTCTCTTTTCAGATTTGTCCGACACGGATAGCGTGTTGCAAGCCATGCTCAATCCGTGGGCAGTGTCGGCGGTGGAAGGAGGGTAACGTCATGGCGACCCGCAAGAAAATTGTAATCGACGAAATTCAGTTTAACCCGGACGAACCGACAACCGTGCCAATGACCCGGCTGTACACCTGGGTCATCTGGCAATTCCCCCGCATGCGCGATGGTGGCTACAGCGGCGCGGTTCATCCGCCTGAGCCGGGTCACGGCTGGTACCCAGCCCTCATCAATGCCGATTCCGGGCTTGTTCATATTTTTGGTCATGTGAAGGAGCGCTACCCGACCCCCGAGGCGGCCGCCAAATATATCGATCGCGCCGCTTGAACAAAAAGGCCGGTTTTCGACCGGCCCATTGTTTTCTCTAGATTACCTCTCCGTCTCTGAGTATGGCATTCTTCGGCACGATGATGATGCCGTCGCGCGCCACCCAGTTATCCGTCTCTTCTTCCGGCCGGTCGGGAATATACCGGATCGTCACGTTCTTGCCGATGCGGGCATTCTTGTCGATAATCGCCCCCTTGATCACCGCATTTTCGCCGATGCCGATGTCAGGTCGATCCAGCTTGCGGTTTTCGGCCTTCTGCTCATCTGTTTCGTAGTAATCAGCCCCCATCAGGATAGAAGACTGGACATTGGCCTCTGCTCCAATGATGCCGCGCAGGCCGACGACGGATTCCCGCACGGTTGCCTCGTAGATCCGGCAGCCGTCGGACAGCAAGACCTCATCGAGCCGCGAGTTTTGCACCTCGGAGCCGGGCAGAAAGCGCGCGTGGGTAAAGATCGGCGCATTGTCGTCGTAGAAGTCAAACGGCGCGTCTATCTTCGCCATCTGCAGGTTCACTTCGAAAAATCGGCGGATGGTTCCGATGTCTTCCCAATAGCCGTCGAAAACATAGCCGCACACTCGCCGCTTCTCGATGGAATGAGGCAAGATATCGCGCCCGAAATCGACGAGGTCCTCACCCAGCACTTCCTGCAGCACGTCGGTATTGAAGATATAGATGCCCATCGAGGCCATAAACGGCTTGTCGGGATTGCTGCCGCTCTCAAATTGCTTCAACACTTCGGGGTCTTTGGGCTTCTCGATGAAATTGTTGATGCGGTTGTCGCTGCCCAGCTTCAGAATACCCAGTCCGGAGACTATATCGCGAGAGACAGGCTGAACGGCAACGCTGATGTCGGCCTCGGAGTCGATGTGGCGTTGCACGAACTTGCGATAGTCCATGCGGTAGAGATGGTCGCCGGCCAGGATCAGCACATAGCGGGTACCCGCTTCCTTGATCTCGATCCATTGCTTGCGTACAGCGTCGGCTGTCCCCTGATACCAGTCGCGACTGCGGGGGGTCTGCTCGGCGGCCAGTATCTGCACCCATCCGGGTGAAAACTGGTCGCGAGTATAAGTGCTCCAGATGTGCCGATGCAGGGATGCAGAGTTGAACTGGGTCAGAATAGCGATTTTCTCGATATCGGCGTGGAAGCAGTTGCTCATCGGGATATCGATCAGCCGGTACTTGCCCGCCAGCGGGACCGCCGGTTTCGATCGTTCCTTCGTGAGCGGATAGAGACGCGCGCCCTGACCCCCACCCAGAATGAGACCTAAAACATTCTTCATGTACGGCATATGCTCTCCGTTATCGATTCGCTACGTGATTTTTAAGGGCAACACCTGTGATTCAGCTGCCAATCAAACTATACATCCTAAGATTATTTTTCGCACACAAGTGGCCTTGCTGCCGCGGCCGTGCTATGATTCGCCGGCGCTCCCGATCCGGCATACGGATCGAGGAGCGACGATTTTGTTACGAGGAGACCCCATGAGTCGAGTGATTCATGTCGATAACCCGGGAAAGCGGCGCAATCAGGCCCGCCGATCGATCGCCGAGATCCTGCGCTACCTGGGGCGAAAAACACAAATTGATGACGAGGCCCGCGATATGGCCGCCATGCTCGTCTTCCTCCTGCGCGAGATCAAGGCGACGGTCGACGAATCGGCCGCAGCCTGGGAGAAACGCGGCTACTGGATGAAGGTCGAGCGTTTCGTGCGCGATTGGGAGTGGATTCCGGAGCTAGCCGGCAATATTGACGATGTCGTCCGCAACAGCGCCTGGGATTTGCTGCCGGAGCTTCTGGCCGACCTCTCCCCCCACTTCGACGATATCCATATCAAGACCATGACCCGCAAGCCGTCAGACTGGGGCGGAGCGTATCGCAAGCTCATGGCCGAGCCGCCGGCGGCCGTCCCCTACTAAGGCGTCTCGCGGAGCCGCATCATGCCCCGGCTTCGACCCCTCTTTCTGACCGCCATTTTATTCGCCCCCGGCTGCGCGCCTCTGCGCGACATGCCGACCCCGGCAGCACCGGCGGAGACCATTGCGGCAGCCTCTGTCAGCACCCCTCCAATCCCGACACTCACGGGAAGGCAGGCTACCCCACTCTCCCCAACCAGTGTGCCGGCCGCCTCACCCATCCCCGCCCTTGTCGGTGAAACCGTTATCGCCTCCCCTTCGCCCTTCCCCACCTCCCTGCCAACGCCCGATCCCAGCCCCACTCCGTGTGTCGAACCAGGCCGGATCGAGTTCGGCGAGGTGAACAGCGCCGTAGCCGGCGAACCCATGCGCTACCGCATCTACCTCCCGCCTTGCTACGGCAGCGACGGCCGCGTCTACCCCGCTCTCTACATGCTGGGCGGAAACATCCACGACGATGCCATCTGGGACGTGCTGGGGCTGGATGAAGCGGCCGAGTCCGGCATCACCACAGGCCAGGTCCCGCCGCTGCTCATCGTCATGCCGGACAACGGCTGGCTGGCCAACACGACGACCAGCGGGCCAAGCTCCTACGAAGGATTCGTGCTGAACGAGCTGATTCCCCACATCGAGGCGACATACTGCGCCTGGCCCGCGGCCGAAGGCCGGGCCGTCGGCGGCCTGTCGCGCGGTGGCTACTGGTCGTTGATGATGGCCTTCCGCCAACCGGATGTGTTCCTAAGCGTCGGCGCTCACAGCCCGGCCCTGATCGACAGCTACGCCGGCCCGGCCGAAGACCCCGCCATCACCGGCGTAACCAACGATCTGGGTGATCTGCGCATCTGGATCGACATCGCCGAGCGCGATCCCTACATCGTGCAGGCGCGGCCGCTCCATGACGTCCTGGAATCGGCCGGCGTCCCTCACGAATGGCACGTCAACGAGGGCACTCACGATGAAGCTTACTGGCGAGCGAATCTATACAGCTATCTGTCGTGGTATAGCGACGGTTGGCGAATCGATCGGGATCAGTTGCCCGAATGTGCCACGCCCTGAAGCGTGTCCGGCCGCTCTAACTCTCTTCGTTCCGGCTCAACCGCATCAGCAGGGCAACTACTCCGGCCGATAGACCTATCAGTAAAGCCACTTTCATCAGCGGCGACGCCACCAGCACGGCGATCAACCCGAAGAGGATCGCCACCGCGTAATAGCCGAGGACGATCCGCGACGTCGGTAATCCCCGGTCAGAAAGCCGGAAATGCAGATGGCCGCGATCGCCGCGCATGGGGTGCTTGCCGTGACGTATGCGCGAGACGATTTGCCAGGCCACATCGATGATGGGCACAGCCATGACCAGCAGCGCCGTCGACAGCTTGGCCGGCGATAGGATCGACAGCGTCGCCATCTGGTAGCCGAGAAAATACGCCCCGGCCGATCCGAGGAATATCCGCGCCGGCGAGAAGTTGAACGGCAAAAAACCAAGCAGCGCCCCAGCCAGCGCCAGGGGGAATAGCGGCACCGTCTCCTGCGCGAGGTTGTAGCTGTGATAGGCGAAGAATGCCGAGGCGATCAGGCACACCCCGGCCGCCAGACCGTCCAGACCATCCAGGAAGTTGATAGCGTTGATCATCCCCATGATCCAGAACACGGTGAAAAACAGGGCCAGCGGCCGCCATATCCACACCAACGTCCCCTCAACCTGGAACAACGGGATAGACTCCCACAGTGTGTTGCCGGGCAGCGGGTTGGTGAATACTTCGATGAAGATAATGTGGAGGATGGCGATGAGCGCGCCGGCAAGCTGGATCAGCAATTGCGCCACGGGCGGCAAGTCGTAGCGATCGTCGAGCAGGCCCCCCACGACGACGACCAGGCTGCCGAAAACCACCCCCCGCAGGCGCAGGGCATCAGCGGGGTTGGCCGGCGGCAACAGCCAGTAGGTAAGCCCAATACCCACCAGCCAGGCGGCGAACACCGCCAGACCACCCAGCTTGGGAATGCTTCCCGTGTGGCGACGACGGCCGCCCGGTTGGGCCACGATCCCCAGGCAAAACGACAGCCGGCCGGCCAGCGGGGTAAAAATCAGCCCCGCCAGAACAGAACCCAGCGCCACCATGAGATAGATCACGAGGTTAACCTAGCCGGTGCCGAACTGCCGGTCGCCGGCATCGCCCAGACCGGGCACGATGTAACCGATCTCGTTCAGATGCGAGTCGATATGGGCGATGTGGATAGGCACATCAGGATGCGCGCCCTCAAGACGGGCGATGCCTTCCGGCGCGGCGAGGATGCCGACGTACTTGATCCGTCGCGCACCCCACTTCTTGAGCAGATCAACCGTCGCCACCGCAGAGCCGCCGGTCGCCAGCATCGGGTCGAGCACAAAGCACACCTGCACCGTCGGCAACGTGGGCAGCTTGTTATAATACGACACGGGCTTGAGCGTCCGTTCGTCGCGATAAAGGCCGATATGCCACACTTCCGCGCCGGGCATCATCTCCCAGACCCCTTCGACCATCCCCAGACCCGCGCGCAAAACAGGGATCAGCCCCACTTTATCCACCAGATCGACGCCCTCGGCCATCCCCATAGGCGACTCAACGGTGAGCGGCGCGGTATTAAGATCGGCCGTCGCCTCATAACATAACAGCATCGAAATTTCCCGGATCAGTTGCCGGAACTTCTTCGGTTGTGTGTTCCTGTCCCGCATCAAAGTCAACTTGTGCTTGACCAACGGGTGTTGTGACTCAAATACCATCCTGTCTCTCCTTTTTCCAGGTCGCATCATTGTAGCCAACCTGAGCCGACATGCGTAGAAGTTGCCCATGGCAAAGTCGCGGCGAGGCACGATCCCGCCCCGTAAGCCCTTATTCAGCGCTGCCTGATTACCGGATTGGGCCGCCATGGCGTATAATTCCGGCACTGCCATGACAACATCTAACCCTTCGCAGGAACGCCCCATTGCCCCGCAGCAAAAAGCCGAGGATATCGGCCTCGACACGATGCTGCGGCCGCAACGTCTCTCCCAGTTCACCGGGCAGGACCGACTGAAGGACAACCTGCGCATCCTCATTGAAGCCGCTCGCGGCCGGAGCGAGCCGCTCGACCACGTGCTGTTCCACGGCCCGCCGGGGCTGGGCAAGACGACGCTGGCCCAGGTCGTGGCCAACGAGATGAACGCCAACATCCGGCACACGGCCGGGCCGGCCATCGAACATTCCGGCGACCTGGCGGCTATCCTGTCCAACATGCGTAGCGGCGACATCCTGTTCATCGATGAGGTGCACCGTCTGAGCCGTCCCGTCGAGGAGATACTATACCCGGCGATGGAAGACTTCGTGCTCGACCTGATCGTCGGTAAGGGGCCGGGGGCAAAGAATGTTCGCCTCAAGCTGCCCCGCTTCACCGTGGTCGGCGCGACCACTCGCCTCGCCCTCATGACCGCCCCCCTGCGGGCGCGCTTCGGCGCGGTCTATCGCATGGATTTCTACGACCAGCCCGCCATGGAGGAGATCGTCGGCCGCGGCGCCCGAATCCTTGAGGTGCCTATTGAGCCGGAAGGGATGAGCGAAATCGCCCGTCGTGCGCGGGGCACGCCGCGCGTCGCCCTTCGCCTTCTGCGGCGCGTGCGCGACTACGCGCAGGTGCGCGCCGATGGCTCGATCAGCCGCGACACGGCAGTCGCCGCCCTCGACCTGATGGAAATTGACGTCCTGGGCCTCGACGATCTCGACCGTCGCGTGCTGCGCGCCATCATCGAGAAGTTCGGCGGTGGGCCGGTTGGATTGGAGACGATCGCCGCCTCCATCAGCGAAGAGTCCGACACCATCATGGACGTCGTCGAACCTTATCTGCTCCAGTTGGGCTTTCTTGAGCGTACTTCGCGCGGCCGGGTCGCCTCGCCTCACGCTTACACCCACCTCGGCCTGCCCATGCCGGAGAACGGGCCGCGCGGCGGGCAGCGCACTTTGTTCGACGCCGCCGCGGGAGAATGAGACATGGTTGAGTTCGGCCGCCTGCTTGTCATTATGGGTCTGGCGCTCGCCTTCTGCGGGGTCGTTATCCTGGTGGCGAACCATTTCATGCCGTGGCTGGGCAACCTGCCCGGCGATATACGTATTGAGGGAGAAAATTACAAGATATATTTTCCTCTGGCGAGCATGATCCTCATCACTGTTTTGGGGACGATCCTGCTCAACATCATTCTGCGAATCATCCGCCGCTGATCGCCTTGAGCCGCCTGCTGCTCTTCAACAAACCGTACCGCGTCCTGTGTCGCTTCACCGACCGCGAGGGGCGGCCGACGCTGGCCGACTACATTCCCGTCCCCGACGTCTACCCCGCCGGCCGGCTGGATGCCGACAGCGAGGGACTGGTCGTGCTGACCGACGATGGTCTCCGCCAGCACGCCATCAGCGACCCGCAAAACAAAATGCCCAAGATTTACTGGGCGCAGGTGGAGGGCGTGCCCGATCTACGCGCCATATCGCGACTTCGTGGCGGTGTCCGGCTTAACGACGGCCCAACCGCCCCGGCTCGCGCCCGGCTCATCGACCCGCCGCATCTATGGCCGCGCACCCCACCCATCCGCTACCGCAAGGAAATCCCCACGGCGTGGCTGGAACTCACCCTGACCGAGGGGCGCAACCGGCAGGTGCGACGCATGACGGCCGCCGTCGGCCATCCGACCCTGCGCCTCATCCGCTGGGCTGTCGGGCCGTGGACGCTTGCCGGGTTGCAACCTGGCGAGTGGCGAGCGGTAGACCAGGACAACGGGAGCGCGAAGCGAGCCGGAGAGTAGCAAGTCATATACCCACACGATTGCAGGATTATGATCCCCATTGAGACCTTCGACATCCTCGGCGTGCCCGTCCACGCGGTGACAATGACGCAAACGCTGGCCTTGGTTGAGACATACATGGCCGAACCGCGCGTCCATCAGATCGCCACAGTCAACCCCGAGTTCGTCATGGCCGCGCAGGCTGACCCCGCATTCCGGCAGGTTTTGCAATCGGCCGATCTCTGCCTGCCAGACGGCGTGGGGCTGTTATACGCCGCCAGGCGCATCGGCCGCATCTTGCCGGAGCGCGTGCCGGGGTCGGAATTGGTCTACCTGCTGGCCGAACGAGCCGCCGCGCGAGGCTGGTCGCTGTTTCTGCTAGGCGCGGCTCCCGGCGTGGCTGAGGAAGCGGCACGGATCCTTTGTGCCCGTTATCCCGGTCTGCGCATCGTCGGAACCTACGCCGGATCGCCGGCCGTCGGGGAGAACGACGACATCGTCCGGCGCATCAACGATAGTGGAGCCGCAATGCTGTTCGTCGCCTATGGCGCGCCGAAGCAGGACAAGTGGATCGAGCGTAACCGACAAAACCTGCCGGCAGTGCGCGTCGCTGTCGGCGTCGGCGGATCGCTCGATTTCGTCACTGGGCGGTCCGTCCGCGCCCCACGCTGGATGCAGGATTGGGGGCTGGAGTGGCTCCACCGGCTGTACAAGGAGCCGTGGCGCTGGCGGCGAATGCTGGCGCTGCCGCGGTTCGCTTTGCGGGTGCTGTTCACGCGACCGGACGTTGATCACCCTCAGTAGTCGGCAATACGCGGCGGCCGCAAATTTCCATCACCACAAATGAAATTCATTCATGATTGAGGCGACAGGTTGCCTCTATTTGCCGGGTCAAGTAGCATAACCGAATGCGCGTATTAATCACCGGCTCCAGCGGCCAAATCGGAACAAATCTTGCTCTCTATCTACTGGAACGTGACCACGAGGTGTTCGGCGTGGACGTGCGCCCGAACCAGTGGACCGACGCCTTCCCGACCCTTTTGCAGGACCTTGCCGCTCCCTTCACCGACTTCAGCGGCGGCCTGGGTCACGTCCCCTACCCCGAAAACCTGGATGTGGTGGTGCATTTCGCCGCCCACGCCAAAGTCCATGAGCTTGTTCAGCAACCGGCGCGCGCGCTGGAGAACATCGTCATGACCTTCAACGTGCTGGAATATTGCCGCCACAACAAGCTGCCGATCATCTTCAGCAGCTCGCGCGAGGTGTACGGCGATATCCGGCGCTATATCACCGAGGAATCCTACGCCGATTTCGCCTTCACCGAAAGCCCCTACTCAGCCAGCAAAATCTCCGGCGAGGCGCTGATCTATTCCTATGCCCAATGCTACGACATGCGCTACCTTGTCTTTCGCTTCAGCAACGTCTACGGCCGCTACGACGTCGACATCGAGCGCATGGAGCGCGTCATCCCCCTCTTCATCCGCAAGATCAGCCATGGCGAGCCGATCGTCGTCTACGGCGAGAAAAAAGTCCTCGACTTCACCTATGTCGACGATTGCGTGGCCGGCGTGTACAAGGGCATCCAGCTGCTCGCCGGCGGTCGCGAAGCCAACCAGACGATCAACCTGGCCTACGGGCAGGGCAACAGCCTGGTGACGCTGGCCGAATACATCGGGCAGGAGCTTGGCGTCGCCCCCCGAATGACCGTCGAGCCGTCGCGCGTGGGCGAGGTGACCCACTACGTCGCCAACATCGGCAAGGCCCGGGCCTTGCTCGATTACACCCCCCAGGTACCGCTTCGTGAAGGTATCGCGCGTTCAGTCGCCTGGGCCACAAACTACTGGACGGGCGGTGAATCGTGACCCAAATGGATGACAACCAATATGCGCCGGACAACATCCAGCGACAGGCCCTGAAAACCTGGTACAGCGACGGCTCCTCCCTGAGAGAACAGCGCATCCACGCCCTGCTTGGCTTGGCCGGGGAAACGGGCGAGCTGGTCGACTTGATGAAAAAGCATTTCTACAAGCCGGGCCGCGAGACTACCCAGGACAAGGTCAAGGATGAGTTGTCCGACGTGCTCTATTATGTCGCCGTCCTGTCCCATCTTTGGGGCTTCACATTCGAGGACATGACCGCCCATCTGGCCGTCAAACTGGCCGGTGGCCACGGCTGGCGCAATGACGGCCACCAGCCAGGCGCGCTAGACGAGCAAAACAGCGCCGACTAGCCGAGCGCGGTTCACCTGTCTGTTGCCGTCGCTTGCGCTATGATGATTCCATGAACATGAAGATAAATTACGAAGCGGTCGAGCTGGCTCGGGCGCTGGCCATCGACATCGCCACCCGCGCCGACGCGGCCGACCGCGATAGCCGCTTGCCGGCCGAGGACGTAGCCGCGCTGCGCGACTCCGGCTATCTGGCGCTGGCCGTGCCCGAGGCGTTCGGCGGCCGGGGCTCTTCGCCGGCCACGTGTGTCGCTGCCCAGGTAGAGCTGGCAAAGGGCAGCGCGTCGACTGCCCTTGTTGCCGCCATGCAACATCAGGTCATCGGCCACCAGCGCGAGACACAAACATGGCGAACAGACGCCTACGAGAAGATCATGACCGAGGCGGCCGCCGGCGGCCTGCTCAACCATTTGGGCAGCGAGCCGCGCATGGGCAGCCCATCTCGTGGTGGCCTGCCGGAAACGACGGCTACCCCTGGCTCCGACGGCTGGCTCGTCAACGGCCACAAAACGTGGGCCACCGGCGGCCGGCACCTGACCCACCTGCTCGTCCGCGTGGCCGCCGGCGACGCGAGCGGTGTCGTCCTCGTCCGGCAAGGGCCGGAAGGTGTGCCGGGACTGGAGTGGATCGAGACCTGGCGCGATGTGCTCAGCCTGCGGGCCTCTGACAGCCACGACGCCATCTTCAGGAATGTGTCCGCACCAAACGACGCCCTGATCGAGACCGGTGACGCCAGGGCCGTGCCCAACGTCTGGTTCCCCATGATGCTGTCGGCCGTCTATTTGGGCGCGGCGACGGCCGCCCGCGATGCGCTCATCCGCTACGCTCTGGAGCGCGTTCCCACCGCGCTCGGCAAACCCATCGCCACCCTCCCCAAGATCCAACGCCAGATCGGCGAGATAGACGTACCGTTGATGGCGGCGCGCGCATTGCTCCTGGAGGTCGCCACGTGGTGGACGGGGCGAGAGGAAGATCGGGTAAAGATGGCCGGACGGATCGCTGCGGCCAAGCTGGCAGTGACATCGGCGGCCAACGAGGCGACCGAAAAAGCGCTGATGGCCGCGGGCGGAGCGGGCATCACCCGCGCCTTGCCGTTGGAGCGTATCTTCCGCGACGTGAGGGCGGCCAACATGCAGCCGCCATCGGGCGACACGGCTTACGAGATGGTTGGGCGGGCGGCTTTGGGGATGTGAGACCGGCTTCCAGACGGGCGCGCTATCAGGGTATCGGCATCACAGCGGTTTGAACTGCTCAAACGCCTCCTGGCACTCGTTGCAGTACCAGATCATCCGGCACAGCGTCGGCCCAAAGGCGTTGCGCATGGTGGTATTGGTGGAGCCACAGCGCGGGCACTCGGCCAGATCGAAGAACGCCACCGACGCCGGATCGCCGGCATGGCGCGGCGGCGGAGCCAGCCCAAATTGCCTCAACTTCTCCCGCCCCTCCTCCGATATCCATTCCGTACTCCAGGCGGGGTTCAGGACGACGCGCACCGTCACCTTCTCCGCTCCCAACCGCAAGACGGCCGCTTCTATATCACGCCGCATCACATGCAGCGCCGGGCAGCCGGAGAAAGTCGGCATCATCGTCACCGTGACGCCATCCGGCGACACCGCCACATCGCGAATAATGCCCATATCGACCACAGAGATGACCGGTATTTCCGGGTCCATGACGCCCGCGAGGGCGTCCCGGACGGCTTCGGCCGTCAGCATCGTCGCGCTCACCATTCCGCCTCCGGGTCCAGTCGGGCTACCGACTGCATCACAGCCAGCAGCGCCATCAGATGCTCGGTGTGTTCGGCGCGATCCACATCGCGGCGCGGCAGGGCCTCTTCGGGCACGGTCAGTCCGCAATCGGCCAGATGCGATCGGGTCATGCTCGTCCATTCATTCAGCAACAGCCCGGCGGCAGGGAAAATTCCCGCCTCCACGAGCACATCGTCATTCGGCAGCGGCACGAACAACTGGCGGGCATAGGGCCACAGCACATTCAGCGCGGCCTGTGCGCGGCCGTGACTTTCCTCGGTCCCCAACCCCAGCCGCCGCAACCAAAGCCCGGTATGGCGCAGGTGATAGCTTTCCTCGGTGGCGATTTTTGCGGCCGCCTCGGCTAATGGGGAATAGCTGCTCGCCTTCAGGTGATTCAGCGTGACGTACTCGGCCGCATCGAACAGATATTGCCGCACCATCGAGAAAGCCCAGTCACCACGAGGCAACTCGACCAGTTGCGCGTTGCGATACTGCCCGGCATTGCGGAAGAAGATCAGCCGGTCGGCATCCTCGCCCGTCAACTCGCCATACAGACCATACCAGATGGACGCGTGGCCCAATTCATCCAGGGCCATGTTGGTGAAAGCGATATCCTCCTCCAGAATCGGCGCGTGGCCGGTCCATTCGGAGTTGCGATGGGCCAGAACGAGTTCATCATCGGCCATCGCCAACAAACGGGCGCTCAACGCATCGCGCACAGCTGCGTCCATCACTCCTCCCCCTCTTCGCCGCGGCGAATCTTCTGCATGGTGAAGACAGTGTGATACTGGTTGGGCATGCGAAACAGCTTGCTCGTCGCCGCCTCAAAGCCGGGCAGATCGCTTTGCGGGCTGGCGGTGATCGCCTCAACAGGACAGGCCCACCAGACGATGCCTGGCACGTCGGTGAACGTGTCGGCTGCGGTCTGCAACGCCGCTTCCACAGAGCGGGCTGTCACCTCGCCCACATAATCGACGTAGGTCATCGTCTGCCGTTGCGATTGCTTGCTGAACACCGCGTACCGGCCACTATCCCCGCTATCTTCAATTTCAACGGCATCGCCGGCCGCCAACTGCTCGGCCGTCCGGCGTGCGATGGCGGCGTCCGGCACAACCCACAAGGCGACACATGCCGGTCGCCGGGCGAACACATTACGGGCGTTCATCAGCGCCAGTTCCGCGTCCGGTGCGTGAACCGAGCCGACGTTGCGGAATGGCCCGTCCGTCCGATCCTGCTTGAATACCTCATAGCGCGGCCATTGGTCTGTCATGGTAGTCGTCAGTATCCTGTCAACAGCGAGGCAGCGGTGCAGTCATCAGTCGTGCCTATTCCAAATAAATCAGCGCCGTCGCGCCTCAACCCATCGCTTGAGCATATGCCGCGGCCGCCTCGCGCACCCAGCGGCCGTCCTCGTGAGCTTTTCGTCGCGCGGCCAGCCGGGAGGCGTTCATCGGCCCATCGCCCTTGATCACCCGCCAGAACTCATCCCAGTCGATCTCGCGGCCGACCCAGTGGCCGGTAGCTTCATCATAGTGCATCTCCGGGTCGGGAACACTAAGGCCGAGCGCCTGAATCCCGGGGACAAGTTCGTCGAGGAACTCCTGTCGCAGCTCATCGTTGGTCCGGGTCTTAATCCCCCAGCGCATCAGTTGCGGCGTGTTGGGCGAGTCGCTGTCGTGCGGGCCGAACATCATCAGCGCCGGCCACCACCAGCGGTCGATGGCTTCCTGCGCCATCTGCTTTTGCGCCGGCGTGCCCTGGGAATAGCGGATGATCATCTCCTGCCCCTGCTTCTTGTGGAAGCCCTCCTCAGCACAGATGCGCACCATCGCCCGCGAGTAGGGACCGTAGGAGCAATGGGCCAGCATCGTCTGGTTCATGATCGCCGCGCCGTCGACCAGCCAGCCGATGGCGGCCACGTCAGCCCAGCCCAGCGTAGGGTAGTTGAAAACGCTGGCGTACTTCGCCCGGCCCTCGAGCAACGCGTCAATCATCTCATCGCGGCTTATGCCCAGTGTCTCGGCGGCATGATAGAGGTATTGGCCATGCCCAGCCTCGTCCTGCACCTTGGCCAGCAGCACCATCTTGCGCCGGAGATTGGGCGCGCGGGTAATCCACGCCCCCTCCGGCAACATGCCGACGACCTCGCTGTTGGCGTGCTGCGAGATCATGCGGATGAGCTGCTTGCGGTAGGCGTCGGGCATCCAGTCGCCCGGCTCGATCTTCTCGCCGCGGGCGATGCGGGTCTCAAACTCGGCTAGTCTGGTGTCATATGTCGGATCGTCCATTGGCCTGCGCTCCGTTGAGTGGGATAGAAGATAGTATAATGGAAAGTGGGGATTTCGGGAAAAACCTGGCATCTGTTGATGCAGCACTTCCGGCCGGGCAATCTCCATTTACCTGGCGACTCGCACCACTGTTAGTCATCCCGGGTCACCGACGGCGCTCAAAAAATGAAATGGTACTGAAACATTAAGCGGCTGCGCGCCGAAATGGTCCGACATGCATCGATACACCCTCGACAGGTATGGTCGAAATATGCCTAACCCTGTTGGTCATCAGGAATATGCCGTTTTTCATGTGGATTCGATATAATGGGCGTCGAGGTAAAATGATCGAAGCATGTGGGAGGCATCATGACGGCGAATCAGACACTACTATCAGCGGAAGACAAGGTCGTGCTGGAGCAAATCGCAGCCACGAGACAGGATATCGAAGGACAGCGAGCCGCGGCCATTCTGGCGATCGCCAACGGGCAGAGTTATGCCGAGGCAGCAGCAGCGATTGGCCTGACCGATGGCCAGGTAAGCTACGCCGTCCGCAAATTCCGCGAACAGGGTCCGGGTGCATTCTCAGCCATCGAACGTTCTGCTGCAGTTGCGACGGCGGAAACAGAGCCGGAGGCGGAAGCGGAGCAACTGCGCGCGCTGGTAAACGAGCTGAATGCCCGGGTAGCGGAACTGGAGCAGATGGTGGAGGTCAAACAGGGAACCACAGGCAGCGCGCCATATACGCCGGCGGGATTATTGGCGATGATTCGCGACAACGTCCACAAGATGACGCCCGAAATGCAACTCGATGTACTCCGCAATTTCCAGTCGATGTCGGTCGAGGATTTGCTCGATCTGGAAACGTGGAAGGGTATGGCCTACATGATGGCTTATTCGGCCCGCTTCCAGGCCGATCAGATGCGCGGCAAGGTGTCGGATACGATCAATCAGGTCGTGCCCGAACCTATCCAGCCCGGTCGGCTATGGCAGGTGGGCAAATCCAGCCTCGATCGGGTTACGCCTGAATTCGCCAAGCAGATTCTGAGCACGTTCCAGGGCGCGACCCGCGAGGACTTGCTGGACCCAAACACATGGAAAGGCGTCTGGTACATGATCACCTACTCGATACAGTTCCAGGCAGAGCAGTTAAAGCAACGCCTGACTGCGGCCGAAGAAGCGCAGGATTAACAAGCTGCCAGAGCGAAACAGGGGCAAGGTCGATGCCGATCTATTCCAGTGATACACAATTATATACCTGCTTCCGGCAACTGTTCGGCATCATCGAGACGCATGATCCGAAGGCGGCCGATGCCCTGTTGAAAGCCTCCCTGGCAATCACCTTCACATGCAACTCGCCCACGGCAACAATCACAATTGACGCTCGCCGCGCGCCGGTGCAATTGCTATATGGCGAATCAAAATTGAACCCGACAATCGAAGTCGGACTAGCAGCCAATACATTGCACTGCCTGTTGCTGGGAGAGATCCGCCTGACAAAGGCCATAGGCAATGGGCTGGTGGACCTGAAAGGGCCGGTGTGGAAAACATTATCGCTGGCCGACCTCTTCCACCACGCACAGCAGTTTTATCCGGGAGTATTGAGCGAGGCGGGGCTGCCGGTGACGTGTCCAAAGCCGTAGTTTTACCGGGTTGGCTGCGTCTGAAGAACAACCCATTCGACGTTGAGTAAACAATTACAGAGGCTTGTTCTGCATGAGCACTCATGTAATATTGCTTGGTTGGGCAAAATCAAACATTGGGAGAGTTTATGGACGAAACGATTGACCTCCGCCCGTATGTTAACGCGCTCGTACGGCGGTGGTGGGTCATTCTGGGAGCAATCATCGCGTGTATTTTGCTTGCAGTTATATTGTATGCATCCCAGGCCAAGTATCGGGCCACAGCACTCATCGCCGTGACCGATCCGGTCCAACGCCTCGCGTTTGATTCCCGTATAACCAGCTCTTTTGACCTCAAAGCACTCCTCCAGGCGTATCCGGAACTGGCAATGAGCGATGGAGTGATGTCAGCCTTGCTTGAAAAAGCCGGAACGCTGTCAGGAGGTGCCATTAAAAATATCGAACAGCTACGCGAAATGGTCGAAGTCGAAGATGGCCCCGACCCACGGCTCGTCCGTCTGGCGGTGCGTTCAGAAGATCCTCAACTGGCAACCGATCTTGCAAATGCCTGGGCCACCGTGTTCGTGTCTGCGGTCGATGGTATTTATGGCGCTCCTGGTGGCGATGTTGCGTTCTTCAATGACCAATTAGCCGAGACCGACCAACGATTGCGAGCCGCCGAGAACGCTCTGATCGAGTTTCAGTCCGGCAGTCGATTAGGCATCGTCGATAATGAACTGCTTTCGTTAAGCCAATTGCAAGCCACATATCTGGCCGACCAACGGCAACTCACGCTGACGATTGATGATATCCACGCCCTGCGTAACCAGATTGAAGCCGGAAACGGGGATTCAGTTACTATAGCAGACCAACTTACCGCCCTGCAGCTACAGCTCAATGTTTATGAAAGCGCTCTCAGCACGTCCACAGACAGATTGCAATTGCTGATTAACCCCGAAGCGAACCTCACAAGCGCCGAACGCGCGGAACAAATTGCACTCCTCGATGGATTGGCCCGCTCAGCTGAAGCCGAACTGGATGAAATCGATTTGCGACTACTGGAATTGGAGCCGCGCATTTTTACATTACAGCGTGAGAAGGAATCGCTCTCCCATCAGTACGAGGAACTGTCGCGCAACCGTGACGTGGCCGAGGAAACTTATTTAACGCTGGCGCGCAAGATCGACGAGGTGCGCATCCAATCCAGCAATGATAGCAACAGCCTGCGGGTGGCTAGTCTGGCGACTGTTCCGATTGAACCTGATCGACCGAATCTTTTTATCCTCATTGCCATTGCCTGCCTGTCTGGCCTTCTTATCATCACAGGTATACTCCTTGGCCTAACCTATTGGAAAAACGGAAACGATCAGGCAAGCGGGTGATCAGCCGGGCTACAGACGTTATATTAAAAATCATGGCTGTGTCCGTTCGCCGTAGTTTCGTCTATGGTTTGCTGATCGCTGGGGTTATCCTTGCCTGTCTGATTCCAAATCACAATGAAATCAGCTCTGCGTTAGCCCGAAACGCAGGCTTTATCTCGCTAAACCATGCCAAAGCCACTACAACCGGTTTCGACAATGAAACAATAGTGCTAAAAGGCATCGAATTTCTGGAACTGGCAACAGTGGACGACCCCAACAGCCTCACTGCTTGGCGGGGACTCGGGTTTCTGTATCTGATGCGTGGAGAAGAGGAGAAGGCGTTAAGAGCCTGGCGTCAATCCAGGATAATGCAAACTGAATTGTTAACCCGAGGCACATTAGCCAGATATGCCGGAGACTTGGATGATGCATTACGTTGGTTTCAGCGGGCTGTGCACGTGGATCCAACCAAGCCAGAAGGATGGTTACAGACCGGGTTCGTTTACGAGTTACGTGGAGAGTCAAGCGATGCCATGGCCATTTATAAGGCCGGATCGCAATCCATACCAAACAACAGCGATCTACCTTTTCGTTTGGCCCGACTCATCAGCCGCAAACCTGAACCGATTGATTGGGAATCTGTACTTGATCTGACTGACCACGCTATTACCCTTGATAATTTTCTCTTTGTTTGGAATGAAACCCAATCCCATGTACTTAGAGCGGACAGTTTGCGCCAATTGGGACGTGAAGCGGACGCGCTGGATGAATATGAATGGGTTGTTGGACAGTATCCTGATGAATATTGGGCTACTCTCCGTTATGGAGAATTGACGTGGCAAGTTGAAAACGATCTAGACAAGTCGGTGAAACTATTGGAAAGGGCAATTAGATTGGATAGCGCGAGCAAATGGGCCTATCGAGCACTCGGCCTTGTTTATGATGCAGCCGGCCAACACGACCAAGCAGCGGGACTTTTCAACATTGTACTTTCAATCGACCCCGATGACCAAATCGCCCAAGCATGGTTCAAACAGCACCAATAGCAAACCGTTAGTATCAATTCAATGAACCGTTCAACGCGCTTATTCCATCGTTCCTTCGTCTTCAACGCTCTGTTTGGGCTTGAGGCTGGGTCAATGTTCCTGATCGACATCGCCCTCGCGGCCGCCTTGGGACTCGGTGCGCACTCCGATATCCTGTATGCGGCATGGGGCTTGCCACACATTATCGGCCGTGGTGCTTTCCAAAGCCTGACAAACTCCCTCATTGGTCTTTTTGGTGAAGGTGCGGACGAAAGCTCCATCTTCTCCCAGACGCTCACTGTCATCGGCATCGTCTCCTTTGTCGCAGCGCTGTTCATGTCCCTGACCAGTCGCTGGTGGCTTCCACTAAGCGTCCCGGGAGCGTCGGCAGAAATTCGCATCGAAGGCACGTCCCTGGCAGCTATCCTTGCCTGGCTGATTGCCTTTCTGGCGGTCGCCGAAACCCAGCGAGCAATTTACTACCGGTTGGGTCAGAATTACATTCCGTCTATCGCCCGGATAACCGGAGCCTTCGCCTCTATCGCCCTCATTGCGCTGGCGACGAGCAAACAGGATTTGATGTTGGCAGCGCTTGGACTTGTCGTCGGCGCGGCCACCGAAATGGTGGTTTGCTTTGCCGGGCTGGAACGCATGGGTCAACGGTTTCGGTTTTCCTGGCCGCAGGCAGATGAACTACGACGAATGGTACATGTCATCAGCTTGCCGTTATTGGGCCAAGGCCTGGTAATCTCCGCCGGGATTGCCGAAAGAGCTATCGCTTCCTATCTAGGACCGGGCGCGGTAACAGCAGTTGCCTATGCCTTCCGCATCTTCAACGTGTTGGAACGGTTTATCTTTCGGGGTTTCGTCATCTCCACAATTCAAGCCTATGCATCAGGCATCAAGGGAAACTGGCAGCGAGATACACGCCTGCTAGTACTAATCGCAATCCCTATTATGGTCATTTTCGCCACATTATCCGTCCCCTTAATCTCCATCGCATTTGAGCGCGGTCGTTTCAATGCCGAATCTACACAAATGGTCGCTCTCGCATTGCAAGCCTATGCTCCGGCCATTCCTATCATCGCTCTGAATCGGATACCCTACGCTATGGCTTTCGCCCAGACCAGGAGTCGCGAATTACTCATCTATGCCGCCATTTTCTCCATCACTCTTGTTTCGGCCGAGATTGCGATGGTTGCCGCAGGACTAACGCTTGAAGCATTTGGTTTTGCATACACCCTGGGGATAGCCCTCGCCACATTGTGGATCTATCCCCGAGTCCGAATCGATGAGATGCGAGGTATGTGGTCGATAAAGGAAGTATCCCGATTATTAGGAGCCGGTCTTATTACGCTCGCCGGAACCGCCGCGATTGTTTACGCTCTGCAACAAGCGCTTGCCGGTTGGGCTTTAGCCCAATGGGTCGTTGTTATTACGGGTAGCATCTCGAGTGTGCTGTTGCTTGTATCTGCTGCCCAAATGCTGCATCTAGTGGATGCAGGCCAACTCGCTTATCTTTTTCGCGGAAGTCGCCGGTGATAACCATCGATGTGTTGTTCATTATTCCCCCTCAACCGGTTACAAAGCGCAAGTGCCCCCCACCTTCTAGACCTGCCAAATTGTTACGAATTTCGACAGTTGTTATAATGAAATCGGCCGGTTTGCTTCTGCCATCAGACAACGAATCGGAGAGCGGCGATAATTCATTGATTCTTAGGACGATTGGCGTGATGAAGTTAAAGGTATTTAGATGAAAGGAACTGCCGTCATCATCGCGGTAGTCCACTGGCATTTCACGTGGCAGAGCCAACACAACATGGCAGTAGGGCTAACGGAGCATGATTACCAAGTATTATACGTTGAACCCATCCCGAAGCGGTGGCCTCCACTAAAAGAATTTAATCGAGTAGCAGGCAGAATCACCGGCAATAGTCTGGCTGCAGGAGTATGCGAGCAGCCCCTGTTCCCCGGCATTGAGCTGATAACCCCGCGCATGGTACCTGATGTTGGCCCGGTGATGCAGGGTATCAATCGTCACTTGTTAGTACCTCAGCTCACAAAAAAAATTCTCCAGCATGTAGTGCGGCCGCTGGTGGTAATAAATTATTTACCGATCCCGGCATCGTTATCTCTAATGGACATGCTCAAACCGGATGCGACTATCTATCATTGCATAAACGACTGGGTACATGATCCATACGCTCCAGCAGGAAAGGTTGAGGCTGAATTAGCGTCAAAAGTCGACATGGTTTGGGCTGATTCACCCGTTAATCTCGCTCGCACCCGCACCTTGGCCGAAAACGTTGTCGAGTTGAAGCATGGCGTAAACATCGACTTGTTCGCGCGAGCACGAAAGGAACCTGGACCACCACCCGATAGACCGTTATGCGCCTATTTCGGCACGCTGGGAATCAGCAACGATTTGGACCTTTTGCGAGCTGTCAGCCATCGTTATCGACTGCGCCTCATCGGCCCGATACGCATCGGCCTCGAAGGATTTTCGAAAGAGACAGAGATCATCGGCCCTGTCCCCCACGAGGACATCCCCGCTCAGTTACGCGATGTTGATGTTCTTCTTCTACCTTACGCGCATTCAGCTCACAACGACAGCGTGATGCCGTCCAAGCTATTTGAGTGTCTGGCAACGGGTAAGCCGACCGTCGCATGTGGACTGAAAACGCTCTACGATTATGAAGAACTCTTCTATATTCGCGAGACCCCTGAAGAATTTCTGGATGCCATCCTCGTTGCCGCACATGAGCCACCAACGTTACAAGCGCCACGTATCGCACGCGCGGAAGAACATAGCTATGCAAGACGGATGATGAGAATTGACCGTTACATTCAGCAAATCCTGGAGGCAAAGAAGTAGCCTCCTATGAGTTTGATCACCGATCCTGTTCCTGTTCCCGATCATTCCTTGCGCGTTCGGATCCCGTTCGTCAGCACATCGTTTGCCCAAGACCTGTGGTATTACGCTTTGTTGTGGCCGGTATGGTGGGCCTTGGGAATCGACCAACTTCTGCTGCCATTTTTTGTAATCTATGAGATGGTTCGCTCCCTCATCAGGAACAACTGGCTTCTCCGACTCAACACGACCACAAAATTTGCATCGCTTCTGGCGCTTTGGTGGGTGGTCCCAATCATCTGGGCAGATCGCGAGTTTCTCGACATCTTTCTCAAGGAAACTTCCTCTATTTGGTCACAAGCGCTTATTCTAATCCTTCTCCTGAACGAAATTCGCTCACGTCGTGACTGGTGGTTGGTTGTGGGGGCGATCTCAATCATGGCTACCTACACAGCAGCATCCAGCCTTATCTTCGCTGCCGGTATTTGGCAAGGTTCGTTTCCGTCAGCTGTTGGTGTTTTACTACCCTCCTCGCTCGTGGAGAATTCAGCCTTTTTCTCGTCGATCGCCATTCGGCGATTTGGATCTTTCGTGGAAGTCGCTGGACTATTTCCCTTTAGGTTGATGGGAATCTCGTGGTCGTTCAGCGCGCTCAGTATGATTTGTCTGCTGCTAATACCGTTTACCTATTGGCGTTTCCAGTTCTCACGCGGATACACTCGCCTACATTATCTAATAGTTCTTGTCGGCCTTCTGGTTGGCCTGTTGTTTACCGAGTCTCGCTTTGCATATCTTGGCTTTCTTGCAGGGGTTGCCTTGTACTGCATACTGCGTCTGGGACTGCTTCGTGAACCGAATCTTCCATTAACAATCGCTCTGATCCTGGTGGGTACAGGGACCGCACTTCTATTCGGCTACCTGGCTTTAGGACCAATTCTCGAAACCTTCCGATCAACATTCATCGATCTTAGGCCAGGTAGTTGGTTTGAGCGGCTCAATATTTATGTGGTGACGCTACAATTGCTGCCAAAACATTTTATCGCTGGCTGGGGTGTGCCGGTTCGTATCCCAGGCACATCCAGCGTCTACTCCGCAGGAACACACAGCAGTTATCTGGGCATGCTGTTCCAGCATGGCGTGGTTGGTCTGCTCCTGTATATGGGATTATGGTTGTCCATTTGGCGCGCCGTTTTCAGAGGTTTACGACGACACCATGCGAACCAGTATGAGTCCCTTTTTTGGATGGCTATCACGTTTGCCTTTTTAGCTTTCAATCTGCGAGAGGCCGCCGATACATGGTGGTGGGATCTAACAATACTTTTTGTGATATGGCTCCAATGGGGACTAGTAATGACAGCTCCTCAAGCGCTCAACCCTAACAAATCTCATGGATAAAACCGATCTCACTACCAGCGTTTCAAACATCAATACAGTCAACATATTTGGCGTCCGTATTCATGCACTAACGATTGCGGAGCTGCACCAAATCATCGCTGAAGTAATCCAAAACGATCAGCGCGCTCTGGTATTAAATGTCAACGTTCATGCGCTTAATCTGGCTAATAAACATCCGTGGCTTCGGGATGCGTTGAACGAAGCCGAAATCGTGTTTTGCGATGGAGCCGGGGTCATCTTTGGTGCTCAACTTTTGGGTCAACAAATACCAGAGCGAATCACCTACGCCGACTGGTTCTGGCAATTAGGAGAATTGGCAGAAGCGAATGGATACTCAATGTATTTCCTTGGTGCAAAACCAGGGATCGCTAAAAAAGCGGCCGAAATCATGATCCAGCGATTCCCCCGCCTGAAGATCATAGGCACCCATAATGGTTACTTTGACAAAACTTCCAGCAGCGCTGAAAACGAAGCAGTCATCCACGAGATCAACAGCCTCTCGCCTGATATCCTCACTGTTGGAATGGGGATGCCATTGCAGGAGCGTTGGCTTCATGAGAACTGGGATAAACTAAATGTACATGTCGGATTGGCTGGTGGAGCGGTCTTCGATTATATCTCCGGCGAATTAAAACGTGCTCCGACCTGGATGAATAATAATGGTCTCGAGTGGTTGGGACGGTTGGCAATCGAGCCTCGCAGGTTATGGCATCGCTATCTCATAGGTAACCCTTTGTTCATTGGACATATTCTAGGCGAACGATTTCTGGGTTATCGAACACCACGGGCTTCAAGCCGCGATCGGTACATTTTCTAATTTGACTATGCCGTTTTATCCGAGGGTTTATTGATCATGCTATTTAAAAAGATCGCTGACAACAGTGAAGATAATTCTTACGCCACAACAATGCGCCGCAAGCGATTCGGGTTTTTTATGAGTTTGTTGGCCGGCGTACCCCGACCCTTGTCAATTCTTGATGTCGGCGGCACACAAGGATTTTGGGAGCGTATGGATTTCACTGATGAGCCAGGCATATCGATTACCCTGATCAATCTCAAGCCACAACCGGTTCGTTACGCTGGATTCACTAGTATCATTGGTGATGCAACTGACTTGTCTGTCTTTTCCGACGATGCATTCGATGTGGTTTTCTCCAACTCCGTGATCGAACACGTTGGTGGTATCAACGAACAAAGTCGGATGGCACAGGAGGTAATACGTGTAGGTCGTCGCTACTTCGTCCAGACACCTAACTACTATTTTCCCATCGAACCCCATTATCTCTTTCCCGGCTTTCAATGGCTTCCACTTGAAGTACGGGCCTGGCTATTGAATCACTTCAATTTGGGCTGGTCGAAACGCAAACCCACAATTGCCGAAGCGCGCGAATCAGTCGATTCGGTGCGGCTCTTGCGCAAGGATGAACTCCTGACCTTCTTTCCTCATACCAACCTCTATGAGGAAAAGTTAGCCGGACTAACCAAGTCCTTCGTAGTATATGACGGATGGGATTAGGACCAATTCAAAACCCTTCAGGCTAGTCTTTCTCCAGCATATCCTTACTATCGACGATATCTGCCCACAGGGGCAAGTCCGGCATGGCAATAATTCCCCGGTACGCATCCTACCTCACAACCGGAAAGCCAGTAGATATGTGGAATAATGGCAAAAGTGCCCATTAACCGTCGTGTATTATTGTCATTGATAAATCTGTCTTTCCGGTTAGAATAATCTCCCAAGTGAAGACCATTTACATGGTCCATAGGCAAGAGAAACGGTTATGTTAAGGCGGTTTGGGGTAAATTACGCCATCTTCTCCATGGCGACCGATATCATTCTGACGTGTCTGGCCCTCTTTTTGGCCGAAAGATTGATACATTTCATCCCCCAGCACCTTACAAACGTCCGCGGCCAGGTTTTCGTTTTCCCCCATGTCTATCTTGTCATATCCGTATTATGGGGGATCACATTCCTCGTCCTGTCCGTCTACGATCCGAAGAAAATCTATCGTGCCATCGACGAATTCCAAATCGTCACGCTGGCGACGGTGGCGTCCGCCCTGCTCTTCGCCGGGTTGTTGTTCTTGACGAAACGCGACTTCTCCCGCTGGGTATTCGTCATATTCGTCACCCTCGACATGGTCTTCTTGTTAGGCTGGCGTATCCTGGCCCGAATTGTCTTCCGCGTCGGCCGGATGCCCGTCGCTGACCGCCAGGTGTTGATCGTCGGCTCCGGTGAGGCCGGTCAACGAGTCGGTCAGATGATCCAGGAATACCGGGCGATGGGCCTCAACCTGACCGGCTTTCTGGGGGACGCCCCTGAGAATGAATCAAACCCGGATGAATTCGTCATCCATGTACTCGGCCGGGTCGAGGATGTACGTGAGGTCGTCAAGGAACAATCAATCCACGATGTCGTCATCGCCCTTCCCCAGCGCGAATACGCCCAGATAAATGAACTCGTCCTCGCGCTCCACGACTTGCCGGTGCAGGTCCGCGTCGTGCCCGACTATTTCAGTCTCGCGCTCTATCGCGCGACGGTGGAGGATTTTGGCGGGTTGCCCATGATCAATCTACGCGACCCAGCTCTCAACGAAGTCCAGCGCCTTGTCAAAAGAATCTTCGACCTGGTCATCGCCGGCACACTCATCGCCATACTCGCCCTGCCGATGGCGCTCATCACGCTGCTGATCAAGCTCGATTCCCCGGGGACCACCTTCTTCCGGCAACAACGGGTGGGCGAAAACGGCCGCCTCTTCTCGATGTACAAGTTCCGCTCCATGATCCCCGACGCGGACAAACTTATCGACGAGATGACGGAAATATCAGAAGATGGTCACCTGCTTTTCAAGAAAGAGAACGACCCCCGCGTGACCAGAGTCGGCCGGTTCCTGCGCCACACCAGCATGGACGAACTCCCGCAACTCTTTAACGTCATCAAGGGCGACATGAGTCTTGTTGGGCCGCGCCCCGAGCTCCCCTGGCTGGTGGGGCAATACGAACCTTGGCAACACAAGCGTTTGGCCGTGCCCCAGGGCATGACGGGCTGGTGGCAAATCAACGGCCGGGCTGACAAACCGCTCCACCTCCACACTGAAGAAGACTTGTACTACGTGCAAAACTACTCCCTGTGGATGGACATCTATATCCTCTTCAAGACCCCGTGGGTTGTGGTGCGTGGCAAAGGCGCTTATTGATCCGCAACGCATCCGGACTGCGGGCAGATCAAAAAAACAGTTTCATTGAATGACGGCTTTCATGTAATTTCAGTGGAAGCCTGTCATAATTGCGCATCTGTCTGAATACCCCAGACTATTCATCCACAATGTCCGGTACACCTGAACAAACCCATCCGCAAACCTCGTCGCGATGGATTGCAATTGAGGGAATAGCCCTGGTCATTGCTACCCCCTTCCTGTTCTTCCCGGAGTTCCTGCCGTTTGCGACGTTGGCGGCTCTATTGGCCCTCGGTATATTATGGCTCGCGTCCATTAAAACAATTGTTCTCCCGGCCACTCCCTTCAATCTCATACTTGTTTTCTGGGGAATAGCGCTGATGGTGGGCATCATGGTTTCGGCTGACCCGGCAGACACACTTCCCAAAGCAACTGGAGCAATATTAGGCCTGGCCGTTTGGCGCTTTCTTGTCATCAGCCTCCAGAATGCGCGTCATGTTTCCCTCGCTGTGGTCGTATTGTTGTTAACAGGAATCGCCTTGAGTTTTCTCGGCATTGCCAGTCTGGATGGGTTAACCAAGATTCCCGTCCTCGCCAACTTTAACCCTTTTCAATCAACATTATTTTCAGGGCTTGGCGGCCATATCAACCAGGTCGGTGGACTTATCTGTCTCTTCCTGCCGCTTCTGGTTTCAATGTCAATTTTCCCGCCACCCGAATTTCGTCGTGTTGCGCCCCGCGCGATTCTCATCACGGCAACGCTGCTTGTGACATTAATCCTGATTCTCTCCCAATCACGCAGCGGCTGGATTGGCTCCGCATTCGGTTGTTTTTTATTGCTTGTGTTATGGGCGCTCATTTCGCCTGACTCGCGTCACCGAAGAATATTGCGTCTGGCCGCCTCCGCATTCGTTATCAGTATGTTCGTCGGCATTGTCTGGATTGGCCCATCCCGCATCCTTGACCTGTGGCTAAATCCTCCACGGGAAACAACCATAGGGACATTGACTACATTGAATTACCGCAAAGTGCTGTGGCCCTGGGCAGTCGAAGCCGTCAACGATTTCCCGTTCACCGGCATCGGTCTGGGGGCTTTCAGGCAGGTAATTCCCCGCATTTATCCGCTCTCAATGGGGCCGGACGTCGATATCAGCCATGCCCACAATATCTTTCTTCAAACAGCTCTGGACGTGGGTTTGCCGGGCCTGATCGTTTATTTGGCTCTACTGTTTGTCGCTCTGGCAGTTGGGTGGCGAGTCGCCCGACACGATAACGATTTCCGCCCCATCAGTATCGGTCTCGTGTGCGGACTTGTGGCCGTCCATATTTTTGGGCTTGTTGATGCGCAGGTGATTGGTTCGAAGCCGGGGATAATCCTCTGGTTCTCGCTCGGCTTGCTTGCCGCCATGAACAAGATCGTCTTTCCGCCGGCTCAATCCGACTCCTAATCAGGGCCAACGCCCCATCGACGGCGAAACTCCCCGGCCTCGCCCTCTCGCTCCAAACCCATCCTGCGCCGCATTTGCAATAATTTGGCCAACTCTTTATGTTCAATCGGCCCGCCTCTGCCCAACTGGGCCAGCATGAAATGGATGCGCGCATTCTGTTCGACTGTCTCCAGCCGCATGAATGCCTGGGTCAACGAGGTGCCCACGGTCAGCGTGCCGTGGCGTTCGAGGATGATGGCGTCGTGATGGCGGATGAGTTCGCGAATCGCGCCTGCCCCCTCATCGCTGGAGGACATCACGTAAGGAGCCATCGGGATCATTCCCAACAGGACAATCACCTCCGGCAGCAGGGGTGTGTCCATTGGAATACCGGCGATAGACAGGGCGACGGTGATCGGCGGGTGGGCATGGACGGCCGCGGAAACGTCCGGGCGCTGCCGATAAGCCTCCAAATGCATGGGAAGTTCGCTCGTCGGCTTCAGCCCCCGGCGTGCCTCCGTCGGATAACCAATGACCTGGCCATTGTTGTCGACGATTAGAAGCTGTTCCGGACGGAGAAGCCCCTTGTGTAATCCCGATGGCGTGATGAGGATTCGTTTATCGTCGAGGCGAACAGACAGGTTACCCTCGAACCCGCACAGCAAGCCACGCTCATACATCATCTTTCCGACTTGAACAATCTCTTGACGCAAAGCCCCTTCGCGGGCGTCCCGGGCATAGGCTCCACTCATACAGCTACCTCACCTCGTTCGTATTCTCGCACGACAACCAGCAACCGGTCAGGCCGGCGGTCAAAATATTCACGTCGCCCCGGATCACGAGCCAGTGACAGGAGCGTGTCATTCAGCGCTGCATTGACCGGCGCTATTATACCCGCCGCCCGTCCGGCAGCCGCGATAGCCCCATTTTGAAAGACAACCTCGCTCCGACCCTTCGCGTTTGCCAGATCGATATGAAATGAAGGCATCTTATCGCCCCGGCCACGCTCGATCACCTGAATAAAGACCAGTTGTAATAAAAAGTCCGGAGCATATGCCAGCGAGCGCGCCAGCGGCCGCGCCGTCGCTCCGGGCAGATTTATGACATCAATCCCCAGCCGTTTCATCACCGCCAGAGCCTCGCGCATCATACGCATCTCCAAATCGAAAACTTCCCGCTGACGGTAAAGTTCAGCCGGCGGGCGATTGAGAATGGCCGAAGAGGCATTGCCCATAATGTTGAGAAAAGCTTTTGACCACTTCATCGCCCGATAGTCAGTCAGTCCCCCAGCGTTGATATCCGCTTCACGGAACATCGTCACCCACTCAGCGACAGATTGACCCGGCAAGACCGGAGCGATGCCCAGGCCCCGCCCCGACCGTTCCACCAGCAGATGATTCGGGGCGCGGCGGCTGATGGGAATGGTCACTGAACCGGCCAGCGTTCGCTCCTTCCCGAATTGATCGGCGATTATATTTTCCACTCCAATGCCGTTCTGAGTGCTCATCACACGCGCGGGCAAGAGATTCGTTTCAGCCAGGTGTTGGACCGCTTCCGCCAGATCATAGGCCTTCATGCCCATGATTACCAGATCACAGGAGGGTAATGATTCCAGCGCCGCAGCCAATTGGTCCTCAACCTGCACCGGCGCACGCCGGGTAACATTTTCCTGGGTGATGAGTAAGCCTTCCCGGCGGATGGCCGCGGCCGTTGACGCCCGGGAGACGAGCACCACCTTATGGCCGACAAGAGCCAGCATTCCGCCCAGATACCCGCCGACCGCTCCCGCCCCATAGACTGCAATGTTCATGCCGAGAATCCGAAGAAATGCGTCAGGCTGGAGGTTGCGTCAGAATGCTGCCAATAAAATCGGGGCGGCCACGAGCGAAATCCGCGGCGGCGGTCGGCCGTTTGCCGGGCAATTGCACCACTTCGAGAACAACCGATCCTTCCCCGGCCGCCACGGTCAGGCCCTCAGCGCCAGTCGTCACCAATCCCGGCTCCCCGGCCGGTTGCGGACCGGAAATCGGGCGCGCGCTCAAGACCTTGAGCGATTCGCCCGCCAAGAAGGTATACGCACCGGGCCACGGCGTCATTGCCCGCACAAGTCGGTCGATGGTCGCCGCGTCCTGCCGCCAGTCGATCGCGCCCGCCTCCTTGCGGATCATCGGCGCATAGGTGGAAGCAGCATCATCCTGCGGTTGCGGCAGCAGATGACCGGCCAGGATGTCGCCCAAATAGCGACGCAGCATCTCCGCGCCCAACGCCGCCAAACGATCGTGCAAGGTGGCGCTCGTCTCGCGTGGGCCGATGTCGATCGCCTCCTGGACGTACATCCCTCCCGTATCCAACCCTTCATCCATCTGCATAAGCGTGACGCCGGTCGTCGCGTCACCGGACAGGACAGCATGCTGGATGGGCGACGCGCCACGCCACCGCGGCAAAAGCGAAGCGTGGACATTGAGGCTGCCCCTGCTCGGCAGATAGAGCACATGTGGGCGAAGAATCTGGCCGAACGCAGCCACGACGATAAGGTCGGGCTGCCAGGCGCGCAATGGCTCGGCCGCCTCCTCTTTGCGGAGCGATTGAGGTTGATAGACCGAGATGTCGGCTGCCTCAGCGACAACCTTGACCGGCGAGGGTCTCATCTTGTTGCCTCGTCCGGCCGGTTTGTCCGGTTGCGTAACGACCCCAACGACCGCCTGGGTTTCAATAAGGGTTTGCAGGCACGGCACGGCGAATTCCGGCGTGCCCATAAAGACGATTCTTGCCACGCGGTCATTCTAGCATGGCCCTTACTGGTTGACGAACCCGGAAACTGTAATATCATGTAACCGGTCTCGCAACTTTCCTTCGTCGGCCACGTATTTTGATTATCAGATTTTATTAAGGAGATTCAAATGGACATCAATAAGGCATTTCGATTTGTACCGGAAGACAAGCAATGGGTGAGCAAGCTCCTTATTGCCGTGGTCGTATCGCTCTTCTCCTTCCTCATCATTCCCGCATTCTTTCTGGGAGGATATTCAATCAAGATCGTACGCCAGGTCATGAATGGACAGTGGGACGGACTGCCCGAATGGGATGATTGGGGAAAGCTGTTCAAGGATGGATTCTTTGTCGCTATCGCGGAGATGATCTACACGCTGCCATTCATTATCCTCATAATCATCGTCGGCGGTGCCAGCGGGGGCTTTGCAAGCCTCGCTGACAGCGGGAGTGGAGACGCAGCAGGATTAATCGCCGGCGGCGGATTCACCCTGATGTTGTGTCTGGTAGGAATATTCATCATCGCCCTGCTGCTCATCGCACCCGCGCTCACGATCCAGTACGCCATGAAAGACGACTTCGGAGCCCTGTTTCGCGTCAGTGAAATTTTAGGTATTGTCCGGAACAACCTGTCCGACATACTGATCGTTTTCGTCATCATGATCGTTGCTGGCTTTGCCATCTCCATCGTATCCGGCATCCTGGGGCTTATCCCCTGCCTTGGCTGGATCGCGGCCGTCATCATCGGTCTGGCGTTTGGCCCATACCTCACCTTTGTAGTCGGTCACCTCTACGGCCAGATTGCAGCCAAAATATTGGGCAACAAAACCGGCGGATCCATTTCCGGCATGGCCTGATAGCCACCCTGCAAACCAATAACAAAAAGCCCGCCGCCGGTTTACCGGGGCGGGCTTTTTTTTGTTGATGTGATAATTCAGTCGCTGATCAATCTCCGGTTGACGGTGAAAGGGAAACGGGGTTGGGGTGAACAGCCGCAGCCGGTTGCGACAGGGCGGCCGCTCCCAACAGCACGACAGCGATCCATAGCAAGTCAGCCAGCAGCAGATGAACCAACTGCATCCAGACCGGCACATTCAACCAGATATTCAATACCCCCGCCAGGAGTTGCGCGACGACCAGAACACGGATGGCTTTTGAGAAAACCATCACATCGATTCCCGGCCGCGCTTGGGCAATGCTCCCGCCAGCCAGCCATAAATAAATGCCGGTGATGACGGCAATGATAGGATGATATACCCGCAGCCTCACCAGAAAATGCGCCGTCGCCTCGAAGTCTGCGGCAATGCCCTCGCGAAGCGTGCCGGCCGGGAACAACGTGTCGCCCAGTGCCGTGACGGCCCCACTGATGCCCAAAACGACAAGCAACAGGATGGCTCCGGCAATCAACCGGCTCACCTGGCCTTGCCCGCGAATTTTTAGCCTGACCTCCTCTCCGGCTCCCGACCACCACGCCGTCAGTGACACGGCCGCCAGCAAGAGGAATGTATTCAGTAGATGCACGGCCATCGAGATCGTGCGCGCCACCGACTCGTTATGAGCCACCCATTCAAATAACACCAGCCCGGCCCCCACCAACCCCTCTGTAATGATGAATACGGTAGAGTAAATGGCTGCTTTGCGCACGATATACCCCCTGGGATAGAGACGCAAGGCCCACGCCAGCATCGCCAGAACCAGTACCCCGGACAGAGCGCTGGTGATTCGATGGGTGAGTTCGATGATGGTTTCCACGCGAGGTTCCCGCGGAACGACGACCCCGTTGCATAGCGGCCAATGGCTGCCGCAACCCGCCCCGGACCCGGTAGCGCGAACGTAGGCCCCCCACAGAATCACCAGGACAAGATAGACCAGAACCAGCCACGCGAAGCGCGTGAAGTTTCGATTATTGTTGATGAATGTCCGCATAACCCGGGATTATAGAACAATTATCGCCGTCCCCCGAATCCCGCTCGCTCACTCCGATTCAGCCAGGTAATCTCCAATCGGGTCCTCATCATCCTCGCTGACAAAGGATCGCCGGGTTTTCCCGCCCGTCTGCGGGTCGTCCACCAATCCCATCTCGTGCAGATGCTCCATCAGGCGCGCGGCGCGCGGATAACCAAGGCGTAGTCGGCGCTGGAGAAAGGAGACGGACAGATTATCATGTTTCCTGGCCAGCTCCACGGCCGCTTCCAGCAAACTGTCGGTATCATCCAGCAACGCATAGCGGGCGATGAGCGGCTCCCAGGGCGGCGGCGCTGGTTCATGATCGGGTACGGTGGCTTGCCAGTGCGAGACAACCCGTTCGATCTCGCTATCGGTCACATAGACGCCCTGGATCCGCACCGGCGCGCCGGCATCGGGAGCCTGATAAAGCATGTCGCCCTTGCCCAGCAGGTTCTCGGCCCCAACTGTGTCGAGGATGACGCGCGAATCCGTGCCCGAAGCGACAGCGAATGACAACCGCGCCGGGAAATTGGCCTTGATCAGGCCGGTGATGACATCGGTCGAGGGTCGTTGCGTGGCGTCGACGAGGTGAATGCCGGTCGCGCGAGCCATCTGCGCCAGCCGGCACAGGTTACGCTCGACATCGCCGGGATACATATGCATCAGATCGGCCAGCTCATCGATGAAAACCGCGATGTAGGGCAGACGCAGATGCGCCTTGCCGGCGGCCGAATGTTTGCGGTTGTAGATGCTGATATTGCGCGCGCTGACGCTCTCAAACAACTCGTAACGGCGGTCCATCTCCGACGTCAGCCAGCGCAGCACGCCCACCGCCCGGTCGGCGTCCACCTCTACCTTGCCGATGAGGTGCGGCAGCCCGTTGAATCTGACCAGTTCAACCTTCTTCGGGTCAACCATCACCAGCTTCAACTGTTCCGGGGTGTTATTGAAAACCAGGCTGGTGATGAAGGCGTTGATGCACACCGACTTGCCCGATCCGGTCGTACCGGCGATCAGCAAATGGGGCAGTTTTGCCAGATCGGCCACTGCCGGTTCACCGGCGACATCCTTGCCGAGGCCAACGCCGAGCGACGAGTTGAGCCGCGCAAATGCCGGCGACTCCAGCAACCCGCGCAACCGGACGACGCTCGTCTGCCCATTGGGCACCTCGATGCCGACCACGCTGCGGCCGGGTACGGGCGCTTCGATGCGTAACCGAGGCACAGCCAGGGCCAGCGTCAGATCGCGTTGCAGCGCGGCAATCTGCCCCACGCGCACCTTTTGCTGCTTCACTTCGCCGTCAGGGCCGGGCCGCTCGATAAATCCCGGCTCGACGCCGAATTGCGTGACGGCCGGTCCGCGTCGCACTTCGACCACCTTGGCCGGCAACCCAAAATCGTACAGGGTATCCTCGATACGTTTGCTCTTCCAGGCGATCTCATCGCCGGCGCGGGTGAGTGTCTCACCCCGTTCCAGCAAATCAATGGCTGGCAGACGCGGATCACGACGACGCTGATCATCGAAGCTCTCCGGCTCATCGATGAGTGCCTGAACGGCGTCCGGAGTGGGGTGGGTCGACACAATTGCTGTCCCTCTATCAGCTGTGCCGACAACATCCACGCGGTCGGGATCGACCCTGTCGGCCCACGCTGCCAGACGCGCCGAGATGGCCAACAAACCTCGATGAACATCCTCCCACGTTCGGCCGGTTATCAACATGGACGCCCAGACAAACAAGGCCAGATAAATCAGGGATGCCAGAAGAGGCCCGAAGAAATCAAACAATGGCTCGGAGAGCGCCCATCCTACAAGGCCGCCCCCCCGACCGATGAAGGCATCTCGCAGGCTGTAGCCGCCTGCCAAGTGTCCCAGACCCAGCGCGACCACAATCAATATAATTACCCCTACAACCCGCGCTGGTTCGATGTGGATAGCCCGGTCGAATCGTCCAAGAGCGAGTCGCAGACCGGCAATCGCCAGCGCAATACTGACGACAAACGCCCCCCAGCCGAAAATCTGGCGCAGCAGGCGAGTCCACCAACCGAGAAGACTGGATTGGGTTAGCCCGGCCAGGGCCAGGAGCGAGATCAGGGCGAACAAAAGAAGTAATATCCCGCCGATTTCGCGCCGGCGGGCGAGCATCGCCTCGACCAGGCGCTCATCCCAGGTGATCGGCGCGGACTCGTCCGGCTTACCGGCTCGCTTTCCGGGCGGTTTTTCGGATGAGGAGCCTGAACGAGCCATATTCGTGCTATTGTCCCGATCCGGGACTTGTGCTCACGCCGCGCAAGGAAAGCGCGATGCGTTTATGCCCGGCATCAACACTTAACACGCGAGCCACGACGCGATCGCCGGAGCGAACCACATCGCGGGGATGCATAAAGTGCCCCTCGGCCAGTTCCGATATATGAACAAGCCCTTCCAGCTCTTCCTCCAGAATGATGAAGGCCCCGTAGGTGGTGATATTGCCGACGACACCTTGCACCAGTTGGCCGGGCCGGTAGCGCGATTCGGCCGTCCGCCACGGGTCGGCGTTTAGACGCTTGATGCTCAGCGCCACGCGCCCCGCCGAACGATCCACGTTCAATACGACAACTCGCACCGGCTGACCCTGGTGGAGAAGCGCACTGGGATGTGTCACTCGACTCCAGGAAATTTCGGATATATGGACCAGCCCCTCCACCCCGCCCAGATCGACGAATGCGCCGAACTCGGTCAAGTTAGTGACAGTGCCTTGAAGCTGTTCGCCCTGTTTCACGCCGTTCAGGAGGTCCTCCCGCTGCCCGGCGGCGACCAATGATGCCCGCTCGGAGAAAATCAGTCGATTGTTCGCCTTGTTCACTTCGATGATCTTCAACGGCAAAGTCCGGCCTTGCCACTCGGCCAAGGTCTGGATGCGCTCGCGCGGCACATGAAATTGGGGAAAATCGACCAGCTGCGAGGCGGGCACAAAGCCCTGTATCCCGTTCCATATAACGAGCAACCCGCCCTTGTTGTGATCGAACACCCTGAGTTCGAGCAACTGATCTGCGTCCATTATAGTCTGGGCCATCTCCCACGGATCATCGCTGGAGGATAATTCGGTCGGTGGCTCAGAGAGGGGTGCGTCAGGCAGTTGGCTGATATCCTCGCGCAATACTTGGGTCGGCGGCGTTAAATCAAACGTGGAAGGAATTTCGTCCTGCGTCAGGTCGCGATCGGTCCCGGCGCTGTCCTCCGTTTTGAACAACGCGAACCAGTAATCATCATCGGCCGCAGGCTCGGCCTGGAATCCTCTCCCTTCAACCTCGCTCATTTTGTCTTACCATTACAAGCGGACACCTTGCGGACTTCCCTTCCACATCGCGCCCATAGTGCCGCCCAAAGGCCGGACGGCGGTTTAATGTTGATCAGGTGGCACGGTCGGTAAATCAGCAGGCGGCCACACAGGATACAATGAGAATTATAGGTAGCGGAATGGGGCTGTCAACCGAGTGGGACAAAACAGGCCACTGGCGTGATAGTTCGTTTCGAGGTCGGATCTGTCTGTTATAATCACGTCTCTATGAATCTATCCGGTAAATCCCATTACGCTCTCGCAGCAGTTGCAGTCGATTTACTCACCCTGGTCATCGCTATCGTCGTCCTGTCTTCCTTGACTGAAAGGATGATCACACCGAACGGCGTCAATGCGTTGCTGGTGGCCGGCACGTTCTTTCTCTTTGCCGGCGGGATATTTATTATTCGCCGGATGAAAGTTGCGCCTGATGGTACATCAGACTGGCTAACCAAAGGTCAGCGCTCTGCCCTGGCACTCTTCTTCGCCTTCATCTTCAGTTTAATGCTGGCGTGGCAATTAGGTTTTTTCAGGTCTGTCTTTCAGGTAGACACAACACAAATGGGTGAAGGCGGCTCGGCATCCTACTTCCTCTTTGGCCCCGGCGCTTGGCTGGCGTTTTCGTTACTATACGTGCTCGTGTTCGCCTTCAAGGTAAAACCCGCCATCGAATATGGTCGGTCAAGGTATTGGCTTGCGGCAGTATTCGGTCTGGTCACCACAGCCCTGATGCTACTCGTGATGGTCGCCCAGGCCAACGTCATCGCTGCGACCATCGGCGCCGCGTGGTGGGGCATCATCACCTTCGCCGTCCTCGTCGGCCTGTTTTTGCCGCCCCGCTTTCTTTATCTCTCACGGGTGGCAGGACTGAAATCGGTCCCATCATATGCAGCGACTATCTCAATCCTGATCCTTCTGGCCATTCTTGCGGCACAGATGATATAACCGCGTCACAGGCGATCACTGCCTGACGGATTTCGCCGGCGCTGGGTCCTGATACCGTGATCTTTAAGGCACAGCACTAACCGCTTGTCTTCCCTTCGAACAAGGCCGAAAGATCGAGTGAGGGGGCTTTGGACATACTTGCCAATGAGACATACGCGCGAGCCAGCGAATCCTTGGCCGCGCCAAGCACCGTGCTGACCAATCCCAGCGCTTCGGCCAAATCTGAAGCCGGCATTTCCGCCACGATATGTTTCCAGATAGCCTCCTCCAGCACGTTAATGGCGATCTGGACTTCGCGAATGTCGTAACCAGCGTGGAAGCGTTCCTGGGCCACGTGGGTCATGTGCTCAACCACCGGTGTAAGCTTGCGTTCGCGAATACTCACCAAGGCAAGCTGAAATAATTCATCCAGCCGTTCCCGGCTAACGGCGTCACCCGCTTCCTTATAGCGGGCCAGATCTGAACGAACCAGCGCAGCGGTAGCTTCGTTGACGATCTGTATGCCGTCTTTTTCCAGCAACTCTGTCAGGCTCATAACACCACCCCCTAAACCAAATAGCGTTGCAACCATCGAACCGGCGAAAAACTACCAATGGTTGGCAGCCAACTGCGCGCGGTCTTGTTCCCTATTCCTCGATAATCGTGAACCGTGTGCGGATTGCCGCCGCCTTCTCCAGCATGGCATGGACCGAACAATAAGTATCCATCGATAATTGAATGGCGCGCTCCACAGCCGCGGGATCAATATCGACACCGCGCACTACATATTCCATCTCAAAGTCAGTGAAAACTTTCGGGTGATCTGTCGCCCGGTCGCCGTGGATGCGGATCTCAAACCCGGTCATGTTTTGGCGTTTTTTGCGCAAAATCGACACGACATCCATCGCCGTACAGCCGGCAAGGCTGATCATCACCATTTCCATCGGGGTGGCCCCGCGGCCCATCTCACCTTCCGGAGCTCTGGTGTCGAGATCGACCACGAAACCGCTATCGGCCACGGCCTTGAAATGGAAGTTGTCCTGTAGGGTAATTACTGCATCCATGGAAACAATCAGGCTCCTATTAAATGAAAATATACCTACCAGACGAGGCGAGGTTAAACGAATTTACCCATATCCAACAGACAATGTCAAGTTGAATGGCATTTAGAGGGTGATCAGCGGTCGGCTGTCACTTTATAAACTCGCGGCACGCGCGTATTGACGTTCGTCAGGATCTCCCACGGTATTGTCCCCGCCCAGTCAGCCAGCTCCTCAACGGTGATCGCTGCGCCGTTTTCGGCCTCGCCAATCAGGATGACCTCATCCCCGTTATAAGCCGAATCCCACTCAATATTGACGACGACCTGGTCCATGCACACTCGGCCGATAACCGGGTAACGCTTGCCGCGAATAATGACCTCGGCCCGGCCGCTCATGCTGCGGAAATAGCCGTCGCCATATCCCACCGGCACTGTGACGGCCCGCACCGGGTGGTCGCTTCGCCACGTCGAGCCATAGCTGACCGGATGATCCGGCTGGATAACCTTGAAGTAGACGACCCGTGATTTCCAGCTCAGCGACGGCCGCACCTCGACCGTCCGCGGCGTGTCATCCGAGGGATATACCCCGTAGAGCAGGATGCCCGCGCGGACCATGTCCATATGGCTGGACCGAAACCCGGCGATAGCGGCGGAATTGGCCATGTGTCGCAATGGCGGGTGAGATATTCCGCGCGAAGAATAGAAGCCCAAAACATGATTGAACCGCTCAAGTTGTAGCCGAGAGTAACTCTGGTCGGCCGCGTCGGCGTTGGCAAAGTGGGAAAAAATACCCTCGACTTCGAAATGGTCACCGGTCAGCGACGCCTCCAGCAATGACGACGCACTGTAGTAATGAACGCCGATCCGCTCCATGCCGGTGTCGATTTTCAGATGGACCCTGGCTCGCACCCCCATCTGCCGCGCCGCCTCCTCAATCTGTCCCAGCTTTTCAACTGATGAGGCAGTCAGGGTCAGATCATGAGCCAGGAACCGGGGTATCTGGTTGCCGATGATACCGCCCAGGACGAGGATAGGGGTCGTCACGCCTGCCTCACGCAGCAGGATGCCCTCCTCCAGAAAGGCCACGCCGAGGTAGGGCGCGCCAAGCGATTGCATATGTCGGGCAACCTCGACCAGGCCATGACCGTACGCGTTGGCCTTCAGGATCGGCATTACGGCCGCTGGGGCGGCATGGGCCTGAATGGCGCGGTAGTTGGCGGCCAGCCGGTCGAGGTCGATTTCGACCTGGGTGGGGCGAAGGATGTCCGTATTAATGCTGATCGTTGAGGCGTTTATCATCCCGCAAACGACTACGCATCCAGAATCCGATCCATTAACCGAACAGGCAGATCGGTAATGCGGAGATACCCCTTGTTATTTGATAAGAATACGTCACGGCGCGAATCTGATCATCACCTCATAACGGCCCAGCTTACTGAGCACGTATATTGTAGCAATGAATTAAAATTACGCGGAATTAGTCTATTTGTTCGCGCGCAATGCTAATCATCGCCTCCAGACTCCTCTCAACATCATCTTCCGTCGTCGCCCACGACGATACGCTAATGCGCATGGCCGCGCGGCCGCGCCAGACTGTCGGCCCACACCAACACGTGCCGTCTTGCTGAATGGCGGCAATAACCCTGCGCGTCATTTCGACATCGCCGAACGAAACAGTCACCTGGTTGAGCGCGACCTCGTTCAGCACCACATGACCCGCTGCTTTCAGGCCCAAGGACAGCTGATAGTCACATCATTCGCATGACTGTTTGATACATCTACGCTTGACGCCACCCCCCCAGCGACTACAATATATCCATCAGTTGTTGCCAACAAAATAGGATGCAGCGGCCGCCGGGAGAGCATCCCGCGCGCGGGATCGCCGAAGGGGCAAGCGAACGAGGAGACTCGTTGAACGAGGGGACTCGATTCAGGAATCTCTCAGGCAAAGGGGACCGAGCGGCCGGGTTTCTTCTGGAAAGCGTCGGTTGCATGGAACGCAGGATGTATGTTTGCGTCACAATCGCAACCGCCACCGAAGGGGCAAGCGGACATTTGCGCCTCGCGCATGGTTCCGTGAATCTCTCAGGTTCATGACAGAGGACGCCGGCAAGAACACCCGTCCGCGGAGGTTCCTCGCCCGGCGTCCTCGTTCGCTATCATCTGAACCAGCCGAAAATCGATCACCTAATAATTTAAGGAGAATTTACCATGAGCATCAAAATTATGCCCGACCTGCGCTATGCGAAGACCGATGAATGGGTTCGCGTTGAAGGCGACGAAGCCGTTATCGGCATCAGTGACTACGCCCAGGACGCTCTGTCCGACATTGTCTACGTCGAGTTGCCCGGCATTGGCGACGCTATCGAGGCCGGGCAGCCGTTCGGCGTCGTCGAGTCGGTCAAAGCCGCCTCCGACGTCCTTGTTCCCATCAGCGGTGAAGTGGTGGCCGTGAACGATGCGGCCGTCGACGCGCCCGAATCGCTTAACAGCGATCCCTACGGCACATGGCTCATCCGCGTGCGCATAAGCGATGCCTCCCAGATCGAGAAGTTGATGGATGCCGCCGCGTATGAGGGCTACTGCGCCAATCGCGAACACTAATTGACCCGTGACCGCCGTCTGCTGCCCGCCGAACCGGCATTGGTTTCGGCCGGACGTGGTCACACTCCCGGAGGAACATCCTAATGACAACCCCCTCTCCCCGCGCCAACTGGCAAGACATCATTGAGGCCCCCGACGGCGATCGGGGCAACGGCGCACCGCTGCTGAGCAACCGCGATTTGCTCATGCCTGCCGACCGCTTCGTCAAGCGCCATATCGGTCCGCGCAGCCACGACGTCAGCGCGATGTTGCGCGATCTCAATCTCAATTCACTCGACGAACTCGTCGACCAGGCCATACCAGCGTCGATTCGGATGGACGGCTATCTGGCGATGGACCCGCCCCGTAGCGAGCAATCTGTCCTTGAAGAGCTTCGCCGCCTCGCCGGCATGAACAAGGTTTACCGCTCGTTCATTGGGATGGGTTACTACGGGACTATCACCCCGCCCGTCGTCCAACGCAACGTGCTTGAGAATCCCGGCTGGTACACTGCCTATACTCCGTATCAGCCTGAGATCTCGCAAGGCCGTCTCGAGGCGCTCATCAACTTCCAGACGATGGTTACTGACCTGACCGGGATGGAGATCGCCAATGCGTCCTTGCTGGACGAAGCCACGGCCGCGGCCGAAGCGATGACCCTCTGCCACCGCGCCTTACCGCGCAATTCAACGGCTAACGTCTTCTTCGTATCCGACCAGGTGCACCCACAGACCATCGCCGTCGTTCGCACCCGCGCGGAACCGTTCGGCTTCAAGGTCATCGTCGGCGACTATGCCACCTACGACTTCGCCGAGCCGACCTTCGGCGTGTTGGTACAATATCCGGCCGGCAACGGCGACATTTACGACTACAGAGAGTTCGCCGCCAAGGCCCACGCCAACGGGGCGCTCGTCGTGGCCGCCACCGACCTGCTGGCATTGGTGCTTCTTACCCCACCCGGCGAATGGGGAGCCGACGTCGCTCTGGGCAACAGCCAGCGCTTCGGCGTACCAATGGGCTACGGCGGCCCACACGCCGCATTTTTCGCCACGAAGGACGAGTACAAGCGCATCATGCCCGGTCGTCTCGTCGGCGTCACTATTGACGCCACCGGCAAGAAGGGCTACCGCCTGACTCTCACCACCCGCGAGCAGCACATCCGCCGCGAGAAGGCCACCAGCAACATCTGCACCGCGCAGGTGCTCCTGGCCGTCATGGCCTCGATGTACGCCGTCTATCACGGCCCTGTCGGGTTGCGACGCATCGCCACCCGTGTCCATCTGCTGGCCGAGGTAATGGCTGCGGGTCTCAGACAGCTCGGCTACGGAGTCAACTACCACCAGGTCTTTGACACGCTGACCATCTACGGCGGCCGCCGGCAGGATATCGAGCTGCGCGGCGCAGCCCTGACCCACAACATCAACCTGCGCTACAACGACGACGGCTCGGTGGGCCTGTCGCTCGACGAAACAGTCACACTGGCCGACCTGGAAACGTTATTTGCCGTCTTCGGGGCGAAAGAGAGCGAGATCGACATACCTGAACTGGCCGACCGAGTTAACCTCGACTTCGCCGAACCGTTCCAGCGCCGGAGCGATTTCATGACCCATCCCGTCTTCAACAGCTACCTGTCAGAGACGGAGATGATGCGCTATATCAAGCGACTGGAGAATCGCGACATCTCGCTGGTACACTCAATGATCCCGCTCGGCTCGTGCACGATGAAGCTCAACGCCGCGGCCGAGATGCTGTCCATCACCCTGCCGGGCTTCGCCGCGATGCATCCATTCGCGCCGCTCGACCAGACCCAGGGCTACCAGGAACTGTTCCGCAATCTGGAGTCATGGCTGTCAGAGATCACCGGCTTCGCCGGCTGCTCGCTCCAGCCCAACTCCGGCGCGCAGGGCGAATACACCGGCATGCTGACCATCCGCGCCTACCAGATCGCTCGCGGCGAGGGCAATCGCCACGTCTGCCTCATCCCCGCCAGCGCCCACGGCACGAATCCCGCCAGCGCGGCGATGGCCGGCATGGAAGTGGTTGTGGTGGCCACGGATGACCACGGGAACATCAACGTCGATGACCTGCGGGCCAAAGCCGAGCAGCACCGCAATTCGCTGGCGGCGCTGATGGTCACCTACCCGTCCACCCACGGTGTCTATGAGGAATCGATCGGCGAGATATGCAAGGTCATCCACGACAATGGTGGCCAGGTCTACATGGACGGCGCGAACATGAACGCGCTGGTTGCCATTTGCCGCCCCGGCGATTTCGGGCCGGATGTCATCCACCTGAATCTGCACAAGACTTTCGCTATCCCCCATGGTGGTGGCGGGCCTGGCATGGGTCCGATTTGCGTCGCCGAGCACCTCGCGCCTTTCCTGCCCAGCCACCCGGTGGTTCCCGGCGTGGGCGGCACGGAGTCACTGGGCACGGTCGCGGCCGCGCCCTGGGGCAGCGCGTCGATCTTGCCCATCCCATACGCCTACATCAACATGATGGGCGAGTGGGGTTTGCGCGTGGCGACGGAGATCGCCATCCTGAACGCCAACTATGTAGCCGAAAAGCTGGAACCACACTACCCGGTGCTCTATCGTGGCCTGAACGGCCGCATCGCCCACGAGTGCATTGTCGACCCGCGCCATCTCAAGGACACCGCCGGCGTGACGGCCGAGGACATCACCAAACGATTGATGGACTTTGGCTTCCACGCGCCGACGCTGTCGTTCCCGGTGCCGGGCACGTTGATGATCGAACCGACCGAGAGCGAGTCAAAGGCAGAGCTTGACCGCTTTATTGAGGCAATGATCATCATCCGTGAGGAGATTCGCGAGATCGAGGAAGGGCGGATGGATCGCGAGAACAACCCGCTGAAGCACGCCCCACACACGGCCGAAGTCGTGCTGGCCGCGGATTGGGACCGACCCTACAGCCGCGAACAGGCCGCCTATCCGGCCGACTGGGTGCGTCGCGCCAAGGTGTGGCCGTCGGTCAGTCGCATCGACAACGTCTACGGCGACCGCAACCTGTTCTGCGTATGTATTCCGGTTGAGGAATACGCTTAAACAATGATTAAGAAGGGTGGGTTTGATACCCACCCTTCTTGTTTCCGGTCAAACAAGCAAAGCTCATGCCACTGGATGAATACCAGCTTCTTGCGTTAGGTCTCCGAATTATCGCCGCGGCCGGCGTTTTCCTGGTTGGTCGCTGGCTGGCGCGCCGTGCGCGAACGGCGCTTATCAAGGCGCTGGACAAGACCAGCGTCGCGCCGTCGATGGCGCGACTGATGTTGTTGGCCACCTATTACGGCATCATGCTGCTCGTGGTAATCACCTCGCTGGCATTGATCGGATTCCCGGTCCAGGCTCTCTTGACCGCCTCACTGGTCATCGTGGTAATTTTGGGTCTCGCCTTGCAGCAATCGATCAGCAATCTGGCGGCAACGATCATCTTTATGCTCTTCCAGCCGTTCCGGGTGGGTGAATTGATCGAAGCCAACAGTGTGCTGGGAACGGTCAAGGAAATTCAATTATTGAGCACTGTCCTTGTTACCGGTGACAACAAGGAAATCACCATACCCAACGCTGAAATTCAGGGAAACAACCTGATTAACTTCACACGCCTGGGCCAGTTGCGCGTCGATTTCGTCTTCCGGGTCAGTTACGCCGACGATATCCAGAAGGTCAAACAAGTCCTGGAAGAGATACTGGAGGGTGACGAGCGCGTGCTGGCCGAACCGGCACCGGTGATATTTGTGCAGTCGCTGGATGAAAACAGCGTAAGTATCGCCGTGCGACCGTGGGTCAAGAGTGACGACTACTGGGTATTACAGTGGGACTTGCCGGAACGGGTCAAGCTGCGCTTTGACGCCGAAGGCATCAAGATCCCGTTTCCGCAGCGGGATGTGCGCTTGCATGGGCCGGGCGAAATGCCGAAGTCCGCATAAAAGGCGGGCATCCTGCGAGGGAAAGAGGTTTGTTGAATAAAACCAAACCGACGCTTTCATCACGCCTTCGAACGGCGCAGCGATGTAGCCGATTTAGTTGGGTGACACTGATTTGAATTACAGTCATCAAAGCTTCACGAAAATGCACGTCGATGAAACAGGCACCGATAAAGCGCTGGTTCATCACCTGCTCGCCGCGCAGTTCCCCCATTGGTCATATCTACCCCTCTCGGCCGTCCCGTCCAGCGGCACCGACCACGCGCTCTACCGGCTAGGCGAGGATAGGGTCGTGCGCCTGCCGCGCATCCATTGGGCCGTGGGACAGGCGGAGCTGGAGCGCACATGGCTGCCCCGTCTGGCTCCGCTCCTGCCGCTGGCCGTGCCGGAGCAACTGGCAGTGGGCGGGCCGGGCGAGGGCTACCCCTGGCCGTGGGCGGTCTATCGCTGGCTGGAGGGGGAAAACGCTGTCGATTCGCCCCACGCCGATACCATCGAAACAGCCGTAGCTCTGGCGCAATTCATCCGCGCCCTGCAAGCTGCCGACCCGACCGGCGGCCCGGCGGCCGACACAGAATCCGGGGGGCGCGGCGCGCCACTGGCGGCGCGCGATGCTGCCACCCGCCGGGCCATCGCCGAATCGCGTGGCTTGATCGACGCCGACGCCGTCAACATCGCCTGGGAAGCCGCTTTACGCGCTCCCGTCTACGATGATTCGCCGGTCTGGATCCACGGCGACCTGGAACCGGGAAACCTGCTGGTACGCGACGGCCGCCTCAGCGCCGTCATCGACTTTTGCTGCCTGTGTCTGGGCGATCCGGCCTGCGACCTCATCCCGGCCTGGAGCGTGTTCACCGGCGCGGCCCGCGCCGCTTTTCGCACCGCGCTGGCCGTCGATGACGCCGCCTGGGAGCGAGGCAAGGGCTGGGCGCTCTCAACGGCCATCATCGCCTTGCCGTATTACAAGGATACCAACCCTGTGCTGGCAAATGGCGCACGCCGCAAAATCGAGGCAATATTAAACCCATGACAACAACCCAACCATGCATGACCTGTGAACTCATCGACCGCCGCGACCGCGGCGAAGCGCCCCCCTGGGATATGATTCACCGGGCCGATCATTGGGACCTCGTCCACGCCTACAACACCTCTCTCCCCGGCTGGCTGGTGCTGGTGGCGCGGCGGCACGTGGCGGCAATTGACGAGTTGACCGAAGAAGAAGCGACCGAATTAGGGGTTTTGCTGCGTCGGTCGTCGGCCGCGCTGCGCCAGGTTGTCGGCTGCGTCAAAACCTACGTCTGCCAATTCGCCGAGCAAGCCGAGCATCCCCACGTCCACTTTCACATTGTGCCGCGCATGGCCGACCAGCCGGACGACCGTCGCGGCCCGCGTGTGTTCGGCTATCTGGGTGTGCCGGAGGACGAGCGGGTCAGCGAAGAGAAGATGAACGAGATTGCTGCGGGGGTCGGGCAATACCTTGCAACCAATAACTCCAACAGATGATTGCCATCCGATAATTTATCTAGATATCCAGCACAAAAGCGATACGGGCTTCAATCTCGGTCTGGTTAGCTGCCTTCGCGACCGAAATGCGATGATGGCCGTCGCGCACATAATACTCCTCGCCAACCTGAATTAACTCGACCGGCGGCAGGCTTGCCCCGTTACGGCGGGTGAGTGCGATGTTGATCCAACGGTCACGATTGTGTTCGTTAAGTGGATTGAAGGTGTTATCGAAATCACTCACGCGGTTTTCGCTGCCGACGATCTTCGCCAGCGGGATATTCACAACACCCATGCACTGTGCTGGTCGGGGGGTAGCCACCTGGCTGATCCGACCCATATCCCGCAGATGGTTATCACCGCCAATGATACGACTCCAGAACGACCGCGCCTTTCCGCGCCGGAGGGCACGTTCGAAGACAAGGCTTGCCTTGCGGCGGGACTCCAGCGGGTTATCGTGATTGAAACCAAACTGTGAAACCGCTACCATCTCCAGACTGTTGAACATGTCGCTCTCCTTAACGCTCGATGCTCACAGTCTAGGGATTGACCGTTACCTCCCTGTTATTTTCTCGTCGGTGTAATCGAAAAGTTCGTTAACACATCCTTCTAAAACCGTTACCATTTTGTGTATAATGTCGCCAATGGCGCGGCTCGCTCTCACGTTCCTCGGCACTTTTCACGTCACGCTCAATCATGAACCGCTGACGAGTTTTCGGTCGGCCAATAATCAAGGATTGCTGGCGTATCTGGCGCTGCACAGCGATAAGCCTGTCCCGCGCGAGGTGTTAACAGCACTTTTTTGGCCGGATGAATCGGCTGACGATGCGCACAACAATCTGCGCCAGGCGATCTACCGGCTGCGGCTGTTACTTCGCGACGCGGAAGTTGCCGGCGTCCCCCACCTCCTCGTCACGAGACAAACAGTGCAATTTAACCCCCGCAGCGATCATTCGCTGGACGTCAGTCGTCTCTTGCGAGCGATAGAGGCGCATGACCTGGAGACGGCCGTTGCCGCATACTCCGGCGAACTGCTTCCCGGCTTTACTTGCAACAGTCTGGGATTCGAGACCTGGTTACGTATTGAACGAGAACAGCTCCACCGACTGGCCATAGAAGCCATGTACGAGACGACACAGGATCACCTGTCGGCAAACCGCCTGGATAAGGCCCAGGCGACCGCTCGCCGGCAACTTGATCTGGAACCGTGGCGCGAGCCGGCCCACCGCCAGTTGATGCAAGCCTGCGCGCTGGCCGGGGATCGGGCCGCAGCGCTGGCCCAGTTTGAGACGTGCCGCAAGATGTTGCGGGAAGAACTGGACATTGAGCCTTCTTTTGAAACGATTGCTTTGCTGGATAAGATCAAGGCCGGTCGTTTCAGCCGAACGGTGACGGACGAGATCGTCTATCCACCCGTCAGGACGCGCCACAACCTGCCGGCCGATACCACGCCATTCATCGGCCGCGAGATTGAATTAGCCGACATCCACCGCCTGCTGGTCAGAGAACATTTTCGCTTGGTGACTATCGTCGGGCCGGGCGGCATAGGCAAGACCCGACTGGCGCAGGCCGTTGGCGCATCCCTGCTATCACATTTCGAAGATGGAGTCTACTTCGTTGATCTTGCGCCAATCGAACAACCCGAAGGAATCGCGCCGGCTATTGCCGCCGTGCTGGAATACCAGCTGCCCGATCCGTCACGTGATTTAAAGCCCCAGTTGCTTGGGTCATTGAGCCGGCGCAAAATGCTGTTGATCCTGGATAACTTCGAACAGATTACGGGCGGAGCGGCCGTAGCCAGCGAAATACTTCTGACGTGCCCCAGCGTCACCCTGTTGATAACTTCGCGCGAGCGTCTTAACCTGACCAGCGAAAGTCGCTACGAATTGGATGGGCTGGATTACCCGACTTTACTATCGCCAGATGACGCCCTGAACTATACGGCCGTCCGGTTGTTCGTTGATAGCGGCCAGCGCGCCCGGCCTGGTTTCGGGCTCACCGACAACAACGTGGCCGACGTCATTCGCATCTGCCGGCTGGTGCGGGGGATGCCTCTGGGGCTTATCCTGGCCTCGGGTTGGTTGGAAATTTTGAAAACGGCCGAGATCGCCGTCGAGATCGAACGCGGACTGGAGTTTCTGGCCGCTGATATAGCCGACCTGCCAAAACGCCAGCGGAGCATGCGCGCCATCTTTGATCGATCCTGGCAAGCGCTCTCGCCGGAGGAGCAGGCGGTCATGGCCCGGCTAAGCATCTTCCGCGGCGGCTTCACCCGCGAGGCGGCCGGGAATGTGGCCGGGGCGAACCTTCGCGTTCTGCTGTCGCTTGTGAACAAATCCCTTTTGCAGCGACGAGCCGAAGACGGCCGCCTCGATATGCACGAGCTGCTGCGCCAATACGCCGCCGAACAACGCCGTCGAAACGATCCCGATGGATTGGTAGAACTGGCCCATTGCCGCGAATTCGCGCGTCTGGCCGATGCGGATGTGCGGCAATCGACGTCACTTCCATACGCCACCGACTGGTTGGCGGCTGAACGGGACAATATCCGCCGCGCCTGGACATATGCCGTCGATCACAGGTTATCCAGCGAACTGGTCATGCTGGCTTGTGGAATATATGTCCTTGGCATGGCTGAAGGCAGCCATCCCCGATTCATGCTGGAACATGCCTGGCAATCCCTTCAGCAATCAGGGCTGCCGGATACACACCCGGATATGTTGCGTCTCCATATGCATCTGTTGGATTCAATGTCTGGATTCGAGGCCCTGAGTCGCGTCAAGGATCTGGCGCTGGACCTGGCCCCACAGGTGGATGAGTACGGCGACCTCGATCTGCGCTTCTGGCTGTGCGATATCTTGATTTCCGTATTATATCGATTGGGAGACATCGAGGCGCTTGACTGGGCTGGGAGGGCAATTCAGATTGCTCTTGAAATGGGCGATGAGAATAATATCACCTCCGCAAGAGCCAATGAATTAATGATCCGGGTCGGGCTGGACCAGGTAGATGACTCAGCGCTGACAGCATTGGAGGGTTATTTAGCATATTTTGAATCCCAATCCCCATCGAATTTTTATATTGTTGCCTCCCTTCTACAAACCTTAGCTTCATATTGTCTATCGCTCCACGACTATGAGCGCGCCCTTTACTACGGCAATCGCCGGTTAAATATAGCCAAAAGCTGTCAGCATCTTCACTCGATTGGAGCCGCCAGCACTATACTGGCGAAAATACGATTGCAGATGGGATTGCCGCAAATGGCGGCCGATCACTTATTCGACGATCTGCAATGGCATCTGGCGATTGGCCAGGTCTGGCAGACGCTTGGGGCAATCTACTCGGTGCTTTTGGAATTTACGTCGCTATTCGGCAGCGAAACTGCCGTGCCCATTGTATCGATGGTCTATCATCATCCGGAATCGATTCCCATCTATCGAGAGGATATCGCCACCACCTTGCCCCGTCTCAAGGCGGCGATGAGCCCGGAAGCCTATGCCGCGGCGTGGGAGCAGGGCAAAGCGATGGATTTCGACACGGCTGTCGCCCGAATGCGTGCCACCCTGTCACCAGACGCCGACAATTGTATCTAGTTCACCATCTAGCCCGGTGCTCCTCAGCGAAACCGATCAGGTCGCGAATCTCCAACGCCTCACCATTATCCAGAACCACCCGCCCGCTGTAGCGGCCGAACATCTGGTGCACCTCGCTGAAGATGACACCCAGGTTGGTCCGCGCCGTGCGATCCTTGAACGGCGTGAACGTCAGGTCCAGGCGTCCCGCGTCGTCGGTGAAACGCCACGGCCGCATGTAGTTGCCGCTCGCGTAGTCGAAGGCCACGTCGCCCAGCTTGTGGACGCGGCCGTCGAGGATGACCGCGTTCTCCGTCGCCCGGCTCAGATCGCCGAAGCCGCGGCCGAGATTCAAGCCAACGGTCCGGCCGTCCGGCAGAAAGCCCGACGCGCTGGCCCAGTTCCAGTAGCTGCTGTAATCCCACACACCCCGCCCCCAATCGAGCTGGCCGAGGCAATTGCCCGGCTGGAGTTCTTCCACATCGTCGCCGTACCGGATATGTCCCGCAGCCGGGAGACAATTGATCTTGGTATTGTAGTAGAAACGCCGCGCGCCGATGGGGATGACGATGGTCATCGACTCGTGCTCCGGCGGCGCGGCCAACCGGATGTCGGCGTAGATGCCGCGGCCGTCGTGGAATCCGGGCCAATCGACCCGGACGCGCCGTTCCCCTGCCGCGGCCGTGAACCGCAACGATGCCTTGCCGCCGCTATAGACCGTTTCCCCCTCGGCGCTGTTGCGTGGCAGGCTGACGCCGCGCCCCAGCGGGACAACCAGCCCTTCCTCATGCAGGTCACCGGTGGCGAAGTCGAGGGTATAGACGAAGACATTGGCTGCGTAGCCCAGATCGGCTATCGTGGCCGAGAAGAAACGGCGTGGGGTGAAGACGGCGTAGTAATCCCAGCGCTTGATACGAAAGCGCTGGAGCGAGCGCAAGCGATAGAATCGGGCTTGCTCCAGGTTGCAGTCCAGCAACGGCCGTCGCGACCAGCCGACCTGCGACAACCGGCCATCCTTATCGAGCAAAGGACCGGTTTGTTTGAGTTCGTGTTGCATGAGCTTCCTCCCTTACGTTTTCGCGGCCGTTTCCAGAGTCGATAACACCGCGGCGGCGGCCTCCGGCCAACCAAAGCGGCGCAAGTTGATGTAGCCGGCATCGACCAGACTCGCGCGCGGTTCCTTTTCGGTCGCCATCTGCCGCATCGCTCCGGTCAGCGCGGCCGTGTCCTGCGGATCGATCAGCGCTGCCCCTTCTCCGGCCACTTCCGGCAGCGAGCTGGTATTGGAGCAGATGACCGGCGTCCCGCACGCCTGCGCCTCCAGCACCGGGAAGCCGAAGCCCTCATAGAGCGACGGAAAGACAAGCGCCGTCGCGCCGCTGAGCAGTGCGTCCTTGTCGGCGTCGGCTATGTAGCCGGGCAAGCGGATGCAATCCCGCACAGCCGGCGGCAAACCAGCGACGGCCGCCGACAGCGGATCGGCCAGCCAACCCGCCTTCCCCGCCAGAACGAGCGTGTAACCGTCATTATGTAAATTACCGGCGACAAACGCCTCAACGAGCCGGACGAGATTTTTGCGCGGCTGTAGGGTGCCGAGATAGAGAAAATAAGGCGGCCGGATGCCGTAGGCGGTCAGGACGCCGGCAATCCGCGCCTCATCCGTAACCCGGCGCATATAGGGATCAGCTCCGGGATAGACAACATCGATTTTCGATACCGGCACGTCGTAGAATTTCGCCAGATCGTCGCGCGTGGCGGCCGAATCAGCGATGACACGGCGGGCGACGCGGGCGTTGTGGCGCGTGCTCCAGCGCAGGTAGGCCAACTGCCGCCGGGGATGGGCTTCGGGAAAATACTCATACCCCAAATCGTGGATCGTCGCTACCGATGGCCCGCGATAGCCGGCGGGGATGACGTGGGCGGGGGTGAAGAACACATCCGGCGGCCGTCGTCGCAACTCGCGACCAAGTCGCAGGTGAGTCCACAGTCGGCGTTGGGGAATGACGACGTGCTCGACATGGGGTGCGGTCGGGAACAATCCATCGACGGGCGGCTGGTTGAAATAAAGACGGAGCCGGTGACCACGTTCGGCCGCCGGCGGGATTAGAGCGCGAATGAGATTACGGGCGTATGCCTCCGTACCTGTCCGCTGTTCCGTCGCCGCCCGGCTGGCGTCAATGCCGATAATCATGAGGAGATTTTGGATAGCACCAACAAAGTGCTCGTGCCCGACCCGCCCTTTAGATAGCCGATTATTCAAGCCCGCATGGCGCGCGAATGGTCAGGAAGGCATCGGCTACCCATCCCTCTTCGCCGCCGATCGCGCGAACCTTGCGCCACGTGAAATCACCCGCCTGCACCGGCTCGTCCTCCAGCACCGTCAGCAGCGTTCCCTCCTGCAAGATAACGATCTCAGCGCCTTGCGGCCCGTCCCGGAGGTAGATGCCGTTACCGCCGCTCCCCTCAACCACCGCCCGGCACACGGTTGGCGTGACTGTGGCGGTTGGTGCCGGTGTCAGCGACGTCGGTTCGGGCGACGGCGGAAATATTTCGAGCATCGTCGTCGGTGTCATCGCGATCGGTGGAATCTCGCCTTCTTCGGTCTGTTCCTCGGCCGGCGGCAAAGATGCCTCGATGAGTTGCTGCCGCTGAAAATAGAGAATGCCCAAAGTAGCCGTGAAGAGAGCGACCGCGGCGATGAGGGTCACCGTCGCCCGACGCAGGACGATTTCCCGTTCCAGGGTGTAGAATCGCGCCCCGCCACGTCGAATATTGCGATAGGTGAAGAACGCGGCCACCAGCGCGCCGACGAACAGGAGAATGGGTAAAAACAGGCCGCTCATATCCGATTCAGTTCAGGAAAATATGCCCAGCCCCAGATCAGCGGCCGACAGCGGCCCTTCACGCAGGACGACAGGTCTCGGAGTCGTGCAATCGACAATTGTGGACGGGCGCGCGCCGGGGGCAGGCCCGTCATCAAGGACGACAGCCACCAACCCATTGAGGGTCACCAGCGCGGCTTCACCGGTTCGCGCCGGCTCCTGATCGGTGAGATTGGCGCTGCTCGTGGCCACTGCCCCGCCCGCTTCGCGAATCAGGGCGCGAGCCAGCTCGTGGTCGGGAATACGCACGGCGATGGTGTCATTCGGCGAAATCGCGTCCGGCAATCCGGGCATGCGCGGGACGATCAGCGTCAGTGGGCCAGGCCAAAAGCGCTCGATCAGGGTTTGCGCTGTGGGCGGGATGGCCCGGGCGACCGTTGCCAGATCGGCCGCATCCGCCAACAGGATCGGGATACCCTTGCTCGCGGGTCGTCCTTTCAAAGCGTAGAGACGTTCGATAGCCGTCTCATCGAAAGGCATCACACCGACGCCGTAGACCGTATCCGTGGGAAACACGACAGGCAGGCCGCGGCGCAACCATGCCGCCGTCTCCACGACAGCTGACGGTTGCCCCGCTCGCAAATACCGCGTCTTCATCTGGTCAATATTCAAATCTTCAACCACGTGTCCGTTCTGCCTTCTCCCATTCCAATCCTTGCCGTCGCTCGCTGCTCAAGACAGCCCCATTATGGCCGGATGACGACGATCCGATCGAGGTCGGAGAAATCCGCCTCCACGCTGATCTTCGCCTCCGGGAACGAGGTTCGCGCCAGGCTCGTCACGGCATCGCCCTGCTGATAGCCAATCTCCAGCAATAACAAACCACCCAAGTTTAGCCGTTCGGCCGCCTGGGGCAGCATCACTCTAAACAGATTCAAACCATCCGGGCCGCCGAATAAAGCCAATGCAGGCTCGTAGGATTTTACTCCAATGGGCAAAGTCGGCCACTCCTGACCGGCGATATAAGGCAGGTTGGCGACGATCAGGTCTTGTCCCGGAGCAATAGCGCCGAGGAGGTCGCCCTGAACAAGGTGAACCCGACCGGGCACATGTCGGGCGATATTCTCTCCGGCCACCGCCAACGCTCGCGCCGAGATGTCCACTGCAACAACTTCGGCCTCGGGCAGATGCCGCGCCAGGCTAACGGCGATACATCCACTCCCCGTGCCGACATCGACGACCTTCACCCTGCCGCGCTCTCTGGCCCAGCGAATGGCGATTTCAACCAGTTGTTCAGTCTCCGGTCGGGGGATGAGAACGTCGGGCGAGACTATAAAGTCGAGGTCCAGAAAAGGCGCGTGCCCGACGATGTATGGGATTGGTTCGTGGGCCGCGGCGCGGTCGAGGAGGCGGTGATACTCAGCCGATTGGTCGTCGGGCATCGGCTCATCATCATGGGCAACCAGATAGGCGTGATCACGAGCCGTTACATGCTCCAGCAACAACCGGGCATCCAGCGCGGGGGATGGGGATTCATGGAGTTGGGCGCGGCCAAGCCGCAACGCGTCGCGTATAGTCGCCATAATGCAAACGGCAGCCGGGGCTGGTCTTGCGCCGGCTGCCGTTTGCTGATTGTACCCGAACGATTAGGCGAATGCCGCTTCGCGGACGGGGATAAAGTTCTGCTTTTCCAGGTAGGTCAGGATGCGCTGGGCGCTCTCGGCCGGGGTGTCCTGGTCGGTGTGGATATGAATCTCCGGCTTGGCAGGAGCTTCAAATGGGTCAGATATACCGGTGAAGTTCGGGATTTCGCCGGCAATCGCCTTCTTGTACATCCCCTTGACGTCGCGGTCGATGACGACATTCAGCGGCGCGTCGATGAACACCTCGATGAAGTTCGTGGTGCTGGCCCGAACCATATCGCGGACGGCCTGATAGGGCGAAATGAAGGAGCAGACGCAGCCGACACCATTACGGGACAGCAGCTTGGCGACAAAGGAGACGCGCTCGATGTTCTTGTCGCGGTCTTCCTTGCTGAAGCCCAGGTCGCGGGTCAGGCTCTCGCGCACCACGTCACCGTCGAGGCGCTCAAACTTGCAGCCGCGAGCCTTCAGTTCCTCTTCCAGGATCAGGGCAATGGTGGTCTTGCCCGCGCCGGACAGGCCGGTCATCCACAAGACATAGCCGGGGTAATCTTCGTATTGGGTCATTCGGAATTTCCTCGTGATAAATGTTATTTCTGCGATTCGTTTGTTTCAGTTTAGTTGTCGCGCAGGCCGGTTTCCTCGGTGCGCACAAATCCACGCTCGATCAGCATATCCAAAATGGTATGAGCGTTTTCTTCCGGGGTGTGATGCAAGGTCTCGATGGTGATCTCGGGATGCTGTGGCGCTTCATACGGGTCGTCGATGCCGGTGAAACCCGCGATTTCACCACGACGCGCCCGCGCGTAGAGACCCTTCGTGTCCCGCTGTTCGCAAACTTCGAGCGGCGTATCGACAAAAACCTCGATGTAATTTTCCGCACCAATCTCGTTGCGGACCTCGTTACGCGTGGTGCGATATGGGCTGACGGCCGCGCAGACGACAATGCCGCCATGGCGGGTGATCTCCGAAGCCACAAAACCGATGCGACGGACGTGGTCGTTGCGGTCTTCCCGGCTAAAGCCCAAGCCCTCGGAAAAGTGCGTGCGGACAACGTCACCATCCAGAAGGGTGATATTGCGGCCATATTCCTGCAGCAATGTCGTCAGGACGTTGGCCGTGGTCGATTTCCCGGCGTTGTGCAATCCGGTTAACCAGACGCAAACACCCTGGCGATAACGCGGCGGGTAAGTCTCGGACAGGATTTTGGCCACCTCGGGACGGGTGAACCAGCCGGGCAACTGCTTGCCCTTGTGCAGATACTGCTCGCGCACCTGGGTACCGCTGATGGAAGCCGTCTTGGTATCCTTGGAGACCTTCGTAACTTCCTCGTAGCGATCTTCTTCCGGCAGATAAACGAGCATCTGGAACGGCACGGCCGTCACGCCCAACTCATCGCTGTACTTCTCGACAAGTTGTTGCGCGTCATAGGGGCCGTAAATTGGGTTGCCGTTGGAGTCATTGCCGGGGCCGGCGTGGTCGCGGCCGACGATCAAGTGATTCGCGCCATGATTGCGGCGGATGATGGCGTGCCACACGGCCTCGCGCGGGCCACCCATGCGCATCGCCAGCGGCAGCAAGGACAACAGGATGCGGTCCTGATCGTAATACCGCTGGGCCAACGCCTTGTAGGTACGAACGCGGGTGAAGTGGTCAACATCGCCGGGCTTCGTCATACCGACGCTGGGATGCAGCAACAGGACGCCGTCCTTCTCCATCGTGGCGCGCTTGGTCAGCTCTTCATGAACGCGATGGAGCGGATTGCGGGTCTGGAAGGCAATCACGTTGTGGCGGCCGAACTCTTCCAGGCGAGCGCGAACTTCGGCGGGGGTCAGGCGCAACGATTTGAAATCGTAGCGCGCGGGCAGCTGCAGCACGCGCATCGGGCCGGAAATATTAAACTTCCCCCATCCGTGCATCTCAGCAACGATGGGGTGACGCAGGTCGAGGGTGCCGAACGCCTTTTGGGCGACTTCCTCGACGCTCCAGGCGTAGATCTCCTCAACGTTCATGATCGCCAGCAGTTCGTTGCTGGGGCTGCGCAGGGCCACGTCCTGGCCGATCTTCAGCGTCCGGGCTACTTCTTCTTCAACGGGTAGCGGGATGGGCATCGGGAAGAGGATGCCGTTGGCCAGACGCATCGTATCGATTACGCTCTGGTGGTCGGCTTCGCCCATGAAGCGATCCAGCGGCGAAAAGCCACCCGTGGCCAGCAACTCCAGGTCACACGCGGACCGATCAGAGATGCGAACCGACTGCAAGGTGCTGGCGTAGGCGCGCAACTCGGCGCGTTCGCTTTCCGGCACCATCAGATCGATCAGCTCGCCACCATAAGGCGTGATCAAAATCGAATTCTCAGCAACAGTTGGCTCCGCAGTCATCGTTAACAATTCACACTTCTCCTTACTGCGCCGCAAGATCGTGTGTTTCGAAGGCGGCGCACCGTATTGATTTTATAATCTGTTTGATTCTCGGTATCGCAATACAAACCGATCGTTAAGCCGGCGGTCTGCCCACACAAACGCGCGCGACAGCCTCACAAGTCCACAGGCTGGGGTGACTCTCATACAACGCATGTTTCCAGGCGGATGGGGCAAAGTCGCGCGAGCGGCAAAAACAGGTTTAACAGTCCGTAAACGTTCGGTTGCGTATCTCTAGGTGTTAATCTACCGGAAGTTTCTTACGATGAAGATTAACATTCCACGCAAGATAAACCCGGGTTTTTTGCCTGGGGAAGATATTGACCACAAGTCGCGTCACAAGGGCATAATCGTCGCCTCATTCGTCTCCATCACAATCGCCTCTGCCACGCCATGCGACGCCTCTCGCAACGCGGCCGCGAACGCCGGAAACTCCTCGCTCCGAAAGCGGATCATCAGGGTGATCTCAGCCGCGAACTGTTCCTCAAGGATCACACCCCCATGACTGCTCACAAGCAACCGCGCCCGCTCAAGCAACGGATAGCTTATCTCAGCCATTACCGTCACGGTAGCGACCTTCTCGGCCCGTGGCAGTGCCTCCAGCCCTTCGCGCACGGCATCCCCATAAGCCCGCACCAACCCGCCCGTGCCCAACTTCGTCCCGCCGAAATAGCGGGTGACGACCGCCACCACATCCCCCAGACCACTGCCCTGCAACACGGCCAGCATCGGCCGCCCCGCCGTGCCCGACGGCTCGCCGTCATCGTGGCAGTGGGCGATCGTTGTCTGCCCATGACCGATGATATAGGCCGGCACATTATGAGTGGCGTCGGCGAACCCGGTCTTCACGCGGCTGATGAACGCCTTCGCCTCTTCAACGGAAAAAGCGGGGCCGAGCGTAGCGATGAATCTGGAGTTGCCGGCGCGCGTCTCCACCCGCGTCTCGGCCGCCGGGATGATACGTCGTTCAGACATAAGGTAATTCTACGATGCAGGTCCCGGATGGGCGACCCTGGATGGGTGACCCTGGATGTCATGGTTTTGGGGTGACATTCGACACTAT
>JAHDWL010000005.1:90713-92542 GCA_023384355.1 Anaerolineae bacterium
GACCCTGGATGGGTGACCCTGGATGTCATGGTTTTGGGGTGACATTCGACACTATTAAACAAGCCTCGCGACTGCTATTATTTAATCAGAACCACCGCTCCCGGTAGAGCGTCGCGAGTCAAACTATCTAATATGTAAACGGACTGCTTGGGTCCGATGACCCCGTGGGGTCGTCCCAGCAGCCAAAATTAAGTGGGGATCAGCTGTACTCCACACCTTTACCGGGCGGTGGTATTATTGTGCCTGTGAACTACTTCTTCCTCTCCCTCAATTACGCCCTCATGATCGTCCTCCCGCTCATCGTGGCGATCGTGATCCGCCGGCGAACCGGGGCAAGCTGGCGCTTTTTCTTCATCGGCGCGGTGACGTTCATCGTGTCGCAACTCTTTCATATTCCGTTCAACATGGCCGTCCAGAATTCCGGGATATTGCCCGATGACATGTCCACCTGGACGAACCTGTTGATCATGGCCTTGTTTCTGGGCTTGTCGGCCGGCGTATTCGAAGAGACGGCGCGCTATCTGACCTATCGCTTTTGGGCCAAAGACGCGCGCTCGTGGTCAAGCGGAATGATGCTCGGCGCGGGGCATGGCGGCATAGAAGCGATCATTCTGGGACTGCTGGCCACATTCGGCTTCGTGAGCCTGATGGTGGCTAACAACGAGGCTATTCTGGCCACGATTCCCGAAGAACAGCAAGCCATCATCGCCGCCAGTCTGGCGGAGATCGTCAATACGCCCTGGTATGGACTACTGCTGGGCGCTACCGAGCGCCTCTTCGCCATTGCCGCCCACCTGGCGTTATCGGTGATGGTCTTGCAGGTTTTTCTGCGCGGCTCCATCCGCTGGCTCTTTGCCGCCATCGCCTACCACACCGTGCTCAACATGATCGCCGTCATCGGCATCACGCGCCTCGGTCCTTACTGGACCGAGGGCTTGCTGGCCGTCTACAGCCTGCTCAGTCTGGCGATCATATTCCGCCTGCGAGCGCCCGATCCGGTCGTCGCCGAGCCGGAACCGCTGCCGGAGACGCCCGCGGCCGACGATCTCAATCTCGAGCCGACGGATGAAGCGCTGGACAGGAGCAAGTACACCTGATAATCCTCCAAGGTCTCTCGCCGAAAAGAGCGCAACTTCTGGCCCGGCTGGCCGCCGAGCGATCACATCTTTATCTTCAACTGGAAGGTCTGGACGACGAACACCTGTCTGGCCTGCCCGCCGTCGGCAATTGGACGGCCGCCGCCCTGCTGGCTGATACGGCGAATTCAGAAAAGATTGCCGCGGATAACCTCTCCCGGTTGGCTAACAACCGCGATACAGAGATCCGACCATCAATCGACGAGGCTCCGCCGGAACCGCGCGACACCACCTCGCCACACCCATTCGCCGGCATTTCTTTCGACGAGGCAATCGCCATCGCGCAAAAGGAGCGGCGCAACTTCCTCGCCACACTCGACCGTCTGGAGGACGAGGATCTCCTCCGCCGCGTCCGTTCGCGCTCCGGCCGGCGCATCAGGCCGGGCAAGTGGGCAACCCGGCCCTATCGTCGCGACGCCCAGATCTCCGCCGATCTCGCGCGCTGGCGCGCCACATTGCCGCTTCCCGATCCCGCGTTGCGCACGATCCATAGCGCCTTGTTACGACCTATCCTGACCTTGTCGCGAAATGAATTCCTGGCACTGGCCTCCCTCATTCCGCCTGACGACCGTGAGAGTCGCCCTCTGGAGGGAATCTGGACGCTCAAGCAGATGATCGGGCATCTGGTCGATTACGAAGGGTTGGGGATCGTCGCTCTCAGTGCTGTCGCCGCCGGCATGGAACCGGACTATA
>JAHDWL010000005.1:92642-145658 GCA_023384355.1 Anaerolineae bacterium
CTGCGTCGGGCGCTTGGTCTGCCTGCCCTTCCCCGCCGGCTCGGCCGCGGGTGAGAATGCGGCAAGTCACGCCTGTTTATTGCCCTGTTCTCAATCGCCGGAAGCGGGCGCGTGTGACCAACGGCGCGGTGGACGCGACTGGCGGGCCATGTAGAACAGCCACAGGCCAATCGCCGACATCAGACCCACCACGGCAAACACGACCCACGGTAACGCGGGCATCTGGCGCTGGGCAGCCATGTCCACCAGCGTTCCACCCATGATGTGCCCCAACCCGCCGCCGACAGCTATCGCCAGCGAGCCGACACCGAAATAGGCCCCGCGCGCCCGATCGTCAGCCATCTCCGCCGTCACCGTCTGGGCGCTGGGCGTGGCTAAAACAGAGCCGAGAGAAAAGAAGAAGAGAGCCAGGTAGAAAGCGACCACGCTCTGGGTCAGCGCAAAAATACCCATTCCGGCAGCCATGACCGCCATCCCGGCAACGATGGTCGGCGTCGGCCGCAAAAAGCGCTCGGCCAACCGCAATGCCGGCACCTGGAGGACGACGGCCAGCACGGCACTGATGGTGAACATAATGCCCACGCTGCTGTCACGGCCGGTCAAATGCTTGATCTCCAGCGGCATGGCAATGGATAGCTGCACCCACATGAACCAGTAACCCATCATCAGAACGGTAAAGATTACGAATGCCACATCGCGGGAAGCCAGCTTAAGACCGGCGCGGGCCGATTGGGTCGTGCTGCAGACGCTGACCGGCGGCAAAAATGCCAGCGTGATGAAAAATGCCACCAGGAAGAAAGCGGCTGACCCCAACCCGACCAGCATAAAGTCAAAATGGATGAGGAACGCGCCGATCAGCGGACCGACAGTGCGGGCGACGTTTTGCAGGATACCCAAACGGCCGTACATCTCGTTGAGCCTGTCCTCAGGGGCAAGGGTGGCCAGCGTCGCCCGTTGCGGCGCGTCAAAGAGCGCGCCGCCGATAGCAGCCAGGAATCCCGAAAGCATCAGCATCCACGGCACGGTCGCGAAGCCCATCACGACAAAGCTGATGGTGCGGATCATGATGCCGGTCAGGATCAGCCGGCGAGGTCCAAAACGGTCGGCCAGCGCCCCGCCGAAAACAGTGAGGCCTTGCTGGACGAATTGGCGGACGGCCAGCACAAGGCCGATGAAGGCGGCCGCCCAACCAAGGCGGTCGACGTAGTGAACAGAAACGAGCGGGATGATCAGAAAGAACCCCGCGTTCATCAGGAATGTGACAGCAAAGATCGTGTTGAGTCCCCGCTTGCGGGCGGCGGGTTCCAGTTGGTCGAGCGACAGTTGCATAACCGCTTAGTCTAACACAGTTAACAACCCTCACCCACCGCGAGATCCGGGGGCGAGAGAACCTGACAGGTGATAATGCTCTGCCCTACGGCTGACAGAATTGATTGATGATATCCTGCCAGGTATTGGCCTGGATAGACGACGCGGTGGACGGGAAACTGGACGTATCGCCGGTGTAGAACACCTCCGCCATCAGACCAAAAGGATTGGTCAACGCGCCCATTTCCGCCGCGGCATCGATCGACATCTCGACTGCCCACTGACCGTTGCCAAGTTCGCCCACAGCCGCAGTCCAGTTTGAGGATGAGTAGGTTGAATTCCATCCCTGACCGTCGAGATTGCTGCCGATGCCGGGCCAGATCAGCCGGTCGCCGTTGCGATTGACCTGGAAGAAGCGATCGGCCGTGTCCGGATCGTTGCCGTTATTCGTCGTATCGATGTAGAGTCGGGCCGCGTCGGAATCTTCGTTAGCAGCATCATTGATGAGAAAGGCAAAGTATAGCCGCGTCGCATCGCGCATACCGTAAACGCGGACAGCCCGCTCTGCGCCAGCCACGGCCGGCTGGAATGTCAAGAGAGGCGTGGCCGGCCATTCAGTACCGATTCCCAGCGCCCCATCAAGGGTCGGCGGAGCCGGCGCGCACACCAGCGACGGCGTGGACGACGGCGCGGGCATAGTCGCGGTGGCTGTGGCCGGTACCGTCGACGTAGCTGTTGGCGGGGCCAGGGTGTTCGTCGAGGTGGGAATGACGGCTGTCGTCGCCGTGCTGGTTGGGATGAGCGTCCACGTGGCCGAGGCGGGCGGCGGTAATGTACTGGGTGGGGCCGGTGTCGTGGTGGGCGGGTTCGGCACCAGCGGGTCGGTCCCCTGTGCCACCTCCAGACCATCAGACAGACCATCAGCGTCGGTGTCCGCGAGACGTGGATTGGTTTTATGGATACTAATCTCGTCGTAATCACTCAATATATCCGCATCACTATCGCGATTACGCGGATCTGTTGAATAGATCAACACCTCATCACCGTCAGACAGACCATCACCATCCGTATCAGGATTATTCGGGTCGGTTCCCAGAACAGCCTCCTGGGTATCGACTAACCTGTCACCGTCTGTGTCACCCTGAATCGCCGCGGTTCCCGCGACCTGGGTGGCAGCGCTGTTCTGGGTGGCGACAACGATGGTCTGGGCCAGGGCTACCGATGACTGGGTAGCGATAATTTGCTCGGCAGACAGGGTGGGCGTGGGAGTCGGTGCCTCGCCAATGCCGAGAACTCGCCCCCAATTGGAAGCCAGCGCCAACCCGCCAAGCACACAGGCAAAAGTCAACAGAAAAAACAACCCATAAAGCAACGGTGGCGGGATGAGGGCTTTGGCAACCGCATCGCCGGGCAGTGTCTTTTTCCCGCCGTGTGATGACACCTCAATTTCAAAAGGGTATACATCACCATCACCAAACCAGTTCGTCTGTCGCAATTCCAGCGCCAGTTCAATGTTGGCCGACTGGGCAGGCTGCAACTGGATATTATCCCGCTCGCCACGAAAACGGATGATTTGCTGAAGATCGCGGCCAACAACCTTAAAAACGCCTACAGCATTGCCCGTGTTATGAATTGACACCATGACCCGGCCCGGCAACCGAACCTCGGATGGTTCCATCCCGGCTTCAAAGGCGACAAAACCGCTCACCGTCAAGGCAGCGCTCAACCCAATTTTGGTGTCGGGATAGCGCTGGGAAACCAGCTCGATGCGGACACGCTGCCGGCCTGAGGGAACGCCGCGCCCACGTGGCGGCTTCACGACAAAGGGGACGGAGACTGTCTGCCGCGGGGGAACGGTTATGAACGTATCGGGCATTTCGATCCAGGTCGGGTCAAGGCCCTGAACCCGAAGCGTTACGCGATCCTCCTGATCACCCCGGTTCTCAACGTCGACTTTTACCTCCATCCGTTGCCCGGGATCAACGGTAATGACGTTACGGGCCATAAAAACAGCCAACGGCGCGTTGACCTGCGTCGGCGGCATCGTGGGTTGTTCGGCGACCTGGGACGGCGTGGGCGGGGTCAGGGATGACGGCCCGCCGGCCGCCATGGCCGCACCAGCGGCAACCAAACCGGGAGTGATTGGGGCGGAGATCGGCTCAACCTTGTCCCCTCCCGCGATCAGCGGTTCATCCGGACCTTGCAGGATCATGTCGTATGGCCCGATGCGCAACACAGAGCCAATCGGCAGGTGGGTAGGCTCCTCGGGACGCAGGCGATACTCATTGAGCCAGGTTCCATTCACCCCACCCAAATCCACCGCTTCCCACCCCAGCGAGGTCGCCTGGAGTCGCGTGTGATGCCGCGAGACGCCGTCGGCCGGCAAGACGATATCGTTGTCGAGATTACGCCCCAGCGTGATGACCGAGCGCGTCAGGGGCACAATGCTGTCCGGATGGCCCGGAGTCTGAATTTGCAGCTCAAACCCGACTGGTGGCTCGGCCACCTGATCCAGAATATCAAGTTCCTGATGCAGCATCACCCGCGTTGGCAGACCCTCCAGCGCCACAAAAGCGCTGCGAAGCGCGTCAGCCATCATCGCGCCGGTCGCAAAGCGATCCCCAGGAGCCTTCGCCAAAGCGCGATCCAGGAGGGAATCGATGATCGGCGGGACTTCAGGCCGCAACGAACTGACCGGCGGCGGGCGATGACCGTTGCGATGGGCAGCGATGGCCTCAGTCAAGGTCTGGAATGTGAACGGCAGCTTGTTGGCGATTAGCTCGTAAATAACGACGCCGAGCGAATAAAGGTCGGAACGGCCGTCCAGCTCGCGCCCCTCGCACTGTTCCGGAGACATATAGGTCGGCGTGCCTACAGTCGCCCCGCTCTGTGTCAGGCTTGTCCCTTCCTGCAATTTCACCAGGCCGAAATCGGTGAGGAGAGCGCGGAAAGGCTGCGCGCCGGCTTCATCCGGTCGGCTGAGCCGCTTCAGGATGATGTTCCCCGGCTTCACGTCGCGATGCACGATCTTGCGTTCGTGGGCGTAATCAAGCGCCTCGGCGATCTGGATACCAATTTGCAGGCATTGCACCATGGGCAGATATTTCTGGAGACGCTGCAAACGGCGCAGGTGATCGCGCAGGCTGCCGCCGTCGACATACTCCATGGCGATGAACAGGCCCAGCTCCGACTCGCCGAAGTCATACACGCGCACAATCGAGGGGTGATCCAGTTGGGCGGAGATTCGCGCCTCCTGCACCAGACGCGCGCGGAATTCTTCCTGGCGGGCAAAATGGCTGTGCATGAGTTTAATCGCCACCTGCCGCTCCAGGTTGAGGTCAGCGGCGCGATAGACCGTGCCCATGCCGCCGTCGCCGAGAAGCGCGTCGAGGCGGTAGCGTTTATTCAGGGTTTGACCGATAAGGCTGGTCATTGATCCCTCCTGCCTCTTTTACTCTCCAGCCAGTCTCACGCCCCGTTGAGAGCATCAGCCAGCGAACCCAGGAACGAACTGATATCGTCGTCCCCGATCCAGTAATGCGTAACGGCCCGAAAACCTCGCGGCCCGTTGGTGCCGACCAGTACGCCGGCCGATTGCTTCATCCGCTCGACGATCTCCACCGGCGAGAGAGCGACATCATCCGTCAGGTCGAAGAACACAATATTGGTGCGCACCCGGTCAAGATCGACCCGTATCCCGGGCATCTGCGCCATTCCCTCGGCCAGCCTCCTGGCTCGGGCATGATCATCGGTCAGACGCTCGACCATTCCGTTAAGAGCGACGATACCGGCCGCGGCCAGCACCCCGGCCTGCCGCATGCCGCCGCCCAAAGATTTGCGCGCACGCCGTGCCCGATGAACAAAATCGCGGGAACCGCAGAGCACCGAGCCGACCGGCGCACACAGCCCCTTGCTGAGGCAAAAGGTGACCGAATCGACGTGCCGGGTGATATCCGTCGCAGGGATGTTCTGGGCAACGGCGGCATTAAACAGCCGTGCGCCGTCCATATGGATCGATAAACCGTGTCGCCGGGCGACTGCTTCTATGTCCTCAAAATAGGCCGGCGGCAAGGGGTAACCGTTTTTCGCGCCGTAACTGTTTTCCACCAGCACCAGGCGACTGCGCGGCAAATGAGGGTCATCGTCGCGGACCGCACTTTCAACGGCCGCCGGCGACATCCGGCCGAATTCGTCGGTCGGCAGTGGATGGGGCACGACGCCGCCCAACGCGGCCATGCTGCCCGCCTCCCACGAAGCCACATGTGAATCTGAGCCGAGAATTGCCTCGTCACCGCGCCCGGCATGAGTCAGGATGGCGCACAGGTTGCCCATCGTGCCGCTGGCGACGAATAATCCGGCATCCTTGCCGGTCATCGCCGCGGCCAATGCTTCCAGCTCGTTGACCGTTGGGTCCTCGCCATAAACATCGTCACCGACCGGCGCGGCTGCCATTGCTTCGCGCATGGCAGGCGTCGGCCAACTGACAGTATCGGATCTGAAGTCGATCTTGTCCATTGTCGCAAGTTTACGTCAAGTTGACCCAATTGCAAGGACGGCCGCGCGTTCACACGAGGTCGGCCAGAGGGACGCCGGGCGAAACAAACAGGGATGCCGGAGCTGTATGGGGCACCAGCAGGCGCAAGGCCTTCGGTTTGATCTCGCACACCAGCGGCGTGTAGCCGGCCCATTCACCGTCGGTATGGCAGGGCATCATGGGCTTGGTCTCGATCACGACCCGTTTCCCGGTCAGGTTAATCACACCGGAATCCCAGCCCTGTATGTTCAACTGAACCTCGGTCAGATAACGAGCCATGAGGCCGACCCGCGGTGGACCAAGCCGGGTCGCCAGCTCATCGGCGCGGAACAGCCAGATTTCAAATTGACCATCGTCCATGATCGCCTCGGAGCCGAGACCGATGAGACCACCCGCGTACAGTCGCGCGGAACTGATGAGGATCAACAGCAGATCCTCCTCCAGCGTCTGATCGTCTACCTGCAGGACGGCGCGCATGGCCGGCAAGCGGTGGAGCACGCTGAGCATCTGGATGCTGTAACCGATAGGCCCCAGCCGCTTGGACCACGTCGGCCGTGGTTCGATCTGCTGGACAAGGAAGCCATCTGCGCCAATACCTGTCCACAGAAGCGCATGGCCCGACGTCGAATCGCTCTGAATGTGATTCAGGTCTATGTCGTGGACCCGACCGGCCATGAGCGACTCCGACGCTTCCAGCGGGGCATCGGGGTCAAGAAGTTGTGGCCGGGGAAGTTTCAGCTCCCGCCCCAGTGCGTTGGCTGTTCCGACGGGCAAGGGAGCCATAATCGTCTCGCTGCCGGCCAAACCGCCGGCGACATGCCCCATCGTGCCGTCTCCACCCGCCGCCAGAACGATGTGCTCGCCGTCTTCGGCCGCCTGCCGGGCCAGTTCGATGGCGTGCCCCGGCGCTTCAGTCGGTCGCATTTTGACCCGCCAGCCTCGCTTGCGCCAAAAATCAGCCACCGGCTGAACCTTGTCCGCCATATTCAGCTGACCGGCTCGAGGGTTGAAGATGAGGGTTGCTTTCTTCATATCATGGCTCGCATCCCGGCAAATGCCACAGGCTGTCATCGGGATTGTCAGCCATATCCTTGTCAATTGTCAAATGCCGCTACTGCAAGTTCCACAATTCAGATTCAATCGGGCCATCTGATGATACAATCATCACATCAACACATCAGTGTCATCAAGAGGATTCATCATGAATAGCGAGCAGGAAATATGGGATTTTCTTCACCGCCACTTGCACAGCGTCTTCACCCGCGACGTTGATACCTACATGGCGACGACCGATCGCGGGCTGTCACTCTACGAGTGGTTCGTGGCTCCCCACCGGCAGGATGGCCTGGATTTTCACTTCTTCATGATCGAGCACGCATGGGCCGGCGCGGGCGATGATTTCCGATTTGACCTGCTGGAGCCACGCCTGCAACTTTACGGCGACACGGCCATCGTCAGCTATACTTTTATGCTCTCAGTGGCAACGGCCGATGGTATCCGCCATTCGCTTCATAATGAGAGCCGCGTCCTCATCAGGCGCGACGGCGAGTGGCAGGTGGTTCACGTTCACAAGTCACCGGCGTGGCGTGCCCCGCGCGAACAGCCCGGCCCCTCCGGTCACTGAAGAATTACATCCTCGTCAGCATTGCGCATTACAAGTTGAATCGAACACAAACCGGGCAAAACCTCTTCAGTAGAGAGTCATTACCGCCAACAAAAAAGGCCGGCAGTCGGGAGATGAGCTGGCAATTTCGCCCTTCCCGACCAACCGGCCCTGACTTTGGATCGTTGTATATTACTTACGGGGAATAATGATCCACAGCAACAGATAGGGCAGCAATCCCGGCACGCCGCCCGGCAGCAACAGGATCAGGAACAGCAACCTGAACCAGAACGCGCCGATACCTGTGAACGCCGCCAGACCGCCGCAAACGCCACCAATCATACCGTTCTGGCGGCGCAACAACCTTGCATCACTCATCTCTTTCATCACCAGTTACTCCTGATCGTATTGGTCGCGAACTCACGCCGGCCACGATCCTTTGTTATCTTGCTCAGACTTCTCAAGAGACTTTACGAAGATCGCTTACAGGAGTTGCGTGATAAACTGACAGGGGCCGATGGCCGGGAAAAACTTCTTGCCCACCCAACCCCGCGCCATCTTTGTTCCAGAGCTTATCCCCGCAAGCGCTCCATCAGCATCGTCATAAAGCGCAGGTTGTGGATCGTCGCCAGACGGGAAAAGAGCGCGTCGTTGATCTTGAACAGGTGGTGGAGATAGGCCAGCGAGTAACGGGAACAGGCCGGGCAATCGCAATACGGCGACACCGGTCCGGCCGCCTTTACGTGCTTGTCATCGCCGGGATAAAGATAGGTGAACCAGTCGCCGGCCGGCGAGAGAGGCGCATTGCGGGGATCGCGGGTGAAGACGAGCAGACGGCCATGGCGCGCGTCGCGCGTCGGCATGGTGCTGTCGAACAACTCGTACCCCATCCCGACGCACGCGACGACGCTGGCCGGATGCCCGATGCCGAGCGCGTGGACGGGAAACTGCGACGGCACCAGATCGCGCACGAGACCGACCATCTCCTCCAGCAAGTTCCCTCTCGCATCCAGCGGCCAGCCGCCGTAGCCGAAGGCGTCGAAACCGATCTCCAGCAGAGCGCCGGCGCATCGTTCCCGCAACTCGCGCGATAGCCCGCCCTGGATGACCGCCATAAGGCGCGGCCGCTCCGCCTCCCCCATCTTCTTCTGCTCAACCAGCTGTAAATACGCCCGCTTACACTCGGCCGCCCACTTGATCGTCCGTCGCACTGACTCCGCCTGGGCTTCCGGTGGGTCATCAGGGCCGGTGCAGTCGTCGAGGCAAATGAGCATGTCACTGCCGTAGCTGAACTGAAGCTGGATGCTCTTCTCCGGCGTCAGAATGTACTTGCGGTCGCCGCCGGGCCGGAACGTTGCGCCCCGGTCGGTGATTGATCCCGCCTTGGGGTTCTGCCGGATGAGCGAGTATACTTGGAAGCCGCCGGAGTCGGTGAAGATCGGTCGTGTCCAGCCCGCCAGCCGGTGCAGCCCGCCCACCGCCTGAATGGTCGATGTGCCCGGCCGCTGCATCAGATGATAGACGTTCATCTGAACCGCGCTGACGCGACACGCTTCCAGATCCTCAGCCCCGACCGAGCGCACCACGCCCTGGGTGCCGTCGGGCAGAAATGCCGGCAAGTCTATTGTTCCGTGGGGCAGATGTAGGGTTTTTTCGCTCATCATGATCGCCAAATAATGAAGAAGACAGATCAACCAGCCGGGCCGCCGGCGGAATTTCTGGCGCGTATGCGCGACCTGTTGCCGCCGGACGAGTTCGCCGCGTTCGTGACCTCGTTCGAACGTCCGCCCCGAACCGGGCTGCGCGTCAACACGCTCAAGATATCCGTCGCGGATTTTACCAGTATCGCGCCCTTCTCGCTTGCGCCGATCGGCGATTGGGAGCCGGCCGGCTTCTTCGTCGACGGCGACGCGCGTCCCGGCCTTCATCCCTATCACGACGCCGGGCTTTATTACCTTCAGGAACCTTCGGCGATGGTCGCCGCCGCATTGCTCGCGCCCTTGCCCGGCGAGACGATCCTCGATCTGGCGGCCGCTCCCGGCGGCAAGGCGACTCACCTGGCGGCGCTCATGGCCAACCCACCCGCGACGAGCGCGCTCTCCGCATTACGGCGCGGACTTAACGCGGATGGTCTGCTGGTCGCCAACGATGTCCACGCCGGGCGCGCCCGTCTGCTGGCCGACAATCTCGCCCGCTGGGGTGCGATCAACGTCCTGGTGGCCAACGACGAGCCGGAGCGACTGGCCGCGGCTTTCGGCTCCGCCTTCGACCGGATTCTCGTCGACGCGCCCTGCTCCGGTGAGGGGATGCTTCGTCGAGGTGAGCCGGTGGAATGGAGCCGGGCCATCGTGACCGCCTGCGCCCGGCGACAACGCGACATCCTGACCCACGTGCCCAACCTCGTGAAGCCGGGCGGGCGGCTGCTCTACTCCACCTGCACCTTCGCGCCCGAGGAAAACGAGCAGGTTATCGCCGATTTCCTTGCCGCGGAACCCGACTTCGCGACGATTGACCCGGTCAGGCGCGAAGGCTTTGAGCGCGGCCGTCCCGAATGGACAGATATCCCGCCCGACGCGGCCGCCCCGCTATCGCGAGCAGTCCGTCTGTGGCCGCACCGTTTCCCCGGTGAAGGTCACTTCCTGGCCCTCATGGAGCGACAGAATCAGGCCGGGGTGAGCAGACCCGCGCTATATAGACCGCAACCCCCGGCGCGGGAGGAGCTTCGGCTATGGCGTGAGTTCAACGCCGCCACCCTGACGCTTGATCTGCCGGAGGAGCGACTCCATGCCCGAAACGGCCGCCTCTATTTGCTGCCGGGCGGGGCGATCGATTTCGGCCGTCTCCGCACGGTACGCTACGGGCTGCTGCTGGGCGAGATGCGCCCCGGCCGGTTCCACCCGTCTCACGAGCTGGCGCTGACGCTGCGGGCCGAAGACGCAACCGCAGCCATCGATTGGCCCACCGACGATCCCCGTCTGGCCGCCTACCTATCGGGCGCGGACGAGCCGTTCACAGGCGCAAACGGCTGGGTATTGATAACCGTGGATGGGTTCGGCCTGGGATGGGGAAAGGCGGCAGGGGGGCGGTTGAAAAACCACTACCCCCATTTTCTCCGCCGCGACAAAGGTAGAGTGCTGCCGGGAAGTCCCGACGTCTAGACCGGGAGTCTAGAGGCGCACGATGCGCGCGTCGCCCGCGCTCTTCACCGCGTTCCGCGTATCGACGATGAGCCGGGCATGGGTGACAATCCACTCCCATTCATAAACCGCGTGGTCCGTCACGACGACCACACAATCCGCGCTCGCCAGCGCCTCGCTGGTCAAATCGACCGACGACATGCTGTGGGTATCGATGCGCAGGGTCGGGATGTAGGGATCGTTGTAGACGACGTCCGCGCCGCGCTCGCGCAAGAGGTGGATGACGTCCAGCGCCGGGCTTTCGCGCACATCGCCGACGTCCCGCTTGTATGCTGCCCCCAGAACCAGAATCCGGCTGCCGTTGACCGCCTTGCGCTCGTCGTTGAGCGCGTCGCTGACCTTGGTGACGACGTAATCAGGCATGTGGCTGTTCACCTCGGACGCCAGCTCGATGAATCGCGCCGTGTAGTTCAGGGTACGTAACTTCCAGCTCAGGTAATGGGGATCGATGGGAATGCAATGCCCGCCCAGCCCCGGCCCGGGGTAAAAAGGCATGAAGCCATAAGGCTTGGTCGCCGCTGCATCCACCACCTCCCAGACGTTCAGCCCCAGCTTGTCGCACATCAGGGCAACCTCGTTCACCAGACCGATGTTGACTGCCCGGAAGGTGTTCTCCAAAAGCTTCACCATCTCGGCCGTGGCCGTGTTCGACACGGGCACCGGCCTGTCGACCACGGTCCCGTACAGGGCCACGGCCACATCAACGCAGTCCGGCGTCACACCGCCGATGACCTTCGGCGTGGTGCGAACGGTATAGTCGGTGCGGCCGGGGTCAATGCGCTCCGGCGAAAACGCCATGAAAAAGTCGCGCCCGACCTCATAGCCGTTGCGGGCGAAATAAGGCAGGACAATCTCGTCCGTCGTGCCGGGATAGGTCGTGCTTTCCAGCACGACAAGTTGCCCGTTGCCCGGCGGCAGATGCGTCGCCAGACAATCGGCGGCGTTGACGATATAGGAGATATCCGGGTCCTTCGTCTTGCGCAATGGGGTCGGCACGCAGATCGATATGGCGTCGGCCCCTGCCAGACCGGCGTAATCCGTAGTGACGCGAATCAGGCCACCTTCCACCAGCGGCCCCAGAACGGCCGACGGGATATCCTCGACGTAACTCTCGCCGCGACTGAGCGAATCGATCTTGCCCGGATCCACGTCGACACCGATCACGGCGAACCCCTCCTGGGCAAACGCCACGGCCAGGGGCAAGCCCACGTAGCCAAGGCCAACAACGCCGATGACCGCCTGTCGATCGGCTATTTTACGAAGTAGCTGCTGTTTCCGATCCATCTTGTCCTTTTTATGTCAATTATGCTTTACGGAGGCGGGGGTTACGATTGTCTTCCCTTGATCCTCGCAGGGCCTCGCGTTCCGCATAATAATACCCCACATTAGGTCAATCCTCGCCCATATCCGGCCGGATTTCACGGCTTTTTGACCTTTTCAAGATCATCGGCCGCCAGTTGAACACGCTGCGGATGGCTGCTGAGAAAAGCCAACAACACCTGAACCCGATCCTTGCCGGGCAAGCGGGCGTCAAAGATAGCCTCGTAACCGGTAAACGGGCCACCGGTTATGCGAACCGTCTCCCCTGGTTTGAACTTATCGACACGCAATACCCCCGCCGCATCCAGTTGCGCCATGCGATCCTTAAGATCATGGATTAGTGAGTCCGGGACTACCGCCGGTTCATCGCCGTAACGGACCAACCCGTGCACCCCCGGAATCCAGTTGAAGGCGCTGCCGCCCAATATCTCCAGATCGGCATGGACAAACAGGTAGCCGGGAAAATAGGGGCGGATCTTTGAAGCGCGCGGGTTCGCGGGTTTGACGCGCACCGCCGGAAAAAACGATTCGATGCTCACTGACTCAGCCTCGACCCTGAACAGCGAAGCCAGGTTTTCCGGCGACGACAACCGGTGATGAACATACCGCTCATTGTGCGGTTTGACGTGCAGGGCGTACCAGTGTGCGGTCATGGTATCAGGACAGACCGAGCATGCGCGCCGCCAAGCCGGGCAGCAGACCGGGCAACAGGCCAATCAAGAGCGAAAGCCCGGCCAGGAACATCAGAAAAATCGTTGAAACCTGTGTGCTGGGGCCATCGATTTGTCGTCCTTCCCGATCCTGCGTCAACAGGATAGGTATGACCCGAAACAAAGCGACCAGCCCCACGGTCAGGGCAACTCCGATTGCCACAACCGGCCACGGTGATGCGCCCTGACCGGCGACAACCAGTTGTGACCATCGCCCCGAGAAACCCGGCGTCGGCGGCATTCCGATCAGCGACAGACAGCCGTAGATCAGCAAGCCCGGTCGCAACAGGTCATTCCAGCGAGCGGCGCGCGTGGAATCGGCATCAGCCGGCGGTATGGCCAGCGCCGTGGTCACGAGCATCAGACCTAAAAAGCGCCCCATCAACGACGGCAAGGCGATCATCAACCCGTCTGAGCCGGGTGATAGCGCCGCCAGGACCAGCAATCCCGTGTCAAGAAGCAGCAGTCCGGCAATAATCCCGCGCCGATCCGCGGCTCGCGCCATCTGGAAGGCCGCAATCAGGGCTGTCAGCGCCGCGCTCCAGCGGACAGCGGACTGGAATTGAACCGACATCCTGGCCGCCGGCACCGCGTCCACCGCGCCGAGCAGATAGACAACCACGATCATTTGACCGATCCCCAGCGCCAGACACAGGGCTGTCATCGGCGCGTGGCGTCCGAGGCCCCACACCCAGATATGAAAGGGAAAGCCGCCGAACCAGATCAGCAGCGCCGCCAACGGCCAGAGCCAACTTGATGAACCGGATGCTCCAGCCGGCGCGGACAGGGTCAATAATAGAGGTGCCATGCCGAGGGCAACCAGCAGCACATAGCGCCACGACGCCCCGGCGGCCTCGAAGTGTCCACCGTGCAGAACGGGCAAGGTCAGCGCCGCCGCGGCAAGGATGAACACCGCCCCCAACGCGACCGGGTTGATCATCAGGGCCACGGCCAACGGCGAGAGAATCGCCAGACCTACGGGCACCAGCGCCCGGCCGGCCGGAAAAAACAAGGTACAGGCGAAAAACAGACCCATTGCCGGATAGAGGAACAGGAACAACGACCTGACGAACGGCGTCAACACCAACTCGCGGCCGAAGGCGATGACCGAGTTATCGGCGAACAGCCCCGCGCCCGGCGAGGCCAGAACCAGCAACAAGGTGAGCAGGCCTAGCGAGACCAGCCCGATGATCACGGTCACGCGCCGCCGCGAGCGCAGGGGCAGCGCGATGGCGGCGGCCACGAGCGGCAAGAGAGTGAGGATGAGCGGGGAGCCGGTGTCCATGGTCAATCCAGAATATCGGCCGGAAGATAACGCGCCTGAGCCAGATACGCCACGGCCATGGCTACGATCAGTTGTGAACCGGCGAGAGCCACAGTCATGGCCAGCGACTGATCCAGAAAACCAAAATAAAGGGCGAATCCGGTCAGAAAGAGCAACAGCCCAATACCGGCCGGCAGTGGTTCTGCGGATGACGCCAGTCCGACCAGCCCTACCGCCGCAAGACCGGCAATCGCCGGGATCAAGTAGGTCAGCTCGGCGGGAATTACGTTCTGAAGCACACTTCCCGCGCCCGTCCAGACCCATATGGCTACCAGAGCGGCCGCGGACAGGATCAGGCGAACCAGCGCGCGATTGGAAACAGCGAGGCGACCAAAAGATCGCGGCGGAGCCAGGTCCAGTCGAGCCGCTTCCTCCCGCGTCAGCCCTGACGGTGGTCTTCCCCAATTAACCTGCCAGGCCGTAATGAACAGAATAGCCGAGACAAACAGCCCAACAAGGGTATAGACGACCGCCAGACGTGGATCGAGCACATCGACAAACAGCAGTCCGGCAAACAGATACTGCACCAGCAGCGCCGGGACGGCAATGCGCATATCCCAGGCGACGACGGCGATGAATGCCGCGCCCAGCAAGATGATGACTGTCGGCATGCCCCGCAGGAATGCCAGTCGGTCCAGAAGGTCAAAGATAGTTGGCGCGTCCATACAGGCTAAATGATCCAGATCAACAGAAGAATGAGACCAAGTATCCAAAGAAGGCCATAGTCACCGTCCAGGATCGTCAGGGCATCTGCCAGTCCTCCAACGGCCGCATTCCCGACCCGCCGGATGCCGTCCATCACGCGATCTGCCGGCTGCGGCAGCGTCAAAGCCTCATGCAGCGCCCCGGCCAGGCTATCGATACCGGAGCCAAACAGGCCGATGATCAGACCACCGATGGCAGTGACGCCAATGACTGCCCACACCAGCCAGCTGACGTTCGAGGGGATGGCGTTCAGACTCAATAATCCGATGACCGGCAACAACAGGATCGCTCCCCGTAGCCAGGTATCCCGATCAGCCCGGCCAATATTCCCCAGGGAGCGACTACTGATGATGAGCGCCGCCAGCAGCAAGCTCCAGAGCATCGCCACCACAATCAGCAAGACCCATCCACCTGACGCGCGCCACGCCTCATAAAGGGAAGCCAGTACAGGAAAGCCAACGGCCAACGGCAAACCGGCGGCAACAATATATGCGATCAGTGCGGCCAGCGAGCCGGGTGTCAACCAACGCATCAGCGAGGGGCGAGCAGCGGCAGCATCATCGGCCGGTTGATCGCCCGCTGAGGTCGCGGGAAATGACGCCGCCAGTCCTGGCAGCAACGGCACGAATACCGCCAGACGAATCCCGGCCACCAGCGCTTCCTGACCGGCCCAGACGGCGGCCGTCAGGCTTATCCCAGCCAGAGCAAGGCCGGTCGCCCGCGTTGCAGGCGTGGGTGATTGCCGCCAGACGCGGATCAGACCGCTGAAGAGCAGGAATAATCCGATCGCCGTTCCGATCACAATGTCCGGAGTCGAGGGCATGGTGGCGAAAAGGGTAGCGACGAGAACAGCGCCGGCGACGACCAGCGGAAGACCATCGAGCATGATCAATGTCGGGTTTCCATGATCACTTCGCCCGTTCTCGCGACGATGTCCGGCGATCAATATCGTCGCCGCCAGCAAGCCGAACACAAAGCGCCCGGCCGGCAGCACGCCGGCCAGCCACAGAGGGAAAACGGCTATCAGGTAGACCCATGGGAAGCGTAGCCGATCAACTTCTGTTGACTCGCGTTCGCGGGCGACGAGAAGAGCCACGCCGCCCCATACCGCCGCGAACAGGGCCAGCCCCATGACGCGGGTGCGGTCATCGGCCGCCCATATCAGCGACAGGGAGGCGGCCGCCAGAAGCGACGACTGGGCGAATTGCCCCGCAAACCGGCCGATTGGGCGATCCATGATGGAACGTACGGCAGCCGTCAGCATGAGCAGCAAAACGATCCCTGTCAGTTGCCAGGCAGCTGTCGATATGGCCCACTGTCGCCCAAAAACGTTCAGGGTCGGGATTGGGTCATCGGGGTGGAACGAAAGCCAGAGGGACAGCGCCAGAAGCGGCGCGACGAGTGTGACTACCACCAGGAGTCGAGGCCGCCGGCCGGCCACCAGGCTAATTGCAGCGGCAACGACCAACACAAGCCACAGGGCGGCGTAGGGTGCAAAAGACATTAGCGGCCGATTCTAGACCCGAATTGCTCCATGCGCAAAGTGGGTTAGAAAAAAATAAACATTCCGGGAGCGGGCATGAAGCGGGATTGTACTAGTTCGCGGTGTAAATCATCTGGTATTCAGCCGGCGCGGCAGGAACAGGCCCATCCGGACGGTTGTCTGCTCGCTCAACCCGCTTCAGACTCTCAAGAATCGCCGGTAATTGTTCGCGAGCCGCCTCTTCACCCAGTTTGATAAAATTAGCGTATTCCGAGAACTTGAAATATGACCGCCCTTCCATGCGCGGCACTATCAAACAGTCGCACTCGTTGCTGCCCTTGCCGGCATGGCGGACAAGAGTCTCAATGGCGGCAATCCCCTGGCTGAACGGGCCAAGCCGGGGACGCAGGGCGGGTACGAAGATATCGACGCCGATCACGTAGTCGGCCCCCAGAAGGCGGGCGACGTCGGCGGGGATGTTGTCGGTAATCCCGCCGTCAACGAGGATGCGCCCCTCGCTCTCGACCGGCGGCACGAACCCAGGAACGGAGCAACTGGCGCGAATGGCGGTGCAGGCCCGGCCCTCGGACAGGACGACCCGCTCGCCGGTGTTCAGATCGCTGGCCACGGCCGCAAAGGGGATCGCCAGATCGCGCAGGTCAAATTGACCGATGTTGTCCTCGAACCATCGTTCCAGATGTTTGAAGGTGACGAACCCGCCGACGGAGAAGACAGGCCGCGACACGTGCCACCAGCCGGTACGGGCGGCGATGTCCCGCAAGTCGTCGACACTCAACCCGGCGCAATATGCCGCGCCGATGATCGCGCCCATGCTGGTGCCGGCGACGCAATCGATTGGCACGCCGGCCTTCTCCAGAACCGAGAGGACGCCGATGTGGGCCAGCCCCCGCGCCACACCCCCACCCAGCGCCAGACCGACTCGCATGCGGCCGTTGTTACTGCTCATGGCCTTCCCTGCCTCCCGGCCGGCAACGTCAATCGCGACCGGGCTTGGTAACAATCAATTAACTGCGAACCCGGGCGCTCGCTACTGCGGCCACTCGGTATCGACCTGCATCGCGCAAGCCACGAGTTCCGTGGCCGCCTTGGGCGATTTGAGCACGGTCATCATGTTGCCCTTCAATTTGAGCTGGCCGGACATGATCCCGCGGATGGGGTCGATCTTCTTCTCCATGACCTTGCGCCAGACATCCAGAGGCGCGCGCAGTTCGAAAGCGACCTTCTTGGACGACGGATCGGTCACCATGTACGCATCGCGTGCCTTGCCGTGCCACAGGTCCAGATACAGATAGGTATCCTGCGGGTTATCAGGCCCGGCCGTGGTGATGAAGTAGAAGTCTCCTTCCCAATTCGACGCGGCTTTGGCATATGCCTCGCTGCTGTTCACGGCCGCCATCAGCGCCTTTCCCCATTCGTCGGTCGCAAACTTGATCCCCATCTTTTCGCCTCCAGATTATGATTGTGAACACCCTGATCGAACAGTTAAGATAGCATAACCGGCCCGCGGCTGCCAATTTACATAACGACGTTAACGACCCTTGAACTCCGGCGGCCGTCGCGTCATGAAGGCCTGCGCGCCTTCCATAAAATCCTCGCTGGCGAACAACTGGCTCTGCGCCCACCCTTCGAGCATCAGGCCGCGATCGATATCGGCCAGGCCGTCGATGACACGTTTGGCCATGCCGACGGCCAGCGGCGCGGCCTGGGCGATCTCCTCTGCCAGCCCGGTCGCCTTTGCATCCAGCATCTCGCGTTCGACCACATAATTGACGATCCCCCACCGCTCGGCCGTGGCGACGTCAAAGCGGCGACCGGTGAAGATCAGCTCTTTGGCTCGCGCCGGCCCAACGATCCGGGTCAACCGCGTTGTGCCGCCCACATCGGGAATAATCCCCAGGCGCGTCTCCGGCAAGCCCAGTATCGTCCCCTCAGCGGCGAGCCTGATGTCACAGGCCAACGCCAGCTCAAAGGCCAGCCCCAGGCAATGGCCGTGCAGCAGCGCGATTGTCGGCAACTCCAGCCGCTCCAGCCGGTTCAGGACCGCCTGAAACTCGTCGGTGATCGAGCGCATCCGCTGTTGCCAGTGCGGGCCAAACGTCTGAGCCAGACCAAGCAGGGCGCTGACATCGATCCCGGCCGAGAAGCTTTCGCCCTCGCCGCGAATGATGACCGCGCGCAAACCCGGCGTGCGGTTGGCTTCGGTCACGGCCGCATCGAACGCCCGAAACATCTCTATATTAATAGCGTTGCGTTTATCCGGACGGTTGAGGATGATATCAAATGAAGAATCGCGACGGCGGGTGATGACCAGCTCGCTCATGGCTGCCTCCCAAAACAAAAAAGATTTCACCGAAGACGTAGCAGAAGTTTACGTCATTCGGTGAAATCTGTGTACCTTGGGTTGATCAGCTTTGGGCGCCGGTCGCTCACCCCCCGGATCGACAGTTTAACCGAGCCGGTAGCTGAACGGGGCGAACGCAACCGGGATGAGCTTGATGTGCTGCTTGGCGAACGGAATGCCGATGATGGTGATGGTCAGGAGCGCCGCGCTCACCAGGTGAGCCAGGGCGATCTCCCATCCGAACAAAAGAATCCAGATGACATTCAGGACAAGCGGCAGGCATCCATCCCCACGCTCATCGGGGATGACGGCCTTGCCGAACGGCGTCAGCGTCGCCGCGCCCAGGCGCATGGCCTTCAGGCCAAATGGGATGCCGATAATCGTCAGGCACAGCAAGAACCCGCCGATGATATAGCCAAGACCGGCGATGAGACCGCCGAATATTAACCAGATGATATTGCCTAATACACTCATGTTACCTCTCGCTGCCTCGCGCCGATAATAAATGATGTCGCGCTCAGCATTACTACCCTTTACGGAAGAACCGGCGTTTCGTTTCACCGCGCCGTTCGTTTCTTGCAGCCTGCGGTCGCTACGGGCATCGCAGCGACACCCGGGTTACACTATAATGCATCAGCGCCTATCAGGCGATCCGGGAGACGACAATGAACGAAGCCAAAGCAGCCCTTTCCGGGGCATTGACTGGTCTGGAGCAGATCGCTTTAGCGTTTGAAGCAGCGAATAAACGCGGCCGCGTGGCCGCCCTCATGCCGTACTATACTCTGGGCTACCCTGACCGGGCGACCTCGCTGGAGATCATCGCCGCCATCGCCCCCGACAGCGACCTGCTGGAGCTGGGCGTACCCTTCAGCGACCCCCTGGCCGACGGCCCGACCATCCAGCACAGCACCCAGGTCGCGCTGGAGCAAGGCACCACGTTGGCCGGTTGTCTGGACATGGTGCGCGAGCTGCGTCGCCGCGGAATCGCGACCCCCATCCTGCTGTTCGGCTACTACAACCCGTTCCTGGCCTACGGACTGGATGCGTTATGCCGTGACGCGCGCGCGGCCGGTGTGCAGGGTTTCATCGTGCCCGATCTGCCGCCGGAAGAAGCGGCCGAGCTGGAAGTTGCCGCTTCGCGCGAGGGTCTTGCCTACATCCACTTCCTCGCGCCAACAAGCAGTTCCCGGCGGATCAAAACCGTTACACATCGCGCTCGCGGCTTCATCTACCTCGTCAGCGTCACCGGCGTCACCGGCGCGCGGCAGAGCGTCAATACTGGACTGGGCGAATTCATCGAGCGGGTGCGCGAGCGGACGACCACGCCGCTGGCCGTCGGCTTTGGCATCAGCACGCCCGACCAGGCCGCGGCGATTGGCCGCATGGCTGACGGCGTCATCGTCGGCAGCGCGCTGATCAACGCCGTCGATGCCGTGAAGACCAACAAGGCGGCCGCCGCCGGAACGTTCGTTCGCTCCCTCCAGCAGGCGATCGAGGAGAAAACGCCATGACTAACCGGCTTGCCAACGAGACCAGCCCTTACTTGCGACAGCACGCCGAAAATCCGGTCGATTGGTATCCTTGGGGAGATGAGGCCCTGTCTCGCGCTCGCAAGGAAAACAAACCCATCCTGCTCAGCATCGGCTATGCGGCCTGTCATTGGTGCCACGTCATGGCCCATGAATCCTTTGAAGACCCGGCCACGGCCGCGATTATGAATCGTCATTATGTCAATATCAAGGTTGACCGCGAGGAACGCCCCGATCTGGACAGCATCTACATGAGCGCGGTGCAGGCCATGACCGGACAGGGCGGATGGCCGATGACGGTATTTCTGACGCCGGACGGGCGGCCGTTTTATGGCGGCACCTACTATCCCCCCGTCCCGCGCCACGGCATGCCCGCCTTCAAACAGGTGTTGCTGGCACTTGCCGAGGCCTGGGAAGAACGACAGGGCGAAATCGAGAAAAGCGCCGGAGAGATAACCGACCATCTGCGGCAATTATCGTTCGGCCCGCAAGCGGGCGACGGGGTGATCCTCAACGACGATTTGTTCGACCAGGCGCTCAACGGCCTGCTGCGCGATTACGATCCGCGGTTGGGCGGCTTCGGTCATGCCCCCAAGTTCCCGCCGTCGATGACGCTTGAGTTCCTGTTGTGGATGCACGCGCGGCGTGGCGACGCGATGGCCCTGCGCATGGCCGAACACACACTGGTCATGATGGCCCGCGGCGGCATATATGATCATATCGGCGGCGGCTTCGCTCGCTACTCGACCGACGATCGCTGGCTAGTGCCCCACTTCGAGAAAATGCTCTATGACAACGCCTTGCTGGCTCGCGTCTACCTGCACGCCTGGCAGGTGACGGGCGTGCCGCTTTACCGCCGCGTGGTCGAGGAAACGCTGGATTTCGTTGCACGGGAGTTGCGCCACGAAGCCGGTGGGTTCTACAGCAGCTACGACGCCGACAGCGAGGGCGAAGAGGGCAAATTCTACGTCTGGACGGCAGCGGAGATTCGCGCCGCGCTGGGCGACGACGCAGGCCCGTTCATGGTTTACTACGACATCAGCGACGCCGGCAACTGGGAAGGCCACAACATCCTTAACATGCCGCGCGACCCGGCCGAAGTCGCCGCGTCGTTGGGCATGAATGAGGCGCAACTGGATCGCATCCTGACCGAAGGTCGCCGCAAACTTTACGACATCCGCGCTCGCCGCGTTTGGCCGGGACTGGATGACAAAGTACTGACGGCGTGGAACGGGCTGATGCTGGCCGCCTTCGCCGAGGCGGGCCGTTTCCTTAACCGGCCTGACTACACCAATATCGCCACCCGGAACGCCGAATTTCTCTACACATCGCTGCGTCAACCCGACGGCCGGTTGTTACGCTCCTGGAAGGCGGGCGCCGGCGCGCGCTACAACGGCTATCTGGAAGATTACGCCTTCCTGGCCGATGGCCTGCTGGCGCTTTATCAATCGACCTTTGAGCCGCGCTGGTTTGCCTGGGCGCGCGAACTGGCCGATGTGCTGCCGGCCCACTTCAGCGATCCCGCCGGCGGTTTTTTCGACACGTCAGATGATCATGAGGCACTCCTACACCGGCCGAAGGACGTTCAGGACAATGCCACTCCCAGCGGCAACAGCATGGCGGCCCACGTGTTGCTGAAGCTGTACCTGTTCACCGGGGAGAGTGCTCGCTGGGACGCGGCCGAGGCCATGGTCACCGGCATGTATGAATTGATGGCCCGCTATCCCAATGCCTTTGCCCACTGGCTATGCGCGGCGGCCTTCATCCTCGGCGAGCCGCAGGAAGTCGCCGTCATCGGCGGTCCGGCCGCGACAGGGACGCGGGAACTGCTCGCTGTGGTCGATGGCCGCTATCGGCCCAATCTGGTCATCAGCGTTGGCACGGGTGACGAGGACATCCCGTTGCTTGAGGATCGGCCGCAAATCGACGGCCGGCCAACGGCTTATGTTTGTCGCCGCTTCATTTGCCGGCGGCCGGTCAACCAGCCCGACGCGCTGGCGGAACAGTTGGACGGGCGACCGGTGGCCGGGTAAAACGGCTCGCGGTCGTCCTTAAAAGTTCGTCAGGCACCACGGCGGCGCAGCAGCATGGAAAATGCGGCCCACAAGCGGCGCGAATGACTCGTCGGAGATCGTCGCTCGCCCATAGGCGAACAATCGCCCGAAGTCGATGGCCCCGACGACCAGAGACGAAAAATCCGAGACGTCCATGCCGATGGCGACATCAGCCGCCTCGCCGGGGGCCAGCCGCGCGCGCCCTGCGTCTATCACGAGCCGGAAGCTACCACCGTTCTCAGGCAAAAAGCTGTCGATCAGATCGAGACGAACAACCGCCGTGACACCGCCGAAGTCATGATCCCGCAACACCTCGAAGAGCCGCGCCACATCGATGACACGATACATGATGCCCGTACCTTGTGTGTTGGTCTGATGCCATAGCCCGGCCAGCAAACTGCCGGAGCCGTCGCGCGGGTCGGTCAGGATATGATGAAAGCTCTCGTCCTGTGTTTCATAGACAATTCGCTCCACCTGGTCGGCTTGCTTGCGCAAAAAACCCAACAGCGCCGCCAGCGCCATCTGGTCATCATGGATAAGCATGCGCAACTGAATGTTGCTCGCCAGCCAATTATCGCCCGGCACGGACTCGAAGCGAAAAACGATATAACCCCGCAACTCTCCGCCTGCCCGATAGCCGACAATGTGGAGTGCCGGGTCACTAAAAAGAGAGTCAAGCACATGGGAGGGCATCTGGATCAAGCCGTTGGTACGCTCCAGATGTCGATCATAACATGCGGCCAGCTCTTCGCGATCGGCGGTGGTGAGGTACTCCACATGGGATCCAGCTCCTCCGGCCGGTAAATCGCCGGGGCGAAATCTATAGCGGTTCATCTTGACGCCATAGCCGAAACCCATACGACGATAAAAATCGGGGCGAAAAGGATAGAGGGCAGCCAGGGCAGCCCCCTTCCGGCGATAGAAATCAAGGTAGAAGCGCACCATGTCGGCCGCGACGTGCTCTTTTTTGTGCCGCAGGTCGACAGCCACGCCGCCCAACCCACCAACCAATGTCCGCGTCGCGTGCAGTTTCATCGTAAAGTCATAGCAACGCATCACACCCAGCATGTCGTCGTCCTCAAAGACGCCGAAGAAATGGACGGTCGGCTCCTTCATCACCTTCGACAGTCGATCTAACATGCGGTCACGAGCTTCCTGACTGTCGACCTTCATACCGGGAAATGCTTCGATGGTGATTCGGGCGAGTTCATTGAGCTCGTCTTCCCGAACTTCGCGAATGGCGCGCATGATGTTTCCTCCGCAAAATGAATATGGTTGAAATGTGACTACCCCAGGTTATACCATAGTCCCAGGCATATCGTGGCCGCCGTTAAACTTCCGGGAGTTACACGACCACCATCGGTTTGATGTAGAATATCACCCTTATGAAAAGCCTGTTCAAAAAACTGACTCAATCGGGACAGGACCGGTTTATTACGGTCGTTTCCGGGCTGCCACGTTCGGGCACATCGATGATGATGAAAATGCTCGAGGCCGGCGGCATTCCGCCCATTACCGACAAGTTACGCGAGGCGGACGAAGACAACCCCAAGGGCTACTACGAATTCGAGCGGGTTAAACAGATGGACCAGGGCGACACATCCTGGGTCGTCGACGCTCGCGGCAAGGTCGTCAAGGTCATCTCCGCCTTGCTGAAGCATCTGCCGCCGGGCGAGCAGTATCGCGTCGTCTTTGTGCGCCGCAACATGCCGGAGATTCTGGCTTCGCAGCGCAAGATGCTGATTCGACGCGGTGAAGACCCGGACAAGATGGACGACGCCCAGATGGCGATGCTGTTCGAGAAGCATCTGAAACAGGTCGACGAATGGCTAAAGGCCCAACCGAACTTCCGCGTGCTTTACGTCCATTACAGCGACATCCTGTCCGATCCACGGCCTCAGATCGCCCGGATCAACGACTTCCTCGGCGGGAATATGGATGAAGAGGCGATGGCTGCGGCGATCGATCCGAATCTGTATCGCAACCGGCAAAACGCCGGCTAGGGACGACCCTAGCCCACGTTCAACCCGGCGGCCAGTTGCCCGCCGTCCACCACAAACGTCGCTCCGGTGGTGAAGCTGGACGCGGCCGAAGCGAGATAAAGGGCGATACCGGCTATCTCTTCCGGCTCGCCCATGCGCCGTTGCGGCACAGCCTGAACCAGCCGGTCATAAAGCCCCGGTGTGTCCCACAATACCTGGCTGAATCTGGTCTTGACGAAGCCGGGCGCGATGGCGTTGACCTGGATATTGTCAGACGCGATCTCGGCCGCCAGCACCTCGGTCATCATCAGCACGGCCGCCTTGCTGACGCAGTAGACGCCCATCATCGGCTGCGGCTCCAATCCGGCGACTGAGGCGACATTGATGATCTTGCCGCCGCCGCGCCCGCGCATGACGGGGATGCACGCCTTGGCGACACGGAAATACCCCTTCACGTTGACGTCGAGAATCTTGTCCCAGTGGCTATCCTCGGCCGTCAGGAACGGGCCGAAATGGGGGTTAGTCGCCGCATTGTTGACGAGAATATCGACGCCACCGAAATGGCCGGTGACGGCCTCGACCAGCGCAGCCGCGGCCGCGGCGTCGCCCGTGTGGGCCGCCATCGCCAGCACATCCCCGCCGTCCTCGCGAATGATCCCGACCGCCTCATCAAGTGCTGCCTGCTTGCGACCGGCAATGGCCACTTTCGCCCCGGCAGCGACATATGTCCGGGCAATCGCCAGGCCAATACCCCGCGACCCGCCGGTAATCAGCGCCACCTTGCCCGTTAAGTCGAAGTTCGCCCCTGTCGCCATGAATACCTCCGAAAAATAACCGGCGTCATCCCGACCGCCGGATTGTATCTCCTACTCTTATACAACCACCCCGGCATTCCGGCAATTACACCGGCAATAAAAAGCGCCGGTCGAAAAACCGGCGCTGATCGAACACATATTGAGCTGGATACCGCTTGACCGGTTATCCCTGCTGTGTCTTGAAGTAGCCTTGCGGGTCGGACGTATGGACCCAGACCCAAAGATCGTTGGGCGCGTTCTCTGACCAGAAATATATCCACTCGGCATCGCGCAGCGGCATGTTGACGCATCCGTGGCTGTGCTTGTAGCCGAAGCGGTCATGCCAGTAGGCGCCGTGCAGGGCGATATCGAAGTCGAAGTACATGGTATGCGGCACGTCTTCATTGACGTAATAGTCAACCTTCCCCTCGGCTCCGACCATGTTGGTCTCCATGTGCCGTTCCCACACCTGGAAAAGCCCCTCATAAGTCGGCCAGCGGTTTAGGCCGCTGGAGACCAGCCCGGCATAGACCATGCGATCGCCCTCATAGGCCACAAAATTCTGCTCGTACAAGTCGACCTCAACCCAAAATTCGTCGTCGCCGATCTCTTTCGGCCGCGGATTGAATTCGATGATGCTGAGGTACGTCTGTTTCATCCAACGACCGTAGCCGATGTCATACCAGACCCACCCCTCGTCGTCGATCTCGGCGTCGTAGACCTCGACAAACGTGTAGCGCGGCAGCTTGAAGGCTGCGGGATCAGGCTCTGCACCGGGCGAGTCGCTGTACCAGTAATCCACAATCATCCAGCCGAAGGGGCGTTTCGGTTGCGCCAACACCTCGACCCCGGTGAAATTTGAGCTGTTGCCGAGTTTGATATCCTCCGCTCTCACCCACTCACCAGGCTCGATCTGGTACCAGAGCCGGCCTTCCTCCTTGTTATTGGCCGTATCTTCAATGCTGTGCCACAGATAGCCGTCACCCGCGTTGCGAACGATAGGGCTGCTCATTGTCGGCTCGGAATAGATATCGATGTTGTCCACCAGACGGCCGTACTTGCGCCCGGGCAGGATGCTGTCCGGACGGAGCGGAGGGGGGACGTAAGGCGACAATGGCGGGTTGGTGTCGCACACATAGCCGATATCGCTCGATAAAACGTAGCAGCCGGCGGCCGCCTCGGCTGTCCGGTTGACCAAAAACAGCCCGACGCCGGCAAGGAACAAAATCACAACGAAACGAAGTCGATTCATAAACAAATAGTCCAGAGCGCCCGGATCGATAGCTGATCCGGTTGATATTGCATCCATTCTAGCATGAGGCTGCAGCCCGATTCAAGCCGCGAAGGCATTTTATAATCATTGGACGACGGCCGTTTGCCGACCGCGCACCGAGTTCACCAGCCACAGGCGCGTTGCCCGGGCCAGGTCGGTGACTGTCAGAGACCTTTCCTTGATTTCGCCGGTGGCCAGCAGCCTCGCCCGCAGGGTGCCCGGCAACAGCCCCGCGCTCACCGGCGGCGTATAGAGGTGGCCGTCCAATTCGAGAACGATGTTGGCCGCGGACGCCTCAGTCAGCTCGCCCCTTTCATTCCACAGGATAACGTCATCGCAATCCGGCCGTGACCTCCGCGCCGCCTCATATACCTCGCGGCGGTCAGTTTTGTGGTAAAGAAAGACGTCGCCGGAATCGATCGGCTTGGCCGCCAACCCGATGCGGATCGGCTCCTGACGCGCCCCATGGGACAGCGGCCGCGCCTCCACATTGACCCGCCCTGCCCGATCGAGCAGCAGACGCACCTTGCTCGCCCCGACCAGCAGCGTCGCCTGCTCCGCCAGCGCCTTCTCAATAGTCGACACTTTGAACGAGAACCCGAAATATTCGGCCGACTCCCGCAATCGATCCAGGTGGCGTTCGTAGAGGAAGTACCCTTCTCCCGGAGTCCAGCGCAAGGATTCCAGCAACCGGAAGTCATCCGCCGAATCGCGTCGGGCCTGCAGTACGCGCGCCTTCAGCAAGCATTCCTCGTACTCGGCGTCGGCGTCGGAATCCCACACCACGCCACTGCCGACACCATAGTCGACGCGGCCCCGAAGCCGGTCAATCACGGCCGTGCGGATGGCGACATTGAGCTGAACACGACGGCCCGGCGCGATGAAGCCGACGCTGCCGGTATAAACTCCGCGCGGCTCCGGTTCCAGCTCATTGATGATCTGCATGGTGCGCACTTTCGGCGCGCCGGTGATGGAGGCGCAGGGAAAGGCGGCGGCCAGGATATCGCTCAGCGATGCGTCCGTCTCGGCGCGCACGGTCGACGTCATCTGCAGCAGCGTGGGGTAGCGCTCGATGGTGAACAGCGCCGGCACGTGGACCGTGCCGGTGCGGGCCACGCGCCCCAAATCGTTGCGGATCATGTCAACGATCATCACGTTTTCGGCGCGGTTCTTGTCGGACCGGCTCAGCCATTCGATTTGGCGGCGATCATCGGCGGCCGACAACCCGCGCGGCGCGGTGCCCTTCATCGGCCGCGACTCGATCATCACGCCGTCCCGCCGGATAAAAAGTTCCGGCGAAGCCGAGCAGATCGCAAATCGGCCGAGATCGATGTAGGCGCAATACGCGGATCGTTGCGCGGCGGTCATGGACGCAAACAGGGCCCAGGGATCGCCCGCGAAATCGGCGCACAGGTGGAATGTGTAGTTGGCCTGATAGGTGTTGCCGGCGGCGATAGCCGCCTTCACGCGGCCGATGGCGGCGCGGTAGGTTTCAATATCGATTGAGGGTCGCCATTCGCCAAAGCGGTATTCGCCCCCACCCTGGGGCGGTTCGATAACCTGACGCCCGCGAAACAGACCGAACCACAGGAGCGGCGGCGCGTCGGCCGCGGACGGATGCGTCGCTAACCCGTAGGCTGCCCCGGCTTCATAGGCCAGGTACCCGGCGGCGTAAAGGCCTTCCTCTTCGACTGCCCGCTCAATGTCACGCACGGCGGCGGCTACATCACCGGCTCGCTCGGCGACAATGACCCGCACCGGCTCCGCGAACCGCCACCACTCGCCGTCTGCCTGCAACACGACGACCGGCGCGCCGGACCCATCAGCGACAAATTCGTCGCTCGTCACCTGATCACGCCGGTCCTTTGACCTTCTCACCCTGCCCCAGCTCGACCGACCGCTGGTAGGCGGCCCAGATAGCGCGGGAGATGACGGTCCGCAGCCCGCCCTTCTCCATGTGGTAGAGCGCTGCGGCCGTCGTGCCGCCCGGTGATGTGACCTGGTTGCGCAACTCGGCTACATGCTTGCCCGATTGCGCGGCGTATTCCAGCGAGCCGCGCATGGTCTGGAAGACGAGTTGCTCGGCCACGCGGCGCGAGAAACCGAGATGCACGCCGGCGTCGATGAGTGACTCCATGAAGATGAAGATGTAGGCCGGGCCGGTGCCGCTGAGAGCCGTCGCCATATCGAGATAGGACTCATCCGATACGTATAGCTCCTGCCCCAAAGCGCCCAGGATCGCCTGCGCCTGCGCCCGCTGCTCGTCGCTGACCTCGGGGGTCGCGGTCCAGACGGTCATGCCCTGGCCGATCTGCGCCGGGGTGTTGGGCATGGCGCGCACAACGGAAGCGTGAGCCACCCCGTCCGATATCTTGCGGATGGGCGTGCCGGCCAGGATGGATAGCAGAAAATCCTGCCGCCGCATGTGGCCGCGAATGCTCGGCATCACCTCGCCCAGATTTTGCGGCTTGGTCGACAGGACGATCACCTGCCCGGCCTCGGCCGCCTCGGAGTTGTTGGTCGTGGTATGAATGCCGTACCGCTCGCCGAGTTCATCGAGCCGGGATTTAAAAGGGTCGGCGGCGTAGATTTGCTTCGCGTCAACGATATTCTGGTTGATGAGGCCGCGAATCATCGCCTCGCCCATCACGCCACTGCCGATGAAGGCTACATTTTTGTCCTTAAACATCACAAACTCCTGCAACAACTGTTCTCATAAAACCGGGTCATCGTGTCAGGCGGCCGACGCGGTAAACGTCTCCCGCCGCAGGGTGACGGCATTCAGATAATCATGGTCGATTTCAACTCCCAGCCCCACGCCGGAAGGCACGCTGATAGTGCTGTCCTCGGTGTTCAGCGTGAAGGGGCCAGTGATGTCGCGCTCGTAATAGCGCTCGGTGGCCGAGATGTCGCCGGGCAGCGTGAAGCCGGGCAGCGAGGCCAGTGCCAGTTGCGCCGCGCGGCCGATTCCCGTCTCCAGCATCCCCCCGACCCACAACGGCATGCCGGCCGCCCGGCACCGGTCGTGAATGCGGCGCGCTTCCGTCCAGCCGGCCACGCGCGACGGCTTGACGTTGATGATGTCGCACGCGCCGATAGCCAGGGCATACCGGGCGTGATCGTCGGAGTGAATGCTCTCGTCCAGGCAGAGCGGCGTCTTGATGAGCGGTCGCAACAGGCTGTGGTCGTAGATATCCTCATAGCCGAGCGGCTGCTCAAGCATGAGTAAATTCAGATCGTCCATCGCCTGAAATAACGGCGCGTCCTCCAGCCTGAAGGCCGAGTTGGCGTCGAGCATGATCGGCAGGTCGGGGAAAGCCGCCCGCGCCGCCCGGCCCAAAGCCACATCGTGCCCCGGCTTGATCTTGAGCTTAATCCGCCGGTAGCCCTGCTCGTAATACTCCCGGATAACCTCGACCGTGCGCCCTATCGACGACTGAATACCGATGCTGACGCCGACAGGCACGCGACTTTTCGCGCCTTCGGCATACGGCTCGACCAGTCGGGCGCTCATGGAAACGCCATCAGCCTGCGCGGCCAGATCCCACAAAGACTGGTCCAGCGCCGCCTTGGCCAGCGGATGGCCGCGGACAAAGCTCAGAGCCGGGGCCAGCGCCTCTGGCCCGGCGATATCCCGACCCAGCAAGGCCGGGATGAGGAAATCGCCCAGGATATGCCAGGCAGTGCCGGTCGTCTCATAGGAGTAGCCCGGGTCGTTGGTGGCCACGCATTCGCCCCAACCGGTAAGCCCCTCGGCGTGGACGGCAGTGAGGAGACAGTCGCGCTGTTGTTGCGGGCCAAAGCTGGTGACGAAGGGGCTTACCAGCCGCATACTGATGTGATAGAGGTCTATGCGCTCAATTTTCATGGTGTCAGGAGTCCTGATAGGTTAATAGATAATAGCTGTGCCGGTTTCCGTCCGCGTCTTCATGCGGGACGAAGTCGGTGACGATAAAACCGGAATCGAACATGTTCTCGAAGATGTCCCGCGTGTGCATTCGCCATCGCGCCGCCAGCTCGAAATCAGCCCGCTTGATAGATTGGAAATCAACCGGGATTTCGACCAGCATCAGATTACTCGGCCGGCTGACGTAGTTGGCCGGCGGCACAGGCAGCCCGGCATGGTTGAAAGTGGCCTCGTTCACCAGCAGCGCGCCTCCGGCCAGCAATGACTCCAGGCGCAACGGCCGCCACGCCTTCCCGGCGCGGGCGGCCACGCGGTTCTGGGTCACCCACCACTCAACCTCGAAACGGTCGGTCTGCAAGCCGGTGTTGATGCCGGTCATGTCGCCGTGGAAGTGGCGCAGATAGCGATGGCAGACCGCGCCCAGCTTGCCGATATTGAACCGCGCGTTAAGGCTCTCCAGCGGATCATAGGTCCACGTGATGAGACGAACGCCGATACGCAGGGCGAAATCGCGCTGGGCCATCTTGAGACGATATCCGACGTCATGGGATCGATATTCCGGCAGCACCCCGGTGATGACGGAATACATTTTGAGCCGGGCCGCGGCCACCTGATCGATCCGTTGGGGATTTTCCTCCGTGCCCAGTACGCCGAAGTTGAAGCCGACCAACCGCTCGCCGTCAAACGCGCCGAGCAACACCGCCCCGCTGTGCTGCATGGCGTGGAGCGCGTGGGCCGGGATAATTTCGATGTCGGTCATCGACCAGGCAGCACGCTGAATCCCCTCAGCGGCGACGATCTCTTCCATTGTTTCCATCGAGCGGACGATTATTTCGCTCATCGAAATGATTCTACCTCATCAATCAGGGTTTGCCGGTCTTCAGGCAGACAAGGCGGGATTTAAAATCAATAACCCAACGGCCGCCAGGGCCATGAATGCGCCATACGGCAAAGTGTCGCCGCGCCGCGCCCGACGGGTCAGCAACAACCCGGCTGCCGCCACGCCCGCCAGCAGGATGCCCAGCGCCAGGGCATAAAACATGAGCGGCAGACCGGCGATCGCGCCGATCAATCCGGCCAGCTTGACGTCACCCATGCCCAGAGCCTCCGCCCCGTAAAGTCGCCGGCCGAGAGCATAAAGCACCAAAAATATTGCCCCGGCCAGAGTCGCGCCCAGAACGGCAGGCAACAGGTCGCCGCTCAGCGCGGCATATACCAGTGCCACGACCAGCGCCGGCAATAACATCACGTTCGGCACGCGACGCTGCTCCCAATCGATGATCGCCACCAGCAGCAGGACGGCCGCGAAGAGACATGTCATCGCCACGTCCATCGGCGTCGGTTTCTGTCGTGCCACCAGCATGAACAAGACGGGAACCACGACCAGCACCGCACCCTGTCGCCATGGATGGCGCGTCAAGCCACATTGCAAGCGCGCGGGACTCAGCCAGCAGTCGGCCGTGCGGTTGATCAGGACAGCGATAAAGAGGCCCACAAGGCCCCACCAGGCAATCGGCATAGCGGCGAATTATAGCGATGTTCCCGGTTTACGCCTTAACTTTACAGATCGTTCAGTTGCGCTATTATTTCGCAACCAACCTGTTTGGCCGTGTCGCGCTGCCGCGATCCGCATAAATTCAACCAGTGGAGAAGAACCAGCCGATGAACCGCGCCGTTCGTATATTACTCATCATTCTGGGTGCCCTCGGGGTACTGGGCCTGGTTATGGCCATCGCTTTTGCATCCGTCACCCAAAGCGCTTTCCCCGATGTGGACGGGGAAACGGTGCTGGCATTGCCCGACGAATGCCAAAACCCCACCGGCGCGGAAGAATCGCTCTGCGTCGCCCTGACCGGTCACGGTCTCAAGGCTCCCGTCCACGTCCTGCGCGACAAGAACGGCATCGCCAACATCTACGCCGAAAACCCGGAGGACCTGTTCTTCGCCCAGGGTTACGTCCATGCCCAGGACCGCATGTGGCAGATGGAGTTCTGGCGACACATCGCCCAGGGCCGCATCTCGGAAATCATCGGCGAACCGGGCATCGAAAACGACAAATTCATTCGCACCAGCGGCTGGAATCGTATCACCGCGGCCAACATGGCCTATTACGAGAAAGAGCTGCCGGAGGCCATGAACGCGCTGACGGCCTATAGCGCCGGGGTGAACGCCTATCTGGTCGAGAACAAGGACGACATCGCCATCAGCCAGCGCATCCTGGGCCTCGTCGGCGATCCGTGGGAAATCGAGCCGTGGGAACCGAGCGACTCCATCGGCTGGGGCGTCGTCATGGCCTGGGACCTGGGCGGCAACTGGAGCGAAGAACTGCAACGCGCCAAGCTCTATGACCTCATCGGCCAGGAAGCCACCGACGAACTGCTGCCCGGCTATCCATACGACATGCGGCCGGTCATCGCGCCGACGTCTGATTTCATGACCGCCATAGCCGGCCGCAACGGGACGGCCGCCGCGCCGGCGACGGACTGGTCGCGTATCTCCACCGATCTCATCGGCGAGCCGCCGGCGTTCGCCCTCGGTACCGGGCCGTTCCTGGGCAGCAACAACTGGGTCGTCAGCGGCGAGCACACCGAGACCGGCCTGCCGCTGCTGGCCAACGACCCCCACCTGGGCATCCAGATGCCGTCGATCTGGTATCAGGTCGGCCTCCACGCCCCGGGCTGGAATGTCACCGGTTTCAGTTTCGCCGGCATCCCCGGCGTCATCATCGGCCATAACGACCGCATTGCCTGGGGCGTCACCAATGTCGGCCCGGACGTGCAAGACCTTTTCATCGAGAAGATCAACCCCGACAACCCGAACCAGTATGAATACATGGGCGAGTGGCGGGACATGAACGTAATCGAGGAGATCATCAAGGTCAACGGCGGCGAGGACATCGTGCTCAACGTGCGCGAGACACTCCACGGCCCAATCATCAACGACGTCCTGGATGATGAACAGCCCGACGCGCTGGCCATGCGCTGGACGGCCGCCACGGACCCGTCACGCATCCTGCAATCCGTCCTCCTGATCAACCAGGCGGAAAACTTCGATGATTTTCGCGAGGCGCTGCGCTACTGGGAAAATCCCTCGCAGAATTTCGTCTACGCCGACTTGGACGGCAACATCGGCTACCAGATGCCGGGACTGGTTCCCATTCGAGGGAGCGGTGAAGGCATGGTCCCCGTTCCCGGCTGGACCGGTGAATACGATTGGACCGGATACATCCCTTACGACGAGCTTCCGGTGATGCTAAACCCCGAGCGCGGCTATATCGTCACCGCCAATCACGCCGTGGTCGATGAGGAATATCCGTACTTCATCAATCGCGATTGGGCCAGCGGCGACCGCGGCCAGCGAATCGTGGATATGATCACTTCGACCATCGCCGAGAGGCCCATCACCGCCGACGATTTTGCGGCTATCCACACCGACAGCCGGTCATTCCGCGCCGAGAGCTATGTCCCCCTGCTGGCCGGTCTGTCGAGCGACAACGCCGACGTGCGGCAAGCGCTCGACCTGCTGAGCGGTTGGGATTATCAGGAGCGAACCGACAGCGTGGCGGCGTCGATCTTCGAGATTTTCTACATGCGGCTGGCGCACAATATTCTGGCCGACGAAGTGGGCGAAGATAACGTCAGCGATGCCTACAGCACTATCTTCTTCCATCAACTGGCCAAAGATCCGGCCGCACACTGGTGGGACGACACGTCTACCCCGACCACGGAGACATCTGCGGACATCCTGCTGAAATCCCTGGATGAAGCCGTCGCCTGGCTGAAAGAAAACAAGGGCGACGATATGAAGAGCTGGACCTGGGGCAGCCTCCACACAGCCACCTTCGCCAGCACCCCGCTGGGCGAGAGCGGTATCGGGCCGATCGAGGCTATCGTCAACCGCGGCCCCTTCCCGGTGGACGGCGGCAGCGATCTGGTCAATGCCAACAACTGGAGCTGGGATGAGCCGGCGGTCGTCACCTCGCACCCGTCCATGCGCATGATTGTCGACATGAGCAATTTCGACGCCTCGCGCTGGGTTATCCCGACCGGCCAGAGCGGCCATCCCTACAACCCCAACTACGACGACCAGATCGAGTTGTGGTTGACCGGGAAATATCTGCCCATGCTCTCCAGCCGGGAAGCAGTAGAGGCGGCGGCCGAGAACCACCTGATCCTGCAACCGGAGAATTGACAATGTATCCACTTTCTACTCGCTACGAACAGAACGATCCGGACTTCGGGCAACTATGCGACCTGATCATGGCCGAGATGCGGCGGTTACAGGTTCCCGGCGTCGCCGTCGGCCTTCATTGTGACGGCCGCGAGCATCTGGCCGGGTTTGGCGTCACCAGCGTCGAAAATCCCCTGCCCGTCACGGCCGACACGCTGTTTCAGATCGGTTCGACCACCAAGACCGTCACCGGCACAATCATCATGCGACTGGTCGAAAGTGGCCTGATCGATCTGGACAAGCCGGTGCGCGCCTATCTGCCCGAACTGCGGTTGTCCGACAAAACGGCCGAGGAGTCTGTGACCACGCGCCACCTGCTGACCCATATGGCCGGCTGGGCCGGGGATTTCTTCCGCGAGACCGGCAACGGCGACGACTGTCTGGCCCGCTACGTGGCGGAACTGGACACCCTGCCCCAACTGGTTCCCGTCGGCACGCTATGGGCTTACAACAATTCAGGGTTCAGCCTTGCCGGGCGGCTAATCGAGGTCGTGACCGGAAAAGCCTATGAAGATGTTGTGCAGGAGATGATTCTCGACCCGCTGGGTATGACCAACTCCTACTTTTTCGCGGCCGATGTCATCTCGCGCTCCTTCGTCGTCGGCCATCGGAACGACGCCGAACAAGGCGTGGTCGTGGAACGGCCCTGGGCCATCGCCCGGTCGGCCTACTCCGCCGGTGGCTTGTGCTCCAGCGCGCGCGATCAGTTGCGCTACGCCCGCTTCCACATGGGCGACGGGACGGCCAACGGAGAGAGGGTGTTGTCGGCGGGGACGATGGCCGAAATGCAACGGCCGCACTTCCAGGCCAACCTCGGCCGGCAGATGGGCCTGAGCTGGCTCCTGAAGGATTACGGTGAAACGCGGGCTGTCATGCACGGCGGGGCGACAAACGGTCAGCTCTCCGCCTTCCTGATGATCCCGTCACGGGATTTCGCCATCACCATCCTGACCAACGCCGATGAGGGCGTCATTCTCCACGACACCGTCGTTTCCTGGGCGCTGGATCATTATCTGGGTCTGAAGGATGCGGAAATTACCCATATCGACCTCCCCGCCGGGAAGCTGAGCGAATACGTGGGCACCTACGACGCGCAACTGGCCGGCCTGGAACTGAGCATGCAGGACGACCAACTCATCGTCCACATGACGCCGCATGGTGGCTTCCCCGACGTGAGTTCACCGCCGGGACCGCCACCCCCACCCACCCGGCTGGGATTCTTCGGGCCTGACCTCGCCATCACGCTCGACGAACCGCTGATCAACATCAAGATTGAATTTCTGCGCGGCGACGACGGCCGCGTGGAATGGCTGCGCACGAGCCGCCTGCACCGAAAAATCGCCTGATAACCCTCAGGCTTGTCTGCCGGCATCCGGCCGCCGGTTATGGATACCCGGCCGGATGCCAGCCGTTCTGGTATACCTCGACGTACTCGCGCAGGCTGTCGGGGATCTGGAAGGCGCTGCGGGCAATATAATCATACATGACCTGCACTGTGCGCCCATAGGCGACCAGGCGGCCGTCCTGGCCCTGAATGCGATAGAGCATATCAAAGCTCTTCGTGCCGAACCGGGAGATGCCGGTGCCGACGTGGAGCACTTCGGTCAGCAAGGCCGGAGATTTGTAAGTGCAACTTGCCTCAACCAGGATGAGCGGCAGGTCGAGCAGTTCCGTCCCGAACAGGCCGCTTTTCTCCATGATATCGCCCAGATATTTAATGCGCACCGTCTCAAAATAGGCAAAGAAGACGGCGTTGTTCACATGGCCCATCGCGTCGATGTCGCGGAAGGCCACTTCCAGGTTAATTTCATAAGGGTAATTGGTATAGGTCATACGTCGGTCTGTAGCGAGGGGTTGGGCTCGCAAAGTTTCCCCGATTCTAGCATGTTCCGCCGGGGCTGCACGACTCGCCGGCCGGCATCACCCACAAACCCGAAACAATTTGGATGGCGGTTGCGGGACGGGAGAGACCAGACCTACCGACCGGTGATGACCGATGCCCCGTCCGTGGCGGTACAGATGTACAGTTGCGGTTCCAGACCCGTCGCCTGCCGGTATCCGGCCGCGACCGACCGCGAGAAGGAATCCGCCCCGGCCGCGCGCACGAGCGCCACGGCCGCGCCGCCGAAGCCGCCGCCCGTCATCCTGGCCCCGTAGCAGTCCGGTTCCGCCTGGGCCAATGCCACCATCGTGTCCAGCTCAGCCCGCGAGATCTCAAAATCATCGCGCATGCTGACATGACTGGCGTTCATCAACCGGCCCATTTCGGCCGCGTCTCCGCGCGTCATGGCCGCCGCGGCCGCCAGCGTGCGTTCGTTCTCGCTGATGACATGGCGCGCCCGGCGTTGCGTCAACGGATCCAGCTCGTTCATACGAGCCGTGAACCCCGCCATATCCACATCCCGCAAGGCAGGGACGCCGAAAAAGTCGGCCGCTGCCCGGCATTGTGCCCGTCGCTCGTTATAGGCTGAATCGACCAGTCCGCGTCGCGTGGCCGTGTCAAGTATGACGACGACGGTATCGGGCGGCAGAGGGACGAGTTGCGTGTCCAGACTGCGGCAATCGATCAGCAGGGCATGGTCGCGCCGCCCGGCGGCCGAGATCATCTGGTCCATAATCCCGCAGTTGATCCCCACCCACTCGTTTTCCGCGCGCTGCCCGGCTCTGGCCATGCGCCCCGCGTCCCACGGCCAATTGCCGGTCGCGGCAAACGCTCGCGCCACGGCCATCTCAATGGCGGCCGAAGAAGACAGCCCGGCCCCAATCGGCACATCCCCACCGACCACGCCCTCCCAGCCTATCAGTTCGCGATCCTCGGCCAGAATGTGGGCGACGCCCTTGACATACTCGATCCATCCGGGCTGCTCGTATTGCAGATTCTCCAGATCGATCGTCGCCGTATCGTCAAAGTCAAGCGAATGGAGGATAACCCGACGGTCCCGGCGTGGCCGCATGGCGATCCAGGCCGCGCGATTGATGGCCATCGGCAGCACAAATCCGTCGTTATAGTCCGTATGCTCGCCGATGAGATTGACCCGGCCGGGAGCGCGCAGCAGGTACGGCGGCGCTTCGCCGAATGTTTCTTCGAATCGTTGGACAACTCGATCCTCTATGGACATGCCCGCACCTGTACCCGTGAGAGGAATTTTTATCGGCCGGCGGGTGGCGCTCGGCCGCCCGTCGCCCACTAGATCAGCCGATCGGCAAAGGCGGGCAACGCCGCTGTGCCACCCGTATGCCAGAACAATACTCGCTGGCCACGTGTGAACGCTCCCCAGCGAATGAGGTCGATCAGGCCGCCGAAGGCCCGGCCTGTATAGACCGGGTCCAGCAGAATCCCCTCGACCTGGGCCATTATCTTGATCGCCTCGCGTTCGGTCTCCCCGACCTGGGCATACCCATCGCCCAAATAATCGTCATTGACGTTGACCATCTCGGCCACAGAAAGTGCGTCAAGACCGAGGTGGGTCGCCGTAGCCGTGGCCAATGCCGCCACCTGTGTCTTGAGGGAATCGGCGGGATGGTCTACGCTGATACCCAACACCGATCCGCGATAGCCGAAGGCACGCGCGCCCAGCGCCACGCCGGCCTGTGTGCCGCCGCTGCTGCTGGCGAAGACGATGAAATCGAAATTGAGGTGGGCGGCGGATATCTGCTCCATTAGCTCCTGCATGGCCAGCACATAACCGGTCGCGCCGATCACGTTTGATCCTCCGAGAGGAATGAGATAGGGGTGCCGGCCGATTGCCCGCAGTTCGGCCATGACGCGGCCGATTGACTCAGTGCAGTCGCGGGTGTCGCTCCAGTAGACGTGGGCGCCCAGAAGCTCATCCAGCAAAAGGTTTCCGGTGAATGTGTCGGGCTTTGGCCCGCGCAGGACGAGGCTGCAACCCAGGCCCAGGCGGGCAGCCGCGGCGGCCGTCTGGCGCGCGTGGTTGCTCTGGGGCGCGCCGGTCGTCACCAGATGATCCGCACCATGCGCCACGGCGTCGGCCACCAGGAACTCCAGCTTGCGCGTCTTGTTGCCGCCGGTGGCCAGCCCACTCTGATCGTCCCGCTTGATCCACAACTCGGGGCCGCCCAAATATTTGCTCAGCCGTTCCAGCGGTTCGATGGGCGTCGGCCAAAAACCAAGATTAACTTTGTCCGGGAATTTCGGTTCCATAAATTAATTCGGAGCCGTGCCCCGGCGGGCGGGCCGGCCACTCCAAGCGTATTGTATCCCAAACGGTTGACGTGTCGACGCGCCTCATAGCGCGGTTTCCCGTCCTTAAGTCAATGTTGACCAGACCTCCAGCTTGCCTCTGACGCGCCGGATAACCTCGTCGGTGAACTGGTCAGTGTTGGCTGTGCCGCCCAGATCAGCCGTACGGATGCCGTCGTAAACCGCTTCCAGGGTCGATTCGTAAATCGCCCGGCTGGCTGTCTTCAGTTCCTTTTCCTTCATGAGACCCAGCAACCCGGCCGCGGCCAGAATCATGGCCATCGGGTTGGCGACATTCTTGCCCTGCAGGCTGGGGGCCGTGCCGTGCGGCGCTTCGGCCATGACACAATCGATCACCCCTTCCTTGTTCAACGAAATGACCATCGACTCCGATCCGGCGATCGAGCCGAACATCTGCAACACCATATCCGACAGCAGGTCACCGTCCCGATTGAGCGAAGGGATCACCATCGCATCCCCGGTCGTCGCCAGCAACAGGGCAAAGGTGGCATCAATTAGCTGCGGCTCATAACGCACATCGGGATAGCGCGCGGCGGCCGCATCCATCTCCTCCTTGAACATACCTTCATAGACGGGACTGACGGTGTACTTGGGGCCACCGAACACTTTGGCGTGATTCTGTCGCGCGTGCTGGAAAGCGAACTCAGCCACCGCCCGGCAAACCCAGCGCGAGATCTTCTCGGTGCGGAACGCATACTCATCATCACTGCCGGCGACGCCTTCGCGCCATTCGCGCGCGCCATAGGCGTCATCCCGTGCCATGCGCACGATGCTGATCGGTGCATAGATGCCGCCAACGGGTCGCACGCCGGGAATCCGGCGGCCGGTGCGCAGGATGATCTCGGCGTCCATCTCCTCGCGCAGGATGGCGTTGGGGCTGCCGACATCGCCGCTCGTTTCCGGCGTGATCGTCGCCGCCTTCAGGCCGACCCGGTAGTCACGGATCGCCTTCCCCGCCTCATATACCACTTTGTTATTCGTGGTTCGGCGGTTCTCCAGGCTGAGGTCGAAGCGTAGAAACTCCAGCGGATAACGGATAACATCCTCCCGCACGACACGCAACGCTTCCTCGAGCAACTCCTGCCCCGTCTGATCGCCGTCAAGAATGACAATAGTTCTGCTCATCTTCTCTCCAATGTTAGTCTGATCGAAAATCCAGCCGCCGCGATATGATGCAAGGATTAACCCGGCATTGCGATTTGTTCCTGGCCGCCTCGTCGAGCGCGCAACCAATTCAGATAACGCGGGATAGCTCGTGTATAAAAGCGATAGAGAATCGGCCGTTGTGGAAAGTCCCACGCGCCGATGAAGCGCACGACCTCGCCGTTGAATCCGGCCTTGAATCGCCAGACCCCCCACATTCGGTCGGTCTCGACGAATTTGTCCGGCGCGCCCCAAAAATCATAAACCTTGCTGCCCTGCTCTCGCGCCTGGCGGATTGCCTCCCACTGCAACAGGTAATTAGGCATCCTGTCCCGCGCCACGTTGCGCGACGCGCCATACATGTAGATCGTCCGCTCGCCAAAGCGCACAGAAATCACCGCCGCCACGGGCTGCCCCTCGACCTCGGCCACCAGCGGCTGCGCCATGCCCGCGTCATAGAGCGACTGCCAGCCATCAAGGTAATAGGTCGCCGGGCGAGCGGTGAAACCATCCCGCGCGGCCGTCTCCTGATACATCTCAACGATGACCGGAAAGTCAGCCGGCGTTCCTGGCCGAACCACAACGCCTTTTCGCTCCGCGAGGCGGATGTTGTAGCGCGTCTTGGGTTTCATCGCCGCCAACAGCTCGTCCGCCGTCCCCTCCAGAGGCAGTTCGACCGTGTTGCGAAACTGAATCTGCTCGTCGGATGGAATCCAGCCGCGGGAGAGAAGGTCCCGCAGAACGACCGATCCTATTGGGGACACTCGTTCGTGCTCCAGCCCCCAGCTGCGGACGACTTCGGGATCGATCTTGAGGAAGATAGCCCGCTCGCGTTTCGCCAGGCGTTCCAGTTCAGCAAGCACCTTGCGTCGCAAGGCGACATCGCGGTAATCCAGCGCAGGCCCTTTGGGCACGTATAGCACGCAATACGGCGTCCGGGGGAGGCGTCTTTTAAGCACCATCGCCGCGGCCACCGGCTCCCACTTGTTACCGGCCACCGCCATCGTTAGCGGCATCGCCTCCCAACCCCAACGGCTTTTGAACTGGCCCCAGGACCAGCTCTGAAGGGCGTGGGCATTGGGCAGGCGCGCCAGAGCGGTCTCCCAGGCGGCGGGAGAACTCTCCGGTTTGAAGCTCGAAGCCTGATAATCAGTCGGGTTCGCCTTGGTCATCGCTACAAAAAAGACGCGGTGCGGGACCGCGATCCGGGCAATCATACACCGTCAGGGCGCGGCATGCATCCCATGGATTTTGAAATTGGTTCTCGCCCATGATTTGCTACAATTCGACACGTTTTAATTATGGAATAGTCTGGAGGGCATTAATCTATGAATGGATTTCTGGCAAAGGTCGAACACTGGGTCGGGCTGAACGCGCTTCTGCTCGTCCTGACTCTTTTCATTCCCGTCGCCATCGTCCTGGAATTCACCCACGCCAACCCGATTTTCGTCTTGCTGTTCTCGGCCGTGGCAATCATACCCCTGGCCGCCATGATCGGCGAGGGGACGGAGGCGCTTGCCGAGAAAGTCGGCGAACGAACGGGGGGACTGCTCAACGCCACCCTGGGTAACGCCGCCGAACTCATCATCGCCATCGTTGCCCTGCGCCAGGGATTAATAAGCCTGGTGCTGGCCTCCATCACCGGCTCCATTCTGGGCAATCTGCTGCTCATCATGGGCCTGTCGCTGCTGATCGGCGGCATCCGCCACGGGCTGCAAAGGTTCGACCGCGAGCACGCCGGCCTCGACGCCACGTTGCTCGTATTGGCGGTATTCACGCTGGCCATCCCCTCGTTCTTCAATCAGGCGATTGAACCCGATTTCAAGCGGGTCGAGTTCCTCAGCATCGGCGCGTCCGTCGCCATCCTGGTGATGTACGGTCTGGTGATTCTCTACTCCTTTACCTCCAAAACCCGCGAAGGCGATCCGCAAGCCCGCGAAGCCCACGCCCCTACCGGCTGGAGCACGAAGCACGCGCTTATCGTCCTGGTTGTCGCGGTTGGTTTCATCGCCCTGCTGTCTGAATTTCTGGTGTCGGCCGTCGAGCCTGTCACCGAATCGCTGGGCCTGAGCGAGTTTTTCATCGGCATCATCCTGATCCCGCTGGTCGGCAACGCCGCCGAACACTTTGTCGCCGTTCAGGTGGCGGCCAAGAACAGGATGGACCTCGCCCTCAGCATCGCCATCGGCTCAAGCCTCCAGGTCGCGCTGTTTGTCGCCCCGCTGCTGGTCTTCATCAGCCTGGCCCTGGGCCATCCGATGCCGCTGGAGTTCACGGTCTACGAGATACTGGCTGTGTCGGCCGCATCTCTCATTGCCGCTCTCGTCTCGCTGGATGGCCGTAGCAACTGGCTGGAAGGGTCCATGTTGCTGGTGCTCTACGCCATCCTGGCGGTGGCTTACTTTTTCTTCTAACTCAATCGGTCTTGTGACATCCCGGCAGGCTTTGTGCAACCTGCCGGGTATTGATTACCCGCCACGCTGCCGGGTATAGATGCGGTGCAGCAGCTTGTTATAGACCCTGTCGGCCGCCCCCACCGTCCGCACGACTTCGCCACCGAAACCACGCTTGAAACGATAGACCGGCCAGAGACCATCCTGGCGGTCGGTGAAGCCCGCCTCAAGTTCATCTTCAGGCGCGTCGGGCACGCCCCACATATCATACGTCCAGCAACCGCGACGCTTTGCCCAGCACATGGCCGCCCATTGCGCGGCGTAGGCCGGCATGCGCTGCCGCTCCTCGTCGCTCGACGCGCCATAGAGATAGGCGGCCGAACGCCCTGAAGTAAACACCATCACCCCCGCCAGCGGCCGGCCCTCGTATTCAGCCAGCCAGAGCGCGACATTATTCGGCGCGAACAGCTCGTAGGCGACGCGGTAATATTGCGGGTCGTGGATGCCGAACCCGTCTCGCCGCCCGGTGGCCATCATGAGCGCATTAAACGCGACCAGATCGGCCGCCGTGCCCTCGCGCACAGTGACGCCCTTCTTTTCGGCCAGCCGGATGTTGTAGCGCGTTTTTTGCTTCATCGTCGCCAGAATTTCTTCTTCAGACGGTCTTAAATCGATCACAATCGTCCGCGGCGGCTGGATGGTATCGGGCGAGGGGACGCAACCGTGACGACGGTAAAGCTCTTCCCACGCCTCGGCCGGCATCTCGCTTTGCCAGATGCGCGGCTCGATCTTCACCATCCCCGCCCCGCGACCAAAGGCCGCCTGGTCAATGTGGTTGAACAACACGTCGACCTGTTCGCCGTCCGCCCAGTCGACCAGCGGGCCGTGGGGGATATAACCGAGCTTAACGATGCCCAAAGCAACCGACCGGAACAGCACCTGCGCCCCACCCACCAGGCGGCCGTCGCGGCGCATCCAGACGCGCTGCGAGCTCCAGCCGAAGCGGCTTTTCAGCCGCGCCCAGTTCGTCGTTTGCAGGAGACTCCCGCGCGGATGGGCGGCTACGAAGGCATCCCACTCCGCGTCTGTCTCCGAATAGGGCTGCTCGCCCAATTCAAACATTTTGGAAACCATAGGGTATGGATTATACCCGTGTTCGTCAATACGGGTCGATGTGCTACAATGTCCGGCAGTAACGCCGGAGAAACGCGATGAGCCAGGCCAGAGTGCTTTACGACCTGCAACAAATCGATACCGAGATAAGAGCCAAAAAGCAACGGCTGGGCGAGGTGTTGCGGCTGCAAAAAGAGCCGGCCGCGCTCGTCGCCGCGCGGGAGAAAGCCCAGGCTGCCGGCGAAGATTTGCGCCAATGGCAGGCCCGCCACAAGGCATTGACCGGCGAGATCGCCGCCGTGACCGACAAGGCCAAACGCTCAGAGGAACGCCTCTACTCCGGCACAGTCAAGAATCCAAAAGAACTGACCGACCTGCAACATGAAATCGATGCCCTCGGCCGCCGCCGCGCCGCTCTGGAAGATGACGCCCTGCTCATGATGATGGAGATCGACGAACGCAAAGGCGTCAAGGCCGCGGCCGACACCGAGGTCGAGCGACTTGCGAGCGAGTTTACAAACGCTTCGGCTGCCTTGCGCCAGGAGCAACAAACGCTGGCCCTGAGCCTGAACACTCTCCTCGAAAAGCGCGCGAAGCAGGTTCCCTTGGCCCAGCCGGCGTTGTTGAAATCCTATGACGACCTGGCCCGCCAAAAGAACGGCCTGGCTGTGGCCGGATTACGAAACAACAAATGTCTGGGCTGCCAGTTGACGCTCTCCGCGAGCGTCATCCGCGCGGCCGACGAGGGCCGGCTAATCCATTGCGAGAACTGCGGCCGCTTCCTCTGCGCCATCTGATCCAAACACCCCATCTGAAGAGGTCAACATCATGCGCATTCTTGTCACCGGCGGTGCCGGTTATATCGGCAGCCATACAACGCTGGAACTGCTCCGCGCCGGGCACGATGTAGTCGTCGTCGATAACCTCATCAACAGCCATGAAGAAGCTGTGCGTCGGGTCGAGACTCTCGCCGGGCGGCCGGTGTCCTTCCATCGCGTCGATTTGCTCGATGGCGACCGGTTGGCGGCTGTCTTTGCCGCCGAGGCGGTCGACGCCGTCATCCACTTCGCCGCGCTGAAATCGGTCGGCGAGTCCGTCGCCCAGCCGCTGCGTTACTACCACAACAATGTGACCGGCACGATCCAACTGCTTGAGGTCATGGATCGTTTTGACGTGCGGCGCGTTGTCTTCAGCTCCTCCGCCACCGTCTATGGCGCTCCCGAAGAAATGCCGATCGCCGAGGACGCGCCGCTCGTCCCGCTCAACCCGTATGGTGGGTCTAAAGTGATGGCGGAACAAATTCTGGGCGATCTCCATCGCGCCGACGGTCGCTGGCGAATCGCCATCCTGCGCTACTTTAATCCGGTCGGCGCAGATCCCAGCGGACTGATTGGTGAAGACCCCAACGGCATCCCCAACAATCTGTTGCCCTACATCGCCCAGGTCGCCGTCGGTCGCCTGCCCCATCTCCATGTTTTCGGCGACACCTATGACACCCCCGACGGGACCGGCATCCGCGACTACATTCACGTCGTCGATCTGGCTCTGGGGCATCTGCGCGCGCTGGACAAATTATCCGACGGGGCGGGGATCATCACCTGCAATCTGGGCACGGGGAGAGGATACAGCGTGCTGGAAGTCGTTGCCGCCTTTGAACGCGCCAGCGGCCGCCGGATTCCATTGAAGATCGTACCGCCGCGCGCGGGGGATGCCGCCGTCTCTTTCGCCGATCCGTCGCGGGCGGCGCGGGAGCTTGGCTGGCGTGCCGAGCGGGACCTCGACCAGATGGTCGCCGATAGCTGGCGCTGGCAGTCGCGCAACCCGGCCGGCTATGTCACAAACGCCGGCCATTAATCAGCCGGCATCGCCTAACAGTCAGGCGTTACGGTTGGCGGCGGTAAACGGCCACAATCTGGGCCATGATCGCCAGGGCGATCTCCTCGGGTGAATCGGCGCCGATGTCCAGGCCGACGGGAGCGTGAATGCGTGCCAGTTGCGCGTCGTTGAACCCCATCTCCACCAGCCGCTCTCGCCGCTTGGCGGTGGTCTTGCGGCTGCCCAACGCGCCGATATAGAACGCATCGCTGTTCAGCGCCGCCCGCAACGCCGGATCATCGAGTTTCGGATCGTGACTTAACGTGACCACGGCCGAATCGTGGGTGATGGAATGCTCCGCGAAGGCCTTGTCCGGCCAGGCCTGGATCAGTTGATCGACGTCGGGAAAACGCGCCTCGCTGCCGAAGGCCCGTCGCGGATCGACTACGATCGTGCGGTAACCCAGGATGCGGGCCATTTGCGCCAGCGCGATGGCGACATGCGCCCCGCCGACCATGATCAGCGCCGGGGACGGCCGCATGACGTCGATGAACAACTCTACTTCACCCGGCAAGGAATAACGCATCGCCTGGCGGGTTTGCCCGGCCAGCTCGACGACCGTCATGTCAAGTTGCGGGTCGATGGAACCGCGAACGACATCGCCGGACACGGCCAGCTTGCGGCCGACCAATCCATCCGGGCCGCCGATGACAGTGACGGCCGTCACTGAACCGTTGGCCAGTATCGGGTCGCGTGTTGCCGCATAGATGTCCCTGTCCAGGCATTCGACGATCACGTCGATCGTCCCGCCGCAGCCCAGCCCGACGCCCCAGGCTGTCTCGTCCGCAACGCCGAAATGGAGCAGTTGCGGCCGTCCGGTCGCCAACACCTCGTCTCCGGCGGAAATGACCGCGCCTTCAACGCACCCGCCACTCACCGACCCGGCGATCAACCTGCCCCCGGCCGTGAAGGCCATTTTGCCCCCCACCTTGCGCGGGGCTGATCCCCAGGTATTGATGACGGTAGCCAGGGCAATTTCGGCCTCGCCCGCGGCCAGCCAGCTATCAATCGCCTCAATTACTTCTTTCATGATTACCGGTGATTCTAGTCCTTGCGCCCGGCCTGTCAACATACGGCAGCGCGTCCAGGCATGGCAAAAATCACCCTATGCGGTCGAATGTTTGATTTCGCCATATCCAAACGCATCGGCTCGGGCAGCAGCGAAAAAGGATTATCCCGCGCTCTGGTGACGACTTCGTCGGCGTCTGCCGGTCGATCCAATGGAGTTGGCCGCGCCTCTTGATTTGGCTACACTACATCAAACAACATGAGCACCAAACCGCCTGATTTCTATCGCCAGGTCTATGCCGTTGTACGGCGCATCCCCCGCGGGCGCGTCACCAGTTACGGCCGCGTCGCCGCGATGCTCGGCCGGCCCAACGCGGCCCGTGCCGTCGGCTACGCCCTGTCTGCGCTGGGCAACAAGCGCGACACCTCGCCGCCGATCCCCTGGCAGCGGGTCATCAATCACGCCGGCCGCATCAGCACGCCCGACATGGACGGCGGCGCTTCCCTGCAGGCGCAACTGCTGCGGGCTGAAGGCGTTGTCGTCAGCGATGACCTGCGCGTGGACTTGCGCGTCTATCTTTGGGAAGGGCTACATCTAATCGAACTGGACGATATTATCGCCGGACGCACCCTCTAGCCATGAAGCTCATCATCCAGATCCCCTGCTACAACGAGGCCGAGACACTGCCGCAGGCATTGGCGGAACTACCGGACGCCATCCCCGGCATCGACTGCATCGAGACACTGATCATCGACGACGGCAGCGACGACAGCACGGCGGACATAGCCCGGCAATTAGGCGTCACCCATATCATCCGCCACCCGCGCAATCTGGGGCTGGCCCAGGCCTTCCAGACCGGTCTGGATGCGTGCCTGCGACTTGGCGCGGACATCATCGTCAACACCGACGCCGATAACCAGTATCCCGGCCGTTACATCCCCGATCTGGTCGCTCCGCTGCTGGACGGACGGGTTGACATGGTTGTCGGGGACAGACAGGTGCAAACCATCACTCACTTCTCGCCGATGAAGAAACGTTTCCTGGCCCTGGGAACCTGGATGGTGCGCAACGTCAGTGGCGTGGACGTGACCGACCCTGTCAGCGGCTTCCGCGCCTACTCGCGCGAGGCAGCGCTGCGCTTCACTATCCTCACCCGCTACAGTTACACGCTGGAGACAATCATCCAGGCCGGGAAGAGCGGGCTGGGCATCGTCAGCGTACCGGTGACGACCAACGCCCCGACGCGGCCGTCGCGTCTGCAACGCAGCATGTGGCACTTCATCAAGGCCCAGGCAGGCACCATCCTGCGCCTCTACGCCTTCTACGAGCCGCTGCGCACGTTCAGCTACATCGCCGTGCCCTTCCTGCTGGCAGGAGTGGTGTTGTGGATTCGGTTCTTTGCCAACTACTTAAGTGGGGAAAGCGGCGTCGGCCGCTTTGTGCAATCACTGACTCTCGGCACCGGCCTGCTGCTCGTCGGCACGCTCATCATCCTGTTCGGCATCCAGGCCGACATCAGCGGCAAGCATCGCCAGTTGACACAGGAGATGTTGTATCGATTGAAGAAGATGGAGTTGGCGGACGGTGATAGAGAGTAGGCTATTGGTTGGTTCAATCCGGTTCTGCATCCTTCTGCCGTTGCTCCTGCTCCTCCTCTCCGCCTGTCGCCCGGAAGGGAACAAACCGATGATTGACGTCAACCTCGATCGCCCCCATGACAGTTCAGCCACCGTCATTGTGGCGGACGGCCGCGCCTTCATCGACGTGACTGACCCGCGCGGCATCAACGGCCTCAACGCGCAATTGACCACGGGCGAATGGCCGGAGGAGGTCGTCGTCCTGCTGCGACTGCGCGGTTTGGAAAACCTGGAGATCGGCTATGGTGACTTCACCATCACGACCGGCCGATCGAGCAATGACTCGCCCGACCCACCGCTCATGCTGTCGGTCGTTGATGAACAGGGTCAGGTACAAACCGCGTCGCCGTCGGCCGACATCTATTTCCCCGACATCTATAAGACCGAAGACGGCTTCGAGATCACCCTGCCGCCGCACTTCTTTCAGGGCAATTACACTTCTTTTTCAATGCGCTGGATCGACTTCTACAGAAATTAGGAAATACGAATCAGAAAAGACTATCTTCCATTCGTAATTCGTAATTCGTAATTGTTTCATCTCCCCTGCCACCAGTCATTGCGCGAGCGCGGGTCGAGGAAGCTGCCCCAGTCGCGCACGGCTGCTTTCACCTCGCCGCCCGTCGCCCGGCCGAACGCCTGATGGCCGCGCAGCGCCGGCAGCGACCCCCGCCCGGCGGCGTGCAGCTGCCGGTAGAGCGCCACCAGGTCGGGATCGACACACACATCTTCAATGTGGAGCACATAGCCGAAGAACTCGTCTTCGCGGCCGATATGAAGCGTGACCCGCGTCTCGGCGGCGTACATCACCAGATACTCGTATCCGCCGCCGATGTCGTACCCGGAATCAGGCGTATAGATGACCTCGCCCGGCGCCGTGCCCATGCCCAGCAGCGTCACATCCCACCGGGAACCGGGGTCAGCGTCGTAGGCATTGGTGAAAACCGGCGTCCGTCGGTCGCCGAACATGCCGGGCAGTTGGGGCGCATTGCCGTCGTGCACCGGCCCCAGCACCACCAGCTTCAGCGGCGCGCTCGTCAGCTTGTAACCGCGCGCGCCCAGATTCACGTTGGGGTCCGTCTCCGGGTTCACGGTCAGCGGCGGGCCGCTGATGCCAAGCGAGGAGAAAGACCCACCGGGCACGTTACAATCCATCGCCGGCGGCGGCCCGAAGATCACAGCCGGCAGATACGACCGTTTGCTCCCCTCGTCGGATGTGGCCAGGGCCGCGCCTGCCAGCGTGAGGGCAGTCATCAGTCCCAGCCACAACCCAGATTGAAAACGGAAATTTCGCCTCATGTTCCCGTCACCTCCATGAGTTATTAGCCGCGGCTTATTGAGCCACGGCCGCGCCGGAGTATAATCGCAGTCCTGATTACCAGGAAAGTAGAATGAACCGGATACTCATCGAAGATGTAAGTTTGGCGCGACAGATCGATTTCCTGATCGAGATGGACAAACTGAAGGGTGTCGAGCGGCGCTCACCGCTGGTCGACGGTTCGCGATTGGAGAACTCGGCCGAACACAGCTGGCATCTGGCGCTCATGGCCATGACCCTGGTCGGGCAGGCCAACGAGCCGGTAGACCTGGCCCGCGTGGTGCGGATGCTTTTGTTGCATGACATCGTGGAGATCGACGCCGGGGACACCTATGCCTACGACGTTAACGGCAATCTTGACAAAGCTGACCGCGAACAACTGGCGGCTACCCGTCTGTTCGGCCTGCTGCCGGCGAACCAGACGGCCGATTTTCGAGTCTTGTGGGAAGAGTTCGAGGCCCGAACCACGCCTGAGGCGCGTTTCGCCAACGCGCTGGACCGGTTCATGCCCTTGCTGCACAACTATCTCAACGACGGCTGGAGCTGGCGCGAGCACGGCGTCACTGCAGGGCAGATCAGGCGGCGCATGGAGCCGGTCGCCGAAGGATCGGCCGCGCTCGGCGATCTCGTCGAGGCAATTCTGGCCGATTCGCTGCAACGCGGCCTCTTGCCCGATAATAGCTAGGGGATCGCGCTATCTCCGATCCTGCGAGTAGATCACCCCGCTATACGGGCCAAGACTGACCTTGCCGCTCGCCGGCAGGCCGTCGTAACGCTGTGGCACGGCCACCACGCCGCCGCTCACCTGCCCCTTGTAATCGGGGCTGTAGCCGGCCGCGTGGCTATCGAACCGCAGCGACCAGCGCCCTGCCGCCGGAAACCCGACGGTGTAATCCGTCACCGTCCGGTTGGCCATGTTGATCACCACTACCACACTGTCGCCCGGCCCGCCGTCATACCAGCGATGAAAAGCCATCACCTTGGCGTCCTGGTTCACGTGATAGGCATTGACGTGCTGGCCGGTCAACCCCTTGCTCACGCCGTCGCCATTCCGCCGCAACCGCATCAGGTCGCGATAGAGATAGACGATCCCCTCCATCTTCTCGGCATAATCCCAATCCAGCGGCTCCGTATCGGTGAACCACTTATCCTCCAGAAACTCCTGCCCCTGGAAGATCATCGGGATGCCCGGCGCGGTGAACACCAGCACCGCGCCCAGCGTCGAGCGCTTTTTGGAAAACCAGCTGTGGCTGTTGCCCGGCCATATCTCTTCCGGAACGCGCGATTTGCCGTTGGCCACCTCGTCGTGGGATTCGGTGTAGATCACCCGCTTGAAGGCGTCGCCATTGTATTCATAGCAGACGGCTTTCTTCACCGCCTCCATGTCGCGGAAAGCGTCGTCGTTGCCGATGATCGCCGCCCGCACCGGGTGCACGAAGTTGGCGTCCCATTGCGAGCCGAAGCCCGCGCCGCCCGCGCCCGTGTCCTTCACAAGCCACTCGTTGCTCCTCAGGTCCTCGGCGATGGTCAGATGGTTCGGCGCAAACTCGCGCACGTCCTCGTTGATCCACTGCATCAGGCTCCAGCCGTCGGCCAGATCGTTGGCCGGCTCGTTGTCATTGCCGTAGATATTGCGGATATAGGCCGTCGCGTCCCAGCGCAGCCCGTCCACCCTGTATTCGCGCAGCCACATCAGCGCGTTGTCGCACAACATCTGGCGCACTTCGGGCCGCCCGTAATCGGGTCGCGTGTCGCCCCAGGGCGTCTTGGCGCGGCGATCGTTGTAGAAATAAATGCCGCCGCCCTCGTTCTCCCACCAGCCGTCGAAGCGCCACAAATCCAGGTCGCCCGGCCCCAGATGGTTATAGACCACGTCGAGGATGACGGCGATGCCGTGCCTGTGGGCCGTCTTCACGAACTGCTTGAAGGCCGTCATGCCGCCGTAGTCCGTCTCCACCGCGAAGGGCAGCGCCGGGTTATAGCCCCACGAGCGGCCGCCGGGGAACTCCATCGGCGGCATGATCTGCACGGCATTGATGCCCAGCACGCGCAAATAGGGCAGCTTCCTGGCCGCCCGCTGGAACGTGCCCACGCGATCCTCGGACGATGGGTTGAACGTGCCGACGTGCATCTCATAGATGATCAGCTCGTTCCAGGGCGCGCTTTGGAACTTTTTGGTGTCGCTCCAATCAAATTGCGGATCGTGGATGATGCTGTTGCCGACGGAGCTGGTCACCTGGCGCGAATAGGGATCGAGCCGGTGGAGCCGCTGCTTGCCGTTGACGATCACATAGCGGAACTCCTGGCCCGGCCTGGCTCCGGTCACGTCAATCGACCAGTAGCCGTCAACCTCGTGGTTCAGCGGCGTGGCGTCTTCTTTCCAGTCGTTGAAGTCGCCGATGACGAACACCGCGTCGGCGTGGGGCGCCCACACGCGGAAGGTCGTCCCCTTCTCGTGGGCGATCGGCCCCATTCCCGCCTTCGGCGTTGGCCGCTTGCTGCGATCATACGCCTTGAATCTGTCATCGAGAGCCTTTTTGACGGTCTCTCCTATTTTCTTCATCACAAAAGCAACCTGCTGCGAAAAACCGGACTTTTCGCGAAAAGCCCGATTTCTACGCCTCCGCTTCCCAATACGCCGCGTCATACGCCGGCATCTCGCAGCGCATCGGCCGGTCGCGGCGCTCGCCCAGAGCGTAGCCGGCCTGCATCAGCGTGTGGATTTGCGACGTCCCTTCATAGATGACGGCGCTCTTTGAATTACGCAGGTGGCGCTCCACGTTGTACTCGTCAGAATAGCCGTAGGCCCCGTGGATCTGCACGGCGTCGTCGGCGGCGCGCTTGGCCGCCTCGGTGCAATACCACTTGGCCGCGCTCGTCTCCCGCGTGTTGCGGATGCCCTGGTTCTTCAGCCAGCCCGCCTTCCACACCAGCAGTTGCCCGATATCGATGCTCTGCTGCATGTGGGCCAGCATCTGCTGCACCAGCTGGTAATCGACGATGGGGCGGCCGAACGTCTTGCGCTGGCGACCGTAGGCGATCGACTCGTCCAGGCAAGCCTTGATGATGCCCACCGCTCCCGCCGCCACGCCGTAACGGGCGTTGTCCAGCGCGCTCATGGCGATCTTGAACCCCTCGCCTTCCTCGCCCAGCCGGTGACTGACCGGCACGCGCACGTCGGCCATGTTGATCCAGCCGGTGTTGCTGGCCCGCACGCCCATCTTGCCCTCGATGGTGCCGGTGGTCAGCCCCGCCCAGCCGCGCTCCAGGATGAAGGCGCTGATGCCATTCGCACCCTTCTCAGGGTCGGTCTTGGCGAACACCAGGAAGCGGTCGGCGATGTCGGCCAGCGTGATCCACATCTTCTCGCCGTTGAGGATATAGTCGTTGCCGTCCCGCCTGGCCCGGCTGCCCATGGCCGCCACGTCGGAACCGGCCCCCGGCTCCGTCAGGCCGAAGCAGGCGATATGCTCGCCCGTCGCCAGCGGCGGCAAAAAGGCGCGCTTCTGCTCGTCGGTCCCCCACTGGAAGATGGGCAGCGCGTGTAGCCCCAGGTGGACGGCGATGCTCTCGCGCACCGAGGAGTCGGCATACTCCAGCCCCTCGGACAGGATGCCCAGCGACAGGTAATCCATGCCCGCGCCGCCATAGCGCGCCGGCAGGCAGATACCCAGAAAACCCAGCTCAGCCATCTTCGGCAGCAGCTCGCGGGGGAAGGTGTGGCGGCGATCATGCTCCTTGATGATCGGCATGATCTCCTTGCGAGCGAAGTCATAGACCATCCGCTCGACCATTTTGTGTTGTTCGCTGAAAGAAAAGTCCATAAGAAAACCCTCGATTGAATTAATGGCCGGGAAATGCCGGATGCGGGCACTTCCTCGCCCATTCCGATTGGGGAGGATTATACGCCGCATGGCGGTTTATGCATCTTCAGGAGCAGGGTCTTTCAGTAGTCGGCTCTGATAATACAACACGGCCGTGAGGCGTAGAG